>CAZWKA010000005.1:0-95860 GCA_964634875.1 uncultured Gammaproteobacteria bacterium
CCGCACTGAATACTTAGTATCGGAAGACCCGAGTTACCTATACGGCTGGGGTTGTTTTTTTGTTATTTTTCATCAATCAACGTTGCAAAAAGCTTCAAATGAGCGTAATGTTAGAATGTTTTTTAGAGAGAAATATGAATAAAATTGACTGCGAAATATTGAATATTGATAAGGTCATTTGTGGTAATATTAATAAGTTCGACGCTTCTGAAAGAGGCCTTTTATCGCAGAACATTTTATCTCAACTTAGGAATTTTGTTGAATATATTTCTTTAAAAATATATAGCAAAGGACGAGATATTGAAATTTCCTACGAAAATATAGTAGAAGCAGGTGCTTATGTTAGTTCAAGAGGAAATTTAAAATTTTTAACCAAATTCCATAATCTCCTGCAGATCACTGCTTCTCACTACACTCTTGATGAGGAAAACTCTGAAAGACTGATGTTAAAATATTATGAGTATCTGCTTAAAATAAAAGACCTTCTAAAGAGCTTGTATAATCTTGATGTCCTTAGCAATATTGATACTTTTCCTATTAACACCGATTCGAATCTTAAGGAGTACTACGAAAAAATAGTTGAAAAAATAAAACAACCAGGAACATTTGGAACAGTAAGTTCTTACGACGATCGTTACTATATCCAAAAAGTAAAGCCTTTTTTCGTTGGGTATAAAGTTTATTACGAAGTAACTTTTACGACGGCCAATGACAAAGCAAGTAAATTCGATAGAATTATTGCATTTACGAAAACGGATATATCTCAAAATTATGCCGTCAAATTTTCTATTAGGAATGACAATATACAAATTTTGGGTAAAAACATGCCGATCCAAATTATTGATGGGTGGGAAGTTTCAATTCGCCCATGTGAACTTAATAATTTTGCTGATATATTTGGAGATCACAAAAAGATAGAAAGTGGCTCTTATGAGTATCTTGGACTGATGGAATTTTTAACTAAGACAAGCATAAATTTAGTTGAACTGATTGGTTTTAAGGAAAGTTACTATCGAGACATAAAAGCACGAATACTACGGGAAACAAAGGTGGCCCATTTTTTTAGTGTTTTAGATATAAGTCGCGAATTAATAAAAAATAATAGTCAAGGAGGTAATGTAATCAGATACTTGCTCTATAGATTAAACAATAAAATTATTAAGCTGCAGCGCAAGTTCAGTGGATGCGATAAATTATCAAATTTAAATCTTGAATACGGATGTATACCTTTTGACCAAATGCCATTCAATACTTCGCTGATAGGGCACAATCCAAAACTTTCAGATCTATTTGATTGCATTGATTCAACCGGCCGAGGATGCGAGCTATTTGCAAGATTTATAAAAAATAATACAGAAAAAAATGGACAACTATATACACCTAAAAAAGATATTGTTGGTTTCAAAGATATTGATAGTTTAATCGGATCATTTAATAGCGCTCTATATTATACTCATACACCCCGTAGGCTAGAAGTTTACAAGGACCATATTTATATAAACGGTTATGAAGAAGATACGTTTAAAATTGTTAAAAAACTCAAAGAACTATCGTTAAGTGGAATCAAAAATTATTCAAATTCCGTTAATGCATGGCTGCACTCGTCAGCTTACCCCATTGATTGTGCAGAAAAAAAGGAAGTATTAAAAGAAATGTTTGAGAATTCAAGGGTGGCCTTAATTTACGGTTCAGCGGGGACTGGGAAATCAACCATAATAAATCATGTATCAAATTTTTCTAACGATCATAATAAGCTCTATTTAGCCAACACCAATCCAGCAGTTGATAACCTGAAAAGGAAAGTAAAATCTGCCAACTGCACTTTTAAAACAATTGCTAAATTCTTATCAAAAAGAAATAGTGACACCGAATTTGATTTATTAATTATTGATGAATGTAGTACGGTCAGTAATTCTGACATGCTACAGGTTTTAACTAAAGCATCATTTAAGCTGCTAGTTTTAGTCGGCGATGTTTTTCAGATAGAATCAATACTCTTTGGAAATTGGTTTAATTTGGCGCGCTCATTTATTCCAAAAACTTCAATATTTGAACTAACAAAGCCCTACCGCACCAAGAACCCTAAGTTGCTGGAACTCTGGAGCAAGGTTAGAGTTGTTGATATTGATATTTTGGAACACATTACAAAGAATAATTACTCAATTACCTTAGACGAAACGATTTTTGAACGCTCTGAACACGATGAAATAATTTTATGTCTGAATTATGATGGGCTTTATGGAATTAATAATATTAATAGATTTTTGCAATGCAATAATAAAAATACCCCTGTACAATGGGGTGTTCAGACTTACAAAATAAACGACCCTGTTTTGTTTAATGAAACAGAGAGATTTTCGCCTTTGATCTTCAATAACTTAAAAGGAAAAATAGTAGAAATTGAAGTATTTGATGATAAAATTCAATTTGATATTGAGATTGATAAGGTGATAAATCAGTTGGACGCTGAGGGGTACGATCTTCAATTAGTAGGCAACTCCGATGACGAACACTCGATAATACGTTTTATTGTTAATAAATATAGAAGCACTGACGAAGACGATGATGATTTTTCGTCTAATGTGGTGGTCCCTTTTCAAATAGCTTATGCTGTTTCAATCCATAAAGCGCAAGGATTGGAGTACGATTCAGTTAAAGTTGTTATTACAGATGAAATTGAAGAGATGATTACCCACAATATTTTTTACACAGCAATAACAAGAGCGAGGCAAAAACTTAAAATATATTGGACACCGGAAACAGAAAAAAAGGTATTAAGTAGTTTGATAAGAAAGAATAATGGAAAAGATGTTGCGCTACTGTCTTTGAAGTTTTGTCTTTAGGGAGTTGAAAATGAGACATTCCAAACCATACCTAAAATGTCCGGTATGTTCCCGACCCGAGTCCCTCAAATTGACCCCTCGACAATTCGCCCAAAAATCCTTACACTGATTGAAACGGTGGGTTACTTAACCCTAACACGCAGCACTGAAGATTTTTATTAGATGACCCGAACACTATGAGGAATTTTTGGAAAACTTCCAGCGGGAAAGCGACTATCGTTACGGCTGGTACGACACTATTTATAGCATTAATTGGATGGATATTTTTTTCGTCAAAAACTTCCAGTGGTCCCAATTATGGAATTCAACAAACAGGTGCTCATAGTGTCGCGGTACAAGATTCTCCTGGTGCTAAAGTCAATACGGCTAAAGCAGAATTGCTTGAGCAAAAGCTTCTTAATGAAAACGAAATCGAAAGCATTCCGCCATTTTTACGGTTTTTTCAGTCTTTAAAAATTCAAGAAAAAAACGGCCTTCAATTGATAGTCGGAGACAAAAATAATCTCCCACTCAATGATGTAGTTGGTTCAATTAAATTTTCACAGCGTGTAGCTGGTGTAAAAATTGGAATTGTTGGTGGTAATGTAGTTCAAGGGTCAGATTTTAGAGGGCAATTGTCGAGTGACCATATGGTCTATTATTTTTCTGTTGATAAAATTTATTCTGGAAACAGCTTACAGATAACAGTTTTTCCATTCGTAGAATTTACAGAAAACAATATCTCATTGACTAGTCAATAAAACTTTTAGGATTTGGTTGATAAATTTTTGATCAGATTCGACCCGAGTCCCTCAAATTAGCCCCTCGACAATTGGCCTGGAAACCCTTACACTGATTGAAACGGTGGGGTACTTAACTCCAACTCTCCGCGATGAGTCTATTTTATTGGAAGATCCGAGTGTTTCGCTTGGCTCAGATAAAAAAGAGTAAGTATAAAGTATCGGGCGACCTAAGCGGTTCAAGGTCCCACATCAAATGCCGTGTATCGGGTTGATGATCAAAATAGTATAAAGCACCTAGGGCGATTTGGGTGATTATTCGCTATATCCAGTAGCGAAATGAAGAAGCGCTATTAAGACGAAAAAGTAATTTGATATAATTAATATTATGAAAAGACTATTTCCTATAACAATCACAAAAAATCTTAGTGAATGCAAAGAATTTTATACAAAGTTTTTCAGCTTTGAAATTGTCTTTGAGGCGGATTGGTATATCCACATGAGACATGAGAGTGGTATCGAACTTGCTGTTATGCAGCCAGATCTAGCCAACCAACCAAAGTTTCTTCATAAAGCATATGCTGGAGAAGGTATAGTCTATTCGTTTGAAGTAGACGATGCGAAAGCTGAATACGAGCGACTAAAGGCGTTAGGTGCGACCATTATCTACGAACTGACTGATGAGGAGTGGGGGCAAAGACACTTCATACTTAAAGACCCCGCGGGAGTTTCTGTCGATTTGGTTCAGCAAATAAGCCAGTAATTCACCCGAAGTTAGACCGAATACGAAACAAACACTGTGCGGGTGTCGTGAGCGAATGAGAACGGCCTCTGCGAGGCGCAAGTGTCATTCGTCAAAATCCTGCGGACTTTGTTCGAGGTGCATTCGAACTTCGTCCAATACACACCGCTACTTAAGTATCTTTTATTGGAATGCCCAAGCGCTCGGATAAAGAGCGCTTGGAGTTTTAACATTTTAAATATGAGTATATTCTATCAACTACTCGGAAACACGCTGATCGCTTCGGTGACTAATTTTACTATTTGGTTTGCCCTCACTTTTTGGGTATATCTCAAAACTCACTCCGTATTTGCAACAGGCATGATCGCTGGTGTGTATTTGGTAACGACCGCGCTTTCCGGGATATGGTTTGGAAGCCTGGTTGACCATCATCGTAAAAAAAGCGTCATGCTCTCTTCGAGCGCGATTTCTTTTGCGTTCTATGGTGTTGCGCTCGCCTGGCATCAGGTGGTAGGTGTAGAGCGGCTCGCCAACATTGCTGGAGCGGAACTCTGGATTTTTGTGGTCTGCGTTCTCACTGGTGTCATTGTTGGTAACCTGCGTACGTTGGCGTTGCCTGTTTTGGTAACTATCCTTATCCCCGAAGACCGGCGCGATAAGGCAAATGGTCTGGTAGGTATGACTACGGGTATCGGGTTCATGACCACTTCGGTTATCAGTGGATTTTTGGTCGCGTGGGGCGGAATGTTCTATGCGCTTATTTTTGGGCTTATTGTAACTGCGCTCGCGTTTGTACACTTACATTTTTTGTCTATTCCGGCCGATCAGGTGGCGCCGGGTATTGATCCTACAAAACCTAAGCGGATTGATTTAAAAGGAACGATCCATATGGTACGTGGAATTCAGGGTTTGATCGCCCTTATTCTGTTTGCTACGTTTAATAATTTTTTAGGCGGCGTCTTCATGGCGCTCATGGATGCGTACGGACTGTCATTTGTTTCGGTGCAAACCTGGGGGCTGATGTTTGGGTTTATAAGCACGGCCTTTATCTTAAGTGGTATTTTGATTTCAAAGACTGGACTTGGCAAAAATCCATTGCACACGCTTCTCGTCGTGAATACGATTGCCTGGACCGTTTGTTGTTTTTTCACCATTCAGCCATCGATCGTACTCTTGGCTGTGGGTATGTTTATTTGGATGCTCATCGGGCCCTATGCCGAGGCAGCGGAGCATACTACGCTGCAGAAAGTGGTGCCGCTTGAACGCCAGGGTCGGGTATTTGGTTTTGCCCAAAGTATTGAACAGGCCGCTTCGCCGCTGACTGCTTTTCTCATTGGCCCATTGACCCAGTTTATCTTTATACCGTTTATGACTACGGGCCGCGGCGTTGATCTTATTGGCGGTTGGTTTGGGGTTGGGTCAGCGCGTGGTATTGCGCTCGTGTTTACGATTACCGGGTTTATTGGACTGGTTGTTACGCTTCTAGCGTTCACGTCGCGATCATATCGTAAGCTTTCCGAAAATTATCTTGCAGTACCTGTGCTTAATGAACAGGCAGCTGAGAAATAATCTGGTATACAAGTATCAGTACTTGTTGAATTAATTAGTAAGCCTTGAGACTATGCAAAAATATACTGGCAGCTGCCATTGTGGAGCGGTACGTTACGAAGCTGAGGCTGACCTTTCGTCTGTTATTACCTGTAATTGTTCACACTGTGTTATGAAGGGGCTCTTGTTGGTATTTATCCCCGCTGAACAATTTATTTTGCTTTCTGGTGAAGAATCCCTAACCGAATATCTATTCAACCAAAAAATAATCCATCATCTATTTTGCAAACACTGCGGAGTACAGTCCTTTGGGCGTGGAACAGGCAAAGAAGGTGTGCCGACTGTCGCCCTGAATGTGCGGTGTTTGGAGGGAGTAGATATTGCTAATCTTTCACTGCGTGCGTACGATGGCAAGAGTCGCTAAATGATTCCCAAGTATGAAAACGTATATACTCCTTATCCGTGGTATCAATGTTGGTGGTAAAAATAAGATGGCAATGTCAGTTTTGAAAAAATGCCTAGAAGGACTTGGTTTTTTCGATGTCGTAACCTATATTGCCAGTGGTAACGCGATTATAAAATCAGATAAAACTGCGGCTGCTGTACAAGCCAAGATCGAAAAAGCCTTGCCAGAGCATTTTAAACTCGACAGCGAACTTATCAAAGTTTTGGCGCTGCCACGTGCTCAGTTTAAAGGTGTTGTCGCGAATAAACCTAAAGGTTTTGGCGAACAGCCAACGAAGTACCATTGTGATGTGATTTTCTTGATAGGTATTACGGTAGCCAAGGCAATGTCTGTCTTCAGTCCGAAAGAGGGGGTCGATACTATTTGGCCAGGTAAAGGGGTAATTTATTCGCAACGCCTCAGCTCACTGCGTACTAAAAGCCGGCTCGGTAAGATTGTTGGAACATCCGCTTACAAATCTATGACTATTCGCAGTTGGAATACGACGGTAAAACTTCTAAATACGTTGGAAAAATAAGTTTGAAAACCAGGTGTGCTACCTGGTTTTTTGTTTACATTTTTGCTCTAAAATTAGAATGTCCCCGCGCGCAGATGCGAGCGGGGACAGAGAGAGGTTAGTTAGGGTACGAAGACCCTGCTAGTAGATGAAGTCCTTGTAGGCGAGGGGGAGGTCGGCGTTCAGCGTGATGTTGGCGGTCACGCCGTCGCTCCAGCCGACGCTGACGATGCGGACGGCGAGCCGCTTGCCGATCGACATGTCGGTGGTGTCGAGGGTCGCGAAGAGCGTCCTCGCCGACCCCGAGGCGTTCACCACGCCCGTCAGGTTGAGCAGGATGGGGCCGTTCAGGAGTGCTCCGGCGGGGAAGGTGTACGTGGCGATCGGCGCGCCGCCCTGCGAGTCCTTGAAGATGTTGAGGACGCGCGGCTGCGTGGTGATCGCCTGCGACTTCAGGTCGATCGTGATGTTGTTGATCGGGGTGCTGTAGCGCGCGGGCGTCAGGGTGTTGAAGACGACGAACTTGCCGATGAGCTGATCCGCAGCCGCGGTGGAGGCGCCGGTCGGCGTATCGGCGGACCAGTTGATGCCGACAGTGGCGCGGTAGGCGATGCTCTTGGCCGCGTAGGCGCCCCGGTACGGGCCTCCGAACCCGCTGTCCAGGATGACCACCTTCATGGGGCGGCGCGTCGTGGACGAGAGGGCGATGACCGTGGGGGCGTTGTCGCCGGGGATGTTGCTGTAGCTCTGGAGCAGCACAGGGGTGATCTCCTGGCCCGTGGTCAGGACGCCGCTCTCCTCGAAGCTCAGGAGGTCGACGCGCAGGTCGATGGACTTGCAGGTGTCGTTCGGGATCTTGAGGGTGCTGCCCTTCACGACGTGGAACGCGTAGCCCGGGACTCCCTTTCCCTCGACGGTCTCCAGGAACTGGCCCTGGGTTCCGTAGGGGGTGATGCCGTCGTTGTTGTCGGTGGTCTTGGCGTTGGTGTAGACCTTGAGGGCGCTCCGGTTCGTGTAGAAGACGCCCGGGATGATCACCGGGATGGTGGCCGGCTCGGGGGCGCCGCTGACGCAGAACTTGTAGGTCGCCACCTTGTTCGAGGTGCTGCCCATCAGGTAGGTGCCGAGGATGGGGGTGTCCACATCCACCGACACGGTGACCGTGCCGGGGTCCGGCAGCGCGAGGTCCGGGGACGGGTCGGGCGGGCCGCTCGGCTCTGACTGGCAGGCGGCCAGCAGCGCGGCGGCGGTGAACAGGGCAATGAGCGTTCTCTTCATGAGGGACTCCTTGGTTTGCATTACCCCAACGCGGGGCAGGCAAGTACCAGTTCTAGTACAAAATTGAGACTTTGTCAAGGGTATTTGGTAGTTTTTGGCCAAAAGTAAACCCTGTAAGGTTTTGTGTAAATTTTAAGGAAATAAAATGCTATCTCTCGACAATCGGTCAAAAATCTTTTATACTGACGAAAATAGGGTTGCCTAGCCTTGATCCCGCCTAAGCGTACTGGCATCTCTGAAGTACAGGGCGGTTTACTAACAGATGATTAATTCAGGAATACAATATGGTCAGTAGCGCCTTTTTGAAGAAAAATAAATTTGTTCTTAGAGTCTTAGAGCTTAGCCTCTCGTTTTTAGTTATTGCAGGTTCCGTGGTGTATGGGTACGAAAGTGCGATCTATCTTTCTGGTTTAGACTGGGCGCTTTCTGAAACATTTTACGAACTTATTAATCGGATCTTGCTCATCGTTATCGGCCTTGAATTGGCCAGACTGCTCACTGCCCATAATCTGCGAGCTATACCCGAATTACTTGGTTTTGTAATAGCGCGTAAGTTATTTAAACCGGACTCAAGTTCGTTGGATATTTTGTTTGGTGTTTTTGCGTTCACGCTCGTTTTGGTAGCTCAAAGATTCTTTTTAAGCGAGATTACTCGAAAGCTTGATGTAGAAGATGGTGATGTTATTAAAAAGGATGAGCCGGTCGTTGTTTAAAATTTCTACATAAAAAATGGGGGGCATGCATCTATGAATCGAACGCATATTTTCAAGATAAGCTTGACAAACAGATGTGGGGGTAATAAGTTTTTGATGAATTTATTTACACGATACTAGACCTGCATGCAAACCATCATCACTCTCAAGAATGAGTTTATCCAGTCCCTGCGCGTGGGGTGGTTTTTGGCGTTTCGGCAGATCCATAGGGTGGGTAAGGGGACGAGCGCCCTGATTATCTTTATCATGACCCTGACTTTTTTGAATTTGGTAGTTGTGTCGGGGCTTTTGGTGGGGTTAATCAGCGGTTCGTTCAAGCAGTTTCGTGAGAGTTATGCTGCAGATATTATTATTACAGCGGCCCCGGGACGGAGTTATATCGAAAATTCCCCAGGATTGATTGGCTTTTTAAATAACAACAGTAATGTGGAGGCTTTCTCACCGCGGTACGGAGCTGGTGCAACGGTGCGTGGAACACTTAGTCAATCAACACCCAAAAAAGAGCGGGCTAATCAGATCAGTACGCGGGTAACAGGGCTTGATCCGGCGCGCGAAGAGGATTTGACGCAATTTTCGCGGTTTATTATTAAGGGCCAGATGTTTGATGCGACGGATGAAGGTTCTATTTTGATTGGCGCTAATCTAATTAAGAAATATTCTTCGTTTGCCGATGCTAATATTCCTGGGCTCGATTTATTGCGTGATGTGGACGTGGGCGACCGGGTACGCCTCACAATTCCGAACCCCGATGGCGAACCGGTGAGTAAGGATTTTTTTGTTAAAGGGATCGTTAAAAGTAAGGTTGATGAAATATCAACGCGCATGTTCGTGAACGACCAGGAATTAAAACGATTGCTCCCGGTGAATAAAGAGCAGCTTCAGGAAATCGCTATCAGGACTAAGCCTGGGCAGGATATGGCGCTTCTCGAAGAGACTAAGAATTTTATGGACGGCTATGCAGCCCAAATTCAGACTGCTGACGAAGCGATTCCGTCGTTTTTGCGCGATATCGAAACTACCATGTCTATTTTAGGTAATGCCCTGTCGTCGTTCGCGCTTGTCGTGGCGTCGATTACTGTGTTTATCGTTATCTATATTAACGCCGTTACCAAGCGTAAGTTTATCGGGATTATGAAGGGTATTGGCATTAGCCCGTGGGCGGTTCAGGCGTCGTATCTGATTCAAGCGCTGTTCTATGGTCTCGCCGGGTCAGGGATTGGTCTTGCGCTCACGTTTGGCCTCCTTAAGCCGTATTTTGATGCCAACCCTATTAATTTTCCATTTTCCGATGGTATTTTGGCGGCGACTCCGGAAGGTGCGTTTACCCGCGTGGCTATTTTGCTCATAGTCACGATTATTGCTGGGTATATTCCCGCTACTATTATTGTGCGTAAAAATACCCTTGATTCAATCTTGGGTCGTTAATATATGATTGCCGGAAAAAATATTGTTAAAACGTATGGTCAGGGTGATATCGCGCTCACGGTACTCAAGAGCGTGAGTATTGATATTCTCGACCAGGAATTTGTAGCCATCATCGGGCCGTCGGGTGCGGGCAAGTCGACGCTTCTGTATCAGTTGTCGCTCCTCGACGAACCGACCTCGGGGGATGTTATTATCGATACCATTAAGACAAGTGAAATGTCACAGCGTCAGAAGACCAAGCTCCGCCTCGAAAAATTGGGGTACGTGTTCCAGGATTATGCGCTGTTGCCCGAACTGAATGCGCTAGAAAATGTAATGCTCCCGATGCTGATGCAGGGTGCAACCAAAGCGGTAGCCGGGCAAAAAGCGCGGGCTGCACTCGACCGCATCGGACTCGCCGACAAAATGCGTAATGTACCGAGTCAGTTATCCGGTGGTCAGCAGCAGCGCGTGTCGATTGCGCGCGCGATCGCACATCATCCGCATATTTTGTTTGCCGACGAGCCAACGGCTAACCTCGACTCGGCCAATTCCGCCCTCGTGATGCAGTCGTTTCTTGACCTGAATAGCGAAGGGCAGACGATTATCATGATCACGCATGAAGAAGAATATGCCCGCCGCGCCAAACGCGTGGTTACCCTCAAAGACGGGCAGATTGTGAAAGACGAGAAATAAGTTTTTTGCAAATTGATTGTGGGTAGTATGGAAAATCGAGAAAACTTTCAACCTGGTCCCGAAATAAAGCACGAAAAGCTTGACGAACTCTGGTCAGTTATTTCCGGACTACAATTTGAGGAGTATGAAAAATTCGAATTCGATGGCAAAAATTTTTTACTCTTATTTTTTAGTCTTGAACAAAAAAATGAAAATGGCGACGTGTGGTTTTCCGCTTCAACGGAAATAGAAGGTGTCGATGTTTACTTGTTAGAAACATTAGCTCGTGAAGAAATGGAGAAGAAATTGTTTCACGAAGTCTTAGAAGCCTGGGCGCAAAGTAATGGTTTTTTAGGTAAAATATCTCATGATTTTGCTGTTGAACAAGAAAAAATCTTTTTTTCGCAGTAACTTTTCCGCATGATTCAGGAAAATAAGATAATTCGTTGTACCTGGGCCGCTACGGCCAGCACCCTCATGCAGGCCTATCACGATACAGAGTGGGGAGTACCTGTTCACGACGACCAGGTACTTTTTGAATTCCTGATTCTTGAAGGAGCGCAGGCGGGGCTCAGCTGGAATACGGTCTTGAATAAACGCGAAAATTATCATACAGCATTGCATGGTTTTGATGCCAAGAAAATTGCGCGGTACGGCGCCAAAGATGTGCAGCGACTCCTGGCTAACCCCGGGATTATTCGGAATCGGCTTAAAATTGCTGCCACGATAACGAATGCCCAAAAGTTTTTGGAAGTTCAGAAAGAATTTGGTTCGTTCGACAAATATATTTGGCAATTCGTGGGTGGTAAGCCGATTAAAAATAAAGTACAATCAATCAAGGATATTCCAACTAAGACTAAAGAATCGGATGCGCTGAGCAAGGATTTGTTGAAACGTGGTTTTAAGTTTGTGGGCTCGACGATTATGTATGCGTTTATGCAGGCGGTGGGTATGGTGAACGACCATGAGGTAAAGTGTTTTAGACATTAGGGTGTAGTAAAAAGAGATTTCTGTAATAGCTTGTTTTTAGGTAAAATTGTTTACCACTCAATTTTATGCAAAAAGCCACCAGTGTTGATAGCTACGTCGCCGGAGCGCCTCCAGCCTTGCGGTCCAAGCTCAAGGAAATTCGCCGGGCAATACTCAAAGCTGCCCCAAAAGCCATAGAAAAGATTGGCTATGGCATGCCGTCGTATGTTTATAAAGGAAGATTGGCGTATTTTGGGTATTTCAAGGATCATTTGAGTTTGTTTGCTATGCCACCCATTCCACCGGAATTCAAAAAGAAACTAACGGTTACCGGTAAGGCAACAATCCAGTTTGCGCTGGACGAAAAAATTCCCGCCGCTTTAATTACGAAATTGATCGGGCTGCGCGTCAAGAAAAATGAATCCAAAGCCAAGGTTTCGGGTTTAAAAAATAATAGAGTTAATGCTATGTCTCATGCATCCCAAAATAAAACCCAGCCTACCAAGGTGCTGGTAAAAGATTTTTTGGCTAGTATAAAAAATGAACAACAAAGAAAAGATGGTGAGCAGCTTGTTCGTCTGATGAAAAAAGTTACCGGCAAACCTGCGGTTATGTGGGGGCCGAGTATTATTGGCTTTGACAAATATCACTACAAATACGAAAGTGGTCGTGAGGGCGATATGGTGATGGCGGGGTTTTCTCCTCGGGCATCAAATTTAACTATCTATCTAGTTGGCGGTACGAGTAAGTACGCAAAATTGCTTAGTAAGTTGGGTCCACATACCACCGGAAAAGTGTGCGTTTATATTAAACGTTTGAACGATATAAATATGGCGGTGCTCGAAGAGGTGATACGTACCTCATATGAATATGCTGTTGCCCATAAAAATGATATGTCTCGTGCGGAGTAGTTCTATATAAAAAAACATCTTTCCTCTTGTTCGACAAACGAGTTTCTATATAGTACCTTGCTTACATTGTTATGAAAGTTATTATCGCCTCAAAAAGTCCGGTGAAAGAAGAAGCGGTGAAACGGGGATTTAAAAGTTTATTTCCTGAAACCGATTTTGTATTTGAATGTGTGGCTGCTAGTTCTGGTGTTAGCGATCAGCCTATGTCTGATGACGAAATACGTACCGGTGCGCTTGGTAGAGTCCGGCATGCACGGGAACTTTCACCGGAAGCCGATTATTATGTCGGGCTTGAAGGTGGGGCGGAAGAAATGTACGGAGACATGTATAATTTTGGCTGGGTAGTAGTTGAAGCAAAAAACAAAGAACATGGCTATGGCAGAACCTTTGCTTTTGCCCTTCCACCCGCTATACGTCATCTAATGGTCCATGAAGGTTTGGAACAAAGCCATGCAACGGATAGAGTATTAGCAACCTCGGGTACAAAAATGAGTACGGGAACTATTGGCCCTTTGACCAATAATGCTATAACATACGTTGATTGGTATGCTCCAGCGGTTGTGGGAGCGCTTGTTCCTTTTTTAAAGAAGGATTTGTATTAGGCATTTTTTAGTTAATTGGTTTTTCTTGTGCTAACTGTTTTTGCCTGGTAGTATAAAATATGTAAGGAGGCGCACACTGAGACGCTGTCTAACAGCGCTGGTTACTTTGATTGTTGGCTCTACACAGAGTCTGATGACCCCATTGGGCGTTGTAGCAGTGGTATTAGCGCCCCTGGTATATCACCTAAGGCGCTCAACTGGCCACTACGATTCCTGGGTGTCAAGCTCAGTGCCATGCAATGCGGAGGTGGTATGTACGTCGTCGGTAGTCCTCTCTGGGCAATCGATCTGTATAAACCTGCTGCTCTCGCAGCTTTCTTCTTGTGTGGCGGGGCGTTCCGTTACCGCCCAAAGTATTTTCCGTTAATTATGAACATGTTCAAACCCGTCAAAGCGACCTCAATTAAAGAATATATCGACATGCTCGAGCCCGAACGGCGCAAATCCATTCTTTTTCTTGATGCGTTGATTAAAAAGACTGTGCCGAAATTGAAACATTTATTTGCATTCAACATGCTTGGGTATGGTACGTTTAAATATAAAAATTACAAGAAAGAAATAATTGATTGGCCAGTTATTGCGCTGGCGAGTCAAAAGAATTATATTAGCTTGTATGTCTGTGCGGTAGATGATAGGGGATATGTTGCCGAAAAGTATAAAGCCGAACTCGGTAAGGTAAGCGTGGGTAAGAGCTGTATTCGGTTTAAAAAAATTGAAGATTTGAATTTAAAGGTTTTGGAGAAGGTGCTTAAAATCGCAGCGAAGTCTCCGGGGTTAGAGGTTGCCGATAAATAATTGAAATTTTATTATTGTAACTATAGCCATATGCAAAAACTCCACTTCACAACCGCAATCAACGCTCCAAAAGAAAAAGTCTGGAATACGATGCTCGAAGACGCTACATACCGGGAATGGACCGAAGCATTCCATAAGGGTTCATATTATGAAGGCGACTGGAGCCGTGGCAGTAAAATTTTGTTTTTAGCGCAAAATGATGACGGGACAACCGGTGGTATGGTGAGTCGGATTGTTGAAAACAGGCCGTATGATTTTGTTTCGATTGAACACCTGGGTGAAGTGGTGGCAGGAGTAGAGGATACGACGAGCGAACGCGTGCAAGCCTGGGCTGGAGCGCATGAGAATTATACGTTTACTGAAGCTGAGGGGGTCACTACGGTAAATGTTGATTTAGACGTGGATGAAAGTTCCGTTGAAATGAAAGAAATGTTTGAGGGCATGTGGCCAAAAGCCCTCGAAAAATTGAAAGAAATTGCTGAGAAATAAAATTATATATCTGTTTAAAAAATATGATTACTGTCAAAACTGTCGTTAACGCCCCCATTGAAAAGGTGTGGGAATGTTGGACCAAACCGGAACATATTACCAAATGGAACTTTGCGTCAGATGATTGGGAAGCGCCGACGGCTGAAAATGATCTGCGGGTCGGAGGAAAGTTTACGTATGCGATGGCAGCCAAAGATAAAAGCGCTGCGTTTGATATGGCCGGTGAGTATACAAACGTTGTAGAAGGTAAATTGATTGAATATATTTTTGGCGGTCGCCAGGCGAAGATTGTCTTTGAGACTGTGCCTGAAGGTGTTCTGGTGGTTGAGTCATTTGATCCAGAAAACGAAAATTCCGAAGAAATGCAGCGGGCAGGTTGGCAGGCGATTTTAGATAATTTCAAAAAGCACGTCGAACGAGTGTAGTAAGAGTAGTGAAGTATATAAGGTGGTAATTATAAAGTAAGGCTTGGCGGCTCCTGGTATGCTATATTGTATTGTTTTTATTGTTAGTGGATTTTTGGGTTGGGTAATTGATACGGGGTACCGTTCGTTGGAAGTTCAGCGGTTTGCGACTGCTACAGTTATACCTTTTTTTTCGATTGCATATGCTACGGCCAGCCTGGGCCTGTATTTCATTTTTAGGAATTGGAAAACCTATTTTGCAGTACAGGTTATTTTGGGGGGAGTTTTATGCGTACTGCTGGAGCTGCTCGGTGGCGTGATTATAGAAAATTTTTTTGGAAAACGGCTCTGGGATTATTCGGATGGTTTCTTGAATTTTCGGGGCTATATTGATTTAAAACACTCTGTGTACTGGCTGCTTCTGACGCTTATGTACCGGATTATTTTTGGTTTTTTGCCTGTTTCGTTCCGTCGGTCGCCAGCACTAACTAATGGAACCGTTTCTAAACATTTGTAAGTACCTTGACACGTTTTGCTTTAGGGCGCACGCTACCTTGTAGGAGTTTATTCAGCTGTAGATCTGCCCGGTATTTGCACAATGCTCGGTAGCTATACGGACAACGAAAAAATGTATGACCGATACTACTGACGAAAAGAAAACAGCCACAACGACTCCACCCACCCCAAAAGCAGACGAACCAAAGAAATAGTTCTTAAACAAAAAACCGGCTTTGGAAAGCCGGTTTTTTGATACAGAAAGTATGGTATACTACGTTTACAGTATTCTTTGTAAACGTAATTTTTTTCATGAGACGACGTACTTCAAAAGCATCGCTTATTTTTCACGATTTAGCAATCGTTGCGCTCAGTATCGGTGTTTCTGTTTTTTTGGTAAAAACCGATATATTGGTACGCGTACTGACCTCTACGAAAGAGCTGGAGTGGATTGGTAGTTTTTTTACAGGAATATTCTTTACTTCGATTTTTACAACTGCCCCGGCAATCGTGACTTTGGGTGAAATTGCCCAAGTCAATTCGCCCTGGGCAACTGCCTTTTTTGGCGCACTCGGTGCAGTGGTAGGGGATTTGATTATTTTTTATTTTATCCGCGACCGTTTGAGCGGGCACCTATTTGAACTTGTCCGGCATCGTGGTATGCCCAAACGATTGAAAGCCCTCTTTAAAATGCGGATGTTCCGCTGGCTTACTTTTCTTTTGGGTGGTATGATCATTGCTTCTCCGTTTCCCGATGAGCTGGGTGTGAGCCTTATGGGTTTTACCAAGATGAAAGTTTCCTGGTTTGTGCCCGTCTCCTTCATATTTAATTTCTTGGGAATTTTATTGATTGGTGTAGTGGCTCGGGCGGTATGATGTTTTTTTACTAAATAATAACTCTTTGTGTAGATTTTATTTGGCTGTTGAGATTGACAGATAGTCAAAAATAGGGTAGTCCTACTAGGCAGGTTTTTAACCCGCATACGGGAGAATGTAATGAGCACGCCGGATGACAAGACCCGCCAATACATTTCGCTATCCCAAGGCGTGAGTAGCCGCACGCCGCTACGCGACGATGACACGGTTGACGAAAATCGTGTTACCACTTTGGAGCCTCCGCCATCGGTAGCTCTTTACAGTGCAGTGCCAGTGTCGCCTTCGCCGCCCACCATTACCCCGAATGCTCTCACTGTAGGTGTAACAGCTTTGCGCCAAGCGGCACACAAAACGCCCTGGTGGCTCGGGCTTGCCTTTGGTTTTGTGGGGAGTGTTGTTGTGGCAATGGCGTTTGGTCTGTGGAGCGATCGTATTCCCGCGCCTCGGGTTGTACCGGTTGCTACACCGGTAGCTCTGCCCCCGCCTCAACCCCCACCCGATCTACAGATCTGGACACCCCCGGCCTTTGAAACAGCTCCGGCTCGTGAACTGTCGAAGCGTCCGAGTTTTGAGAAGCGTAAAAAAAAGGTGAAAAAAAAGAAGCACCGCCGTTCACGCTCGAAGTTTCCTGTTGTCTACTGAGACGACACACGTTTACTTCCTCACGCTCTACTCCCTCAGTTGCTACTCATTTAATGGCAGTTAAGGGAGCGGGAGGAAAAAATAATCCTGGTAATGCCAGGATTATTTTTTTACCTCATTTTTTCTTCTGTTGTATCAGGTAAGTAATATATGTTGAGTATAATCGTCTTTGTTGATTAAAAAAACACCGCTTGAGGAGCGGTGTTTTTTGCGGCGTGCTTTTAAGCAGCGACTTGGTTGGTATCCACTATGGAAAGTTTGTCTGAGCATTTGATGATTTTTTTCTTTAGGTCGATCAGGAGGTCGATGCTTTCCAGCTTTTTTTTAGCAACGCTGTGTGCCCGATGTCCTTCAACATCTTTAGTGTTTTTAATGTTTTCGCGGGCGGCCATGACTTCAAGGCCAACTTGATTGCGGATGTTCTGTAATTGCTCTGTGGTGATGGTGTCGGGAGCTATGCCTTCAAATTCAGGAAAATATCCAGCAGCTACCTCGGCGTTAAATTCGCGCTGTAAGCCGGTTATTTCTTTTACTACCATTTCCGGTGCTTCGATCGCAGCACGAATTTTTTGCTCATTGATTTTACGCCTTGCCCGTTTGACGTTCTGCATTTCGGCAAGGAAACCTTTCAGGGCTTCTTGGGTTTGGCGTTGTTCGCTATCCAGATTTTTTGATTGTTCGAGTTGTTTGAGTCGCTCTGCAAAAAATTCTTGCGCCTTAGTAAATTTGCCTTTAGTATAGTCGTTTAGTGTTTCGGTAATCGATCTTTTTTCTTCTTCGAGGGCAACTTCGGTGGTCAATGACGCTTCCTCTTGTTCGGTAAGTTTTGCGAGGTAATGTTTGTCTCCCTTAGATACTCTTTTTTGTTCGAGGACACTCTGTTTTTGCCACTGGAACGCATCGATTCCCACCTGGATCCTTTTAAGTTGGTTTTTCAAATAAACGGCGGGATCTTTAAAACGCTGCTCTTCTTCATAGAGTGCGTTTTCTGCATCAACGCTTCCGTTTTCTAAGGTGTCGGCGGGTTGCCGGTATCGAGTTGGTGCTTGTTCTGGGGGACGTGTGGGCACTTCTTGAACCTCGCTCCCAAACTCTTTAAGTGCCGCATCCTCAGCTTGTATAAAGGTAGCTACAGCTGTTTCAGTTTTGTGTACGAGTGCTGCTGTGCCAGCTTCAAGTTTGGCCCGGTCAACCATCGGCTCGTCGTGCACAGTCTTTGTAGCTGCGTCCTGGAGGTGTTTTTTTAATCCTTCGCCAGCAGTTTTACCCTGGTTTAGAATAAGTCTGTTTATTTGTTGTCCGGCAACATCTTGTTCTTTTGGAGTGCCTGTTTCAACCTTGGTTTTAAATCTTTCAATGCCAGGGATTTTATCGAGTAAACCTTTCCAAAATGACCCTGTCTCAACTCGCTTGTGCGCACGTGCTTCGCGGTCACGATTGTTGGAGTGTGTTTCTGGGTGCATATGGTTATAGCTTAGCTATTCTAGATTTAAGGATGGTAATTTTTTTTATTTCGGCTTCTTTGAGAGCGCCTGCCACGAGTTCCTGCTCTTCACGCTTTACTTCTCGCAGTGATTGCAGTAATTCAATAAAAGCATGGTAGCTTTTTTTGACTAGTTGTATGACCGCAAGGCTTGTTTCCATAACAAAATAACGATACACTATACCACGTTTTGACTCTCTTGTCTACTATTTGATAGCTGAAGTATACCATAAATTCGTTTTTGAATAAAAGTTGCCATTTTTAGCAAAATAAGCTAGGATATTCTTGTAAATATGCATCAAATTCTCCTATATTATAAATACGTCACCATCGATGATCCGGAATCGCTACGCTTAGCGCAATTTGAGCTTTGCAAGCGGCTTGGCTTTACGGGTCGTATTATTATTGCCAAAGAGGGGATAAACGGCACTGTTGAAGGCTCTTTTGAAAATACTGAACAGTATGTTAGGGAGCTTTGCCTAGATAAGCGGTTTGCCGACATGAATTTTAAACGAAGTCAGGGGACGGGAAGTGCATTTCCTAAATTATCGGTTAAAGTTCGCTCGGAGATTGTGAGTGGGCATTTGAAGGCCGACGATCTTAATCCTAATGAGATAACGGGTAAATACCTGTCGCCTGAAGCCCTTCACGAGTGGATTAAATTCCAGAAAGAGTTTTATATCGTGGACATGCGCAATGATTATGAACACCGATCGGGTCATTTTGCCGGTTCAATTCTGCCGCCCTTAGAAAATTTCCGGGATCTACCAAAGACACTGCTCATACTTAAGCATTTGAAAAATAAGACTATCGTCACGGTCTGCACCGGGGGAGTGCGCTGCGAAAAAGCGTCAGGGTTTTTGCTAAAACATGGATTTAAAGACGTTTACCAGCTTCACAATGGAATTGTGAGTTATATGGAAAAATATCCTGGCCAGGATTTTAAAGGTAGCCTGTATGTTTTTGACGGGCGTGTGACGATGGCGTTTGGCGAGCATGAAATTATCGGTCGGTGCGAGAAATGCAGTAATCCAAGTGAGCGTTATCTTAATTGTGGTAACCTCCGATGCCACCGTCATTTTATTTGTTGCGCCAGCTGTGGGCCGGTTGAAACTATGACCCCCTGTTCGTTGGTCTGCGCACTTAAGCTCAGTTTAAAAAATCATTTTGAAGCTTTGCTTGTTTTAGCTAAAGCTGTTAAACTACGGGTACTTAACCAGTAGGTATGCTCTCAGGATTTTTGTTTACGTTTTTTTACCAACCGGTATTCAACGCTTTATTTTGGACGTACACGCATGTCGCTAACCAAAATTTAGGTTGGGCGGTGATTTGGCTGACACTCTTTTTACGCTTGGCATTATTGCCGCTGAGTATTATTTCTGAGCACAACAGCACGAAACAACAAAAGATCAATGAGGATATTACTAAGTTGAAAGCAGTATATAAAAATGATTCGGTGGCGCATAAAGACGAGGTGCGCAAGTTGCTCCGTAAGAATTATGTTTCGCCATGGGCACGCGTTGTTGTCTTGATGGTGCAGGTAGTGGTTTTTTTGTTGCTCTATGAAGTTTTTGTCCACGGTATCAGCGGTGATAAGGTAATTAAAATACTCTATTCATTTGTTGAGTATCCAGGGGTTATTAATACCAAATTTTATGGTTTTAATATCGGAGCGAAATACGACTATGTGTGGAGTGGGATTGTGGCCGCGTATGTCTTTGTATCGATTTTGCTCGAAAGTCGTCTGAAGAAAGGGAAGACAGAAAGTTCGGATGCGATTTATTTGATTTTATTCCCAACGTTTATCTTTTTTTTCCTCTGGTTCTTGCCGATGGTTAAAGCGTTGTTTATTTTGACAACACTCATTTTTTCTGATATTGTCAAGGTGCTTGGTAAAATGCTTTTTGCCCCTAAGAAAGCCAAAACGCCCGGGCAAGACGCTCATCATTAAAACATAAAAACATTAAAACATTAAAACAAGTGCGGCAGGTCGCTGTTCTCGTGCTTTAATGCTTTAATGTTTTAATGACTTCTATGGCTGGTGATTCACTCGACAAGCTGATGTATTCGTTCGTCGTCGAAGACGTACTTAAGGGCTTGTTTATTTATGTTCCGCCCGGTTACGTCGCTTGCGTGTACGACCTTGGCCGCGGCGTTTTGAAAAAAGTTTTGACGCCAGGGCTCCATCTCAAGATTCCGTTTTGGCAGAAAGCAAAGTTGTTTAATACCCAAACTTTGGAATACAGTATTTCGCGTCAGTTTAACCCCGAGAACGAGCGGGCGATGGGGGACATTCCAACTGCCGCGGTAACGCAGGATGGTAAGAAGGTTGGTACCGAAGGAACGATTTTACTACGGCTTGATGTTCACCAGATCCCCTCAATTTGGCAGACCGTTGGCGAAGACTTTGTGGCCAAGATCGTCCGCCCCAGCATCCGCAGTCGTATCCGCATGGTATTTAGTCGCTTTGATTTCCAGGATATTATCGGCCCCAAACGTGACCAGGTTGAAACTGAGCTTAAGAATGAATTGGAGCGCATTTTCTATGCCCGTGGAATATACGTAGAAAATGTCCTTTTGAGTGAAATTAGCCAAATCCACTAGAAATATTTTGAAAAAGACCCGCCATTCAAGCGGGTTTTTTATTTTTTCGCTCATTTTAGCCCTTTCTTACTATTGACAAAAGTCGATTTTTGTACTACTATGTTTTGTTCTATTCCTTTGTTTTGACGAGTGATTTCGGGGTTGCTCTTGAGCAGTATCAAAATAACTCGTCAATTGGAGGACATGGAAACATGAACTACGACCGCGTTACGGCGATCCTCGAGGAGAGGAACGTCCCCGCCAACATGCGCCAGTGGCTGGAGGAGTTCTACTTGGGGTTCAAACACAAGGGCCCAACCGCCATCCTCTGCGGTCTGACCCAGCTCGGCATCGACAT
This sequence comes from uncultured Gammaproteobacteria bacterium, assembly GCA_964634875.1. Lineage (GTDB taxonomy): Bacteria > Patescibacteriota > Patescibacteriia > Magasanikbacterales > GWA2-37-8 > CAZECR01. Next base: position 21,492 of record CAZWKA010000005.1, read on the forward strand.
CGACGGGGTGTGCAGCTGCGTGTCCGAGGGGGAGGCCGATTCCTGGCTCCACCAGAACCACCGGCTCTACAACACGCTCGTCTACCGGCTCGTCCAGAGCGTGCCCGGCCTCATCGCCAAGCTGCGCAAGGCGTTGCAGCGGGACCTCCGCGGCCCCGACACGGCCATCGGCGACGGCCCCGACAACATCTTCGGCAGCATCGCCCTGAAGAGCTTCGGGCGCCTGCTGCTCCAGAACTTCATCACCCCGCAGCCGACCGCTGACTGGGTCGACCTCGAGCTCGTCTAGTCCGCGCTTCGCAGCGCCCACATATGAGCGTCGTGTCCTCAGCCCCGCATCAACGATCGAGGGGGCCTGCACTTATTGAACTGAATAATTCAGCTTAATAAGTGCCTCTTTGATCACTTTAAAAGCACTCCCCAAAAAGGAGTGTTTTTATGTGTATAACTTTTTCTTGACGGCTTTTGGGGGAGGGGGTATATTATCACTCGGTATATACGAGTGATAATATTTATGGACGAACGCCAGGAAAAACTCCTCACGCTTGTGATTGAGCACTATGTCGCGACCGCCGAACCGGTGGGGTCGAAATTTTTGGTAGACAAGGGTAACTTGGATTGGAGTGAAGCAACGGTGCGTAACGAGCTCCGGGCGCTCGAAGAAGCTGGCTTTCTGACCCACCCCCATACGTCGGCGGGGCGTATACCGACCGAACAGGGGTACTGCTACTATATTGAAAAGTTAGATCTTGCGGCAGCCAAAGCCACCAAAGCGGTTGAAAAGAAATTAGAGATGGCGCTTGGTACGCTCAGCGACTATGAGCAAGCACGCAAGAACCTGGCGAAGGCTTTGGTGGAGGTGGCTGATCAAACAGTTTTAATTGCTTTTTCGCCCGATAAAGTCTACTACACCGGCCTTAGTAATTTGTTCCAAAAACCAGATTTTGCAGAAATGAATGTGGTAGCGGATTTGTCAGCAGTGTTTGACCGTTGCGAAGAAGCCCTGGAAGGTTTTTTCCCCAGCGTTACGGATCTGCATTGTTTTGTGGGCACGAAACATCCGTTTGGCCACTTACTCAGTGTGTTTGCGCTCCGGTTTGGTAAAAATAATGAATCCCTGCTCCTGATGCTCGGGCCACAACGGATGGATTACTATAAGAATTGGGGGCTCATGAAAAAAGTAAAAGAAATTATTTAAACAGTACATATGATCAAAGATACATTCGTTGATGATGAGGAGGAAAACCAAGAAAATAATCAGCCTATTCCTGAGCAAGCTGCTCCAGCACCCGAACAGTCTGCTGAGTGCGTCAATTGCCCTGAAATGAAAAAACAGCTGGAAGAATATAAGCTCGGTTGGCAGCGGGCATTGGCTGACTACCAAAATTTGCAAAAGGAAACGGCAGCCCGGCGCGCGGAACTGGTAAGTATGTCTGAGCAGCAGATCTTGGAAGATTTTATTCCCGTCTACGATAATTTTAAGAAAGCGTTTGATGCGAAGAGTGATGGTGCCTGGAGCCCTGAACAGGAAAGTTGGGTTATCGGTATTCAGTATATTCGCAAGCAGTTTGCCGATATTTTGAAGCAGTATAACGTTGAAGAAATTAAGACAGTTGGACAGAAATTGGATACCAGGGTACATGATGCGGCAGGGGATGAAGAAGTGGAGGGGAAAACACCGGGGACCATAGTGCGCGAGATCGATGGTGGGTACACAATGGGTGGAAGGGTAATTAAACCGGCACGGGTGATTGTGGCGAAGTAAATTGGCTTGTCATTGCGAGGAGTGAGGCACGAACGACGCGGCAATCCCCTCGACTAAGGAATTCTTTTAAAAAGCAAGAGTCAAAGCCAGGAGATTGCTTCGTCGCTGCTCTCCTCGCAATGACAATTTATTTTTAATCATTTATTCTATGTCTCTTATCCGCTATATTCCCAATGATGTTTTTGCCGAAATGGACGATATGTTCGGCAATTTATCGCCGATGGTTTCAAATACACCGAAAGCGTTCATGCCGGCGATCAATATGTATGAAACCGAAAACGCTGTAGTGGTCGAAGCGCCGCTCGCGGGCGTCCGGCCGGAAGATGTGCAGGTCAGTGTCCAAAAAGGATTGCTGGTTCTGAAAGGTGAAAGCAGTAAAGAACGCGAGATTGAAGAGAAAAATTATTATCGTAAAGAAATCCGGAGCGGTTCGTTTTACCGCGAGGTGGTGTTGCCAACCTCGGTGATGGAGAGTGATATTACCGCTGAATTTGCCGACGGTATGCTGAAGGTTATTTGTCCAAAATCACAAGCTGTGATGCCGAAGAAGATTGATGTGAAGGTGACAAAGAAATAAGGTATGTTCTCGCTCTTCAAACGAAGCGACGAAGAAAAGGTGGTTGCTGAATCAAAGTTTTTTACGCTGATAGCCGCACTTTTTACAACGGTATTGGTAGTGTCGAATATTATTGCGGTAAAGGTTGCAGATTTCCACGGCTTTTATCTGACGGCTGCAGTTATCTTCTTTCCGATCAGCTATATTATTTCAGATATTCTGACGGAAGTGTATGGCTACGCTGCTGCTCGCCGCGTGCTCTGGACTGGATTTTTCTGCAACTTCGTCGCCGTCGCTGCCATCTGGGTTGCAATCAAGTTGCCAGGCGCGCCGTTTTTTGCAGATCAGGCTGCCTATGCCCAAACCCTGGGTTTTTCCCTGCGTTTGCTCGCTGCTTCGTTTGTCGCGTATTTGATTGGTGGATTTAGTAACTCACTCGTCCTTGCTAAGATGAAAGTCTGGATGCAGGGCAAGAAACTCTGGGCACGAACGATTAGTTCTACGGTTATTGGCCAAGGCTTGGATTCATTCATATTTACGAGCATTGCTTTTTGGGGAGTGTTTGCAGTAGGTGAAGTGCTCCATATTGCTTTCTACGAATGGATTGCGAAGACGCTGTTTGAAGTGATTTTAACACCGATAACATATGTGGTGATTGCGTTCTTGAAAAAGAAAGAGGGGATTGATCATTACGACAAGGGAACGAATTTTACTCCTCTCAAATATTAACCTTACTAATTAATCACATGTATATATGAGCAAAGTTCTTGGAATCGACCTTGGAACAACTAATTCCTGTGTCGCAATTATCGAAGGAGGACAACCCAAAGTTCTCGAAAACAAAGAAGGTGCCCGCACGACCCCGTCGGTTGTGGCGATGAGCAAAAGCGGTGAGCGCCTCGTAGGGCAACTCTCCAAACGCCAGGCTGTGACGAACCCTGAAAATACGCTTTATTCCATCAAGCGCCTGATTGGTCGCAAGTGGGAAGACGCGGAAGTGCAGCGCGACCTTAAACTCATGCCGTACAAGATCGTAAAATCTGGCGAAGGCGTGAAAGTATTGCTACAAGGCAAAGAATACAGCCCGCAAGAAATTTCGGCCATGATTTTGCAGAAATTAAAAGCTGATGCCGAAGAAAGGCTGGGTGAAAAAGTAACTGAAGCGGTTATTACCGTTCCGGCGTACTTTGACGATGCCCAGCGCCAGGCAACCAAAGATGCAGGTGAAATCGCTGGCCTCAAAGTGCTGCGTATCATTAACGAACCGACTGCAGCAGCTTTGGCCTATGGTTTTGATAAGAAAAAAGACCAGAAGATTGTAGTTTACGATCTTGGTGGTGGTACGTTCGATGTGTCTGTGCTTGAAGTTAGTGAAGATTCGGTGCAAGTATTGTCCACGAACGGCGACACACATTTGGGCGGTGACGACTTTGATCAGAAAATTATTCACTGGATTATTGATGAGTTCAATAAGACCGAAGGGATTGATCTGGGTAAAGACCCGCTTGCTCTCCAGCGTATTAAAGAGGCAGCCGAAAAAGCGAAGATCGAATTATCGACGGCTCAGGAAAGTGAAATCAATCAACCGTTTATTACCTCTGGTGCGGCTGGCCCAAAACATTTGATGATGAAACTTACCCGTTCTAAGTTGGAAGAACTTGTTGGTGGGCTCGTAGACCAAACGATGGGCCCAGTAAAGCGAGCTCTCGAAGACGCCAAACTTTCGACCGGTGACATTCAGGAAATTGTGATGGTTGGTGGTATGACCCGTATGCCGCTCGTCCTTGCTGCTGTTGAAAAATATTTTGGCAAGAAACCAAATATTACCGTGAACCCCGACGAAGTAGTCGCTGTTGGTGCAGCGGTACAAGGCGGCGTATTGCATGGCGATGTTAAAGACGTCTTGCTCCTCGACGTCACTCCGCTTTCTCTTGGTATTGAAACAATGGGCGGCGTGATGACAAAATTAATTGAGCGCAACACTACCATCCCTGCCAGTAAGTCGCAGGTGTTCTCAACGGCGGTTGATAACCAGCCAAGTGTTGAGATCGTCGTTCTTCAGGGTGAGCGCCCAATGGCCGCAGACAACAAAACCCTCGGCCGCTTTATCCTTAGCGACATTCCACCGGCTCCACGCGGCGTACCGCAGGTTGAAGTTACCTTTGATATCGACGCCAATGGGATTTTGAACGTCAAAGCCAAAGACAAGGCAACCAGCAAAGAACAATCAATCCGCATCGAAGCGTCGAGTGGTCTCTCGAAAGAAGAAATCGAACGCATGAAGAAAGATGCCGAAGCTCATGCTGACGAAGACAAGAAACGTCAGGAATTGATTGAAGCTCGCAACATCGCGGACAGTATGGTGTATACTACCGAGAAGATGATGAAAGAAGTGGAAGAAAAGAAAGTCGCCATTACCGACGACGAGAAGAAAAAAGTGGAAGAAGGTCTTGCTAAGGTAAAAGAAGTGAAAGATAAGGATGATGTGGAAGCGATCAAGAAAGCCGCAGACGAACTCTCGACCGCTGCCCAGGCGGTGGGTACAAAGATGTATGCTGCCAGCCAGCCTCAGGGTGGAGCACCGGGTGCTGCTCCAGAAGGCGCTGCTCCGGGCGCTGAGCCAAAGAAGGATGAAGGCCCGATTGAGGGTGAAGTGGTCGACGATAAAAAATAATCGAATTCAGACAGACTGGCCCTGTACCCGTGTGCGTACGGGGTTAGTTGTTTGGATAGGACGGTGTCATTGCGAGGAACGAAGCGTGGCGTAGTGACGTGGCAATCCCCTTGTTTTCAAGATTAATTCTGTTAAAAAGTATTACTTAAGCCAGGGGATTGCCACGTTGTTCGTGCCTCACTCCTCGCAATGACAAATTGTATGATCAAAAAATATCTCATTATCGCTCTGTGTGCCGTTTTATTCGGTGGTGGTATCTACCTTGGGTACCGGGTCACCCGTCCCAATACGCCCACCACACAAGTAACCTCTCAGACTGTTTTGATCACGCTTAAGAGCGAAGGATTTTTAGTCACTCAAAGTTACGTGTTTAACCAAACGATCGACATTAACCATTCCACAGGCAGCCAGTGGAAAGATATTTTTTGGAAACAGGCGATCAAGGCTTCGGCGAACGTGAAGGTCAATTCCGGGGTCGATCTGGCTAAACTAACGGCCGAAGATGTCGCGATTCAGAATGATACTATCATGGTTGCCCTGCCCCAAGTTGCGGTGAATAGTACGGAAATTATTGGAGACGTTATGGTGCAGAATAACCAGGGAATTTTCAAGCGAGCGTTTGATAATGATGATGGGTATAACCAGGCGTTGGCCGCAATTAAGGCTGAGGCGATGAAGGCGGCAACGAAAGAAGAAGTTATTGTGGAGGCTCGAGTGAATGCCGACAAACAGGTGAAGCAGCTCCTTAGGTATGTGTTTCCGGATAGGGAAGTGGTGGTAAGTTTTAAATAAAAACTATGTCCGAGAAAGAAGTCTCTTATTTTGAAAATAAGTCTAGTGTAGCATTGGAGCGTTTATTTAATGCGCCTGTAAAACTAGCTTCGAGTTCGGCGTATCGCCGCGACCAACTTGTCGTCGTTGGTTTTAAACAAGAAAATATTTCAACTGTAGCGATGCCAGACGAAGAGGAGAACAAAGTGCAGCAAAGATTAAAAGAAGAAAAGTATGGGCGTGGTATTTCCGCAGGAATTGCAGCAGCAAAAGTTGGCTACCTGGCTGAGCGCGCAGATCCTGGGGATATGGTGATTGGTATGGATACGCTGCCAGTGTTTTTTGCTCCCGAGCCGACTGATGAACGACTCTTTACACCAGGTTTTTTTAATAAGCCTGAAAATGCCGAGGATGCCAAGCGCATGATACAGGAAGCCTTTACCAATATTGTTGCGGGGTATCGAAATTATATGACAATTACTGGTGGTAGTTGGGGGCAGGATGATTTTTCTTATGACCCCCATAATGATTCTGAAAATGATGAAATGACGTCGAGTGAAAAACATTATACACTGATTGGAAATTATCGTTCTGCCACAGTACGCGTTGAAACAGGTGTAGCGATTCGTTTTCCTCACGAATCTAAAGTCGATTCCTTTGTCAGTGCTGTGACGCTGTTGCCGCGAGCGCTGTATCGCATTGCTCAGACCAAAAACCTCGAAGAGCAACAGGGAGCGATTGACGCGCTGGTGGAAAAAGTTATGAACGAGCTTGGGTCCCAGTCGCTTAAAATTACAGGCGCAGTAAATTGGGGAAACAAAAAAGTGCGTACTATTTTAGATGTACAAGAGTATTTGCCGCACAGTGATGAGTCAGCGGTTGAGAAAGGCGTTTATTTAGGTGCCCCAGAAAAAGCAATTAAAGATTTTTTACTCAAAAAGTTTAAAACTCCATCACGTTAGATTGTATGTCCAAAGATTATTACAAAATTCTCGGTATCGACAAAAACGCTTCGACCGATGAAGTAAAGAAAGCGTTCAAAAAAGCCGCGATGCAGCATCACCCGGATAAACCGACCGGGAACGAGGCAAAGTTCAAGGAAGCCAATGAGGCCTATCAGATTTTGTCCGACAAAGAAAAGCGTGCCCGTTATGATCAGTTTGGTTCTGACTTTGAACAGCAGGGTGGTTTTGGTGGTGGCATGAGTTGGGAAGATTTGATGCGCGCTTCACGCGGCCAAGGTGGCCAGGGCGGCGGATTTGAATTTAATTTTGGCGGACAAGATTTTGGGGATATTTTTGGCGACCTGTTTGGTATGGGTGGTGGACGGAGTCGTGGCAGTGCTCGTCAGTCACGTGGCCGCGATATTCAGGTTGATGTCGAACTCGATTTCAAAGAAGCGGCGTTTGGCGTGGAGCGTGATGTGCGTTTGCGCAAGCAAGATACGTGTGACGTCTGTAAAGGAAATGGTGCTGAGCCGGGCACTAGCATGGAAAAGTGTGAAACATGTAAGGGTCAGGGGCAGGTGGTGCAAAACCAGCGCACGTTCTTGGGGAATATGCAGACAGTGGCGACTTGTCCGACGTGCCAAGGGCGCGGCGAACATTCGACAAAGAAATGCAAGCATTGCGGTGGAGACGGTGTGCTGTCGAAGGAGTCGACAATTAAAGTAAAAATTCCAGCAGGTATTGATGAGGGGCAGTCGATTCGTATTACGGGTAAAGGCGAAGCCGCCCCGCATGGTGGCACGAGCGGTGACCTCTATGTGTTGACCCATGTTAAACCAAGCAAAGAATTCCATCGTGAGGATTTTGATGTATATGTAGATAAAGAAATTTCGTATCCGCAAGCAGTGCTCGGCGACACGATCGAGGTGCCGACGCTTGAAGGAAGTGTAAAGATTTTGGTGCCCGAAGGAACCGAGTCTGGTCAGTTGATCCGTTTAAAAGGCAAGGGGATTACGCATCTTGGTAGCACGACTCGCGGAGACGAGTTTGTGCGGGTCAAAATTCGGGTTCCAAAGAAAGTCAGTAAAACGGCTAAAAAGCTTCTGGAAGAACTCAAAACCGAAGTTTAAAATTGGCTATAATTAGCCAAAATAGTGCGAAAAGGCCTTGACAAAAGGCCTTTTTTGTGCTATACTATTTTGTTCGTCAAACAGACGAATTTTTTGTTTATAAAGCTCTTTAATAATTTCTTACGGTGGAAACAGGGTATCCCTTGTTTCCACCGTAAGAACCAAACCGTTCACTGGAGGGAATTTCGTCATGAAGACTGAGTCTGTCCTCGAGAGTGCCCGCAACCTCGGCCACATCACGATCACGCTCGGCTTCGCCGCGTTCATCGCTGCGATGGTCGCGAGCGGGTGCGGCACAGAGCCGGTCGGACAGGGCGACGTCGAGGTCGCGACCCCCGCGCCCGCGCCGGATCCGCGCTTCACAGCGCCGGGCAACCCCGATTCTCCGCCTTGCTTGGGCTGCGGTTACGCAGCCACGGCTGGCGAGAGCAAGTCTGTCGCGCCGCCTGCGTCCGTCACCGTTCCCAGCGGCTTCACGCTTCCGCTCGACCTCTCCGGCACGCCCCTCAAGGCCTACCCGGCCTACTCGGCGCTCTGCCGGGGTGGGGATGTGTCTATCCTCTCGGACTGCCGCAGCCAGGAGCGCGTCTGCACCGCTCCCGAGAACTCCAACGTGGCGGTCGGCTCGATCGATCGTCTGTGGTGTTCCGACGGAACGCAGGTCCTCATCCTCATCTGCCCCCTGGACACGAGCGGGGACACGTTCACGGTTGGTACTGAGACCTTCGCTGGCTGCCGCTAGCCAGCCCCCCCCGAGTCTTCGGACACGGGAGCCCTACGACCCGGATTAAAAACCCGGGTCGCTCAAATAAATTTCTAAATTTTGTTTGGAAATTTTGAGAGTAAGTTCTTTACAACTTAAGGCTACTTACACTCCTGTGGTTAGAACAATGCTTAATGAGTCTTGTTTCAACCACGGGAGCAATCCCATTTCCTAGGGGGAAGAACACCATGAATCAGACTTTTGCCTCTGCTTTCGCCATCGCCACCACTGTCCTCTTCGGCGCATGCGGCTCGTTGCCGCGGTGGGAGGATACAATCAAGGCGCCGGCCTTCCAGGCTGTGCGTGAGATCGTGGTCGCGAACGTCCAGCTGGACAGCGCCATTACTGGTACGGCCAACGGCCGTGTCGTGGTGGCCAAAGAGAAACTGTTCGACAAGACAGTGCTCCTCGGTGCACTCGAGAGCTATGACGTCGTGAGCGGCAGCAAAATCGCTGAGCGCATCCCGACTGGTGACTGGCGCGAGACCTGGCACAGCGGCGCGCTCGTCGCTGGTGCGAAGGGTGAGGCTCTTATCGGCCTCGGCGGCGAGTTCCGGCAGATCAACAGCGATCTCGCGGACACGCAGCGCTTCGATCAGGCCTACACCTATGTGAATCCGGTCTGGACGCCCAGCGGCTGGCTCATCGGCGGGGCGGACAAGTTCGACGGTGGCGACTCGGTGAAGTACTACTTCAACGATCCGACTGGCGATTCGCCCCCGAGCTTCGCCTTCGACGGCTGTGGCTGGGTGCGGGGCATCGCGAAGCTGGGTCACACCACCTTCGCAGTTGTCTCGCGGCGCGATGGTAACGCCAAGAACTGGTTCGAGCTGCTCACCTTCACGAAGGGCGCACAGCACGTCTATCGGGCGCTCAAGACGGACACGGGACGAGTCGGAGGCTACTGCGGCGGTCTCCAGGGTCTGGAGCTTCTCGCTATCGAAGCGGATCGTGCTCGTGAAGAGGTTATCGTCGTGTGGTCGTTCGATAAGGACGAGAACTACGAACTCCACGTTACGGCGTTCTCTGAGGACGGCCGGTTGCTGCGGGATCAGAAGCTTCTTTCCCGCTACGAGCGCGTGTATGCGGCCAAGATCTTCCGTGGGGGAGTCGCTGTCGTCGGGCTGAGCAAGCTCGGCGCTGGTGGCTTCACGCTCAAGCTGATCTCGACCGACAGCACCATCAAGGAAGGCGAGGCAATCCCAAATAAGGATGTTGACTCGGTGAGTTCCTTCCGGATCGCCCAGGCTGACCCGAGTCACCTGGTGGTCGCCTACACCTCGCCGAGTCGGACGGCTGCCCAGGTTCGCTCCACGGTTCTCAAGGTCTACGACCTTGGACCGGGCCCGGGAGACGAGCCGCTCCACCTCGAGTAGCCTTCCCCCTCATCTCTTCCGCGCTTCGGCGCGCTCGAGACCAACGCCCGCGATTCACTCGCGGGCGTCTTCAATTAAATTTCTAAATTTTATTGGAAATTTTGAGAAGCATTATAACGCTAACACCTTTACAAAAGGTGTTTTTTGTTATCTACTACTTTAGTCTTTAAGTCTCTGCAACGCCCACTTGTCGGAGGAAATGCAACATGCATGTTTTTCGAATCATTGGTTGGTTACTGCCCGCGTGTCTTTCTGCGTGTGGCGAACCGGGTATGACCCCAGGTGCTGCTGACCTGCCTCCCTCGGGCGATGAGCGTGGGTGTCAGTCCTTTGGTAATGAGGTTGTTGTCCGGGATGTGCCCCTCGGCGAGACGTATCGTATCGCTGCCTTGGCGAACAGCTACCTGGTCGCCTGGCACACGAATACCCGCGATGTTCCGAGGGAAGTTAACTTCCACCTGTTTGGTCTTGGCGGAGAGGCTGTCACCACGAACCCAGTCACGATCCCGCATGGTGAGGTTGATCTCAATTTCGTGATCGCCGGCAAGGACGGGCGTTACTACGTCCAGACGGTCGAGTCGGTGGCCGGCCGGCCGTTGTATTGGCTGCATGCGTTATCGCCCGAAGACACTACCTCCATCGTTTCGGCACCGCTCACTGAGAACATGAATGTCTCGGGGATGGCTGTTAGTCCCTGGGGCCTCCTGGCTGTTTCTGGTAGTTCGACGGCGGAAGAGAGTAGCTACGCCGTTTCGACGGTGGATGAAAAAGCTACCCTGACTCATTTCGCTGAGATCCGTGAGGCGGGCACGACGTGTCCGGTCGTATCTGCGGTTGCCGCGAGCCATAATCAGCTTGCGATCGCTGCGGTGCGTGAAACGACGAGGGGTACGAGGAAGCTGAGCGTCATCATCCGTTCGGCAGACGGTTCGGTGAACGATGTTCTTATCGAGGAGCACCAGCGGGTAGCGCTCGAAGAGGCGTTCTACTGCGCGTCGTACGCTGTTTACATCAAGAAGCTCTTCGCCCTGCCCGACGGTTCGTTTGGTGTGTGGTGGTGGGACTATCGCGTCGCTGGCTACTACCTGACCGTTGTGTCGAACACTGGCGTTGCTGGTCCGGCGCGTCGAATCAAGCCGGTTCAGTTCCCGGGCATCTCTGATTTGGCTTGGGTGGAAGGTGATTTCGTTGCCAGCGTCTACCAGTACAACGGTCGGCCCGATGAAGTCGGTATTCTGCGTCTGCAGCTTGACCTGGAGGTTGAGACGAGCGACTACCTGAAGCTGGGCATCGATAGTTGGGAGGCACCAAAGATCGCTTCCACAGGGCGACACTTGGCCGTCGTGCGCAATTCGCTTGAGTCACCCGCGGTCTACTTTCTCGCCTGCCGTTAGGCGATTTTGGCAATTTAGTGCCATCCCCAATCTATATTGGGCATGCGTGCGGACATGTTGCCCTCCGCTTTTCTCTTGAGCGCTTACGTATTAAGCTCTCAAGAGAAAAATTGTTTACCCTGATATTTTTTGGTAAACTACAGATTGTTATGGCTTTTACTAAAAATGATTTTGAAAAGTTTTATAACGATCACTTTGATAAAGTGTATCGTTTTATTTTCTTTCGGATTGGCAGCAACAAAGATGTGGCCGAGGATTTGGTATCCGAGATTTTTATGAAAGCGCTCAAAGCGTTCGAAACGTATGACCCGAAGGTCAGCCAGTCAGCATGGATCATGACGATCGCAAAACATCATCTCCTTAATTACTGGAGGGATCGTAAAAATGCGGTGCCACTGCCCGGAAGCGAGATGTCCCAAGAAAATGGTGTGTTGGATAGTTTTTGGCTTAAAAGCGCTCTGTTACAGTTTGGTGTCCAAAAGGAGAAATGGCACGTAACCGAACTTTTATTAAAATTAGAAACAAACGAGCGGGAAATTGTAACTTTTCACTACCTTTTGGGGTATAGTTATTTAGAGATTGCTGAACTGCGGGGTCAAAGCGAAGGGGCGGTAAAAGTTGCAGCCCACCGAGCGATTAAAAAAATGCGTGATTGGTTATGAAATTTTTACTAAAATACAATTTAAGAAAAATGGGTAAAGCCCTGAAGGCCGAGCCTGCTTTTAAGCAAATGCTGTGGGCGGTGCTCGAAAAATCTTTGGATACTTCCCGTGCGCCGAGAGTTTTGTGGTACCAAGGATATGTTTTTCGGGTGGCAACTGCTTTTGTGCTTGCTGCTGTAGTTGTTGGTGCAACAGGCGCCTATGCTTATGCGAGTCCCACAGTTACCGAGGGTACTGTTTTGTACCCAGTAAAAAAGACACTGGAGAAAGTGGGGGAGAAATTACAGGTCACGCCCGAGAAGAAAGCGGTCTTTTTGTTAAAACAGATCGATCGCCGCGAGGCTGAGAAAAAAGTTCTGGAGACGAAGCATCAGCCCATCCAAAACATTGAGACAGCGATTGGGAGTACTGAACAAAAGCTCGAGACAGCGAGCGCGGCACTTAAGGCGACGCCAAAGAAAAATCCGGCTTTACTTAAAAAAGTTGAGAAACGTTTGACGGAGCGCCAAGAACGGCTTGAAAAAGCCAAACGTGAATTGGAAAAACGCCTAGAAAAACGGGAAGAACGTGATGAGGATGATAGTGAGGGGAAGGAAGAAAAGAAAAGGGAAGAGAGTGGTGTTATAGAGCAGCTCGGTGAGAAATTGTTACAAGATAAACCTGTGGAGTCACGCGAGCAGAAAAAAGACTTGGAAGACGTGGTGCAGGAGAGTGTTGAGGAAAGGCTTATGGATCGGCTCAGATGATAGTTCTAAAAAAGAATGCCTCTTAGTTTAAGAGGCATTCTTTTTGTCTATCTTTTGACTGCTGCATCAAGTATTTTGTTAACCTCGGCATCGGCTTCTTTGTTGCCCGCGCGCAGCGTGTGGCGATAGGTAACTTTTTTGAATTTGGTGGAGAGGTTATAAGCTGCGAGCCATAATTTTTGGAGCGTCGGTTCTTTGACGCGGTATTCACGACGCATCTGTTTGACAGCAAGCTCGCTGTCGAGAATGCAGTCGACTTCAGTGGCGCCGAGCTCGAGCGCTTTTTCGAGGGCGAGAATGAGTGCGGTGTATTCGGCAAAGTTGTTGGTCTGTGTGCCTAGGTATTTACCAAAGGCTGCAACGACTTCCTGATGCTCGTTTTTGACCACAACTCCAGCCGCCGAAGGTCCAGGGTTTCCACGTGAGCCGCCATCGGTAAAAGTAATAAGTTTCATAAAAATTAGAGTTGCCATTTCCGTACAGGCTTGCCAGTACGGTAGACGGGCGGGAAGGTAAGAAGGTAGGTTGCGTGTACCAAACCCCGGATTCCCATCTGCGTGTGAATGACAGTATTAAAAATAAAAAGAGTTTTTATTTTTTAGTATTCCATCCGCCAGAGTCCTTCTTTTCCACTAACAGCTCCAGAAAAATAGAGGAGGCGGTTTTCGCTATCAGCCCCCAGCCCGGTGAGTTGGCTATTGCTCAAAATATCTTGAGTGACGAGGTAGTAGGGGAATAGGACGGAAATCTTGTTATCGGCACGCAGGGCGACAGTATTATACTCATCAATAAAAACCGCTTGCCGGAGTGCAATACCCGAGCGGTTGAGGAGGTATGGGTCACTGCCACCTAAAGATGACCATAATTCCCAGGGGTTCCACAGCAGCCACCAACCGCTGGCAGAAGCGGTAAAATTTTCGGTGGGCACAACAAAAGATCTTGTAGGATTAACGAGCAGCATGCGCGATCCTTGCTCTTCGCTGATAAGGACGGTGTTATTCTGGATGAGGCGCAACCGGAGGTTGGTGCGTGTTGTTTCTTCAAGTGATTGGCTGGTAATGGTCGCGAAGGTGTTGATGAAGCCGAGTGTGTCGCGTTTGATCGTAATTTCGTTGGTGCTCGTAGTAAGATTCATTGTCCACAATTGTCCACCGTTAAAATACCAGTCAAGATACGTGTTGGTCGTGAGTGTGGTGGTCTCTTCAAGGTTGGTGTCGGCGGCGCGGATTTGGGCCGTGGTACTATAATACAGGGTATGGTCGTTTTCAGAGTCCCAGAGAAATTTGTTAATCGGACTTTTTTCGAGTGCTGCAAGATCCCATTTTTTTTCGGGGTTGGCGGTTTTTACCACGATGAGTTGGGTATACGGCGCGAGGGTGGTGTGGATGCTGAAAAAAACATTATTTTTCGACCAACTTACTGCTGTAGAGGTCGTATAGCTAAGTCCGGTGAGGATAGTTTCTTCCTGGCTGAGTGTATTTTTTAGGACAAGATCTGGGGTAGTTTTTTTACTGTATATGAGGTAGTTTCCGTCGGGGCTGGTTGAAAGGAGTGTCGCAGCGTCTTCGGTAAGTAGTATCGGTTCGGCTTTTTTGATGAGTGTAACGTCTTTTATGTAAATAGTCTGTTTGCTTTTAACGGTGATTTCTTGTTGCCAGTCGTAATAGCCGCTTCGCTCAATGCGCAGGTTATATGATGAGGGGGCGACATTTTTGAGGCGGACAGGGATTTTTTCGTTAATTTCTTCGCCATTTAAAAATACCGTAGCGTCTTGAGGGAGCACGTCGATGCTGAGTGCGCCAATTTCTTTGATGAGTCCGCTCTGCCAATCGTAGCGGTAACCAACGGTGTAGAGAACCAAAAGCGGAGTAATGATTAAAAAAAGACCTAAAAACAGCGCCAGCAATAATTGGCGCCGACGTTTTGTTAGGGTGCTTCCGGGGTATTCCATACAGGAACTCAAAAGTCTGGGAGCCTAAAGTTAAAAGTCGCACGTTGCCTTATAAAATCGGTGCCTGGGGGACTTTTGAGCTTTTGACTTTATAGTCTATTAAAGGTATAGTTAATCATAAGCTAAAAAGACTTTTCAGTCAAAACCTATGCCTTATTTAGTAATACAGGGCGGTAAAAAATTACACGGCGAAATCGTTAACCAGTCTAACAAGAACTCGGCAATTTCGATTTTGTGTGCGACTCTTATGGTGCGCGGCAAGACGACTTTGACCGATGTCCCCGAAATTCAAGAGGTGGAGCGGATGGTAGAGCTCCTGACCAGTATTGGGGTGGTTGTTACTAGGCCCAAATCCCACACGATCGTGGTCGATGCGAGCCGCGACCTCACCATGGAAACGATTGACCGTAAGATCTGCGAAAAGGTTCGAGCGTCGCTGTTGTTATGCGGGGCGTTAGCGGCGCGTGAGAAAAGTTATAAATTATACAAATCAGGTGGTTGTCGGCTTGGCGAACGCACGGTCAGGCCGCATTGGTATGCTCTTAAAAAATTGGGCGTTTCAGTTATTTCTCGCGACGCGTATTATGAAGTCGAGCGCACAAGGCCGCTCGCAGCTGCACGTATTGTTATGTACGAGTCGGGGGATGCCGCTACGGAAAATACGATCATGGCCGCCGTCCTTGCACCGGGCACAACAGTGATCACAATGGCATCGGCCAATTATATGGTGCAGGATCTGTGTTATTTTTTGGTGAAGGCCGGGGCAAAAATTAAGGGTATCGGATCGACCACACTCACGATTACCGGTGTCAAGGAATTGCGGCCGGTCAAGGAATATCCGATCATGCCAGATCCTATTGTGGCCATGACTTTTTTATCAGCGGCAATTGCAACCGGATCGACACTGACGGTCAAAAATTGTCCACTGGAGTTTTTGGAATTAGAGCTGTGCAAACTTGAGATAATGGGGCAAAAGTTTAAGGTTGATCACGAACGGACATCTAAGAACGGACATTTTATCATTGTTGACGTTACCGTTGAACCGAGTAAGCTTACAGCGTTACCCGATAAAATTTACGGGCGTCCATTCCCGGGTTTAAACATCGATAACCTACCGTTGTTCGTACCGATTCTGACCCAAGCAAGGGGTCGTACGCTCGTTCATGACTGGGCGTATGAGAATCGGGCGATCTACAGTTTGGAGCTTCAGAAGCTGGGTGCGCAAATTACGCTCTTAGACCCACACCGGATGTGGGTAGAAGGTCCGGTTAAATTATTGCCGAACGAAGTGATATGTCCGCCCGCCCTTCGCCCTGCAGTGAATGTGCTCATTTGTATGTTAGCTGCCAAAGGGAAATCTATTTTGCGCAACACTGCTATGATCGACCGGGGCTATGAAAATTTGTATGAAGTATTGAATAAAGCAGGAGCGGATATTACTCTTGTGAAAGAATAGTATATGGAAGGAAATAAATTTAGGCCACGTGAAACAGTAACGCAAGGTGAGCAAGCGAGGGAATTTGTCAATCAGGCTCGAGAAAAACTTTCTGAGCTTGAAACACTTGTGGCACACCTGGAGACTATGTCTGCGGGAGATGCTGCTATGCCTGCCAAGCAAGCAGTGCGCGAAACTGATCTAGGCAAACGACTTGCTAAACTTCTTTTGACACTCGACACTTTGGCTGGTCCAGAAAAAGGGGAGCGTGAAAAATGGATGCAGGCATGTTTAACAAAGACAGCGGATGTCTTTGAAGGTAATGATTCTGTTTTGCGCATTCTTGGAAAAGATAAACATAGTTTTAGTACCTTTGAAAGGGATTTCTGGCACCGAGATAACCGTCGTTTCCCCATTCATTTTTTAGGACAACTGCTTCTCGAGGCTGAAACATTGTTTGAAAATAAGGGTATTGGACCAAAAGTGCAAGAGGTGATTGAGCTTGGTTTAGCGTCCCGAGGTTTGTCGGTGAAAACAAAATTACCTGAGGATTTTAAGCATGATTTAGTTGCTAAACTTTCTCCTTTAATAAAAGCGGAATTGCAGAAAGAAGGGTATAGCAGATATTACCAAGATCCGCGTGAAAAACCCCTAACTGTTGATGCATATTTGTCAAAACTTATTGAACCTAAATAAAATTTTATGGAACCTACTGTGTCACCGATCCAAGCTAAAGCAAACAAATATTTTGGCACGTACTTGGCTATTATTTTGTTTGTCGTTGCTTTTGGTCTCGGCCTTTTGGCGGGGCGCAACTTATATTTTAAAAAATACGTTACCAATGCCGAAGGTATCGTTACGACTGATAACGTTTTGGTTAACGGTACTGCTCTCCATGCAACTGATGTTGATTTTAATCAGTTTTGGAAAGTATGGGATCAAATCAAAGCAAAGTATGTTAAGCAGCCAGTGTCAGACAAAGATTTGCTGACTGGCGCCATGCAGGGGTTGGTCGCATCGCTTAACGACCCCTATTCTTTGTTTCTTCCGCCACAAGAAGCAACGGATTTCACCAAAGACCTGGCTGGTGAACTCGAAGGTATCGGGGCTGAGATCGGGGTAAAAAATAGCCAGCTCATGATTATTTCGCCTATCCCAGAAACACCCGCAGAAAAGGCAGGGCTTCAGCCAGGGGACAAGATTCTGCTTATTAATAAAGAATCAACGGTAGGGATGGACGCGGGGACGGCGGTAAAAAAGATCCGTGGTAAAGCAGGTACGCAAGTCGTTTTGAATATTATGCGCGATAGCTGGTCGGCGCCACGGGATATTACTATCACGCGCCAGAAAATTGTCGTGCCTTCGGTTGTATTTACAATGAAACCGGGAAATATCGCGTATATCCAAGTGTTGCAGTTTAACGATACCACGATGGGTAAGTTTGGACAGGCGATTGATCAGGCCAAGAAAAATAAGGCTGTCGGGATTGTGCTCGACCTTCGCAATAATCCTGGTGGGTACCTAGATACGGCGATTGAAATGGCGAGTGAATGGATACCGGACGGCGGGGTGATTGTGAGTGAAAAAGGGTTAAGCGCTCTCAACAATACCCACGAAAGTATTGGTCGACACCGTTTGGTTGGTATTAAAACCGTTGTCCTTATCAACAAAGGCTCAGCTTCAGCCTCCGAGATTGTAGCTGGTGCGCTCCAAGATAATAAAGCCGCCACCTTGGTTGGTGAAAAATCTTTTGGTAAAGGATCGGTTCAGGATTACGAGAATTTCCCTGATGGATCGGCGCTAAAATTAACCGTTGCCGAATGGTTCACGCCGAACGGTAAGAATATTAATAAAGAAGGTATCTTACCAGATGTGGAAGTAAAGGAGGATTTTGAGAAAGATAAGATTGGGCAGGATAAGCCGCTCGATAAGGCGCTGGAGCTTTTGAAGAAAAAATAAACCAAATAAAAAACCGCCTTTAGGGCGGTTTTTTATTTACAAGCGTTCTTCCCAACGTTTGTCGTACTCAACGTCGAGTTCGAGGAAGACTTTTTTGTTGATGGCTTGCTCAAGTTCTTTGCGAGCCGCGATGCCGATTTCTTTGATGGCCCGGCCGCCAGCGCCGACGATCATGCCTTTATATTTTTTATTGTAGGTGTAGACAAAAGCTTTGATAACTAAGACGTCTGGCTTTTCTTCGATGGAGTCAATTTCGACGTGGGTCGAGTAGGGGATTTCTTTGCGCAGGGCTAAGAACACTTTCTCGCGGATAATTTCGGAGATCCAGAAATTTTTATCAACGTTCGTCAGTTGGTCTGGTGGGTAGAGTGGCTCTCCAATAGGTAGTAGTTCGAACACGCGTTTAACGAGTGGTTGGATGTGGCGGTTCATGAGAGCAGAGAGCTCATAGACGCCGTCAAAGTCATCGGCGAGCGCAAGGTACTCTTCTAGGTATTTTTTTTCAGTAGCAGGGAGGTCGGATTTATTAATGACCATGAGTTTTGGTACTTGCAAATGCCGGAGCAGTGATAGGATCGAGCGTTCTTCCGCGCCAATTGATTTGGTAGGGTCAGCGACATAGACGACGACGTCAATATCTTTGACAGCTTCGTGAACGGTTTTCGTGAGTTTGCTCGAAAGAATAGTGTGGCGTTCTTTGAAGACGCCGGGGGTGTCAACAAACACAATCTGTCCTTCGGCGCCATTTAAGACACCGTGGATATTGTTGCGGGTGGTTTGAGGTTTATCGGTTACAGCCGAGATCTTGGTACCAACCAGGGTGTTGATGAGGGTTGATTTACCGGCATTGGAACGGCCAATAATCGAGACAATGCCCGATTTTAGGTTGGTGGTTGGTTCGGCTGCCGGAGGCGGCGTAGTCTTTTTAGCCATAAGGTTAGAAGCTTGTCTTTTTAACGTGGGTATACTATACTACCTCTTGGAATTAAGCAAGAAATAGCCTGTTTTTGTTATGAAAGTCATTCTTCTTGAGAACGTCAAAGGATTAGGTAAAATGGACGACATTAAAGATGTTACTGATGGGTATGCCCGTAATTTTCTGTTCCCTAACCATTTAGCGGTACAGGCATCGACCCAGGCTGTTAGTGTTGTTGCGGGAAGAAAGAAAAAAGCCGCTGGCGAAGCCGAAAGTGAGCTGCAACAGACCCAACATTTGGCTGAGGCGGTCGATGGGTTTGAACTCGATGTGCGGGCTAAGGCCAATGAAAACGACCATTTGTATGCTGCTTTAACCCCTGCCAAAATTGCTGAGTTACTTCAGGGTCAAGGGTTCAAAGTTGTTAAAGCCCATATCGTGACCGAACCGATCAAAACGACAGGTACCCACCGCGTTAAAATTAAATTGAAACACGGACTTGAAGCCGAGGTCAAAATCATTGTCTCCGCTGTACAACATAAAGAAGAAGGAACAAAGTAATACTTTGTTCCTTCTTCTTTGTTTTATGCTTTTTTTAATACGTTCGTATGGCCAAAACGAAATATATCTTCGTGGTAGGCGGAGTTTTGAGTGGAGTGGGGAAAGGCGTGGCGGCTGCTTCGATTGGAAGGATTTTAAAGAATCGCGGCTTAAATGTTTCGGCCATCAAGATTGATCCCTACATCAACGTCGATGCTGGTACAATGAACCCAACTGAACACGGGGAAGTATTCGTGACAGAGGATGCGGATGAAACTGATCAGGATTTGGGTAATTATGAGCGTTTTTTGGATACCAATATCATGTCGGTAAATTACATGACAACCGGCCGTGTGTACCAAAGTGTGATCGAAAAAGAGCGAAGCATGTTTTATAAAGGGAAATGTGTAGAAGTTGTGCCCCATATTCCCATGGAAGTCGTTGATCGGATCCAGGCGGCGGCCAAAGCTTGCAAAGCCGATGTTATGATGATTGAGATTGGTGGGACGGTTGGTGAGTACCAGAATATTTTGTTTTTGGAGGCCGGGCGTATGATGAAGCTGAAAGATCCGGACAGTGTGTTGTTTGTCCTGGTTAGTTATTTACCAGTGCCGGGGCATTTGGGTGAAATGAAAACCAAACCCACCCAATACGCAGCAAGGACATTAAATGCGAGCGGTATCCAGGCCGATATAATTCTAGCTCGCGGACGCGAAGAGTTGGACAAGCCGCGCAAAGAAAAGTTGGCGATTTTTTGTGGTCTTCGGAGTGAAGATGAAATTATTTCGGCACCAGACGTGGAAAGTATTTATGACGTACCGGCGGTGCTCGAGCGGCAACATCTGAGCGATTTGATTGGTAAAAAATTGAAACTTCGTTTCAAACAGGATCGCAGCAGCGAGTGGAATGCTTTTATTAAAAAAATGAAAAATACGAACGGCTCGGTAAAAATCGCTGTCGTGGGCAAATATTTTGCAACCGGGGACTATACCTTGTCTGATTCGTACATTTCGGTTATTGAAGCGATAAAACATGCTGCTTGGGCCGAAGGGGTTAAACCTGAGTTGACCTGGATCGATGCTGAAAAATATGAGAGTAATCCAGGGGTGGTAAGCGAGCTCGCTAATTTTGACGCGCTGTTAGTACCGGGTGGATTTGGTACTCGTGGTATTGAAGGAATTATCAGCGCCATCCGATACGCACGTGAAAATAATTTGCCATACCTTGGTTTGTGTTATGGGATGCAGTTGGCTTCGATCGAATTTGTACGTAATGTGCTGAGCAAGAAAACGGCCCATACAGTAGAAGTGAATGCCAAAACAACTGATCCAGTGATTCATATTAACCCCAATCAGGCAGAAAATGTTCGTAAAGAACGGTATGGTGGCACAATGCGTCTGGGTGCATATGATTGCACGCTCAAAGCAGGAAGCCGCGCGCGCAAATTGTATGGCACGGAAGTTATCAGCGAGCGCCATCGCCACCGATATGAATTTAATAATAACTACCGCGAAGCGATGCAGGCAGCTGGGATGGAGTTTGTGGGTATAAACCCGGAATCCGATTTGGTAGAAATTATTGAGCTTAAAGACCACCCTTATTTTATTGGTACGCAATTCCACCCTGAATTCAAGTCGCGGCCACTACACCCACATCCTTTATTTGTTGGTCTGGTAAGGGCAGCGTTTAAAAAATAGACGAAAAAACAACCTCTGCAGAGGTTGTTTTTTTATCGTCCAATCATTCTGACCAATATATTAATCGTCCGG
Organism: uncultured Gammaproteobacteria bacterium; assembly: GCA_964634875.1. Taxonomy (GTDB): domain Bacteria; phylum Patescibacteriota; class Patescibacteriia; order Magasanikbacterales; family GWA2-37-8; genus CAZECR01. Next base: position 42,846 of record CAZWKA010000005.1, read on the forward strand.
AGCATGATAGCGAGGTCGAGCAAAGGTCCGCGATTTTTGATATAGAAGAGATCGTATTCAAGTTTTTGTAAGTTTTCATCAATAGTGCCGTAGTATCCTTTGTGGATTTGTGCCCAGCCGGTGAGGCCTGGCTTTATCAGGTGCCGGAGGCTGTAGAAAGGCATGGCGGCAGTAAGTTGCTTAACAAATTCCGGGCGTTCCGGGCGAGGGCCGATGAACGACATTTCGCCGCGCAGGATATTAATAACCTGGGGGATTTCATCAAGACGGGTTTTGCGAAGCAATTTACCAATTGGTGTGATGCGGACATCATTTTCGCTGGCATACTGGGCTCCAGCAATTTCAGCGCTACCGTTGCCGGATAACGCTTTCATGGTGCGGTATTTGTACATCCTAAAACGTTGCCCGCGCTGTCCGATCCGTTCCTGGTGGAAAAAAATAGGACCAGACGATGTTGTTTTGATGGCTAAAGCAATGAGGGGGAAGGTGATAAGTCCGATAAAGCTGAGGAAAAGTGCAATAAGATAATCAGTCAGTATTCGAAAGCGGTCGTACATTTTTTTCTCTTGTTCGCGTAGATTAGTTAAAAACCATGATTCTGAAAACGTAAACGGCGGAATCCGTTCCATGAGATGTTCGTAGAATTCAGCGAGGGTGATCAGCTCTACTTGATTAAAAAGATTTTCATAAATAATCCCCAACAGAGTGTTCTGCTCGGATAGTGCGGGAGCAATGACAACGAGTTCCACGCTGTTGGCAGTTATTTTGACAGATAAATCTTTGTTGGTGGTAATCAGGTGTTTTTCTAGCTCAGCTGGCAGAGCCTGGGACGAGCGTGGGTTAAAAATCCCCGCTACTTGGTAGCCGCGCTCAGGTTCGTTTTCTAATTTTTTAATTAATTCATGAGCCTCGGGTGTGGTGCCTAAAAAAATAACATTGGTTTTTTTGATAATCTCGGAGATGTAGTGGGCGTGGAAATATCGCCAGAGGGCAATAAAACTAAAGCCGGCGACGCTCGTGAGGAGCAGAATAGTTTTGGGGGTGATTTTCAGTTCGGGGTTGAGGTAAAAATACAGCGCGCCGGTAATAAGCCAGACGAGGCCGGAAATAAGGATTTTTTTATAAAATTTCCAGGTGTTTTTTATTTTTACCAAATCATAGGCGCCGCTGATAAACAGGATGATCGGGGAAATAATCAAAAGACCATTCATGGGACCCAGGATTTTGTATAATTCGGTGGTTGGTAATTCTTGGTAACGGATAACCAGGGCTACGTAGAGTCCTAAGTAAAGGAGGGCCATGTCCCCGATAGCGAGAATAATTTGTTTGAGCCGGTACATACGTAGACCTTTATCCCGAAACAGGATATACTAGAAAAATAGCTTTATTTGGAATGTATGGGCAAATTTTATCACATCTTAGCTCAAAAAGCAATGATTTTTGGATTGTTGGTTTTTTTGCTGCTTCCAACCCTGGTGGCTGCTAAAACAAGCGGAGATCCCGAATACTTGGCGCAACAATCGGTCTTTGACCAGATCAATGCCCCAAACGCCTGGGACCTGACGACCGGATCGGGTGCGGTAGTCGTTGCGGTGATCGACACGGGTATTGATACTGCCCACCCTGATCTGCAGCTTAATACCTGGACTAATACTCGAGAAATACCAGGTAATAGCGTTGATGATGATCGGAATGGTTTCGTTGATGACATCCATGGCTGGAATTTTGTGGAAAATAACAATAATGTACAAACACCGGTTACTACTACTAATGACAATGTGGAGGCAGTTAACCACGGGAGCTTGGTTGCCGGACTGATCGGTGCGGTTGGAGATAATGGAACGTATGGAACTGGTCTCAGCTGGCGCGTGTCGCTCATGCCTCTACGTGCTATTAGTAACTCGGGCAATGGTACGACGGGTAGTGTTATTGATGCTATTAATTATGCAATCGCTAATGGTGCCGATATTATTAACATGAGTTTTGTTGGGGATTTAAATGATACTGCTTTGAAGCAGAGTTTTTTTCGTGCGTACGAAAAAGGGATATTAGTTGTGGCCGCAGCGGGCAATGACCGGGCGAAAGGCAAGGGGGATCTGGATCAGTTTCCAGCGTTTCCAGCTTGTTATGATCGTGGGGACACGGTTAATTGGATTTTAGGTGTCAGTTCAATCAATGCCCAGAATGAATTAAGTCGTTTTGCTGATTACGGTAGTTGTGTTGATCTGGTTGCCCCTGGCGAGCGGATTTTCAGTACAACGCGGTTTGCACCGGAGTTTGGGTTTACATCTCAGTTTAAGGGAAGTTTCAACGGTACTTCATTTTCTGCACCCTTGGTCGCGGGTGCGGCAGCGCTCATTAAGTCGATTCGACCCGAATGGAAAGCTCCGGAAATAATTAAAACACTTTTGAATACTGCTGACTCGGTAGATGCGGCAAACCCGTCGTTCGTGGGAAAACTGGGTTATGGCCGATTAAATGTTGGTCGGGCGGTTCAGGTCGCAGTGTCGAGCGCGCCTGTTGTGATCCCTCTTCAGCCGCTGGCGACATCGACATCGGATAAGCCGGTTGTGCCGACGTTTGTGCCGCTTCCTTCTCCAAGTGCTGTACAAAAATTTTACTATAGTAGTGGTAGGCAAATGTTTAGTTTGGAAATAGAAACGGGGAAGAAATTATTTTTAGGCACAACTGTCGACGCCCCGCTTGATTTTACTTCGCGTTTTGACGCTGTTTCCGGTCAAACAACTTTGGCAACGCTTGCGAAAAAAGGTCTGGGATATGAGGTCGCGCTCTTTAATGAACAAGGGGTTCTGCTTGAGACGTTTTCAGTTGGTACAAAACTCTTAAGTAAGAATAAAAACCTTCGCTTTGAGGGTGTCGAACTTTTGGCTATGGATGATATTTCGCAAAAGGTACTTCTCCGCGTGTACGATCCTTTGAAAAAAACGACCCAGCTTGTTGTTCAAAAACTTGGCTCAAGTGATACTGTAAGTATCGTTGGTGGCGGTGTGGTAGTGGGTTTGGATGTGTCTGAGGATGGTAGTTTGGTGATGGTGGCCGAATTAAAAAATAAAAAATTAACTCTTACCCAAATTAATCTGGCTACTCTCGATCGTCAGAGTTGGTCCTTCGTTGGTGTTGATGAAGTCCGTGATCTGAGGCTGGGGCATTTTTTTAGCGCCCTCACCTATGAAGCGGCGCTGGTGGTAAGACAGAAAAATCAAAATTATCGCCTGGTGGTGGATGTCAACAGCAGGAGCTCTCGCCGTGAGACGCTGGGCGCGCTTAAGGCGGGGGAGGTCTGGCGAGTCTTGGCACAGGATTTTAGCGGGGATAATATCGATGAGGTGCTTTTTTGGAAAAGTACAGGTGGCGTTTTTGCGCTGACTGACGCGAAAGGAAATAGGATTAAGGATCTCGCGCTGCCAAGCCTTAAGGCAATTATATACTAGGGTCTGGCTTTTTGGTATACTATAGCTGTTAAAGACGTACATTTTTAAGTTAATGTTATGGATAGTCCTATTTTTGAGAAGAAAAATGTCTTAGTGACCGGGGGGGCAGGTTTTATAGGCTCACATTTGTGCGAAAAGCTCCTTCGTGAGGCAAATGTTATTTGTGTTGACGATTTTTCTAATTCCAGCCCCGAAAACATCAATCATTTGTTGCAGTACCCAGATTTTGAGTTTATTAATTTGGATGTCAACCAGCCGATCGACCTGACCCAATTTGCCGAATTAGATAAGTTTAAGATTAAATTCCAAGGGATCCAGGAAATTTACCACCTCGCTTGCCCGACAAGTCCAGCTGATTTTGAAAAATTAAAAATGAAATCACTGCTCGCAAATTCTTCGGGTATGCTCAGTACGCTTGATTTGGCAGTAAAATACCGGGCGAAATATGTTTTTACCTCAAGTGCAGTTATCTACGGTTCGGCAACACCAGAGAAATTTGTTTTTAAAGAGGAAGACCAGGGGATCGTTAATCACCTGTCACCGCGAGCATGTTATGACGAAGGGAAGCGTTTTGCAGAAACATGTGTGGCTACGTATAATCAAGTCTATGGACTTGATGCGAAGATCGCTCGTGTTTTTACGTCGTACGGTCCGTACATGAAATTGTTTGAAGGCCAGCCAGTAATAGATTTTATTGTTAATGCGCTCGAAGGTAAGGATGTGGTGGTGCCGGGCGGGGACAAAGACCTAACAACACTCTGCTATGTATCAGATATGGTTGATGGTTTGATAGGCCTTATGGCAACGGATGCTACGGTAAAGGTAGTTAATTTGGGCGGGGATACGGTTATAAAGACGATGGATGTTGCTAAGAAAATCGTGGCCATGACCGAGTCTGCTTCCGCAATCGTGGCGGGTGCGGAATTATCGTTTGTAACCCATCCAGGAGTGCCTGACCTGTTTTACACCAAAAATATGCTGGGCTGGTTTCCACTGGTAACGCTGGAACAAGGGCTCACCAAAACCATTGAATACGCTGTTGCGAACAAACAATCTCTCTTGTATACTCATTTTGATAAGCTGGGTATGTAAATATGGTGTTCGTTGTCATTCCTGCGTTTAATGAAGCAAAGAATATTGGCCGCGTTATTAGCGGCCTTTTTGAACATGGTTTCACCAAGATAGTCGTGGTTGATGATGGGTCAAGCGACACAACAGCCGAGGTGGCACTAGGGCAAGGCGCGATCGTTCTGCGGCATTTGATTAATCGGGGCCAAGGGGCGACGCTGCAAACAGGGAATGATTATGCCCTTAAAAAAGGAGCTCAGGTAGTTGTGCATTTTGACGCGGATGGTCAATTCAACCCCCTCGACATAGATGGAGCGGTGCAGTTGGTTGAAACAGGTGCCGCAGATATTGTTTTGGGCTCACGGTTTATGGATCGCCGGTCAAAATTGCCCTTTACCAAGCAGTATGTTCTGTTCCCGCTGACCCGTTTTTTGAACCGTTTGTTTACCGGCCTCAACTTAACGGATGGACAAAACGGTTTTCGTGTCCTCTCGCGCCAAGCACTTGAAAAAATTGTTATCACGCACGATGGTATGGCGCACAACTCCGAGATCATCCGTGAAGTTAATCGCTTGGCTTTGGTGTATCAAGAATATCCGGTCGAGGTAACATACCACCGGTATGGCCAAGGGCTAGGCGGTGGAATTAAGATTGTTGGCAACATTCTCCTTAGGTTTTTATACTCCGAATAATCATATATGCTCATCATTCAATTTTTACTTAGTCTTTTTTTTCTGGTTGCCATCGTTAAGGTTGTGGTGCGATACCAGAAGAAAGAACTTTCGCTGCGCGCGGTGTTTTTGTGGGTTTTCTTTTGGCTAGCAGCAGCAGTGGCAGTGATACAGCCGAATAGTACAGCCTACTTTGCCGAGCGGGTTGGTATTGGTCGTGGAGCGGACCTTGTGGTGTATTGTTCAGTTGCGCTTATCTTCTTCATTATTTTTAGGCTCATGATTAAAATTGACCGGCTAGAACGGCAGACCACTATTTTAACGCGGGCGCTCGCATTACAAGAACCGCCTGTTAAGAAGGATGTACCGCTCACATGAAAATAGCCCACATTATCAGCACGTTTCCGCCGCATATTGGAGGTATGGGGATTGTCGCGGTAAATGAAGCAAAACAGCAAGTCGCCCACGGGAATACGGTGACGGTTTTTACCATGAGGTATCCGGATACTATTTACCGTGATGAACAGTACGCTTTTCGAATTATCCGTTTGCGTCCGCTTTTTAGATTAGGTAATGCTGGTTTTTTACCGCAATTACTATCGGCATTAAAGGGTTTTGATATAGTGCATCTCCATTATCCTTTTTATGGAGGAGCAGAATGGGTTTGGCTCTTTAGTCTTATGTACCACCGACCTTTTGTTCTAACGTACCATATGGATGCGGAACCGAGTGGGCGAGGCAGACTAGTGCTCCAAAAAATATACGACCTTATTTTTCCCCGGCTTATTTTGCATCGGGCAATAAAAATAATTGCAGTTGACGCGCTCCATGCGAATGAAACGCGTTTCCGTAAGTTTTTAACTCACGAAAAATTACGAGTTATTCATAATGGAGTAAACACAGCTATTTTCAAACCTGAGACTGTGTATTTGGGGTCAATGGATTTGGAGCATTGGGGTATGAAAAAAATTATTTTGTTTGTCGGAAACCCTATCCCAGGGAAGCGTTTAGATATATTTCTCAAGGCATTAGCAGAAATTCGGGACGAAAACATAGTGGGGCTTGTAGTAGGCGGTGGGTATTTTATTGACCGTTATAAGCGGTTGGCATCAGAACTTGGTCTTGATAAGCGGGTGCTTTTTGTAGGGGCGCTTCATAATCGGGAGCGGTTGGCACATTATTATAAGGTGGCCGCATGCTTGGCTGTACCTTCAACAGCGGAGTCTTTTTCTTTGGTTGTTATTGAGGCAATGGCCAGCGGATGCCCGGTTGTGGCCACTGATTTGCCCGGTGTGCGCGAGCGTATTATTCCAAATGTCGATGGTTTTTTGGTTGCGCCTGGTTCAGTAGATGCGCTGGTTGCCGGTATTCATAAATGTTTATCACTAACACCAGAGGAGCGTTCATTGTTGACTGATCGGGCACGGCAGAAAATGATCGAAAAATATAGTTGGGAAGAACATGCTAAAAAGTTAGAGGCAGTTTATAAAGAAATTTTATCGCAAGCGTTATGATCGAGTTTGACTATGAAGCCTCGATTTGGGGGGCGGGGGAGGCGAGTGAGGCTTGGTCTGACCCGACCAGTTTTCGGCTCCGCCAATCATTTTCTTTGGTTGCTGGTTTGCCGGCGGGGTCTGTCGTTCTTGAAGTAGGCGCTGGTGCGGGACAGTTTATTCGGGCGGTCAAAAAAAGGTTCCCCCAGCTTAAGTGTCATGGTTCTGATATTAGCCAACAAGCCCTAGAACTGGCACGGGCAACTGACGACGGTGTTGATTACGACCTGTCGACGCCGGAACTTTTGCCCTATGCAGATGCATCAATCGATGCGGTGTTGATTTTAGATGTCGTGGAGCATGTGGAAGATCCGCTGGGCCTGCTGAGGGAAGTCGGCCGCGTTTTGAAACCAGGCGGAAAATTTTATTGTTTTGTGCCGTGCGAAGGTGATTGGTTATCGTTGTGGAATTTTCTCAATCATATCGGGTTAAAAGGAAACCTGACAAAACGCTTTGCAGGACATATAAATTATTTTTCCCGTCATAGTTTGTTTGAGTTATATGCAAAAGCCGGATTGAAACGGGTGCGGACCCGGTACAGTGAGCATTTTCTTGGTCAGGTATTGGGAGTTGTTGCTTTTAATTTAATGGCTCGAGCAGCACGCCTGACACCAGCCGGCCAGCTTAATAATGAGGCGTATTTCCAGACTCTTAATAAGAAAAATGGTCGTTTAACACTGTTTAGCATTCTTAAGAAAATAGTAAATAGTTTGGTGTATATAGAGTCAGCCGTGCTGCAACGCCTACCTTCACCCAATGTCCATTCATTTTTGACGAAGTAGGATATGCATGCCCTCCATATCATCCCGGCAGCTTTGGGTTATTTTGAAGACATTGCAGCTGCGGCTTTTTTATTTGCTGAACGTTTGCAGGGAAGCGGTATCGACGTAGAACCGTTTACGCTCCAAACAGGGCAACCAAGCCGAGGACTGCGTCGTTCAGTAGAATCAAAAACCATTGTTTCTGGGCAGGGGTTTGCGTATAGCAACACTCTTGGGTTCAAGGGGTTAAGTCGGGCGCTCGCTGCAGCTGATATTGTTCATCTCCACGCTCCTTTTTTAGGTTTTGGCAAAGAACTGCTTCGTTTTAAACAAGAATATCCGGAGCGCCCACTAGTCATTACTTATTACGGCAAACTTGAATACCAAGATTTTTTTAGTTTATGTATTCGCGGGTATAACGCTTGGTATTTGCCCAAACTTATGGCCGTCACCCAGGCTGTGGTTGAACCGTGCGGCGGTGCATTTAAAAAAACATTGCCGCGCCAAAATGGCGATGAAATTGTGACCTTGACGAATGCGGTGAGTGGGGTACAATTAAGGTACCGACAAAAGGTACAAAATTCTTTTTTTATTCATTATCTAGAGCTGCTTAAGCAGCATAGCTATTTTTAATTCCTATGGAAGAACGACAATCACCCTCTTTATTTAATTCACTTGACCCTAAAAGCGCCCTTATGATGGGTTTGGTCGGCGGAGTCCTCACGCTCTGTACGGTCGGGTTTCTTATTTTTCTCGGTCTTTTGCTTGGTGGAAAATTAGAGCTTGCTTCGAGCGCTGGTGGTGCTAATCTGAATGACCAGTATGCAGCGCTTGCAGGGGCAGGCACTGGCAACGAATTGCCTTCGACGCCGCCAGCAAATATTCCTAAATCTGATCGGCCGCAAGTAGAATTATTTGTCATGTCCGACTGTCCATATGGTCTCCAGATGGAAAAGGCCTATATCCCAGCATGGGATCTTTTAAAGAAAAAAGCTGATATTGATGTGAAGTTTGTTTCTTATGCAATGCATGGCAAAAAAGAGATTGATGAGAACACAGCTCAGTATTGTATCCAAAAAGAACAATCTGATAAGTACCTTTCGTATTTACAGTGTTATACCGCTAATGGAAATTCAGCTAGCTGTTTAGCTTCCGCTGGGGTTAATGAAAAGAAATTGCAATCATGCGTTGATGGTGCCAACAAAGAGTTTGGTATTTTGGATGAATACAATAATCAGGCTAATTGGCTGAGCGGACAGTTCCCAGTGTACCCAATCCACAAAGATTTGAACGAAAAGTACGGTGTCCAAGGATCACCGACGCTTGTTATCAATGGCGTGCAAGCCGAAGTGAGCCGTACGCCTGAAGCCATCAAACAAGCGATTTGTGCAGCGTTCAATACTGCTCCTGAAGAATGCTCTAAATCACTCAGTGCTTTAGCCTTAGGGGCTGGTTTTGGCACAGCACCGGCAGCGCAAGGTGGTGCTCAGGCAGCAGGTTGCGGGACTTAAACTGTTTTTCAGTAAGGATTTAGCTTTAAATGTATCTGTATGGGAAAGTTCAACAAGGGTTTAGTCCTTGGTGGTATGCTTGGTGCGGCACTAGTTTGGCTGAACGTTTCACCGAAAGGCAAGGAATTGCGGGCTAAAGCTGCTCAGCATTTGGAGCCTTTGTTTGTTCAGTTGAAAGAAAGCTTGGGTCAGCTCGAAGGCCCGACTCGCGAGATGTATGATGCCTTGGTTGAGCGGGCGGTCGAAGAATACGCGGCTAAAAAAGAGATGGCTCTTGATCTAAAGACGGCCTTAGTTCGTGAGCTTAAGAAGCGTTGGAAAGAGGTTGAGGCGGAGCTTAAACAATAAATGCTTTTCGTAGCTTACCCCAGTTGGGTTGACAAAAACCCTAATTTAGGGTAAACTAAGCGGTTATTTATTCTTAACTCTATGCATGTGTTATTTTCCAAAAAAACCTTAGTAACAGCCTTTCTGGTACTGGTTGGGGTAGCGGCCGTTGCTTTTGGTGCACCGGCTCGGGCGGCCACTACCCAGACTCAGGTAGAGACAGTCATTCGAGTCTATAACGCGGCTGGAATTATTACGATCCCCGAGGTAACACTCGTTTCTGATCCAAAGAACCTGACCCAGGCTGGATTTGATTATCGCAGCGGGGAAGTTGTCCCAGCAGCGCGGGGCTCGTTTTATGTAGGTGTGCGCGGCAAGACACCGTACCTTATTGGAAATTCTACTGGACAAGGCGGTTTATACCGTTTAAAGAAAGTCGGAACTACAACCCCGCTTCGCCGTCTCGGTAACATTAACCGGAGCGGTGTATCGTATACACGTAGCGGTCTTACCTTTGGTAAAGACACAATTTTTGCAGTGTACGATGAAAATGATGCTACCTATTTTAAAATTCGCGTCCTGAGTGTCAAATTAGTTAATGTAGTAAAACTAGAAGGAACACCTACCATTACCGCTCCAGCTAACGACGCGGCAGTTAATTCCTCGGCTACGAGCGTTCGGGTGGCCTGGAACGGTGTCACAGGAGCTACGTCGTATACGCTTGCCTTGTACTGCACTTCTTGTGAAGCTGAATGGGAGCCGCGTACCTATGGGCTAACGGGAGCTTCCCGCAGCTTTGTGCTTCCGCTTAATAATCTTCCGTCCGGAAAACAGTACTATTACTTAACCGTTAAAGCTTCAACAGGTAGAGAGACTACGCCGGCTTCCTTCCCGGTGTACTTCACCTATACTAATGACACTATTTCAACTGTGGGTACACCGACGATCACTTCTCCGTCAAAGGATCAGGTGTTCACAACCTCTCCGCGTACAATCACGGTTCAGTGGAGCAATAGCACTTCCGCTGTTCGGTATGAACTGGCTGTTGATTGTGATTCCTGTGCAGGCATGACCGGATGGAAACGGTACCAGACCTATTCAGCACTCCCGGCTAATATGACAAGCCAGGCTGTTACGCTGCCTCAGGATGGCTCCTACAGTGTTTCTGTGCGTGCTTTTGATCTGCAAGGCGTGGCGAGTGATTGGTCAGAAAAAATTATGTTCCGCTTTGGTGCCGGGATAACTCCGGGAACATCAACTATTGTTCCACCTACTATTGTCGGCCCAACAGCTGGACAAGTCTTGACGTATTATCCCCGTGCTATCCGTGCTTCCTGGTGGAAGGTGGCTGGCGCGAGCGCGTATGAATTGAGCCTGGAGTGCCAGTCGTGTGAAGCTGGGACAGCGGGCTGGAAGGAATTGAGCCAATATACCATTAATAATATGGCTGGTAACGCTAACACACTCGATATACCAGCTGTTTCGATCGATTCTGAGTACCGCCTGCGCATGCGGTCACTCGATGGGGCTAGTAAGAAAGGCCCTTGGTCAGAGTATACGTATTTCCGTTTTTCCACTATTAATGTCGGTGTACCGGTCATTTCTTCTCCAACCATGAATCAGACGCTTACCAACAACCCCCGCACGTTTGGGGTGATGTGGAACGCAGTCAACCAGGCAGTCAGTTATGTGGTTGAGGTAAGTTGCAAGAACTGCGCTACAACAGCCTGGGGTAAGGTTGATTATTACCCAACGATTGATACTAATCCCTGGCTCGCAATTACTGCCCCCGGTGATGACATGTACCGTGTCCGTGTGCAGGCCGTGGATCAATACAATAACCATACGGCTTGGTCTGAATATGTGAATTTCTCTTTTGTGACGACGGCGGGTATGCAGATTGCAGCTCCACGTATTACTGGCCCAGCGGCTGGTGGCGAAGTAAGTAATAGCACCAAACAGGTTTCACTTTCCTGGAATTCTGTAGGCAGCCAGTATCGTTATGAAATTTTGGTAGAATGTAATTCATGCGGTACATCCAGTGGATGGCAGTATTGGAGAGCTTATCGCACTCCGGACGCTTCGAATTCATACATTATTACCGTGCCTCAGAATGCGTTGTATCGGTTCCAGGTTCGAGCAGTTGATGTTGATGCGAATCGGACAGGACAGTGGTCTGAATTGACGACCTTTAGCTACCGAATGAACTAAAATACTTTAATTAAAAAACAGCTTCGCATTTTGCGGAGCTGTTTTTAGTTTATACTTGGCTTGGCCGGATATCTTCGATCATCATCTGGAGTTCCCGATTGCCGTTCCATTCGTTGACGCCAATCGTGAATACCATATCAATCTTATCGCCGGGATGCAGATTTTCTTTCCAGTTCTCAGGGTGACGACCTGGGTCGCCGAAACCAAAACCAATGGTTTTTTTTGCAACTTCAGAGTTGTGCTTGAGTGTAACACGAAGGTGTTTGCCCTCTGCTCCAAGCGCATCCACAGCTGCGACAGTCAGGCCGTAAGCAGCGTATTTTGGTTCTTCGTTGGCTTGGCCAAAAGGTTGGAACTGCTGTAAGAGGTCGTAGAGCTTCCAGTTGATTTCTGCCAGGTCAACTTCGGCATCAATTGTAATTTGGGGAACAAGCTCAACCCCTTTTAAGAGTTGAGTTACTGTAGCCAAGAGGGTTGTTTTAAATTTTTCTAATTGCTCTTTATCTTTAAGTGAGAAACCGCAAGCTTGTGGATGGCCGCCAAATTTATAGAAAAATTCAGGCATTGTTTTAAGAGCTTCAATCAGGTTGAGCTCTTTGACACTTCGTCCTGAACCAGTGATTTGTCCATTACTGAGCCCCATGACTAAAATTGGGCGGTAGAATTCGTCTTTGAGGCGGCTAGCAATAAGTCCGAGAATACCTGTAGCCCAGCCTTCACCCACGGCAAAGAGGATGGAGTTATTTTCTTGATTGGTAGCTTTAATTTGGGCGCGGGCTTCAGCGACTAATTGTTCGGTTAATTTTTGGCGGTCAGTATTGTTGATTCCAAGTTGAGTGGCCAATTCTTCGGCTTCAGCCTCGCTTTCGGACATAAGAAGTAAAAAGGCCACGTTGGCATGGTCCATCCGTCCAGCGGCATTGATGCGTGGGGCGATTTGAAACCCGATCGTGTGCGCGTCGTAGCTGCCACGCTTTGGTTTTCCGTTTTCATCACAAGCGCCGGCATTGATGAGAAGTTTTTGTAAGCCAATATTGCGTGTTTTATTGAGTACTGTCAGGCCATAACGGACAAGTGCGCGGGATTCGCCTACTAAAGGAACCATGTCACCAACAGTAGAAATAGAAACCATGTCGAGTAGCCATTTTTCAAAGCCTTCGTGTGTTTCGCCGTTAGGTAAAAATTCGTTATTTTTCTGGTGGTGTTTGAGAAGTGCTTGGGCTAATTTGAAAGCTACGCCGCCTCCAGCCAGAGTTTTGTCGGGGTATTTTTCGTCGGGTACGAGCGGATGAATGATGGCGTCGGCCGGTGGAAAAACAGCTGGCATCGCATGGTGGTCGGTAACGATTGTCTGCATGCCAAGGGCTTTGGCTTCGGTAATTTCGACGGTATTGCTGATGCCGCAATCGCACGTGATGATCAGGCTGGTGCCGTTTTCTTTAAGAAAAGTAACGGTACGGCTATTGAGTCCGTAACCGTCAGTTTCGCGGTGTGGAAGGAAGATGCCGACGTCCTTTGCACCTAACTTTTTTAAAGTTGAAACGAGTACAACCGAAGCGCAGACGCCGTCCGCATCGTAATCACCGTGGACTGTAATTTTTTTGTTATTTTGTATGCAGTCAAAAATAAGCGCAACGGCTTTTTCCATGTCATTAAACAAATAAGGGTCATGGATGTCGCTGCTATAATCGGGGTTCAGGAATTCGTCGATCTTTTCTTGGGTTCGCAAATTACGGTTCCAGAGCAGGCGCGTAACGATTGGTGGAAGCTCGGGGTGCAGAGCGGTAAATTCTGGTGGTGGCGGGGGAAGGGTTATCCATTTTTTCATATTTTTAGTGTCATTGCGAGGAGCAAAGCGACCTGACTGCTGACAGGTGGTGCGGTAATCCCCTGGATTTAAGTAATACTTTTTAGAACATTTTATTCTTTTACTCAACGAGATTACTTTGTTATTCGTTCATCACTTATCGCAATGATAAAATTATGCCTCCCGATTAAGTAAATTTTCAAAAGTTAGTTTCTTAAAATCCCAATATGAATCGGCCAGGTGCAGGGTAAAAATTATAAACAGCAGATCAAACGACCAGAACCGGGCAGCGGGAAGTGGTGCTTGGTAACTGGCAAAAAGGATGGAGCCGAGGGCGATCCAGTAGATGAGGGTTTTGGTGGTGACTTCCCGGCGGTCAGCGGCACGGATATTGCGGCGAATATGCCAGAGGTGCAGGGTGTAGTAGACGATGACCGGCCCGCCGAGATACCATTGGTAGCGATCGGGGCTGAGACCGAGCCGCCCTAAACCGTATAAACTGAGCCAAAGTAGTACTCCCAGCGCAAAAAAGAGAAAAATAATGTCGAGCTGGTAGTGGCGAAGGGGGCGCATGTCATTAAAAGCTAGAATGGAAGCGTATTAGTATTGAAATAATGGTAAGATAGTCAACATCAGCATGGCGAATATAGCAACTACCGCGAGTACCATGCCAAGGCGTTTAGAAGTTTTTTCTTTCATAAGATTAGCGTTTTAAGACTGCAAGGTAGGCTTCGGTTGGAATTTCAACCTTGCCATGTGACAACATGCGTTTTTTACCTTTCTTTTGTTTTTGGAGTAATTTCATTTTACGGGTGTAGTCACCACCGCTCATTTTCGCGAGCACGTCTTTACGGAGTGCGGAAAGCCTCTCGGACGCGATAACCTTGCCACCGATTGCGGCTTGAATCTTGAGCTCAAATTGTTGGCGGGGGAGGGAATCTTTGAGAGATTCAGTGATTTTTTTGCCGACGGCATACGCCTGGTCGCGCCAGACGAGCGTCGACAAAGCTTCGACGTGGTCGTCACCCACAAGGACATCGAGTTTTACCACTTCGGTTGGTTCGTAGTTCTTGAATTCGTAATTCATCGAGGCGTACCCCGAAGTGACTGTTTTTAGTTTATCATAAAAGTCAGTAATCAGCGATGCCAACGGAATGCGGTAATGGAGAAGGGCGCGTTGGTCGCTGCCGCTACTTAGGTAGTCGGTGGTGAGGTATTCACCTTTCCGTTCGGCAACCAGGCCCATTACCCCGCCAACATAGTCTTTAGGTGTAATAATGTCGAGGGTCATGATGGGTTCTTCGACATGTTCGATCGACTGGCTGTCGGGCATTTCTTGGGGGCTCCTAATAAAATAATTTTCCCCATTAGTTTTGGTAATATTATAGGCGACACTGGGGACAGTAATAATAATTTCGAGGTCGTATTCGCGCTTGAGGCGTTCCTGGAAAATATCGAGGTGCAACATGCCAAGGAATCCACAGCGGAAACCAAAACCCAAGGCCTGGGAATGTTCGGGCTCATAGATGAGCGATGAATCGCTGAGTTTAAGGCGGTCGATCGCGTCGCGTAGTTCCTGGTACCCATCACCTTCGCGTGGAAAGACGCCTGCAAAGACCATTGGTTTGACCTCTTTATACCCCGGGAGCGGTTCATTGGCTGCGCCGCTTGTTTTATCCGAGTTCAAGAGCGTGATTGTGTCGCCCACGCGGCAGTCGCGTACTTCCTTGAGGCCGGTAACAATATAGCCGATTTGGCTGTTCGTTAATTCTCCCGCCGGTGTGAATTTCGGTGAGTAGTGTCCGAGTTCCAGCACTTCAGCTGGTGACCGTGTCGTCATGAGGAAAATTTTCTGTCCCTTTTTAAAAGAGCCATCAACGACACGAACCGAGGCGACAACGCCCTTGTATTCATTAAAGGATGAATCAAAGATAAGGGCACGCGCCGGAGCCCCAGAATGGTCAGGTGGGGCAGGTACACGCTCGACGATAGCTTTCAAAATATCAGGTACACCTTGGCCGGTTTTGCCAGAGGCCAAAATAATGTCGCTGGGTTTACAGCCGATAAGATGGACGATTTCCGCGGTTGTTTTTTCAACGTTTGCGATCGGCATGTCGATTTTGTTGATGACCGGAATAATTTTTAGGTTTTGATCTAAGGCCAGATAGAGGTTGCCGATCGTTTGGGCTTGGACGCCTTGGGTGGCATCAACAAGGAGAATAGCGCCTTCGACAGCAGCCAGCGAGCGCGAGACTTCGTAGGTGAAGTCAACATGGCCGGGAGTGTCGATGAGGTTAAGTTCATAGTCGGTGCCGTCTTGCGTGTAGGCCATTTTAACCGGGGTGAGTTTGATGGTGATGCCGCGCTCGCGCTCGAGCTCCATGGAATCAAGTAGTTGATTCTTCATGTCGCGCTTTAAGACTGTGCCGGTCAATTCTAAAAAACGATCAGCCAGCGTTGATTTACCGTGATCGATATGGGCGATGATACAGAAGTTTCGAATGTGATTGGTGTCCATAGATTTTACAGTCCAGTCATTCCTTCTTTAAGGGGTCTCAGTTTAAGCCAGCGTTTTTTGAGGCTGCCTGCTAAAAGCCTCATTTCATCTACTTTTAGGATGTAACAAATAAGCCCGTACAGGAGAAGCCCCACTGTACCAGAAACAGTGCCGTGAATCAATATGCCCCAAAAACGGTCCATATCAACCAGGCTAGCGAGTGGGGCTTTGAGGAATTGGATGATGAGCGCCATAGGGATTGCGGCAAGAGAGAGTTTGAATAAGAGATGGGTAATTTTTTCGCCTTCAATCGGAATCATTTTGGCGCGGAGGAAGATGGTTAGCAGGGTTACGTTAATAATTGCCCCCACAGAGGTGGCTAAGGCCAGTCCGGCAACGCCGTAGGGCCGCATAAGGAGTAGGGCAAAAATAATACTAATTAGCTCGCTGATGATGCCGAGGGCAAAGGGTGTGCGGGTATCAGTGAGCGCATAAAAGCCCCGTACAATAAGCGGGATGAGCGATTGAGCGAAAAGACTAAAAGCAAAAAAAGCGAGGGCGTTAGCAGTAGTAATGGTTGCGGACCAGTCAAAGGAACCGGTACCGAGAATAATGCGTACAATTTGAGCCCGCAAGAGCAGAACGATGATCGAGGCGGGAATAATCAAAAAAAGGATTTGGCGGGCAGTGAGAGAAATGTTTTTACTGAATTCGGCCTGGTTTCCTTCGGCTGCTGCAGCAGAAAGTACCGGAAAAACAGCCAGCGCAAAAGGGATGCCGATCAAACCGGTTGCCACACCTTGTAAGTTGTTGGCGTAGTTATAGACAGCTACACTGCCGATAGGAAGCAGTGAGGCCAAAACGGTGATGATAACAGAATTAAATTGTGTAACGGCAAGTCCGAGTGTTCGAGGCACCATAAGGCGCCCAATCAGTCGGGTGTTGGCGTCGGTGAGATTAAATTGGGGCCGCCAGTTAAAACCAGCTTGCCAGGCCCCGAGGGTTTGGATAAAACAATGTAAAAATGCCCCCAATACTACGCCCCAGGCAAGTCCGGGAAGGCCTAAAACGGGTACAAGCAG
Source organism: uncultured Gammaproteobacteria bacterium (assembly GCA_964634875.1). Classification (GTDB taxonomy): domain Bacteria; phylum Patescibacteriota; class Patescibacteriia; order Magasanikbacterales; family GWA2-37-8; genus CAZECR01. Next base: position 59,786 of record CAZWKA010000005.1, read on the forward strand.
GGTTGCCCCAATGATAATGCCGATGTTATAGAAAACCGGTGCGAATGAGTAAAGGAGGAAATGTTTAAGCGATTGCAAGATGCCGCCCATGACCATTGAAATACCAAGAAAGACAGGTGAGAGAAAGAGGATGCGGGTAAAAGTAATGACCAGATCCTGGTTTTGGGGTGGAAATCCAGGGGCAATGATTTTGGCGATCCAGGGTGATAGGACGATACCAATGATGGCGAGGGTGCTAATGCATACGCCAATAATGTTGAGTACGTTGCTCGCTAAGCGCCACGCAGTTGATTTTCCATTTTCCTGGTAAAAAAGTTTGGTAAAAGTAGGGATGAATCCGGCCGTGAGTGCGCCGATAATCAGAAGGTTATAAATAAGATCAGGAATTTTAAACGCTGCATAATAAGCATCCATAACTGGTCCCGCGCCATAGTAATGGGCTAAAATACGGTCACGGACAATACCAACGACGCGGCTGAGAAGTGTCGCAAGTGAAATGATCACGGCTGCGCCAGTGATCGACTTAGAGGGTGTCGTTAAAAATTTAGGGAGCACATTATTGTTGTGGGCTTGGTAAGTTTACTGTGAGCAGGGCATAATCAGTGCCCGGACGATTTTCTTCATCTCCCTCAGCCTCGAGGGTACCTGTTGCCCCATCCGGACCGCTAAAGGTGATTTGGCGAGAAGTTTTGCCGATAGTTTCTTCTTCAATGCTATAGCTTTGTTTGAGCAGTTCGTTTTTATAGTAGGAAATAACGAAGGACGGTTCCGCGTCCATATTGCGCCATTCTATTTGGACAGTATCATGTGCATCGCTAACTGGGGTGGTGATAAGCTGCCACATTTTTTTGGCAATGGCTCCGCTGTCTTCGTCAGCAGTGCTATTTTTATCCATTGCAAAAATAAGCGGTGAAAGGATTAACTTGGGAAACAGGGCGGCAACTTCGACGCCTCGGCTTTTATACTTACCCGAGATAAACGTGATGCGTTCGATGGCGTCGCGGTCGTAAATGGGGATGGCGGTAGGGAAGTTGGCTGGTACGGTGCTTAATGCTTCCGGACCCTTGCCGGCGGCAAAACGGAGGGCAATAATACCAAGGACAATAAAAATAATAATCGAAAAACAGCCAATCAAGCAGCCGCGTTTGAGGCTGCCATGGCCTTTGGTAAGTTCGCCAATTGGCGGATCGACAATTTCAACGTTTTGGATAAGATCGTCCCGCATAGATGCTCTGAAGTATATACCAAAAAGCACCGAGTATGCAATTTTTAACACTCTTGCTTGGTCAGGCTAAAAAATAAGCAGGCTTCCTTCTGTGAACTTAGTAGTATGGTGGGCGATATCTAGTTTTTTTTATTATGAAGATATGCTATTCTAGTCCTTAAACCTCGTTAAATAAGGTATTTAAGTTATATATGGGTGAAAAATATCGTGGAACTGACGATTCCCAAGTTTTTCGGCCTAATGTGGAAGCCAACAGCCCTGAGGAAGTCCTCGATGTGGGGAGTTCTGCTCGCTTACGCCTTCAAGAGCGCTTAAGGGCCTCAAGGGTAGAGCCTTCTCAGGAATTTAGTATCCCGAGTCCTCTTGAAGGGCGTGATGAGTTTTTGCAAAAGTGCCAGCAGGTTTGTGGCGGTTTAAACCATTTATTGGAACGATTTTACCGGCACGATGTTAACGTCCGGCTCGCGGAAGACCGCGAATTAGTGCGCCAACAACGAAACCGTTTAGCGGTTAGGGGGCCAGTGGTCAAATCCGAACTTCTGGAGTGCTATGAAGAGCTCAGTAATCTGTTTGATAATTTTTCATCTGTTGATTTTCCAGTGCGTGACTCGAGTCGAGCGTTGGTGGAAGAAGGTTTAGCTCGTTTGCCGGAGTTAACAAAGGAAGTTGATCGGCTTATTGGGCGAGGGCAGTCGATGGCTGAACCGTCTATGATTACTGGGAGTATTGAGCGTCCACTGGAAGTAATGGAAGAAAAAAACCAAGAACGCGGACGTCTGAAAAAGTCAGGCCAAAGTGAAGCTGGTGCAAAACTTGCCCAAGCCGTCGCGCCGGTTTTTGATAGCCAGTTCGAAAAAGCAATGCCTACGATTGAATTTGAAGTTCCTGCTCAGCTTGGTGCTAAAGTTCCCTCGCCTGTTTCAACCCCTGCACCAGCTCGTTGGTGGAAACGGGCAGGTATTCGCTCCTTGGTGGCTGGGACCGCCCTCCTTGGAGCTGATGTTGGGGTGCCATTGTCTGACACTTTAGGTGGTAGGAAGGATATGCAGCAACCAACACCTCTGCATATTCCAAGCGAAGTGCCACCAAAAGAGCCTCGCCCTGAATATGGTATTTTTTGGGAACTTGAAGGTGTGAAAGTAGGTGAAAAAAAAATTACTTTGCCGCTTAAAAACTTGGAACGTTCACTATACTGGGTTTTTTTGGATTCAGCCAAAGAGCGTAATATTACTAATCGTTCTTGGGTTGATAAAGAGCAGATGGAAGATCATTGTAATTGGGCGGCAAAAAAAGCTGTTGCCCTGCTGGTTGAAGGAAAAAGCACTAAGCGGCTCCGTCAGCTGGTCAACATCAAGGTCTTGAATGAGGCAACCGATCAGGACGCTGACCATTTTACTATTAAGGATCGAGCTGTTTTTTACGACGTACTTATTAAACCACTCCTCAGTTTTGAGCGAAATAATGAGCGAGTTAATTAGTTTTGTATGGAAATTACTTTTGTGGGAGCAGCAGGAGAAGTCACCGGGTCGTGCAGCCTTGTCGAAGCAGCCGGCCAGAAAATACTCATCGATTGTGGCATGTTTCAGGGTAGTGATTTTAACGAGGCTAAAAATCATGATCCGCTACCGTTCGATCCACGGGAATTGAGTGCGGTATTGATAACCCACGCTCATTTGGATCATGTCGGCCGCCTACCGTTGCTTGTTAAAGGTGGTTTTAGTCATACTATCTACGCTACCGCTCCGACCTGTGACTTAATCGAACTTATTTTGAATGATGCCTACGCCGTCATGGAGTATAACTTTCGAAAATTGGGTGCGCCGCTGCTGTATAATGAAACCGATATCGCGCGTGTAATGGAGTTGATTAAGCCAGTTGAATATCATGCGGGAGTAAGGCTTAAAAAAGTAGGCAGTAGTGATGAGATTGTGGCTACCTGGTTTGATTCCGGCCATATTTTTGGGGCAGGGTTTATTCAGCTCGAAGCAGATGGCAAGAAGGTTGTCTTTACCGGAGACGTTGGCAATGCCAACATGCCGATTTTGCGTGAAACAGAAAGTTTACCCGAGGGTTTGGATTTGTTGGTGTGCGAATCAACGTATGGTAATCGCCAGCATGAGATACCCGAGGTGCGACAGCGGATAATTCAGAAAATGGTTTCCGAAGCGATTGCGCGTGGAGGTGTCCTTATGATACCGTCATTTTCGCTTGAACGTACGCAGGAGTTGATTTATGATCTTAACGACCTGGTCGATCGCAGCCATGCCTTGCCGCGAGTGCCGATTTTTTTAGATAGCCCGCTCGCTATAGGCGCGTTAAAAGTGTATCGTAAATACCCTAAGTATTATGATGAGAAGGCTTCGGCGCTGTATAAAGCAGGGGATGATCTATTCCAATTTCCCGGGCTGACCATGTGCGAAACACGAGAGGAATCAAAAAAAATTAATAATACTCCAGGTGCTAAGATAATTATTGCAGGAGCCGGAATGATGAATGGCGGGCGTATTGTTCACCACGCGTTGCGGTATTTGTCGGATGAACGCAACACCTTGTTAATTATTGGTTACCAAGCCCAGGGTACGCTCGGGCGGCAAATTTTGGATGGCGAATCGCCGGTTAGGGTAATGAAAGAATGGGTGCAAGTAAAGTGCCAGGTAAAAGCGATCGGCGCCCTGTCTGCCCATGCTGACCAAAATAAGCTGGTAAAGTGGGTTCACGCACTCAAAGATAGACCTAAGCAGATTGTGCTTAACCATGGTGAGCACTCGACCTCGGAGGTGCTTGCAGAACGCTTGCGAACTGAGATACATGAAAAAGTAGTGCTGGCAAAACCGCTTATGAAAATAATGGTTTAAAATCGTACTTATCCACATTTTGCGCACGGGCCCCTCGGTCCGTGTTTTTTTATTATAAAAATGGGCTAAAAATGACTTTTTAATTTTGGGCTAAAGTGTTGACCTGTGCAGCGGGGTGGTGTAAAATGGATGTACGTGGGGAAAAGTGGTGAAGCAGGTTTTAAGGCAATGCTTGTCTTTTAGAACTTCCACCACCTAAAAAATACTTATGTTTATCGGCGAATATTCCCACTCACTCGACGACAAAGGACGAGTCGCGATTCCGGTTAAGTTCCGTGCCGAACTCAAAAAGGGCGGTGTGGTTACTCGGGGTCTTGATAACTGTTTGTTTTTTTACACTAAAACAGAGTGGGAAAAACTGGCAGAAAAACTAGCGACACTACCAATCAGCCAGTCTAACAGCCGAGCTTTTGCTCGTCTGATGCTTGCGGGAGCGATGGATGTAGAGGTCGATAAACAAGGACGCGTGATCATTCCTGAGTACCTGCGTGATTTCGCTGGTTTCAAGAAGGATGTCGTAATCGCTGGCCTCTATAGCCGACTCGAACTCTGGGATGCTGAAAAATGGTCGGCCTATAAGAAGCAGACTGAAAGTGAAAGTAGTGTTATCGCAGAGCGGATGGGGGAATTGGGGGTGTAGGAAGGTTAGTCATTAGCCTGTGGTTGTATGAGCCGACATGTACCAGTTTTATTGCAAGAAGTTCTCGTAACGCTCGAGTTAAAAAAAGGGATGCGTGTTATTGACTGTACGCTCGGTGACGGTGGGCATAGCGAGGCAATTTTAGAAAAGATCGGGCCAAATGGCAGACTCCTTGGAATTGATGCTGATACCGAGTCGCTCCTTAGGGCTAAACGGAATTTGTACCGGTTTGAAGCGCAAACGTTGTTTGTCCACAGTAATTTTGCTGAGTTAGAAAAAAATATTGCGACCAACAGTTTCGCCCCTGTTGACCGGATCCTGATGGATCTGGGTTGGTCAACGCCACAATTTGCCGAACGGGGGAGAGGATTTAGTTTCGAAGGCAATGAACCCTTGGATATGCGCTATGGCAGCACCTTTGCCACAGCAAACCAAACAGCGTCAGATATCCTCAATGAAAGTTCAGCAGAAGAGCTGGTAAATATTTTCAAAAAGTACGGTGAAGAAGCGCTTGCGACAGAAATAGCTTTGGCTATAGTCGAAGAAAGAAAAAATAAACCGATTACTGAAACACAGGTATTGGTTGCGCTTATTCTCGAAGTATACCGGACAAAGTTAAGAAGTACGAAAGAGATCCCGTGGATTGGCGGGCTGCATCCGGCCACAAAGGTTTTCCAGGCTTTACGTATCGCCGTTAATCATGAGCTTGAGGTGTTACAACAAGCATTGCCTCAAGCAATTGCGGCTCTGGCTCCAGGCGGGCGGTTGGCAGTAATTTCCTTCCACTCTCTTGAAGACAGGATCGTAAAACATTTTTTTCAGAGTTTGCCGGGGCAGCAGTTTAAAATCATTACCAAAAAACCAGTGGTGGCAAGTGAAGCCGAAGTGGCTGCTAACCCACCGTCACGAAGTGCTAAACTTCGGGTCATTCAAAAAATTTAGTTTAGTTTAAACACTAAGGAGTATGTCCCTTCAACGTCAGTTACGTTCACAATATGGTCAGGTCATTCATTTTTTTAATGCGCTTACCCTTCCAGCCTGGATGACAGGAGGTGGAATGCGGGCGGGTTTACTCGTTATTTTGATCGTCAGCAGTGTTGCCTACGTGCTTAAAACAAGTTCTTCAGTAGCTTTGGGATACCAAATTAAAGGTCTGGAAACGACTATTGAAACATTGGCATTAGAACAACAAAAAATGGCGGTCGAGGTTGCTTCGTACCGTTCAATGGCGAGTATTGAGGCACGCCTGGCTGAATTACAGATGGTACCGGTCGCAACGATTAAACATTTAGGTTCCTCTGCGGCAACCGACGTAGTGATTGCAAAGAAATAACGGTTTTGAAATTTTTTACTTCTATGATACTCTAAAATCGCACAAACTTTGTGCGATTTTTGGCAGAAAAAACTTTTGAATTACTATGGCCGCGTATTTTTTTGTTTCGTGTATCCTTTCGGTTGTTTTAACATTCATTGTTCGAAAGATTGCTTTGCGCCTGGAAATTGTTGATGTGCCCGATGGCCAGCGGCACTTGCACGCTGTGCAAACTCCTCTCCTCGGTGGTGTGGCAATTTACACTACGTTTTGGTTAGCAGTGGGATATGCGGCACGTTTCACAACGCTCCTCGAGCCCCATATTACCCAGCGGCAATTATGGGGAATTTTTTTAGCCACAACGATTATTTTGATTGTTGGTGTTATTGATGAGCGGCAGTCGGTGTCGCCGTGGATTCGTTTGTTGGTAACTGCAGCAGCGGTAGTGGTGGTAATCGGTAGCGGTATTACTCTCGACGGCGTAACTAATCCTTGGGGTGGTATTTTGAGCATAGATTTTTGGAATATCCAAGTGGGTGCCCGCGAGTTTAGTATTGCCGGTGGAGTGGTAGTTTTTGCTTGGCTGATGGGCATGATGTATACCACCAAGATTTTGGACGGCCTCGACGGTCTATCTGCCGGTATTACCGGGGTTGGTTTTTTGATGATTTTTTTGTTGACTAAGACCCAGAAATTTTCCCAGCCTGATGTCGGACTGGTCGCCTTGATTGCTCTGGGTGCAATTGTAGGGTTTTTAGTTTTTAATTTTCATCCGGCAAAAATTTTTTTAGGGGAGAGTGGAAGCCTGTTGATTGGTTTTCTTCTGGGTGTCTTGGCTATTATTTCTGGAGGGAAGATAGCGACAGCGCTCTTGGTTATGGCGGTACCCATGCTTGATTTGCTTCGGGTTATCTATGTCCGTCTTAATCAGCGCCAACCCCTTTTTAAGGGTGACCGAGAACATCTCCATTTTCGTTTGCGTGATGCGGGTTTTAGTGAACGGACGACGGTACTGTTTTTATATTTGGTGGCCTTTTTGTTCGGTTTGATCACCTTGACGCTCCAAAGCCGCATTAAGCTCGCCGCCCTTGGCTTGCTTGCTTTTGCCATGATTTTAGTGGGGGTCTGGCTTAATAAGCGTAAAAAAAAATAGTATGTTTGGATTCTCAGAAAAAAAATTCCGCGCTTTTAAACCATGGCACGGTATCTTGGTTGGCGTCATTGCTCTTTTGACTTTAGGGGTATGGCTGAGATCACTGCACTGGCCCACTGCTTGGATCAGAATTAAGGATCAGGAGTATCGTGTTCTGGTCGCAGATACGCCTAAACACTGGTTTAAGGGTTTGAGTGACCGTAAGGATCTGACTGGGTATGACGGCATGATCTTTATTTTTCCAGCCCTTGAACAGCACGCCATGGTCATGCGTGATATGCATTTTCCACTCGATATTCTCTGGATTCAAGGGGATACGATCGTCGATATGGCGCCCAACCTCGAGCCGGATCTTTCTCAAACTGAAGCTGAACTACGGGTATACCAGGGGCGCTTGCCTTCAGACAAGGTTTTGGAGCTGCCTGCGGGGTTTATCCAGGAACATGACCTGAGGGTAGGGGATGAAATTGTGGTTGCTCGGTAGGACTTGACGGGATCGCGGGTTTTATGTATACTAAGGGCACTTTTACACTTAGCATTGTTATACTTTTAAGCACTCAGTATGCTCGCAGTTATTGCTACCGGTGGAAAACAATATTTGGTTAAGACCGGTGAACTTCTCAAAATTGAAAAATTAGCCCTTAATGAAGGCGATACAGCAACCTTTGAACAGGTTCTTTTGACCGCCGACGATTCGGGTGAAAATGTCCAAGTTGGCGCACCATACCTTTCTGGTGTCACCGTCAAGGCAAAAGTCTTAAAGCAAGGTAAGAATCGGACTGTACGCGTTGGTAAGTTTAAGAATAAGACTCGTTACCACAAAGTACATGGCCACCGACAACGCTTTACACAAGTAGAGATCCAATAAAAATTTTAAAAACTCCTCTGACCTGGGTCAGAGGAGTTTTTTTATCGTGAGTTTTTATTACCTTTCAGTTCTCCCTTTAAGCGCATTGCTGAGTGTAATTTCATCTGCGTATTGAAGGTCGCTACCCATGGGGAGTCCGCGAGCAAGACGGGTAATGCGGATAGTTGGTTTTAGTTTTTTAATAGCCCGCTCGAGGTACAGGGTGGTTGTTTCACCGGGTAGATTTGGATTGAGCGCAAAAATTATTTCTGCAGGAGGTTCGTTTTGAATGCGTTTGAGAAGCTCGGCTATCTTTGTCCTCCCCAAACTCGTATCGTCGCTGGAATCAAGCAGGCTGCGTAGGATATGATAAACGCCTTTGTATTCGCTGGTATTCTCAATCGCTTGCAAGTCTTGCGGATCCGTAACAACGAGAATTGTTGAGTGGTCGCGTTTTACATTACTACAAATGCTACAGGGGCTAGTATCGCTAAAATCAAAACATATTTCACAGCTTTTGACGTTTTCGATTAATTCTTTGAGGGCGAGCATGAGTTCGGTCACATCCTTTTTGCCGGATTTGAGCCAATAAAAAACATACCGTTCGGCAGTGTGCTGGCCGACTGACGGTAATTTTTTAAGTTCGGTAATCAGGTTGTTAATGGAAGGGGAGTACATGCGTGAAGCAGTGTAAGTGCTTATTTTGCTTAGAACTTCAAATTACTTTCCCATCCCTGGCAAATCAAAGCCGCCCATTTCTTGCATCTTGGTTGCGATAGTACGTTGCATTTTTTTGAGGGCATCAGCGTGGGCGTCTTTGATGCCGTTCTGAAGTTTTTCTTTTTGGGCTGGGTTCAAGAGTTCATCGTCGATCGCGAGAGCAGTGATTTCAAGGTTTCCATTGAGTGAGAGGACTACCTTGTCGCCTGCGGCGCTGGTGGTAATGCTTTCACCACCCAATGCTTCCTGAAGTTTTTTGCCTTGGTCGCGGAGGTCTTTGAATTCTTTGAGCTTGGAGAACATCGACATAGTGTATTTAAATTAAGCTTAAGTTAAAGGATGTTTTTGTTTATTATGTTTTTTTCACATAACACGTATCACGTAACACAATCAATATGTTACGTGATACGTGTTATGTGCTATGTGTTTTTAAAATTCAGGATCGCCACCATCCTGCTTGCGGAAAGCGGACTTTGGTTTAAGTTCCTGGACCATGTTGGATTGTGGTACAAAATTGGTATCAAGGTTCCGGAAAGAAGCCATTGCATCGACAAAAACCATTTTTACTATCCCAGTCGGGCCATTGCGGTGTTTCGCGATATGGATTTCAGCCAAATTGCGTTCGTCGGGCGGAATTTCTTCGGGTCGGTAGTTGCGGTCGGCAGATTTGCGGTAAATAAACATGACGATGTCGGCGTCCTGTTCGATAGACCCGGATTCACGGAGGTGGGATAGCTTAGGGATAGCGGGTTTGCTTTGTTCGACGGTACGCGAAAGCTGGGAGAGGGCGATAACAGGCACATTCAATTCGCGGGCGATACTCTTGAGGCCGCGGGTAATTTCTGCGACTTCTTGAACACGGTTTTCAATATTACCTCGTGATTGCATGAGTTGTAAGTAGTCGATGACAATGAGTCCGAGGCCATGTTCGGCTTGGAGACGGCGCGCCTTGGTTCTGATTTGCATGATGTTAACATCAGCTGAGTCGTCAATGAAAATAGGCGCTTCAGAGAGAGTACCGATGGCGTGACCGATGCGCGGAAAGTCGTCGTCTTCTGGCCTGTCGGACAAGCGTCCCGTGCGTAGTTTCCACAGGTCAATATTCGCTTCGGAACAAAGCATTTTATCTACCATCTGTTCCTTGCTCATTTCGAGTGAAAATAGGCCGACTGGTACTTTTTGGCGCGTGCCAATATACCGGACGATATCAAGCGCCAGCGAAGATTTTCCCACACTCGGACGGGCGGCGATAATAATAAGGTCGGATTTTTGAAGGCCAGCCATGAGATTATCAAGTCCGGTAAAACCAGTCGGTACACCGCGTAATTGTCCTTTGTTTTTATGCAATTCGTCAATACGGTCAAAAGCGTCGGCGAGAACGCCGCGGATAGGAGTAAAGGCTTGTTTAAAATAAATCTGAGAAACACCAAACAGATGCTGCTGCGCCTGATCAAGGATTTGTTCGATATCTTCTTGATCTTCCTGGAAGGACAGGCGGGTAATCTCTTGTGAAGCCGCCAAGAGTCGCCGTCTGGTCGCTTTGCGGTGGATAATATGGGCGTAGTGTACGATGTTCGAAGCGGTCGGCACGGCGTTGGTAAGCGCCGCTAAGTAGCTACGCCCCCCGACGCGTTCAAGTTCGCCTTTTTCTTCGAGTCGGTTGCTGAGCGTCAAGAGGTCGAGCGGCTCATTTTTATCGTAGAGTTCAAGGATGGATTCAAAAATCCGGCTGTGCGCATCTTTATAAAAATCCTCCGCCCGTACAATATCAGCAATTTTAAGCATTGCTTCTTTGTCAATCAAAATAGAGCCGAGGAGCGACATTTCAGCTTCCAGGCTCTGTGGTGGTATGCGGTCAACATTTTCACTCGATGACATATGAACGATAAAAGAAGTGTCCGTATGGTAGCCTACTTAGGGCCTTAGGGGCAAGGCCGGGGTGGGGAAGGAATGGGGGTAAGTCGGTGGATAGCTAAGCAATAAAGGTGGTATACTCGATTATACTATGCAAAAACTTTATTTTTTACTCCTTTGCCTCTTGCTTGCGGCGCTCGGTGCCAATAGCATTTGGTGGCAAAGTTGGGCTGTGGGCGCGCTGGGACTTGTTTTTTACTTTTGGTTGACTGCCCGGCCTGCTGGCAGGTGGTTGCAGCATTTTTTTTGTTATACAGAGAATATCCCGCAGCGTTTTTGGGGGGTGTTTGGAAGTTTTTTATTAGTGAGCAGCTTGTCCGGAGGATTAGTTGTGACCGGTTTTTTTTCAAGTTCAGCGGTGATCGTTGTTTTAGCTCTTAATGCTTGTTTTTGGCCGTTAGTGTGTCGAATGCTCCCAATCAAAAAAAATGAAATTGAGTTTTATGCTGCTCAGGAAAAATTTTTTATACATGCAAAATTAAGCTGGGGACTTGGTTTGGCATATGCTGTTTTGGTGCTGCTAGGGCTGGGACTGCTGCTTAGTTCCCGTTCTTCCGGTGTGATTAGTGCGCCCTGGCAAGTAATTCATCCGATTTTTATCTATGTTTTTGCGGCAGCAACCTTTATTTTGGGGCTACTTATTTTTTCCCGGCTAGGAAGTCGTTTGCTTTTAGTTTTGTTCATGGTGCATGGGCTCCTCATGCATAGCTACCTGCCGTTGACGCATACGCTCTTGTATGGCGCAGATAGCTGGCGACACCTCGCGACAGAAGAGCGCTTAGTCAGAGGCGAGGGCACCTTTAAGCCGGAAATTAGCGACACGGTAAGTGCACCTAACCAAGATATTGATTTAGGGCTCGTTTCGTATAGCCAGTTGTGGGGGATAACAAGTGTTTTAGCTGGTTTAACGGGAGCGTCGCTTTTGTGGCTCAATCAGTGGCTTGTGCCAATCCTGTGGGCATTGGTACTACCACTTCTCCTCTATGAGTTTGCCTGCACGCTTCGTTGGAGCCGGGAGCTTACCTTTGGGCTTATTTTCTTAAGTTTTTTGCCGTTTGCCTTAACGAGCGCTGGTTCGTTTACTTTGCCGGTTAGTTTTGGTTTTTTAAGTTGGCTTTTTTTTATTCTGCTGCTTGTTAAGCGCCTGGTGAAACCTGAGACCGGTCAACGAATTGTGCTCGGATTTTTATGTATTCAGTTATGCGGTGGGTATGCACTCTATGCGCTTTTGGCCGTTATCTTTTTTATCGTGGCAGAATTATTTTTGCAGCTTCAGAATAAAGCGCAACGACATTTTAACGGATTTTTTGCGGTAATAGTTGGATTGAGTATTGTTGGAATCACTGTGTTCATTCCGCTGTTAGAATATTTTGCCGGCTATAACACGCTTGTGCCAACTACTCTATGGTTTGGCCAGCTGAAGCAGTTCGTGGGTAATTTTACAGCTGCGTATGTGGCTGCCGGTCCTCGTCCACACGATATTGCCACAGGTAATATTATTTTTAACCAAGTTCCGTTGGCTAGTTTTGTGACCAACCTTTTTACCTGGACACGCTGGCCGCTGGTTGGGTTTATGCTGGCATGGTGGGGTTTATGTATTCGTGGCTGGTATTATTTGTTGCAGCAGCGAGGGGCGGTATCGCATTGGTTCGCTGTGGTGAGTGGTGGAGTGTTCGGTGCTTATGTCCTGGGGCGTTATTTTTTTCAGGGTGAGCAAGTGCTAACGCGTCGGCTTGAAGTGGTTGTGGCTTTAGCGGCTATTTTTTTAGTGTGCAGCGCAGTTCTTGGTTTGTCGGATCGGTATAAGTTGCGCTATAGTAAAAATTGGCTGTTGGTTGTGTTGGGGGTGGTTAGCCTGGCCACGAGTGCTTCGTTCACGCTTGGACCAGATACGCTGACGGTTAGTAATGATCAATACCAGGCCATGAAATGGGTACATGAGCGAGTTGGGCAAAATCAGGCGAAGTGTGTGCTTGCCGAGACGTTTCCGCTCCTAGCGCTCGAAGCCCTCAGCCGTAAGGAAATTATTGGAGGAGGTTTTCCAATCTCGCATGATTTTGAGCAGCCGGAACAGCAAAAGTTGTATACCCGATTAGCCGCCGACCCGCTTGATAACGTGGCAGTCGGTGAAGCATTGCAGCTAACGGATGCCGAACACTGTTTCTTGGTTGCGCCGCTGAATGAGGAGGTGGTCGCTGTAGAGCCGGCTGCAAAGTTTGGCACTGTGGCGGTTTGGGAATACGGTAAATAAAATAATTTTTTAATATTTTTTATGGACTGCATTTTTTGTAAAATTATTGCTAAAGAAATTCCAAGCCACCTAGTTTATGAAGATGATTTTGTGGTTGCGTTTTTAGACAAGTTCCCTTGCGCCAAAGGCCATACGGTCGTCATACCTAAGCAGCATTTTGCTTCACTGTGGGAAATGAATAGTGAGGATTCAACCCGTATGGGGGCTGCACTATGGACTGTGGCTGGCAGGGTTCAAACAAAACTCAAGCCCGATGGTATGAATATTGGGCTTAATAATGGTAAGGCTGCTGGGCAAGCTGTACCACATTTGCATTGGCATATACTTCCGCGTTACGAGGGGGATGGAGGGGGAAGTATACATTCAATAGTTAAGAACCCGGGTGAAACAGAGGTGAAGGAGTTGGCAAAACTTTTTAGTACACCCTAAGATTTATGGACGACTCAACTCGAAAAGTGCTGCTCAGATTTTCATAAGAAAAGTCTGCTGGAAAAGTTGAAATGGTATTTGCAACTCCAGCTGAGTTTGACGCAATGGTGCGGTGCGGTGAAATTTGGGATGGTCAGACATTGGCTGCTTGGGCGCTGTGTCGTCATTATTGTATGAATTAATTTTGTGAAAAATATATTTAAAAGTAAAAAGTCAATTTGGGCACTGATTAATGCAATTGTTTTTATTATTTTGTCTGTTATTTTGTATCTGCGGCAAGGTAGCTTCGAATCGCCTTTGTCGAGTTCACGCTTGGATGTTGTCCAGGACGACAGCGAGACGCCCGGGCAAAGCGTACAAACGATTGAGACGACTACTACGAGTGTGGCTGTTGTGGTGCGGGTAATTGATGGGGACACTGTCGAACTATCAACGGGCGCACGCGTCCGGTATATCGGCATTAATACTCCCGAGACTGTTGATCCACGCAAATCGGTTGAATGTTTTGGCAAAGAGTCGTCGGCCTACAACAAGCAGTTGGTGCTGGGTCAAGAGGTTCGTCTTGAAAAAGATGTTTCCGATACTGACCGTTACCATCGACTGCTCCGGTATGTCTATTTGGAAGACGGGACTTTTTTGAATTTGAAACTTATTGAAGACGGCTATGCGGATGCGGCTACGTATCCACCAGATACCAAATACAGCGAGCAATTTGTTACAGCTGCCAAGGTCGCGCGTGAAACCGGCAAAGGGCTCTGGGGGAAATGTAAATAATGTCCAAATATTCACAGTGAAGACTTTTATTCGCTCGACAAGACGAAACAGCCCCCGATGAAGCTCAGGGTTGAAAAAATCGCCAAGAATGAAGAAGAATATGAAAGTGATGTAGATGACATTAAAAGCGGATTTGGTTTTCGCCCTTTACTATTTAGGGTACATAAAAGACTCTCCCAAGGTTTGAGCACGTTCGAATGACATTTCCTGAGCGTTTTCCAGATGAAGCCCTAGAATAAGGCAGCGGTTTACCTTGTTAATTTTGGCTAATAGCTGTATACTAGGGGTAAATATGGATAGTATCGACCAAACAGAAAACGAAAAGCTGGCTGCCTCAATTGATCCGACAATCAATTTTTTTGGCATGACTAATTACCGGAACCAGAACCGGCGTTTTGGTATTAAGATTGATGACCGGCGCCGTCATATGTATTTGGTGGGGAAGACAGGTATGGGTAAAACCACCATTCTTGAGAACATGGTTATTAACGATATTTATTCCGGCCACGGTATTGGGCTGGTAGATCCGCATGGCGACTTTGCCGAAAAGGTGCTTAACTTTGTTCCCGCTAACCGTATTAACGATATTGTCTATTTCAATCCTTCGGATATTGATTATCCGATTGGGTTTAATATTTTGGAATCAATTAACCCCGATTACAAACACTTAGTGACCTCGGGTCTGATGGGTGTCTTTAAAAAGATTTGGCCAGACGTCTGGAGTGCCCGTATGGAATATATTTTGAATAATACGATTTTGGCGCTGTTAGATTTTCCAGGTACGACACTCTTGGGTATTAACCGTCTACTTGCTGATAACGAGTACCGCAAGCGAGTGGTTGCCAACCTAAAAGATCCGGTGGTCAAAGCTTTTTGGCAAACTGAGTTTGCGGGATACAGCGATAAATATAAGCAAGAAGCCGTTGCGCCTATCCAAAACAAGATTGGTCAATTTTTGTCAGCATCAATTATCCGCAACATTGTGGCTCAGGTCAAATCGCGTATCGATATCCGCGAGATTATGGACAGCAAGAAAATTTTTATTATGAACTTGTCCAAAGGGCGCATTGGTGAAGATAACTCGCGCCTCCTGGGCGGTATGCTTATTACCAAGATCCAGCTTTCGGCCATGGAGCGTGTCGATATAATTGAAAAAGACCGTAAAGATTTCTTTTTGTATGTTGACGAGTTCCAAAACTTTGCCACGGAAAGTTTTGCGAATATTTTGTCCGAAGCCCGTAAGTACCGCCTTGATTTGATTATGGCACACCAGTACATGGAACAGCTTGATGAAAAGGTGTTGGCGGCGGTTATTGGTAACGTTGGTACTATGGTTACCTTCCGAGTAGGATCGAGTGATGCCGAAATTTTGGCTAAAGAATTTATTCCAACATTTGTGGAAGAAGATTTAGTTAACTTGCCCAAGTACCATGTTTATTTAAAACTCATGATTGACGGTGTTGCGTCGCGACCATTTAGCGCAATGACCTTGCCGCCTATTGGCAGTCCAACCGGAAGCTTGGAGAAAGTAATACGCGTTTCGCGTGAACGCTATGCAGTTAATCGCAATACCATTGAAGATAAGATTGCAAAATGGAGTGGTATGCTTATAAATGCCGAAGACGTTGAGGCAGAAATGGCGCTTGGTCCCGATGTAGTTACTTTTAAAGAAGATTTACCTCCGAAGCCAGCGGTTGTGCCTCCACCTCTGGCTAATGTCTCAACTCCACTTCCTGTCGTACCGCCCGCTCCGGCTAGTGTCCCAAAACCGGCTGAAAACCGTACTCCAGCTGCCCCAGCATCGCCGGTTCCGCCGAGTTTGGTAAGTGCTCAGCAGCAACGTGCCGTGTATGTTAATCGGACTACTCCTTTGCCAGCATCTTCGCCTGCTGTAAGGTCGCCGCAATTACAGCCAATGCGTGAGCCGCAGCGGGATACTTTTCAGCGTCCGCCGCAGCTTCGTGATCAATCTGCCGCTGGTTTAGGCTCTGCAATGGGTGCAGATGGCGAGCGAAGAAAAAAGCGGCGGCGCAAAAAGAAAGGTTCTGGTTCGGGCTCCTTGCCCTCACAAGGGGAACAAGTGCTCTTGGTTGATCCGGCACAACAGGGGATATCGCTTAGCGCCATGCTTCCTAAAAACGCGCCGCAGAATGACCGGTCGCGAGACATTCGTCCGCCTCGGCAGCCGCAGGCACCACAACAGCCAACGAGCATGCCCGAACAACGCCAGGGTGAGCGCCGCGAGCAGTCGGGTGCACCTGAGCCAATTAATTTGGGTAGCCCGGTACAGCCTCGTGAACAACCGCCAGTACAACCACCTGCGCCTGCTGCACCCCGTCCAGCGCCAGTTGCACCACCGACATCAGCTGTTCCGACGGCTCCGCCACCACCTGCTCCAATGGCACCGCCACCGCAGCCTCGGCCCGAACCGCCACCAACACCGCCAGCTCTTCGTCCCGAACAGCAACCAACCCAATTACAGCCGGGGCAAGTCGTAAAGCTTGATATACATTAATTTTTCTTACCTTTTCTGTTATTCGTGATATGCGTTATTCACATCTGTTTGGAAAAACCAGTAAAACAGCTCCGGCTGACGCCGAGAGTCGGAATGCACAACTCTTGACCCAAGGTGGATTTATTTCTAAGCAAATGGCAGGGGTCTATAATTATTTGCCGCTCGGTTTGAAGGTGCTTAGTAAAATCCAAAATATTATTCGTGAGGAATTGTCTGTGATTGGTGCGCAAGAAATTTTGATGCCGGCAATGAGTCAGGAAGAAAGTTACGTTACTACTGGCAGGCAGGGGATGGATGTTTTGTTCCACATGCTTGGTCAGGGTGATACACAACTTGTTTTGAACCCGACGCACGAAGAAGTGGTGACGCCGCTCGTTCAGAAATATACTTTTTCATATCAAGATCTGCCAACTGCGGTGTACCAGATCCAGAATAAATTCCGTAATGAAGCGCGGGCGAAGTCTGGGTTGTTGCGTGGTCGGGAGTTTAATATGAAAGACCTGTATTCATTCCATACTTCAAATGAAGATCTGGATGCCTATTATGAAAAAGTACAGCAGGCTTATCATAAAATTTACCAACGCCTCGGTATTGGAGAGCGAACACTTTTAACCTACGCTTCAGGCGGGGATTTTAGTAAGTATTCGCACGAGTTCCAAACCCTTTCGGAGATTGGTGAGGACACAGTACATGTGTGTGAAAAGTGCCGAGTAGCTATTAACCAAGAAATTATTGCTGAACAACCAGGCTGTTCTTTGTGTGGCAACACCGAACTGGTTCCCCAGAAAGCAATTGAAGTAGGGAACATATTTAAATTACACCAGCGTTATTCAAATGCCTTTGGTTTTACATTTCAAGATAACGCTGGGGAGCAGAAGCCGGTCGAGATGGGGTGCTATGGTATTGGGCCCTCGCGCATTATGGGTACCTTGGTAGAAGTATTTAATGATGAAAAGGGAATTGTTTGGCCGGCAGCCGTCGCTCCCTACCAGGTGCATGCGGTGGTGCTCGGTCCGGACGAGGCCGTCTTTGCGGCCGGTGAAACGTTATACCAAACACTCCTTGAAAAAGGTGTTGAAGTCCTTTTGGACGATCGGCCTGATGTTTCGGCTGGGGCAAAATTTGCCGACGCAGATTTAATTGGTATTCCGCTCAGGATTGTTATTTCTAAAAAAACTTTGGCTCAGAATTCATTTGAGCTTAAAAAGCGTTCAGAAAAAGAAGCGCGTTGTATACCGCTCGAAGAAGTAGCGGGCGCAGTTATTTCCGCTATCGTATAAACTATGAATACTGTTACCATATACTCCACGCCGTCATGTGGTTTTTGCCATCAGGCTAAAGACTATTTAACCGAAAAAGGGGTGGCTTTCACGGACATTGATGTCGCCGACGATCAAGTGAAAGCTGAAGAGATGGTCCAAAAATCTGGTCAGATGGGTGTGCCGGTGATCGACATCAATGGTCAGATCATTGTTGGTTTTGACAAGCAAAAAATTAATGCGTTGCTCCACCTATGAAGAATCAGATTGTCTTTGATATTGAAACCCAAAATACGTTTGCTGATGTTGAGAATGACTTCAAGAAATTGCGTGTTTCGGTAGTGTCGCTCTATTATTATGCCACTGACAAGTACGAAAGTTTTACCGAAGATGAGTTACCAAAGCTGTGGCCGATTTTTGAACATGCCGATTTGTTAATTGGGTATAACAGCGAGCATTTTGATTTGCCGGTTTTGAATAATTATTACTTGGGTGATTTGCTGCAGTTTCCTAACTTGGATTTACTTAGAAAAATCAAAGAAAGTCTGGGTATTCGGCTTAAGCTTGACGATGTAGCACAAGCGACGCTTGATAATGTCAAGAAAAGCGCTGAGGGTCTACAGGCAATCCGGTGGTGGAAAGAAGGAAAAATTGATGAGATTAAAAAGTATTGCGAACAAGACGTTTTAGTAACCAAAGAAGTGTACGACTTTGGGCGTAAGAATAAGCAGTTATTTTACAAGTCGTTGACGAATGAGGTGCTGCCGTTTGCGGTTGATTTTTCTTTCCCCAAGCAGCATGCGGAGGCACAAACAAAGAAAAGTATTAATTTAACCCTGCCTTTTTAACCAGGTATGGAAAAAAAAGCTGTTTACTTGGACCATGCAGCAGCAACACCGCTTCTTCCCGAAGTGTTGAAAAAAATGATGCCGTTTTTAACGGATCAGTTTGGTAATCCGTCAGCGCTCTACGGCCTCGGGGTAGCTGCCCACGACGCAGTTGAAAACAGCCGTGAAAAAGTTGCGCAAGTACTAGGGGCAGTTCCGGAAAACATTATTTTTACAAGCGGAGGAACGGAAAGTAATAATTTAGCTATCCTTGGTGTGGCACGGGCACACGCAGGAAGCGGCAACCATGTTATTGCCATTGGTATTGAACATTCGTCAGTGCTTGAGCCGCTCAAAGAATTGACGAAGCAGGGTTTTGAAATTACGTATGTACCTGTCGATCGCAGCGGGCTAGTCTCGGCGGAAGCTGTTTTGGCTGCATTAAAACCGGAAACGATTTTGGTAACTGTACTGTATGCCAATAACGAAATTGGTTCGATCGAACCGATCGCTGACATTGGTCGGGTGATTCTTAAATACCGACAGCATAATAAAACACACTATCCGTATTTCCACACCGATGCCTGCCAGGCGGGTAATTATTTGGACTTGAATGTCGAGCGACTACATGTCGACCTGATGACGCTTAATGGTAGCAAGATCTATGGACCTAAAGGGAGTGGGTGTTTGTATGTACGCCGCGGAGTGAAATTAGAAAAACTCGTGCATGGTGGAGGGCAGGAGCGTAATTTTCGTTCTGGCACAGAGAACGTAGCCGGAATAGTTGGTTTTGCCGAGGCGTTGTCCAAGGTACAATCAGAACGAGAAAAAGAAACAGAGCGTTTGCAAAAATTGAGCGCCTATTTTTGGGAAGAGCTATATCGATTACTCCCAGAAGCTGTGCTAAACGGCCCCATGTTTGGGATAAACCGTTTACCTAATAACGTTCATGTTACTTTGCCCGGTGTTGAGGGTGAGCGATTAGTGCTCTACTTAGGTGAAACAGGAGTCAGCTGTTCAGCCGCATCAGCATGTGCCAGCGAAAAGGGAGAAACCTCGCATGTTTTACAAGCTATTGGAATTAGTGAAACGAATGCGAATCAAAGTGTTCGCTTTACCTTGGGGCGCGGCACGACGAAATCCGTTGTTGAGCATGTAGTAGGAGTAATTGCTCGGTTGCATAAAAAATTATTCAATCATGCTTTTTAATTAGTTTACATTTTTGTATGCAAGAAGCGTATGCAATGCGTCATGAGCCTCCGCAGGAAAGTGTTGATCGGCACTTTCCGTTTACCCGCTTTAAGGATTTTTTGCACGGTACATTATATAGCTTAAAACTTGATCCGAATTTAGCAGAACGGCACGCTAGCATTATTTACGGTATTAAAGGTGTAAAAAATATACTTGAGTATGTAAAGCGTAACTTTGGTCTGGATCGACTACAGGCCGAAGAATTTGCCCGTAAAATTATTCGTGAAGAGTTTAAGATTTTTTTAACTAAACCCCTTATGGGTTTTAGTGAGGATTTTGCTGATACATTTGGTGATGATTTGTATCAAGCGCCCAGCGTACAAGAAATTGAGCGCATACTTCGAGAAAATTTGCCTGTAAAGTTACGAAGTGATAGTAAGCGAAAGGCTTTGACTATTGCCCTGGCTGTTAAGGCGCAAGTGGCTGAGGCCTTGCCATCTTCGCCCAATGATTTGGATATAGGCGGTTCTGGCTCTCCGCTTAATGAAGATGAGTTAAAGAATGCTGGTCTGCAAATGGGCGCTATAGTGCCGGAACCTTATTTGGCTACCGAAACAATAGCGCAATCAAACCGCGAGCGAAGAATGACTATGCAGGCTGCCGGACGTATTAAAACTCAGCCAAGTTATAGGCAAGATTTTGGTGATCAGGTGACTGCTGTAAAAACCGTGCAACTTGATTCAGGGCTTTTTGTAGACGAAGATACAGACGTGCCGCGTTTAACTAATGACCACGAGGACACGACAATGCGGACTTTCGACCCCGCAAATCGGAAAAAAAAGAAAAAGAAGTAGTCCTTTCGTTCCGTATTGACAGAACTGCCTGTAATAGTACTATTGACGTACCTCTATGACTGATACGCAAGCGATAAAAGACCGGGTGAGCGTTGTCCAATTAATCCAGGAGTATGTGCCTCTTAAGAAATCCGGGGCCAACTGGAAGGGGCGCTGTCCGTTTCACAACGAAAAATCTCCCTCATTCATGGTGCATGAAGAAAAGCAAATGTGGCATTGCTTTGGCTGCAGCAAAGGTGGGGATATTTTTGCATTTATCCAAGAAATTGAAGGGATAGAATTTCCGGAAGCGCTCAAACTTTTGGCAACACGCGCAGGGGTACAGCTCGATACTTTTAAAAGTGAGATCAACGCGAGTCAGCGCAATCGCTTGCTGGATATCCAGGCTAAAGCAACACATTTTTTCCATCGTATTTTGCTTGATTTGCCACAAGCTAAACCAGCTCGGGATTATTTGGAAAAAAGAGGATTGACGCGGAGCGTCATTGAATTATGGAATATTGGTTTTGCGCCGGAGCAGTGGGATTTGCTAACTAAATATTTACGAGGCAAGGGTTTTACTTTAGACGATTTGGTTGCCAGCGGCCTCGTTATTCGCCGCGAAGACGCCGATCCTGCTAGTGGTCGGGGATTTTATGACCGTTTCCGCGGAAGGATCATGTTCCCTTTGGCTGATGTGCAGGGGGCAGTAGTCGGTTTTACCGGGCGGGTATTGGTTGAAACTGAGCGCTCCGGAGGAAAATATGTCAACAGCCCGCAAACACTCGTGTATGATAAGTCGCGTTTATTGTTTGGGCTGAACAAGGCAAAAACAGCTATTAAGGCCCAAGGTTTTGCGGTCGTTGTGGAAGGCCAGATGGACGTGATCGCTTGCCACCAAGCTGGGATGCAAAATGTGATTGCCGCTTCCGGAACAGCTCTGACGGCTGAACAATTAAAGTTGTTGAAACGGTACACGACGACCCTGTGTATTTCTTTTGATGCAGACAGCGCTGGTTTAGCGGCAGACAAGCGAGGGATCGATGCGGCGCTTGAAGCTGGTGTGGCAGTAAAAATTGTCACTATTCCTGAGGGTGCAGGTAAAGATGCGGATGAATGCCTTAAAAAAGATAAGGCAGTTTGGTTTAAAGCGGTCGAAGAGGCTAAAGGGGTTATGGAATGGTACTTTGAGATTGCTTTTAAGGGTAAAAATATCGCTTCACCAGCAGGAAAACAGGGGGTTGCAAGCATTCTGTTGCCTCAAATTAATCGTATTGCGTACCCGGTAGAGCGGGATCACTGGCTGCAGGAATTAGCCTCGCGGCTTCAAGTTGAGCCACGAGTTTTGGTGGAAGAAGGGAAGCGGCTTAAGGAGCCGGTGGTTAAAAATCGTTTTGTGGGCTCTCGGGCTCCTGAGCCACCTAAAACCATCACTTTACGCCAGGAACGGCTAGAATTGCTGCTCAGAGCGCTATGGTCGCTCCTGAGTGCCTATCCGGAACATTTTACCGCTTTAAAAAATAAAGGGTTACGGCGGGTATTTGTGGCTGGTTCAGCGTTTGAAGCCCTTTACGATTTATATGAAAAGCACTATACTATGAGCCAAGGAAGCCCTTCTGACTGGCTTTTGTCCTATGTTCCGCCTATTCCGGAAGCGTCACTGACTGTTTTGCAACTTAATAGTGAACGCGAGTACCCGAGCACAACTGCGGATAGTGCTTTGAAAGAACTTGAGAGTTTAGTTGTAGTAGTAGGTGAGGAATGGCGTAAACGCCGCCGCCGCGACCTTCAATTTCAGATTGAGCAGGCTGAAAAGGAGAAGAATGACCGTCTCCTCAAGGAACTCCTGAGTGAAATCCAGAGTTTGGCTTAACTTTTAGTATCTTATATCTAATTTTACAAACATGACTGCCAAGGCCAATCTTTCTTCGCTGGCTCGTCCTAAAAAGAAGGGCAAGCCCGTCGTTTCCAAACCAAAGGCAGTTTCGATCAAAAAGAATGCCTCAAAACCCGCCAAAAAACTTTTAGTCCGCAAAGCTGTCTCCAAAATAGCAAAAAAAGTTATTAAGAAAATTGCCAAGCCGGTGCCTAAAAAGGTTTTAGCAAAGGCGGTAAAAGAAGCGGTAAAAGGCCCAATAAAAAAGTTTATCCCGCCGCCACCGGAAGTCGTCGTTGAGCCTACCATGGAGCAGGTGTGGGAGATTTTGCTCAAAGGCCGTAACCGTGGGTTTGTGACCGAAATTGAACTGGGCAGAGTTATGCCCCGGCCTGAATATTACCTCGATTTGTATGAGGGCTTTTTGGATTTGACTGATAAGAATGGGGTAACGATTGTGGAAACTGCTACCAACCTCTTGGGTGTTTCGGGTGAGCAAAAGATAACGCTCAAACAATTTCAGGGTGCTCAGCCTGACATGGATGTGCCGTTTGACCTCGGTCAAATTTCTTCAGACTCGATCCAGATGTATTTGCGTGAAATTGGTAAGATCCCGCTCTTAAATACTGAAGATGAAGTATCGCTCGCAAAACGCAAGGAACGCGGTGACAAAGCGGCAGAACGTAAACTTATCGAAGCGAACTTGCGTTTGGTTGTTTCGATTGCGAAAAAATTTGTCGGTAAAAGCTTGTCGCTCCTTGATTTGATCCAAGAAGGCAATATTGGTTTGTTCCGTGCAGTTAAGAAATTTGATCACCGCAAGGGTTATAAATTTTCAACCTACGCCACGTGGTGGATCCGTCAGGCGATTACGCGTGCGCTCGCTGATCAGTCGCGTACCATCCGTATTCCGGTGCATATGGTGGAAACCATCAACCGGTTCCAACAAGTCCGTCGCCGTCTTTTGCAAGATTTAGGCCGTGATCCGACTGTCGAAGAATTAGCTGCTGAAATGGGTGAAGAGGTGGAAAAGATCCAGCATATTATCAAAATTTCACAGGACATGGTGTCGCTCGAAGTATCGGTTGGTGACGACGATGACGATACGCAGCTGAGTGACTTTATTGAAGATGTTAAAAATATTTCTCCCGACCGCGCTGCCGCACTCCAGATTTTGCGTGACTATGTTCAGTCCGCGGTCAAAGATTTAGTGCCTCGCGAGCAGAAAATCTTGGAAATGCGTTTTGGTTTGACCGATGGCGTTACCCATACACTTGAAGAAGTGGGGCAGGAATTTGGTGTTACCCGTGAACGTATCCGCCAGATCGAAGCTAAAGCGCTTGAACGTATTCAGCAATCGGATATTATTACGAAACTTCGGGATTATTAAAAACACACGAGCCCGCCTGGAGGCGGGCTTGTTTAGATGCTCGAATCTTTCGGGCTGAACCAGCGGCCTGGATCCTGAAGCACGAAGACGAGCAGAAAGAAGATGTGGCAGGACACAAGCAGTCCAATCCCAATGACCCAGCTCAGCGTGACGTTGCTTGTGGAGGGTGGGTAGACTATTGGAAAGGTGGTAGCACCCGTAATCAGAAAAATTTTTGCCCAGACAATCAGGCAGAATTTTCGATCGAAGAGTCGGTTGATGAGGGTGATCCAGCCGACCGCTGTGTAGCAAAAGGCTGTGAAAATAAGGGCACAGAGCGCTTGAGTCATCATGGCAGCTCCTCCAAATCTTGTTCGTATTTAATAGCACTTAGCCAAATAAAGCAAGCCCAAGCCTATGAAAATTATTTTTTCCGGCGGAGGAACACTGGGGCCGGTGACTCCACTTTTGGCAGTCGCTGCCGCCTATAAACAAGCGCACCCCGATGCTGAATTTGTTTGGGTGGGAACCAAATTTGGCCCGGAACGCCAGGTTGTGGAAGAAGCGGGGATGACATTTTATCCGCTCAACGGTGGCAAGTGGCGGCGGTATTTGTCGTTTTGGAATATTGTCGACATGATTAAAATAGCTATTGCTTTTTTTCAGGCGATGATTTTTATTTGGTATGAAAAGCCGGACTTGCTGGTTTCCGCGGGTGGGTTCGTAAGCGTGCCCTTGCATTGGGCGGGGGCATTCTTGGGGATACCAACTTGGGTGCATCAGCAGGATTTACGGGTTGGTTTGGCGAATAAATTGATGTTTCCTGTGGCAACAAAAATTACAGCGACTTTAGAGCAGACTGCTCGTCAGTTACCTGCTAAAAAAACTGAATGGATCGGAAACCCGTCGCGTGAATTGTTGTGCCAAAATGCCAACCAGGCCTGTACACATTTTAATATTCCGCCCAACAGTGTAGTTATATTTGCCGTTGGTGGGGGAACAGGTTCAAACGCTATAAACCGCATGATTGTGGAAGCGTTGGGGAATTGGCCCAAAGATTGGCATGTTATCCATTTGACAGGGAAGGAGCGGTCGAGTGAATTAGCTGAACGGGTGGCAGCAGTTTTCCCGAATTACCATGCGTTTAAATTTTTTACCGGTGAAATGGCCTGTGCGTATGCCTTGGCAACAGTAGTAGTAGCGCGGGCTGGATTCGCGACGCTTACCGAGTTGGCAGCGCTTTCAAAGCCCGCAATTATTTTGCCAATGGCGGGTACCCACCAAGAAGAAAATGCTTCGTTTTTTGCCACGCATAACGGTGTTATTCAATTCCACGAAACCATGGATAACGGTCTCAAGTTGGCACAGGTGATTAAAGATTTGGTTGAACACCCCGAGCGGCGGCAGATGCTTGGGTCAAATCTGCACGAACTCTTGCCTCAGACAGAAAGTAAAAAGATCGTGGAGATTATCGATACTCTTATTAGTAATTCCTAAATATATTTGTATGGCAGAGTCGATTGTATTTGGTGGTGGGTGTTTTTGGTGCACCGAAGCAGTATTTCAAATGCTTGAAGGTGTTACAGGTGTTTCGTCTGGGTATACGGGCGGCACAGTACCAAATCCGACATATGAACAGGTCTGTAGTGGGCGTACGGGTCATGCTGAGGCAATTAAGATAGAGTATGATCCAAGCAAAGTAAAAGTATCAGACCTGCTTGCAGTATTTTTTTCGAGCCATGATCCGACAACTTTAAATCGGCAAGGAAATGATGTGGGTACGCAGTACCGTTCGGCGATTTTTTATTCGACGCCTGAACAAAAAACAGCTGCTGAAGCTTTTATTGCCGAGCTTGTGGCTGAAAAAACATTTGTTGATCCAATTGTTACGACCCTTGAACCGGCAGCAGAATTTTTTCCAGCTGAGCAGTACCATCAAAACTATTACCAGAATAACCAAAGCCAGCCGTATTGCCAGTTTATGATTGATCCTAAAATTGCTAAGCTCCGGCAGAAATACGCGCATTTACTCAAAAAATCCATGTAAGGTTGCCTGGTTTTCATTTTTCCGCTATACTAATTAAATGTGTATCGGTTCCTGCCGAGATTAATTACGTAACTTTTGTTCCTATGAGTCAAAAAAATATTTATAAGGCCTTTCTTCTTTTTACCCTTATGGTCGTGGCCATGGGTGCTGGTTGTAGTCCTGCGACTGACCAACAGCCGACTGACACCATGCCCGGTGCAATGACACCTTCAGATTCAAGCCCGTCAGGCGTCATGACACCTGGGGAAGGAGCGATGGTCGCCCCACCGGCTACTGAGCCGACGCCAACCACGCCAGCACCAACAACTCCGCCGGCAACAGAGCCTGCAGCAGTGACGCCTCCGGCAAAGAGTTCATTTAAGGATGGTACCTATTCTGCCGATGGCACATATATGTCCCCGGGTGGCCAGGAAGCAATTGGTATAACAATAACCCTTAAGAATGATGTTGTAACTGCGGTGAGTGCCGTTTCTAAGACGTCCCGCCCAATGTCACAGCGTTACCAGGGAATGTTTATTGGTGGCTTAGAGGAAGTGGTTGTTGGTAAGAAAATTACCGAGGTTAGTTTGACGAAAGTTTCCGGTTCTTCATTGACTCCGGCCGGTTTTAATGACGCTGTAGTTAAAATCCAAGCCCAGGCAAAAAATTCATAGCTATCCGCGGTATGTCTTCGGCAGTTTTTGAAGCAATAGGGACGCACTGGCAAATTGATATTTTTGATCCCTTGGCAGAAGACGTGCAGCAAAGAATTATTGAGAGCATTAAAGCCCGTATCGATGCGTTCGATCGGGCTTATTCTCGTTTTAGGCCAGATTCATTAGTTACTGAAATGTCGCTTAAAGCAGGGGAGTACACTTTACCGCCTGATGCGGAGCCGCTCCTCGACCTCTATAAAGAGCTCTACGACCGCCTGGGAGGGTCGTTTACACCCTTGATCGGGCAAACGTTAGTTGAGGCCGGGTATGATGCTGTATATTCACTAGAGCCTAAAATACTGAGTCGGTTGCCAACGTGGGAAGAGGCGCTTGATTATCGGTATCCAAAGCTGGCGCTTAAAAGGCCGGCTGTGCTCGATTTTGGAGCTGCTGGTAAGGGGTACTTAATTGATATTGTTGCTCAAATTCTCTATACTGAAGGTGTCCAGTCATTTTGTGTGGATGCGGGCGGCGACATGTTTTATGCGCATCCACAAAATAAGCTGCTCGATGTCGGGTTAGAAAATCCGCTCGATACCACCGAAGTAATTGGGATTGCGACTATTGCGAATGAAAGTATTTGTGGATCAGCGGGAAATAGACGGACGTGGAAGAATTTTAATCATATTATCAATCCGTTCACGCAGGAGTCACCAAAAAATATTTTGGCAGTTTGGACTATTGCAGATACCACGCTCCTCGCGGATGCCCTGTCGACCTGTTTATTTTTTGTCCCGGGCAAGACGCTGACGCCACATTATGATTTTGAGTACGTAATTTTGTATCAAGATTTTTCGATTGAGAAGTCCCAGTACTTTCCAGCGACATTTTTTAAATAAATTTTATTTGTATAGCAGCGTAGGCAGAGTAAGTACTAAGCAGAGTAAGTAATTTTTCGCAACTTAATCTGCCTACTCTGCGTAATCTGCCTAGTACTATTTTATGCACTTTATCGATAATCTGCTCAATAAATTTACGATGTATCGCGTGGTATTGTACGGACTAACGCTTCTCGCGGCCTGCGCATTTATTCTCAGCGCCTTCAAACTAATTTTTTTTACACCTCTTGAACTCGCTGCTTCGCTCGTAACACTCCTCGTTACCTGTGGTTTGGTTAATTGGGTTTTTGCTAAATTATTTAAAATTCCTGCCAACGTTGAGTCAGTTTTTATTACGGCGTGGATTTTGTTTTTGGTGTTAGCGCCAAGCACTGCTCGGGCAGATATCTTATGGATAGCTGCAGCCGGTGCGATTGCCATGGCTTCCAAATATGTTTTAGTTTTTCGTAAACATCATATTTTTAATCCGGCAGCTATCGGCGTGCTTATTCCGGGGCTTTTGGGTAGTGGCCTCGCTATCTGGTGGGTGGCGACACCGCTTATGTTCCCGCTTGTCCTCGTGGTTGGGTTTTTAGTGGTTCGAAAAGTACATCACTTTAATTCAGTTATCGCCTTTTTAGCAGTTAGTCTTGGCTATCTGATGCTGACCGGAATTATGGCTGACCGAAGCGTGTGGCCGCTTTTTAAAGAACTGATGCTTTCGTGGCCGATTATCTTTTTTGCTTCAGTTATGTTTACCGAACCTCTGACAATGCCTGCTCGGAAGCATCTGCAGATTGTGTACGGAGCGTTGATCGGTTTCTTATTTTCCATCCAGTTTCATGTGGGGCCGGTGTATTCTTCGCCAGAACTCGCCCTCGTGCTCGGTAATATTTTTTCGTTCATCGTGAGTCCTAAGCAGCGTCTTATTTTGAAGTTTAAAGAAAAGACGCAGCTGGCGGCGAATATGTTTGAATTTATTTTTACTGCTCCTCAGCGGCTACAGTTTTTGCCAGGGCAATATTCGGAATGGACCCTCTTTCATGAAAAACCAGACACCCGTGGGAATCGGCGTTACTTTACGATTGCCTCTGCACCCGAAAGTAACGATATTGCGATTGGTATTCGTTTATCTGACCCGTCGAGTAGTTTTAAACAGCAGCTGGCGAATTTAAAAACAGGGGATGCTATTATGGCTTCTTCAGCAGCCGGGGATTTTGTGCTACCAAAAAATAAAGAGAAAAAAATAGTCTTCATTGCCGGTGGCATTGGGGTAACACCGTTTGCCAGCATGCTTCGTCATCTTTTAGAAACTAAAGAAAAACGTACAGCAACTATGCTGTACTCAGTGCGTACGTGTGCGGATATTGCTTATCAATCGGTTTTTGACCAGGCCGAAAAGGAGCTGGGTATTAAAACTCATTATATTGTCACTGATGTTTCGTGTTTACCACCAGGTTGGACAACACCAACGGGCTATATCTCTGACCCAACAATTCGCCAGCTCGTGCCAGATTTTAAAGAACGCCTCTTTTATATTTCTGGGCCATTTGTAATGGTCGATGCAACGGAAAAGTTACTCAAAAAAATGGGTGTACCAAGCAGTCAGATTAAGACCGATTTCTTCCCAGGGTTTGCCGGGTAAACTTATAGTGTCTCCAAAATAAAAACAACCTTATTCGAGGTTGTTTTTATTTTCAAGGCTGCTCTCGCTCAATGTTATAGCGTGTAAAACACTGAGCGAGGTCGAGCAGTCTTGGGAGTTTTTTGCAGCGAGAGGGAGTGGCCAACTTGGTTTTCGGCCGCTCCCTCGTTGTATGAGGGGGTGAAATTTGTCTAGGCTGGGGGTCCGAGCTCAGCCGTCTCCACGCGCGAGCTGAGGAACGCGCCCAGGTGTCGCCGGAGCGTTGTGATACCCGGCTTGATCAGCTCGGCATAGTCAACGAGGGCGCTGCCGATCATCGCATACTCCTTGGTCATTCCCGAGAGCTGATAGGTGGAACGCCCAAGCTTGAGCGGGTACTCGATCTGCTTCTTGTTGGTCGAGTGCCGAGCGACGTTCGGCTTGAAGCCTAGGTTGTTTCTCAAAAAGCCGAGCCCGCGGCTCGGGCGCTGCGAGATGTCATGCTCGTTGTACAGCGAGAGCTTGGCCGAGGTGAGCTCGCCATCTTTCAGAACCGTCTCAATGGCGTAGCGCTCTGTATAGACGATCTCCGGCAGAAGCGAAGGGTTGTTCATGAGCTCGTGGAACTCGGGCGGCAGAACAGCACGAACGCAATTCTCATAGAGATCGAGGTCCAGCAGCTCAGGACCGTCGAGCGGCTCTTCACCCCGCCAGATCGGCCGACCGAGCGGGATGCCGGTCAGGCGCTTGATCGTCTTCAGGATCGACTTGCGCTCCTCGTCGAGCAGGTGGCTCACGTTCGCCGTGAAGAAGGTGCGACCACGCTCTACCCTTCGCTTGAGCGCACCCCACTGCTGGATGATCCAGAGCGCGCCGTGGTCCGGCGAGATCGGGCGACCGTCATCGAAGGTCCAGCTGCAGGTTACGTAGTTTTCGGACTTTCTCTGCTTTAGGCTGAACCCGACGCGAAAACTCTTCGGGCCGATACCTACCTGATTCATGCCGCTGTAGCTCAGTTCCACCGGACCGTAGGTGACCGTGTCGCGCTGCCCCGAGAACGCGGAGTTTCCGACCCCCTCTCGGATAGTGTAAGGAGCGAGGTGATCACCCGGCCGATACTCAAGGAGCCAGCTGGTCGGCAGGAGTGCGCTCGAAGGCTCCACCCACACGTGATCGCCCATGTTGTGGATCATCAGGTGCCGAGAGCCTGTCTCGTGGTGGTCCTCCGGCCGCAGCTGCCACTCACCCCGTATACGTAGGAGCGGCGTTGGGCTCGGGAACCGGACCTGGTTTGCGAAAAAATAGTTCTGACCATTCATGAACTTTTCCTCTGCTCTCCCTTTCCATTCAAGGCTCCGGTCAGGGCACTGCCTGACATGCGGAGGAGTCTTGGTAACTCTCAGGAGTAGCTCGCGCATAACAAATTTATTGTGCTCGAGCTCATCCGGAAAACTCTTAAGAGTATACTTTTTAGATCATTTTGTCAATATACTGGGGTAAAAAACACGACGTCGATTGACGTCGTGTTTTAGACTTAGACCATGCGCATCAAAGAATTTTTTTAATTGGTTTTTGATTTTTGTCATTGAAATAATAGACCCACGGAATTCCCGTTGGAATCTCAAGCGTAATTATTTCTTCGGGCGTCAGTCCTTCTAATTTCATGACAAGTGCACGCAGACTATTATGGTGAGCAGTAACTAAAATATTTTTTCCTTGCGCTAGCTCTACTGTTATTTTTTCTTCAAAGTGTGTGTGGACGCGAGTAGCAGTATCGGCCAGGCTTTCACCTTCGGGCGGGCGTGTGTGATAGCTTCTGCGCCATAATTTAACTTGCTCCTCGCCGTGCAGGGCAATAGTCTCAGCATGGGTTTTGCCCTGAAGCGCTCCGTAATGGCGTTCGTTGAGTGCTCTGTATGATTGTAGGGGTAAATGACTTTTATTGCTCGATTCCAAGGCGATTTTTGCTGTTTCTATGGCGCGAGTCAGTAGGGAAGTGTGCACGAGTGAAATATCAAAATCAGCTAACTTTTCGCCGGCCCGGCGAGCCTGGAGTTCGCCTTCCGGAGAGAGGGGGATATCGGTTTGGCCGGTAAAGCGACCCTCGGCGTTCCAAAGGGTTTTACCATGACGTAGGAGGATGAGAGTAGACATAGAAAGTTGTTAAAGTATTCAATACAGTGTACCACGGGTTAAAAATAAAAACATCTCAAAATACATTGAGATGTTTTATGGTAAGACTGCTCTCACTTACGCCTTTATGAACTACAGGAGTAAGGGAGTTTGAGCAGCCTTTTGGGGTAGTAGCTCGGGGGTGTAGTTGCTAGTTAATCTGGCCGCCCGACTGGCGGCGGCCGAGGCTGAGCAGGCGGTTGAAGCTGAGCAGATCTTCGATCTGCCGCTCAAACTGTTGCCACTGCGCCTGCGCACATGCCTCCATGGCAGCCTGTAGGAGCACACGCTCGTCCTCTCGGGCGCGCTCAAGCGCCATGTCGTTGTCGTAATTCTCGTGGGCTATCCGCAGACATTCGTTGCGGTAGGCAGCCTGCCAACGCTCCTTGGTGCGTTTGCGCAAATGCTCGCCGAGTGTCGCAACGAAGAGGGTCAGTGTGCAGGCCGGAGCCACGATGAGTGCGGCCAGGGTCAGGCCGCTGAGCCCTTTGACGAACGCGCTGCGTTCTCGGAGCACCAGGGCAAGCCCACAAAAAAGGGCGAGATTGAAAAAGAAGAGGCAGAGTTGTCCGGTCGACCAGCGCACCTGTTGCACCAGCCGCTGACGCTCCAATTCTTCAATCCGAGGGCTTACGAAACTGCGCTTCTCTTGGTGTGTGGACATGGGCACCTCTTCAAAATCTTGTGGTGAGCCTAGCAAATTTTAATGCCAGAGTCAAAATAATATCTATAAAAGCAAATACTTCCGCAAATTGCGGAAGTATTTTGTGTGTGGGTCGGCCGGGGCTCGAACCCGGGACCTTATCCTTAAAAGGTACAGCGCCGTCGGCTGTTTTTCGCCTCTTGCTAGATTGAGCGAAGATCGTCTTGTCAATAAGCGTGAAGGGCGGTTTTGGGTAGGCCATGTCCCTAGGCAGTTTTCTTTAGGAGGTGTATTTATGGTCTTGTGCGTAATAGGCGCTCTTCAACATCCTTAACGCCGAGTGGTGATATTCGCGCTCTTTCATTCCCAACATCATACTCTAGAAGTCGAGATCTATGGAACGGCTCTAAAATGCGTTTCCTAAACATGCTTAGACTGCTGT
This sequence comes from uncultured Gammaproteobacteria bacterium, assembly GCA_964634875.1. Lineage (GTDB taxonomy): Bacteria > Patescibacteriota > Patescibacteriia > Magasanikbacterales > GWA2-37-8 > CAZECR01. The sequence continues at coordinate 92,217 of CAZWKA010000005.1, forward strand.
ATTCGACCCAAGAAAATAAATCTCTTATCTGTACCCATGAAGGCTTTGAATGCATCAAGACTAGCACTTGGTCTCCTTTTTCCATACCCGAATCGAGAACTCGTCTAGTCATTCCGTTGTCCCATATGAGAGGATGTTTGCGCTCAATAAGGGCATCTACTTCCTCTTGTGCAGCTTGAGTTGAAGTTCCGTGAAAAATACGTACTAACTCTGCCAGTACCCAGCTTGATAGGGAGTAAACCGCAGTTGCGTCTAGAAAGTTGGGGTCTACGTCGCCGCCTACATGCCCAACACCTCTATTATTCCGAATTTCATATAAGACTTGGAGTGTTCGGGGAATTAGAATTCTCAGGCTTCTGTCACCGACACGACCTGGATTTGGTGATATTTTTTCTAAAGCCCGACAGTCGGCTACCATATCGTTTGGCTTCTTAGGTCTAGTTGAAGTTGAACCGTTAAGCTGATCGTTAATTATAGTAAAAACAACTTCGCAAAATTTGCCACCGTTAAGTTCCGAAGGTTCCCATCGATGCTCCGAATAATTTTTTGCTATCTCTTGATAGCTGTCAATTAACGGGTCTCTTAAGCCCGGTGAAATATTAGATAACAGGGTAGATGAGTTGGCCATTTCAGTTTATTAATTTGTCATCTCCTTAATTAAGACCGCACCTCGGATTAGTCCGGGAGCTGTCAATTTCCATCCGGCGTCTTTACCTCCCGCTAGCTCATTAATTTTTTCTTTCATATACGAAGCGTGATTTGCTTCGTTAAGAACGGCAAGATTTTTGCAAAGCGCCCTTGCTGATTTGTCGTCAAATTTACCTGCGCGGTCGCCCGTTAGAATGAACGTTCTGATTCCTTCAATTATGTAAGCGTTAATGGTCTGTGCTTTTGCGTTTTTCCCTGGCATCTTTCCAGCTATCACCTCAATTCCTTCGGAGTCGATTTGGAAAACTTGCTGAATTTGTTCTGTTTTTATGTCATTCTGCTGCATCCAATGCTTAACTTGTGGCTTGAGAGTGCTGTCATTTTCTGATTCGGGATCTAGAGGAGTATGGGGAAAATTGATACCAGGTGTTAATGGCTTGCCGAGTAATGTCTGTGCTGCTTGAATTACACGGGTTCTCTCCGAGTCATCCAGCGGCTCTAGCAGATCCACGATTTTAGCAGTTGTGTCGGTAATTTTTTTCATTTCCATATGAGCATGGGATTAAATTAATAAGATCCCTCCCGCTGTGTTCATTTAGACATTATTGTAATACTTTTTTACAGCCCAGTAAATATAGAAAAGTCAATACTATTCAATATTTAGGATGAATATTTATCTTCCTTCATTCAACGGATGCTTCCCAATGTGACCTCTTAGATGTTCCAAGCTCGCCGCCAGATAAATCGTTGTCGTCTGAATCTGCGAGTGCCCCACCATCTTCGAGAGGGGGTGCAAATAACGCCCGACCTTAAGTATGAGCGGCGCGAACGGCCGCCGCAGCAACATCCGTCCCGACGCCACCACGGTCTAGCCGTTCTACATCGCCAACGTCCTTGGCCACCTCGGCACCTAGCCCTCCTTAAAGCCTCTCCCAAGGAGTGATAGGTAACGGACTACAGTATAAGTTTCCGCATATCACAAAAGCAGCTTTTCGTCAGGGAGGCTGTTTTTTGAATGTAAAAATGACATTTTAGAATAAAGCTGTTAGACTAAGCAAAACTAATTTTAATAATGTAAGTATGAAAAAGTTTGTATTTATTCTTCTGTTCATTTTATTATTTTTACCTTCCCTTGCTTCAGCGCAAGAGCAGACATATGATGCTCCGGATTATTTGGCACGTATCGGGTACCTGCCCTACACCAAAGGAATCTCAACGGGCAAGGGGGTCGTGGTTGCGGTAATTGATGACGGTGTTTGGCTTGAACATCCCGAGTTAAAAAATAATATATGGACAAATCCTAATGAAATTTCACAAAATTTAAAAGACGATGACCAGAATACATATAAGGATGATTATTATGGTTGGAATTTTATTGACTCTAATTCCAATGTGGCAGTTAAGGGCACACATGGAACAGCGGTAGCCGGAGTAGTTCATAAGATTGCGCCAGACGCAAAAATCATGTCGCTAATCGTTTGTGGGGCTTCCGGTTGTGCAGCTCCTGCTGTTCAGCAGGCGATCAAATACGCTGCCGACATGGGTGCGAATGTTATCAATCTCAGCCTTGGTGGGCAAGGTTACCTCGGTTATGACACTTCCTTTGACGAATCAATCAAGTATGCTTATAACAAGGGTGTCGTTATTGTGTCAGCTGCGGGGAACGGAGACCCAGAAAGTCTTTCGCAATTAGGACAAAATTTAGATTTTGTTAAGGTTTCACCTGTCAGCAATGATGTTGAGGGAATAAATATGGTTGTAGGCGTAGGTGCTAACAGTGGAATTGCTCCCCTTAAGTGGAGTAATCATGGTAGTTCAGTTGATGTATGGGCGCCGGGAGAGGACATTTTCACCACCGTAGTTCCCTCGTTTAGCGATGGTTACGGCTATGATTTTTTAGACGGCACATCTTTCTCTTCACCCATGGTAGCTGGAGCAGCTGCCTTATTGCGGTCAGTACATCCAGATTGGAAAAATTGGCAAATAGTTGACTATATAAAACTGAACAGTAACCTTAATATTAACAGCATGTTTTCCGCCTCACTTCCTACTTGTACCTACAACTCTTTTGCGCCTAGTAAAATTAGCTCAGGGGAGTCCGTAAGTGTCAAAGGAGCGCACTTTACTTCACAGATGCGTCCAGTATTTTTTGATTCAGTTAAAAATGTCACAGTCTCTATTCCGACAAACGCCATTAATTTTTTAGATGCAAATAATTTAAAAATCAATACCCGGGCAATAACTTTGCCCCCAGGAAATTATGTGCTTCAAGATACAAATTCATTAACCTACCCTTGCCGCACGGTGGGGAGTGAATATTTTACCGTTCTTAATAGCCCGCAATCAGTTGTTTTAGAACCTCCCGTAGCTGTGAGTGTACCAAAGGATAGTCCGATCGCTTCAAATCCTCAAAAAACTTCTGCAGTAACTATTTTTAGCTGCATGGGAAATGCTGTTGCAATTCGTCAGGCTTCAATTAAACAAGCGTTTGATATTTTTTCAGTAGCACAAGCCGATGCTTTATCTATTCAAGAGAAAGCATTTCAAAATGCCTGGAATTTGCTAGATGCAATTAAGGTTCGGAAAGCTATAAATGCAGCCGTAAATCTATATCGCACAGCACACCGCACAGCTGTAAAGAAACATACGGTTGCGGTTAACAACGCCTGGAAACAGTATGCCACAGCTATTAAATCGTGTAAGCCAGGAAAGACTATTCCTGTAGAAACGATTAATTACGCCGATAATAGCTTGGCACAGTAATAGCGTTTAGATCAAATTGTTACCGCGCGGATTAACTAGATTAATAACTGTAAGATTAAAATTTTTTGCTGCCTCCGACGCTCCGGAGTACGTGGTGATTGTGGGTGCTCTTAGAGATGAATTCAAAATTCCTATAGAATAGTCTGTATTTATTAAAACAAAAAAATACTTCCGCAATTTGCGGAAGTATTTTGTGTGTGGGTCGGCCGGGGCTCGAACCCGGGACCTTATCC
>CAZWKA010000006.1:0-81926 GCA_964634875.1 uncultured Gammaproteobacteria bacterium
GCCTTGTCGTTTACGGTTGCTGCGCCGCCGTATTTGGTGCGGGCTTCGGCAAGGGCAAGGAAAATACTTTGTTCTTGTTGCATAATGCCTTTGACTGACTCAACCAGGTTTGGGATCAGGTCGTAGCGGCGCTGGTACTGCGTTTCAACCTGTGCCCACTGGCCGTCGGCGGCTTCACTTGAGCGGATCAGGCCATTATAGACAGAAAAACCATATAAGGCGGCCACGACTACCACCCCAAGGACGATTAACCAAACTTTTTTCATACGTATTAAACAAGAATAATATGTTTAGTATACCGAAAAAGCCTGTGCTTGTCCACGGTTTTTAAAACCACCCCCCCCTTGCAGCGGTTTTATTGAACTAACGATCGCTTACGAAATTTAAAAAACGCCACCGTTACCAAAGCTGCCCCACCTAAGACCCCAACTATAGCGTACTTCTTGGAACCACTACTTTCAATTTTTTCACCCGCGACCGCTTTGGGCGCATCACTCACTGTACCCACCACTTGCATATCCTCTGGAGTTCGCGGCGATAATCGCCAACCCTTTTCGCTTTGCTCCAAAATACCAAACACTTTTACAATTTGACCTACTTTAAAATCCTTTTTATTAATCTTCGTACTCTCGCGGACATATACTGCTATTTCACCTTTGCCATCATCAACATACATTTGGCTGCCCGTTATTTCCGTAATTTCTCCTTGCACCACCACAAGCGCACCCGTATTTTCTTCGAACATATCGTCCAGAATTATTTTTTGGGGCTCTAAACCCCCATCCGTATCCAAAATATCAACCGCAGATTTATTAGGTATATTTATGCGTTTTACACCCTGCACCACCGAAATCTTCCCCGTCACCTCAACCACATCTCCTACTTCAAGCGGTGGAAAATCTTTTTTGCTTTGATAAATCTGCATCCCGCCTTCGGTAGTACTTAAATAAAAATACTGTTTACCGAGCGCACCCGGTACTGCCGTGACCACACCGCGCGCAATGACGGGTCGACCTGAAACCAAATCCTCGGTGTCATCAAAATCAACAGCGACGGGTGCCAGCGCGACTTTTTTTGTTTTTGGTTTTGTGGTTGCTTTTATTTTTGTACCAAGCACTTTTTGTGCGGTTTCTTCCACCACAATTTCGGAGGCAAGCGCAAACCGACCGGGTGTTGGCACGACCGCCCACTTCCAGCTCTCTCCTTGCCGCGAAAAACTTTTACCACTAACCGCTTTTGGAAAAACAGCCGCATCAACTAATGTCCCGCTCGCCGAAATAAGATTCACTTCCCCGCCACCGTTAACCAAATCAAGGCGTGTCGCCAACCGATAAAACACCAAAAAACTTTGTGGCGGAAGCATGGTAGCGGGCGGAACAACAAAACCATCTTCCTCACTTGTTTGTAAACGGTAGTCAGAAATATCTGTGGTAATTGTGGTGCCGTTAAACACCTCTACAAACTCCTCAGTATCTGCACCGGTCGGGTCAACAAATAACTCGCTGATTACCACCCCGGATAGCGGCGCTCGGGACTGCGCAACAATTCGTACTACGAAGTCTTTTACGCCAATGGTGCCCACACTACTTGTCGCGCTCAGGCGTACCTTGTAGGTACCAGGCTGTAAAAAGGCATGTTCGACACGTGCGCCATCGAGACTGCTACGATCACCAAAATCCCAGTTCACAAACAAGCTTCCACCACGCGGATCAACGCTTTTGCTGGCATCAAAAACCAAAACAACTCCGGGCTTACCGCTTGTGGGGACTATTGTTTTCCAAATTGGTTGTACGGGTTTTTTATTATCAATCTCATTCTGTTCCACCAAAACAACTTTGTTTTCTTCCCCCGGCGTAACACTCATTGTCCATTGCCATGTCCCGCCCGCACTCCTGGCAAAACTTTGAGCGTTGGGCGCCTCTGTATACATCACGCTTTCCGCAATCTGGTGCTGAGTGTTATAGAGCCGCACTTCTGTTGTGGTTGTATTCGGCAAGACAATTCCTGTTTCACTGCGCAGAAAAGCCCGAAAAGCACCTGCATCGAGCATGCCACTCAAGCTAAAAGTTTTGTCCTTGATCACCAGCTGCCAACCTGCTAAAGGAACCGGTGTAGCAGAAATATTTTTGAGCTCAATAAATTCACCCTCTTCATCACTACCACTGGGGTTGGGCAGAAGTTCATTAATAATAATCGACGAACTAACGCTTGCCCAAGTTATATTGGAGTTGAAAAACGAAAGATCGCTTACACTGCCACCAGTTTGACCTGCGCCGGAGGCTGCAGTGCCCCCGGAAGAGCTTGGTGCGGCTACGGTCGCGACCGGGGAAATAATCACGTTACTGCTGCCGGGCGTTAGCTGTGTCGTTACCACCCAATCACCATCGGTATCGGTATCTATTCCGTCATTTCGCCGGGCACCAGCTTGATTTTTTTCGGGCGCAGCGACAAACCCCGCACTATACCGAATAACATCAACAACACTACCGCTCGCATCTTTCAGAATAATGGTATCGCCGTCATTATTCAGTCTTCCGCTTCCAAAAAATACGGTTACAAAACCGTGCGGCAAAATAGTTTCACCGAGCACAGCAATAGTGCAGCTACCGCTCGTACGGTTATCACACAACGTTCCACCTGCAAGATCAACCGTGCTCGATGAGGCATTGTACAACTCCACCCACTCGCTGCCACTGTCAGGGTTTGGTACAAACTCATTAATCTTTATGAAGCCCCACAAAGTACCGGTCGCACTTGAGGGCGTCGAGGTGGCCGTAGTGCTTGAAATAATAGTATCGGTTGACACCGCTTCGGGCGTTGTTGTTGCACTTGGGGTGCTCGTCACCGTTTCAACGGGCGGATCACCTACTCCGGCACCATAATTACTATTAACAAATCCCAGCGTATGCCCGCTCGGATGTTGTTGCCAATTATTACTCGAATAATCGGCAACCAAAGGGTCTTTGCGCTCAAGCGAAAATTGCGTTGCTGCCTGATATACAAATCGTTCAACACTTGTGTCGTTTGAGTCGTTGAGCCCAATTTCTTCACCACTCGTACTCAGTGAACTCCACGTCGAACCAAAAATTGAACCAGCGAACCCGGGATGATCGAGCAAAAACTGCTCCGATTTTTGCGCTATCACTGCATATTCACCGGGCGCGATAATACTATCCAGAGCCTCGTTTGCAGCAAGACCGTGCCGTGTATTGTTTTCCCAAAAAGTCCAGCCGGTCAAATCAACAGGTTCGCCCCCTTTGTTCCAAATCTCAATCCACTCGTGTGTGCTCGTGGGGTAGGCACCAATTTCATTAATCACTACGTCTGAACTAGCGGAAAACGCATGTGAAAAAATAAAAAAACTGCCAGCTACCACGACCGCTAACAGTCCCAAAATATTCCTCCCCATAAAAATATGAAAAAAGTAATTGCCTGCGGCGATTATAGCAAAATGATTTGTAAAAACAAATAACGGCGCGGGTGGATAACCTCAAAAAAACTCAAGAGCTTGATCAGATCGACAATCACCTTGACCAACTTGATAAAACCTTACTTCAACATGACAGCAGGCTTAATCGAATTTGGGAAAACATGGCCACCAAGGACGATACTACTCAAATAAGGACGAAGAAGTAACGTTGATCGCTCACGGTCTGGAGCGTGTTAAGAAACGGTGCCACACCTCTTCCAGCCTCCTTTGTAAAACTTGACTCCGAATCAGTAGAAAAGTATAGTAAAATCAACAAAAACTGGTTTAATCAACCTCTTTCGTGAGGCCGCCAATGCCACAAGAGCAACACGAACTAACGGTATGCGGAGCACTTACCACCCTCTACAGAACCCCCAAGGATGAGTGCACCCCGGAAGAGTGGCGCCTGATACAGGCCGGCATTGTCGCTTTTGAAGAAGAGGCGGCAGGTCTTGTGGCAAGCCGAAGTGCGAGGGATGCTTTTTTTGCCACACTCATGGTTATCACCATCTTCAGCCCCGCACTGCCCGCAAAGCAGTTTGTGGTTGGGCTGTTTGGGTTGTGGATTCTGGCGGCCGCCCTATTCACGAATTGGCACAAAAAACGGTTTGGCGAAACCAAGCGCGCGCTTGGCGACATCGTGCTTTGCCAACACAGCAGCCACAGTCGCCACCGCAGGTGCAGCCATCTCACCCCGGAACTTATAGCACTCGCGGCCTATAAACAGGCACGTGGTATCGGCGGTATCGGAACCGAACAAGTTTTTTCACCCGAGCCCCTTCGGAAGCTCCTTAAATAGCCTTGGAAGGACCCAGACAACTTACCCGCTGTAGCTTTTGCGACGGCGGACCAATTCTTTCGTTGCAATAACCACCCCTCGTTGCAACGAAAGAATTTCAAAAAATCCGTAGCAATAGCTACGGATTTTTTGTTTAAAACACGTCAAGCACAACACACAGCCGCCCCACTACCTTGTAAGCGGCTATAGATTATGGCCAACACACCACGCTTAACCAAAACTGTGTGCGTGTGTTGGCAAAAGAGGGAGGGTCTTTGCTGCGACCAGAGTACAGCTAGCGGCAGAAGATCGTCAGGTGCGGAACCTCGCCCGTCTGGCACAAGCCGCAATTGTGCTGCCGGAGCCACTCCGCTCCCTCACCCGTTCCCGGAATGATGCCGTCCAGCACACCCGGCCCTTCATCAATGGTCTGAGGAACAAAGAAACTCTCGCAGCGCGGAGCATCGAGGTTGTTGACCATCCAGCACGACTTCGCGCCTTGTACCCCGCACTCCGACAGCGAGATCTCCGCCAGATCACCGCACTCTTTCTCGAGCTTTTTCAGCTCTTCCGGGGTCAACTTTGAACAAATCGACAGGTGGGCAACAAGCGCGAGCTGACCTAACGTGTGCAAACGAGTCATGGGCGCCTCCTTGTTTCAATAATCACATCCTACCTCATTCATCTCGAAAGTCAAAACCACAAAAATTAAAAAATTGTCTACACTAATCTATACTTCTGTGGATAAGTCGGTGCATAACATTAACAAACGGTGTATAACTTTTTCGCCAGCGGCTCGCTAGAAACGTTTTTCTTTTCTAACCTTAGCAAAAATAAATTTGTATACGATAGTGTAGACAATTTTATTGACACTACTTCTAAAAAGGAGTATACTATCTGTAGTTCCTTCAACAAAGCTTCACCGAAAAAAAATCACGGTGAACAACAACTGGGTCCGAACTGCACAAAAAACAAGATAATGAGGCTGACTGTTGCCTAAATCCAATCATGCTGGCAGCAGCGAGTCCGTACTTCTTGTAAGGTGCCCTCCAACTATAGTAACTAGAGGATTACCGACGGTTACTGCGAGGTTAACACCCCCAAGCGGGCGGCCCCAATTTTCAATAGTTTAGTGGTAATTGAGCTTTTATCGCCTCATCGGCGACTTTCGTTCTTCCCCTAAACTAATTAAGGGAGAACCAACAAGTCACTTGAGGGTATACTCCCTTTTTTTGTTATTACTTTTTCTGCCCAGCAAATTGACGTTTTGATCGCTCGCGGGTATACTACCTCCACTATTATTTTCGTGTATGACAAACCCTTTCTCCGCCACCTTTCTCAAAGAAATGGAACAAATCCTCCTCTCCGAACGCGACCGCCTTACCCAGGAGCGAAGCAGTGTTTCCAAAAAAAACCCAGGTCAAGAGGGTGGTTTTCAGGCTCGTTTCCCAAACTACGGGAACGATGACGCAGACAGTGCTATGGAGGTGGCCGACTATGAAGCCAACCTGTCAATCGAGCAAAGTCTTGAAAAACTCCTGCGCGACATTGAATCTTCTTTGTCTCGCATTAAAGACGGCTCTTACGGGATCTGCAAATATTGCCACAAACCCATCGAGGAAAAACGCCTCACCATTCGCCCAACCTCTAGCTCGTGCGTGGAATGCAAAAAAGCTATTACTCAAGAAGTATAATCACTATGTCTTCCCCTGCCCGCCAGCAAGCAATCCTCTTACTGTGCGGGTTTTTTTTATTGATTGATCAGGCCCTCAAGTGGCTCGCCCTAAACAGGTGGACCCAACCAAGGCTGCTCAACCGCTTTTTCGGCTGGGAGCCGTTTCACAACCCGGGAATTGCGTTTGGAGTACCAATCCCGACGTCGCTAGTCCTAGCCCTAACGCTACCCATCTTGATGGCGCTTGCTTTTTTTATTTACAAAAAAATCCGTGTTAGCAACGACAGCCACCTCGAAGTCGCAGCACTCGGATTGCTGTTAGTCGGGGCGCTTTCAAACACAGTCGATCGCCTACGGTTTAGTTTTACCGTCGATTACTTCCGCATTGCCTACAGCATCTTTAACTTAGCTGACGTTCTCATCCTGCTTGGGTTCGTGATATACTTGTTAGGGCAGAAGAAAAAGAAAACAAGCTCTTTTTTCTGATACCCGTCGCAAGCCCACATACTACAACAGTACTCATACTTCCTCAACCAAAAGTGTAAAACGAAAAACTAAAAATAATCGAGCGTCGCGACCACATCACTATTTTACGCTTTTCGTTTTTCGTTTTTAATTTTTAGCTTGTTCCCGTGTTCATCAAACTCAACGCCGCTGCAGTAGTCGGGCTCGACTGTTTGCCCGTTGATGTTGAAGTCGACATTAACAAGGGCCAGACGAACTTTACAATCGTCGGGCTCGCGGATACTGCCATCAAAGAAGCTAAAGACCGCATCCACTCCGCGCTCAAAAACGCGGATTTTAGTTATCCTTTTAATTTTCGGATCCTAGTCAATTTGGCTCCGGCAGATTTGAGCAAAGAAGGAGCTGGCTACGACCTGCCCATGGCTGTAGGCATTATTATCATCAGCAATGGCCTCGACATCGACCTTAATGATGCTTTGCTCGTTGGCGAACTTGCTCTCGACGGTTCAGTTAGGCATACCAACGGTATTCTTCCCCTAGCACTCTACGCCCGAGCGCACGGAATTAACCGTTTGTTCGTGCCCGAAAGCGACGTCGCTGAAGCCGCGCTTGTTACCGGAGTCACTATTTACCCAGTTAAAACCCTGGCACAGCTGATGCGGCATTTACAAAATAAAGAGTTTATTTCCCCCTACCAACCAACAACACTTTTGCCCGACCCTGATAAAGAACTGTCCGGCCTAGACTTCGCACTCATCAAAGGCCAGGAATTTGCCAAGCGCGCACTTGAAATCGCCGCGAGCGGCAACCACAATATCCTCCTGAGCGGCCCACCAGGAAGCGGCAAAACCTTGCTTGCCCGCACCTTGCCCTCAATTTTACCACGCCTCACCAGTGACGAGGCGCTCGAAGTTACTAAAATTTATTCGGTGGCCGGGCTTTTATCCGGCAAGCTCATTCGCGAACGACCATTTCGCCATCCGCACCATACCGCATCGGGCGCAGCGCTTGTCGGCGGCGGCCGCTTGCCACGGCCAGGCGAGATATCGCTTGCCCACAGAGGTGTTTTGTTCCTCGACGAATTCCCAGAATTTCCCCGCTTTGTGATCGAGAGCCTTCGCCAACCGCTTGAGGACGGGGTCATTACAGTCTCGCGTGCCCAAGGGACGGTTTCGTTTCCTGCCCGCTTTATCTTGGTTGCCAGCCAAAACCCTTGCCCCTGCGGCTATGCGTCTGACCCGGCTCAAAAATGCAGCTGCTCTGCCGCCCAGGTCGACCGTTACCAAAAAAAGATCAGCGGACCGCTCTTGAATCGTATTGATTTACATGTCGAGGTGCCGCGCGTCGCTTTTGACAAGTTAACTGAAAACGAACTGGCCGAGCCTTCGAGCAGCGTGCGCGAACGCGTGGAACGGGCACGACAAATCCAGGCGGATCGCTTCCAAGGCACTTCTATTTTTACTAACAGCGAAATGAGCAACGCCGAGTTGCGCGAGTTCTGCGTGCTTGGTAAAGAACCGCTTGAGCTGTTGCGAGCCGCCGTTGACCGCTTGCACCTCTCCGCCAGAGGCTTTAACCGAATTCTCAAGCTGAGCCGCACCATCGCCGACCTGGCAGACAGTGCCACTATCGAAACCGGACATGTGGCCGAAGCCTTGCAGTTCCGGACGCGGGTGGAATAAAAAACTCCCCCGAAACACTGTCGGGGGAGTTTTACTTTTTCTTTATTTTACTCCAGCGATCTCAACAACTTTCTTTGCTGGCTTAACCTTAGCAACCGGGGCAGTTTTCTTTTTATTGAAGACTTCAACAGTAACACGACGTACACCGAACTGCATTGCTTCTTTACGTGGAGCATCAAGCCAGATGTCAAAACGGTTACAACCATAACGGGAGTTCATGCGGTCGTCCACCATATACTCAAGGCCACCATATTTTGCCTGGAGGGCTTCGTCGGCAAAAGTCAGCTTGAGCTTCGTACCCATTGGCAAACAGTTGTTGGCCACCATACCCATATATACGTGCTTACCAGAAGCAGCAATAAATGGATCACTGTCGGTCTGGTCAGGCGTGCTCGTATAGGCCGTAAAGACAGCGGCGATAGTTTTATCAGGCTTAGGAGCCGGAGGAACTACTACCTCAGCCGGAGCAGCAACCGGAGTGTCATAGCCGACCATGGCAATGGTAGTGGTCTTTTGCTCAAAAGCGGGCACTTTGGTAGTATCAATAGCCTGAGCCTTAAACGGAATAACCGTTTGAGCAATAATGGCTAAGATAAGGGCAAAAGTCTGGGAAACGCTACTGATTTTGGCTAACTTGAGAGACAAATTGGTCATAAGCAGTAATTAAAAGATACCCTCACAGGGTACCTCATTAGTTAACGTCGAAGTATACCAGAAAATCACCTTTTTGTCAACCCCTGACAGGTAGGGTATACTATGTTTGTAACAAAAAATTTAGCTGTCTTTAGCGGCTTTTTGTGGGGCCGGTGGACAACGGTGGTATTAAAAAATTAAGTGAAACCCGACGTAAAAAATATACTATTTTAAATTTTCCTTTTTCGCTTTGAGTTTTTTGATGTATGCCTATTTTTTCACTGAAAAAAAAGACGACCCGATCGTATGGAAATATCGGGGAAAAAACCGAGACCACTTTTAGTTCGCGTTGGCGCCGCTTGAACAAAAAAAGGATCTTCATAGGACTCTTGCTCACTGCAGCCGGCCTTTTTGTTGCTGGCACAATCGTGGTGCTGGTGATTAGCCGCGACTTGCCCGACCCCAACCGCCTGAACGATCGCCAAGTTGCCGAGAGCAGCAAAATCTATGACCGCACCGGCGAACACGTGCTCTACGAAATCTACCAAGAAGAAAAACGGACGATCGTGCCGATCGACCAAATTGCCCCGCTCGCAGTAAAGGCAACCATTGCTATTGAAGACAAACATTTCTATGAACACAGCGGCGTGCGTGTTACTAGTATTATGCGCGCCAGCTTTAACAATCTGCTGGGGCGCACTGCTGGCGGTGGAGGAGCTTCCACCCTTACTCAACAACTTATTAAAAACACTATCGGCGGAACACAGCGCCGTGGTTTTGCCGGGCTATTCCGTAAAATAAAAGAGGCTATCCTGGCGATGCGTCTCGAAAAAAAATATACCAAAGACGAAATCATCGGGCTGTACCTCAACCAGATTCCTTACGGTTCGGTTAACTACGGCATCGAGGCAGCCAGCCGGAGCTACTTCCATAAGAGCTCCAAAAATCTCACGCTCCCCGAAGCCGCGACTCTCGCAGCTATCATCCAGTCGCCGACGCGGTATCTAAACAACCTACCGCTTCTCAAGGGTCGACGCGACACTGTGCTCCTCCTCATGCAACAACAGGGTTTTATTTCTGAAGAAGAAAAAACCGCTGCCCAGGCAACCGAGCTCGATATTACCCCAAATGCCGGTATTTTTGCAGCTGAACATTTTGTTTTGTACGTCAAACAACTCTTGGCCGAACAGTTCGGCGAGACTGTCGATACCGCCGGGCTCAAAGTTATTACATCACTTGATTTTGAAAAACAAGAAATTGCCGAAAAAATCGTTAAGACCCAAGGTGACAAGTTTGCTGCTTCAGCGAACGCCAACAACGCCTCACTGGTCGCCATTGACCCTAAAACCGGACAAATACTAAGCCTGGTTGGTTCGCGCGATTTTGCCAACAAAGAAATAGACGGACAATTTAACGTTGCTGTGCTTGGCAAGCGCCAACCTGGTTCTTCGTTCAAACCATTTGTCTTTGCCGCTGCGTTTGAAAAAGGTTATACACCGGAAACTGTTCTCTATGATATAAAAACTGATTTTGGCAACTATAAACCGGGAAATTACGACGGCAAAGAGCATGGCCTCGTTACTATGCGTAAGGCTTTGCAGGGTTCACTGAATATTCCGGCTGTCCAAACCTTGTATTTAGTCGGCGTTAAAAACACGATAGATTTTGCCAAACGTTTTGGTTACACCACCTTTACAGGTGACCCTGGTTTGAGTTTGGTTTTAGGCGGCGCGGAAGTCAATCTCCTTGAACATACTAACGCTTACGCGACACTTGCAAATAACGGTACCTATCACCCAACTGTCGCCATCCTAAAAGTAACGGATCCCAAAGGCAATGTCCTCTACGAATGGAAGGAAACACCTGGAACCGAAGCACTCAAACCTGAAACTACTGCCACAATTACCAACGTCTTAACCGACGACGCGGCGCGTGCTTATATTTTTGGCCGTGGCGGCACCCTGACCTTGCCGGGTCGTAAGGTGGCAGCAAAAACTGGTACAACTAACGACAGTAAAGATGCTTGGACTATGGGATATGTCCCTTCGCTGGCTGCTGGTGTTTGGGTAGGTAATACCATTCCTTCACCGATGAAAGGTGGCGGCAATACGCTTGCCGGTGCAATTTGGAATCAGTTTATGCGCGCCGCACTGGCTTCGACCACACCAGAAAACTTTCCTTCCCCACCTGCCAATACCGCGGAAAAAGCAGTGTTACGCGGAAGCGATGGTGGAATCAAATTACCCATCAACAATCTTACCGGCCGCATCGCAACTTCTTCTACACCCCCTGAACTCATTGTCGAAAAAACTTTCTTGCCACCCCACACCATCCTCTATTACGTCAACAAGGACGACCCTCGCGGCCCCGCACCAACGAACCCAGAGAATGATCCGCAGTTCAGTATCTGGGAGGCGGCCCTACAAGACTGGGTACTCCGCCTCCAGGCTGCTGGCAAACCCGTTACGCTCGAAGAGCCACCCACCGAGACCGACGATACCACGTCGCCGGAACTGGCCCCAACTATTGATATTGGTTCACCCGCGAACAACACCACCTTTACCGATCGTACGATCGTGATTTCGGTCAAAGCCACCGCCCCCCGCGGCATTGCTCGGGTTGAGTATTTCATCGACAACCAGTCGGTTGGCAAAAGTTCCAACCCACCATTTGAACTCTCCTACTACGCCAAAACACTTCCGCGCGGAACCCACACCTTCAAAGTTATTGCTTCAGACGACCAGGGTAACGCCGCGAGTGCCGTCAGCACATTTACGCTTGATGCCGAGCTTGATCCGCCAAACGTTGACTGGTTCGACTCATCCCCCCTTACCCTTGCCCAGGCAGACTTTCCGCGGGTTATGAACCTCACGCCGTTCCGTTGGGAAGAGACCGCCAACATTAAAATTTATCTTTCTTCTGGTAGCGACAAAAAACAGATCTATGAATTCAAACCAGGAGAAGACAAATTATTTGCCGGACAGCTGTCATTCACCTGGAAGAACTCTTCTGGTCCCGGCGAATACACCCTGAGCGCCATACTGACTGCAAAATCCGGCGCCACCACCCAGAAAGATTTACAAATTACTGTACAATAAACCTATGGAGAAAACACCTAACCCACTTTTTCTATTAGAGTCTTCTGAGGGTCTAGAAGACCCACTTACACACGTCTCCACCCCCGAATTAGGTGAAATACTTAAAGAACTGCAAGACGAACAGGATCGCATCCAGTACGGCGAAGAGGGTGACGCACTCTCTATAACCGAACGTCGCGCCAGACTTGATGACATCGTTGACAAAATAAGCATTATAGAAGACGAACAAAACTGGCGGACAAGTACCGGAGAAGGTGCCCCCGCACTTCGTGCCCATCGACCACGGAACGCGGAAAGTCTTCAGGCACGCCTTGATCTGCTTCAAAAACTCTACAGCCTTCACGGCGAACGATCTACTGTTACCAACCAAGACATCACCACAGGGATATCAGCCGAGGAAATCATCAGACAAGGCAAAGAAGCCGCTGACAAAGCACAGGCCGCCTAAAACTAAAAAACAAGCCTCCGACAGGCTTGTTTTTTAGTTTTTCACCTATTGCCTAACTGGCATTACGATATACAAAAAGCTTTCGTCTTTTTCCGGAAACAACACACAGGGACTGTCGCCATTTATTACCTTAAGCTGCACAGTATCGCTCGAGATGTTGTTAAGACCGTCTAGGAGGTAGCGGTGGCTTAAAAGCACCGTGCAGTCGTCTCCAGACACCTTCCCTGCCACCTCCGCACTATGTTCGCCTGTCTGGGCGGAAGAAGAGGTAATTTTTACAGTACCCTCACTCGGCTTAAACTCCATAGTCACCGCGTTCACACCGGTGGTTGTGAATAGCCCTGCTGCTTTGACGGCCTTACTAAGCTCAGTAACCCCCACCACACCGACGGTTTTAAATTCTTTAGGGATAATTTGAGTATAATCAGGATAAGCACCCTCGATCAGACGCGAGGTCATTTGAATATTATTAAAGTGCAGGGCTATTTGGTTGGCTGTTAATAAAAGACGGGCGTTTTCTTCTTCGTCCATCGTATTAAGAGCCGATAAAACGTGAACCATTTCAATAGCCGTACGGCCAGGAATGACTGTCTTGAGGACTTCGTTGCCCTGGAGCAACCGAATTTTCTTCTCTGCCAATCGATAGCTGTCGGTTGCGGCGAGCACAACCTCACCTTCGTTTGCCACATTACACGAAAAGAACACCCCGGCTAACTCCGGTCGGATATCGTTTTTTGCAACCGCTGGCAAAACCTGCGACAAGCCACGTTTAAGGTCCTCGGCCTTAATAACAAAGCCTTGTCCGTCTTCAAGACTGGGAACCACAGGGAACTCGTCGGCTGGCGTACCCTTGATCTTTGTAAATGACTTTCCTGCTGAAATAAGCAGCTCGTTTTCCTGCAGCTCAACATCAACTTTTTCTTCAGCAATCAGAGTAATAAAATCAACCAGTGTCCGTGCGGGCACCGTGAACTGTCCTGGCGCCTCCACCTTTGCTCGAACGACAATAGTGATGGCGAGATCAAGGTTGGTGCCGACCACCTCTACCTTTTGAGCATCCGCCTTAAGCAAAATATTATTGAGAATTGGCAGGTTTACATTTTTTCCAGCCAAGCTACTGACCAGGGAAAGTGCTTGGAGGAAATTTTCTTTAGTACAGGAGAACTTCATACACAGGTGTCGCTTATATAATTATTTTAAAAAATATATTTTTAGTATACTAGTAATAATAAGCACGGTGGACAGCGGGGATAAGTCGGAAATTAATCTCTGTTGAGGCAAAAACACCGGTGCATAGTTTCTTCTTGGAAGTGTAAACTTTTGGCGGTCATGTCGATAACTCTTGAAGGAGAACAAAGGCATGTGGGATAACTTTTTTTTCTGGGGATAGTCTGGTAGGTTTGTCCGCACCCCTAACCTGGGTTGTACACACGCCGTCCCCAGCTTATCCACTACTTTACTACACGTTATTCACATACATGCGTTGTTTTAACGACTCAATCTCTTGTTTGAGTTTGAGATCGTTCTCGAGTTCGTTCTTGATTTTCTCGTGGGCATGCATCGCTGTGGTGTGGTCGCGGTTGCCAAGTCCTTCGCCAATCGCTGGATACGACATCTTGAGCTCCTCGCGCATGAGGTACATAATAATTTGGCGTGGAAAGGAAATCTTTTTCTCTCGGCTTTTACCGCGGAGGTCTTCGGTAGATATGTTGTAGACCTGGCTGACCGTTTCAATCAGCTGGTCGGCGGTAAGCGAGCGGCGGGTAGACCCGGCTTCCAACCCAGATAAAAGCGACTTAATCGTTTCGGGGGTTGGTACCATGTTTTTGAGTTGATGGAAAACAATGATCTTGTTAAGGGCGCCCTCGAGTTCGCGAATGTTGCTCTGTACGACCGAAGCAATTGTTTGGATGATTTTTTGTTCTAGTATAAAAGATTTTTCAGCACATTTACGTTCTAAAATGGCTACACGGGTCTCAAAGTCAGGTGCTGAAACATCGGCGATCATTCCCCACTCAAAGCGCGACTTAAGACGGTCCTCGAGGGCAGGAATCGCTTTTGGCGGGCGGTCCGAGGTAATGACTACCTGTTTGTTTTGTTGGTGAAGCTCGTTAAAGGTATGAAAGAAAGATTCTTGAGTTCGGTCTTTGCCGGCAATGAACTGAATATCGTCAATGAGGAGCAGGTCGACGTGCCGGTAGCGGTTTTGGAAATCTTTGGCCGCACCTTCTTTGATAGAAGAAATAAAGTCGTTAGAAAACTTTTCAGCACTGACGTACAGAATAACAATGCCTGGGTTTTTTTTAGTGAGTTCGTTGCCGATGGCTTGTAGTAAGTGTGTTTTACCAAGTCCTACTCCGCCGTAGATAAACAAAGGGTTATATGCGACACCAGGACGAGCAGCAACCGCCTGTGCGGCAGCGTACGCAAGTTCGCTCCCCCCGCCCACTACAAAGTTATCGAAAGTATATTTAGGGTTGATAATAAACGCACCGCCTGTTTCGTTGTTGCCCTGGCGTTGTGCGGTTGGAGCTGTAAAAGGTAAGTTGTTAAACTCTGGGGGTTTGGGAACGGATTGAAAAACGACCGGTTGTTCAGTGATGTTTTTGATATTATCAATTTTGTATTCTAATTTTTTGATCGGCTTTTCTGTGATTCGTTCGAGCGACTTGATGACCGTCTGATGGTATTTTTTTTCAAGCCAGGCTTTGGTAAAGGCGTTTGGTACGCACAGGAGTACCTGCCCTTCTTGAACCGAGATGATGCCGGTGTTTTTGAACCAGGTAATGAAATTGGCTTTCGAGATGCTCAGTTCAAGCTCGGCGAGGACGGCCTGCCACAGTTCGCTGTTATTCATAAAAAAGACGGTTTTTTAAGTAATTTTACCCATTCTAACACAAGGCTGGTTTTTAGGGAAAGGAAGCGTTTAAGGGGTGGTGGGGACAGACTGTTGATAACCTGTGGATAGATGTGACTAAACAATGAAACAGGGGGTTGTAAGCAGTTTTGGTGTACCCTTTCTAGGTATTGTTTCATTGTTTACCTAAAAAGGTTGACTAAATCAAAAAAAACTTGTATGCTAGGGGCGTTGCTTCCAGATTACCTTAATTTAAAATATGTCAACGAAACGAACCTATCAACCAAAAAAGCGCAAACGCGCTAAAACCCACGGCTTCCGTGCCCGTATGGCGACTAAACAAGGCCGTACCGTACTTGCCCGTCGCCGCGCCCGTGGACGCAAAAAACTTACTGTGTCGGACGAAAAGAAAGGAAAACGCCTCCGCAAATAAAAGGCGGCAGGTCTCCAAGGCACAATCCGTCTCTAAAGACGGATTTTGTGTTATAATCCCCATATGCTTCCTCTTGAAAACCGTCTCAAAAAAGTTCGCGACTTTAATTTGGTTACTAAATATGGCCGTTGGATCAACGGCACATTTTTGGATTTAAAAGTTCTTGACCTGGAAAAAAACAAACAACAGGTGCCGGCCAAGGAAGATCTTGAAAGTTTTAAAAAGCAGCTAAAGTTAGCCTTTGCGGTGGGGTTAAAAATTTCTAAAAAGGCAGTGGTGCGTAATCGCCTTCGCCGCCAACTGCGCGAAGCTGTACGGCTCGCCTTTAAAGCCAGCCAGCCCGAACCAGGTTTTTTTGTCTTGGTAGTGGCAAAAAAAGAATCGCTCAACAGGGAGTATGGTGACCTTGAACGCGAAGTGACCGCCCTACTCCGACGGGCTGGGCTCTGCAAAATGCCGCCCATGCCAAAGAGTAAATAGCGTTTTTTGTATGGAAGCTCAGCCAAAAAAGACAACTATTTTCCGCCTTGTTTTTTTAATGCCCCGCTACTGCTTAATGTTTATTATTAAGCTGTACCAACTCACCTTTTCGCCCGATCACGGGCTCTTCAAACATCGTTTTCCGAATGGTTATTGCCCTTTTTATCCTTCGTGCAGCTCCTATGCATATCAAACAATCGAAAAAAACGGCGCCATACGAGGCTCGCTCAAGAGTGTGTGGCGTATCGTACGGTGTCATCCGTGGACCCGGGGCGGAGTTGATATGCCCTAAAAAAAGACAGCCCTCCGGCTGTTTTTTTGTTGTAACTTAGTCAAAAATTTCAATTATTTTATTTTTACTTTTGTGCCCGCTTTTTATTCTGAGTTTGCTCGTTGGCAATCCCAAGTGTTTGCCAAGAGTTGTGAGAGTTGCTTTGTTCGCCTTGTTCTCGGTTGGCGTGGCCGTAACCCGGATTGTAAGTGTACCACCTGCTTCCTGCTCGACAACTTCATTTTTGGAGGCGCGCGGCACTACGCGGACACTACGCAGCATACTTTTGTTTTTAAGCTTAACGAAGGCTTTTTAAGAGCCTCAAATCTTCTACGATTTTGTCGTGTTCCGTCTCGGCGATGAAGGTTACGCCGGCTAATTTTTTGTTCGCAAACAAATTTTTAAAACCCTCAAGGCAAATATTAACAGCGTTGAGTGGGGCATTGGGGAGCCCGCCAGCGATCGAGACAGGGGTGCCGAAGAGCATAGGTTTTAATTTAGGGGTAGTGTTAATGATAAATTAACACATGCCGCTTAAAAAAACCAACCTCCAGAAGAAGAGGTTGGGTTTAGATGGAAAAAGTATTATTTTTTTACCTGTTCTTTTACCCACTGCATCACCTTCTTGTTCTGCAGCGTGGTTGCAATCGTTTGAATGACCTCCTGCCGTTTGAGATTTTCTTCTACCTGAGGATTGTTTGGGTAAGCGGCGCGGATTGCATCAAGTTCTTTGTTCATTTCGTCAGGTTCAATTTTGATATTATTTTGAAGGGCGATTTGGCGGGAAATAAGCGCGGCCTTGGCTCGTTTATCGGCTTGGGCAGTAAAGTCAGCCAAGATTTCGGCTTCAGTTTTCTTCATGTCAGCTAAATATTTTTCAACCGGAATACCCTGTTCCTCTAGGTTGTGTTTGAGTTCATAGAACATTTTGTTCTTTTCCGCGTCAATAAGGACATCGGGGATGACCTCAAAGCTGCTTTTCTCAATGAGCTGCTCCAAGAGGGCGATCTCAAATCGTTCGTCTTCTTTGCGCTGTCCTTCGCGGGTCAAGTTAGTGGTCAGTAATTCCACCATCTTCTCGAGGCTCTGTTGGCCCAAGGCTTTGGCAAACTCGTCGTTCAGTTCGGGGTACGAAAGTTCGTAAACCTCGTTTACTTTTACTTTAAAATCAACATCTTTGCCGGCAAAGTGTTTTTGGTAGTGCTCTTTAGGGAATTTGAGGGTAAATTCTTTGGTATCATCTTTTTTAAGCCCAACTAGTTCTTCGGCAAACCCAGGAATGTAGTGCGGTTCACTAAGGTACACCTGATGGTTCGGGGCCTGCCCGCCTTCCATTGGGACTTTATCAATAAACATGTCCATGTTCACAACCACCTTGTCGTCCTTGGTGGCGCTGCCGGCTTTAATTACTTCTTTGCCCTGCATTTTACGCAGGTTTTCCATCGTTTCATCGATCTGCTCTTTGCTAACCGTTACGGGTTTGCCTTCAACGTTAATAGTTGTAAGGTCGGGTACGGTAACTTTGGGGAGCAAGGCTACTGAGGCTGTAAAAACAAGCTCGTTGCCGGGAGCAAATTTTTGCAAACTAATTTGAGGCATGCCAATGGTGTCGAGCTTCTCTTCGCTGACCGCCTTGAAAAAATTGCTTTCCACAATGGATTGCATGGCTTCTTCCAGAATGCGTATTTCGCCCATTTCTTGTTTAACCAGATCGTAAGGGGCTTTGCCTGGCCGGAAACCTTTGATAGCTGCGCGCTCGGACAGACGGACAGCGGCCACCTCCATATTTTTTTTGTAATCAGCAGGAGCAACGGTAATGGTGAGTTCAGCGGTTGATTTGTCGGTTTTTTTGAGCGTGTAGGACATACAGGAAATAGTTATTAAAACAGGCCTACTTTAGCGGAAAACAGCGTAAGTGTCAAATGTGTGGGGAAATAAAAAAACTCGATGTACCATCGAGTTTTTTTAGGGGAGCCGCGCATGCCTGGACCAAAAAGATGGTCTGCTAACCGGCGGCAGACAAAGGGGGTGGGGCAAAAGCAACGCCGTTCGCAATCAGGACAACCTCGGTGTCTTCGCCGTAGAACTCTTTTTCGACGGCCACGGCGGGAACGTTGAGGAGGAGGGCCAGTGCAGCAAGCTGAGAGCTGGAGATGAGGCTTGGATCTGTGTCTCCACAGAAGATCTTGATGCGCTGTTCGTTGGGATCCTCAGAGACAATGCAGCCAGCTGCGAGCCAGGGTAGCAGTCTGCGGATGTCGTGTGCGAAGCTTGGTACTCTCATGTCCACCGTACCCCTTTGTTGTGATATCGCGTATTTAGCCACAAAAAAGGTGGTTTGTCAACCTTTTAGGCTATATTTGTGGCCCTCAAACAGCTTTTGTAATTATGCGTAGTGTCTAAAAATGAAAGCCCGGGCGCTCGAGGGAGCGCTCCGGGGAAGGGGTTGGTCGTGGTTATTGAGCCATGGAGCAGCTGTCGAGCGTGTGGAAGCTGGTTGCTCCCGGCCCGATTTCGATGAGGATCCGTTGTGTGCTCCGCGAATCCTTCATCCAAACAGTCTGGCTATTGCCGTGAACCATGATGGCCGGGTGGCGGCAGGTAAAGAACCCGATCGGCACGTAGTCGTCGATGGGGTGCATGCTGTATTCGCTCTGCGGGCGCGGGGACTCTCCGCACTCAACGACAAAAGACTCCTCTCCTGCATGCCGCGTCTGATCCAGGTCATACTGGATTCGCAGCTGGCCGCTGGGGCAGCTGTGCCAGTTGAAGAAGCTGTCGACCTGCTTGCTCACGACCACCAGCTGCAGGGCGCCGACGAGCGTCTCGAGAGGGCGGATGGTGGCCGCACCAATGGCCGCTTCGGACGTATCGTGTGGGGCAAGCGCACGGAGCGTGGGGTGGCCCGGCGTCTCAACGGGTGCAGACACTTCTTCGGTTACCGGGCTCGCAACCTCGGTCTGTGCAGGTGGACGTGCCGGCGTCGTAGTGGCGCAGGCGGCCAACAAGGCGGAGCAAAGGATCAGACGTGTGTACATGACATCCTCCTAATCAGGACATTTGTGGCAGCAACCCTTTCACAAAAAACGTTTTTTGTCAAGGGTTTTAGCTAAAAAAAGAACGCCGAGAGGCGTTCTTTTGGGTGCGAGGGGTTTTATTTTAAGAGCAGTCCGACAATGAGTAAGGCTACGATATTGGCAACTTTGATCATTGGGTTAATCGACGGGCCAGCTGTATCTTTGTATGGGTCGCCAACCGTGTCACCAGTAACCGCTGCTTGGTGAGCAAATGAGCCTTTGCCGCCGTAGTTACCTTTTTCAATGAATTTTTTAGCGTTGTCCCAAGCGGCACCTCCGGTAGTCATAGAAATAGCAAGGAAAATACCAGTAATAATCGTGCCGACCAGGAGGCCGCCCAGCGCCGGGATGCCCAGAAAAACGCCAACCAAGATTGGGGCAGCGACCGGTAAGAGAGCAGGAAGGATCATTTGTTGTAGAGCGCCTTTGGTAACGATGTCAGCGGCGCGGGCGTAATCTGGTTTATTGGTGCCCTCCATAATACCAGGAATTTCTTTGAACTGGCGGCGGACTTCTTCAACAACCTGGCCAGCAACCTTGCCGACTGATTCCATGAGCATGGAACCGAACAGGTATGGTAACAAGCCGCCGATAAAGAGGCCGACCAAAACTTTCGGATCATTGATTAAGAAAACTGTTGAAGCGGGAAGTTGGTGGGTAAAGTCAGCGAACAAAACGAGTGATGATAAGCCTGCTGCCGCAATCGCATAGCCTTTCGTAACGGCTTTGGTGGTGTTGCCAACGGCGTCCAGGGGGTCAGTAACAGCTCGCACGCTTTCTGAAAGTTCGGCCATTTCGGCAATACCGCCGGCATTGTCGGTGATGGGGCCATAGGCATCAATAGTGACGACGATCCCGGTCATCGAAAGCATGCTGACTGCAGCAATCGCAATTCCAAACAAGCCTGCCAACCAAAACGAACCGAGCATGGCAGCCAAAATGAGGAGTACGGGGACGGCGGTAGATTTCATGGAAACAGCGAGTCCAGCAATAATGTTCGTGCCATGTCCGGTAGTACTTGCTTTAGCAATATGTTGGACTGGTGAGTATTCGGTAGAAGTGTAGTAGTCGGTAACAAATACCATGGCAAGCGTCAGGGCGAGACCGATAACCGCTGTGCCAAAAAGGTGCATAACCGAGAAGCCCGGTAGTCCGCTCAAGAGCCAGCGAGTGATGGGGTAAAAGGCAACTAAAGAAAGGACGCCTGCAGCGATGAGGCCTTTGTATAAAGCTCTCATGACATTCTTGTCTTTGCCGAGGCGAATGAAAAACGTGCCAATGATTGAAGCGATAATCGAGGCGCCGCCCAACATAAGCGGAAACACGACCGCCTTGGTGTTGCCAGGGAACAAAAGGCTGGCGAGGAGCATGGCGGCGATTGTTGTAATGGCATAAGTTTCAAAAAGATCGGCAGCCATACCAGCACAGTCGCCAACATTATCACCCACATTATCAGCGATGACGGCTGGGTTACGTGGATCATCTTCGGGAATGCCTTTTTCAACTTTACCAACCAGATCAGCACCCACATCGGCTGCTTTGGTGAAGATGCCTCCGCCGATACGAGCAAAGACAGAAACCAGGCTGCCGCCAAACCCAAGGCCAATGAGCGCTGCAAGGTCGCCGTTCGTAACCAGATAAAAGCCAGCAACCCCCAAGAGACCAAGACCGGCAACCAGGAGGCCGGTAACCGAACCGCCGCGTACGGCGAGGTTAAGTGCTTCTTTAAAACCAAGTTTGGCTGCTTCGGCAGTACGGACATTGGCTTTGACCGAAATCATCATCCCAACATAGCCAGCCAAACAAGAAAAACCAGCCCCTACAATGAAGCCAAAGGCTGTGATCCAGTCTAGTCCGAGGCCGATGACAAGAAAGATGACCGCTGCTACCACCCCGATCGTTTTATATTGTCTGAAGAGATACGCTTTAGCACCGGTTTGGATGGCGCGAGCAATCATTTGCATTCGTTCGTCTCCGGCTGGTTGGCGCAGAACCCAGCGGATTAAGATAAGACCATAAAGGATGGCCAGAACTGCGGGAACGATTGCTCCCAAAACGATGATGAGCATAAAAACAATGCTTAAATTAAAGGTAAAAATAGATTGATTTGCCCCCTATACTATGGTAAACTCTCCAAATAGTCAAGCAAACTATGAAATACGGAGTTTGGTTAAGATTTCTTAAAACCTTGGTTTACGGCAAGCGCCTGTTCTGGTTCTTTGGAGCTGGAATTTCTTTTGTTTTAGCCAAAACAATCGGTGGTATTGGTCGGACGCTTTTGTTTGTTCGCTACAAATTTTTCTATTTTCTTAAAAAATCAGGTCTTAATCGCGTTCGGGCACTCCTGCTTACGCGTGGCGTGCTCCAAGTAGTGGGTTTTGCAGGGCTTTTTTTGGTCGGCTTTCCCCAAAGCAAGTTGTATGCTGAAAAGGATTTGTTCTTGCCGGGCCAAAAGACTATCGCCTATGCCCTTACTGCTCCCCAGGAAATCCGTGGTATCGAGGAAGAAAACGCCGACGCGATAGTTTTTAATCCGTCTAATAGTTCGTGGCGTGAAGGCGTTATTGATGCCGAGACTTTGCCGAGTTTGGGTGTTAATTTTGTAGCCAACCAAGATTTTGCTGCTATTATGGCAGGTGGGACGGCACTGAGTAAGCCGTCTATTATGCCCGGTGTTACCCTGGCTGGCAGACGTAACCAGGTTGAAAACTATGCGGTTGAGCCTGGCGATTCCCTAAGCAGTATTGCGTATGATTTTGGTGTCAGTGTGGCTACGATTCTTTGGCAAAACAACCTGGGGGTTCGCTCGGTGCTGCGCCCAGGTGATGTGCTCAAAATTCCACCGACCACCGGTGTTATGCACACAGTAAAGCGCGGGGACACGATCAATAAAATCGCACTGCTCTATGAAGCTAAAGAAGAGGATGTGGTAGGTTTTAACCGTCTACAAGCGGATGGAAGTGATCTGAAGGCCGGTGAATTAATCATGGTGCCTGACGGTATTAAGCCTGAAGCTCGTGCGGTCGCTACTGTCCCGCGCACTACAGGCACGATTGCCAAGGTTGCTGCGCCGCCGTCTTCACGTCAAGCGGCCGGTTCTTCGGGGTATATTTGGCCTTCTGGTGCCCACACAATCACACAGTACTTTGGCTATACGCACCACGCGCTTGATATCGCCGGTCCTTTTGCAACTCCAAACTACGCCGTGAAGGCGGGTAAAGTTGAAAAATCACAATGCGGCTGGAATAGCGGGTATGGTTGTGTAATTATTATTGACCATGGCGGGGGTGTCAAAACGCTGTATGGTCATCACTCTAAGCTCCTGGTCAGTGTCGGCGATCGGGTCGACGCCGGTCAAACCATCGGTCTCATGGGAAACACGGGCAATGTCCGTGGTGTTACCGGTATCCATCTTCACTTTGAGATCATTATTAACGGTGTCCGGGTAAATCCGCTTGGCTACGTCAGATAGCGTAAAGCTAAAAACGAAAAGTGCAAAATAAAAGAGTCCCGCCGTGCGGGACATCAAAATCTTTAGTTTTGAGTTTTACATTTTAAGCTTCTATCGAGGCCTGGGCGGGAATCGCACCCGCGCATAAGAGTTTTGCAGACTCCTGCCTTACTACTTGGCTACCAGGCCGGTACACCTTGAGTTGCGCACTTAGGATACCATAACGACCCTTTCATTTCAAGGCTCTCGCGTGCTAAGATGGGCACAGGCACATCCCAAGCAAATTCAGCAGAGTAGGCAGAGTAAGTAAAATTACTCTGCCTACTCTGCTGAGTACTTACTCCGCTGTATTCACTTTCATGTCTAAATTTGTCCTCGTCGATGGTAATGCCATCGTTCACCGTGCGTATCACGCCATTCCACCTTTGACTACCAAGGAGGGTGTTTTAGTAAATGCCGTCTACGGCTTCGTTTCCATGCTCTTAAAAGTTTGGAAAGATCTCAAGCCAGAATACCTGGCTGTAACGTTTGACGTGGCGGGTGGCACATTCCGACATGACAAGTTTGAAAAATATAAAGCGACTCGCGTCAAAGCCGACCAAGACCTCTACGACCAAATTCCACTCGTTCACCAAGTGGTCGAAGTCTTTGGTATCCCTATTTTTGAAAAAAAGGGTTTCGAAGCTGACGATGTGATCGGTACGATCGCTACCCAATGCTTGGCTGAAACTAATAAAAAAACGGAAGTATATATTGTTACCGGGGATATGGATACGCTGCAGCTCGTGAACGAGCAGGTAAAAGTGTACACACTCAGGAAGGGATTAAACGATATTGTGGTTTACGACCCGGCCGAAGTCCGGTCCCGTTATGGCTTTGGTCCAGAAATGATTGTTGATTACAAGGCGCTGCGCGGCGACACCTCTGACAACATTTCGGGCGTTCCAGGTATTGGTGAAAAAACTGCCACTGAACTTATCCAAAAAATTGGCGGGATCCAGGAAATTTATCATGAACTAGGAAATCAAAAATCATCGATTTTTACCGACTTTAAACCGGGTGTGATCAAAAAATTACAAGAAGGACAGGCAGCGGCGGATATGAGCCGCTATCTCGCGACGATTGATCTGGCCGTCCCGGATCTGGGTTTCACGCTGGAAACGTGTCGTATCAAACCATTTGATAAAGAAAAAATAATTGCCTTGTTCCAAAAGTTTGAATTCATTTCACTCCTTAAGCGGCTGCCTGATTTTGCGGGCAATCCAGCTGTGACCGAAGAAAAAAAAGCTACCCGTCCGTCTGCGCCGCGGGCAAAACAAACCAGGTCGCTCGAGTATGTTGAAGTCGCAACAGTCGCTGAGGTGCAAAATTTGGCTGATCACATCAAACAGCATGGTAGTTTTGCTGCGCGGTTGGTAACGAACGGTAATGACTTGTTTAGTGCCACGCTTAGCGGCGCCTTGTTTGTCGTTGAGCACCACGGTTACTTTGTCCCGCAGCGTCTCTTTAAAAATATCCAACACGTTTTTGCAGATCCCGTACTAACCCTTAACGGCCACGACCTTAAGCAGTTACTAAAAGTGGCCAGTGTCCATAAAATTGAGATTAAAAATAAGCTGTTTGACGTGATGGTCGCGTCGTATCTTTTGAACCCGGGCAGCCGCGCTCACGATCCGGCAAGCGTTGTCCTTAAAGTACTCGGAAAAGAATTGTTGGTCGGCGGTGGGCAAGAAAGCCTGTTCGGCGCTGATACCAAAACGTTGGCGCACGAATTATTTTTACTCAGCGAAACCGTGCCCGAATTAACCCGTGAGCTCAAAGCAATCGACGATTATGGATTGATTGAAAAAATCGAAATGCCTCTCAGCATTGTTCTTGCTGAAATGGAACTGAATGGTGTTGCTGTTGACCCTGCGAGGCTCGTGGAACTTTCCAAAAAAACAGCGAAAGCACTCGCTGCTTGCACCAAGAAAATTTACGCTCTCAGTGGTGAAGAGTTTAATATCGCTTCCCCCATCCAGCTGCGTGAAGTTTTGTTTGAGAAAATGAACATTCCGGTCGAAGGTATAAAAAAAGGAAAAACCGGGTTGTCAACATCCGCTGAGGAGCTTGAAAAACTGCGCGACCTCCATCCAATCATCAACGAGATCTCGGAATTTCGCGAGCTTAGTAAGCTGCAAAACACCTATATTGATGTTCTACCAACCCTGGTAAATCCCACCACCCACCGTATTCATACGACGTACAACCAAGCTGTTGCTGCGACCGGCCGCCTGTCGAGTACTGACCCTAATTTACAAAACATTCCTGTCCGTACTGAGTTGGGGCGTGAAGTGCGTACTGCTTTTGTTGCCGAAAAAGGAAATATTCTTCTGAGTGCAGACTATTCCCAGATTGAGCTGCGTATCGTGGCATCGCTGGCCGAGGATCAGCGTATGATCGACATTTTTTCGGAAGGTCTCGACATCCATCAGGCAACCGCCGCTGCCATCAACAATGTGCCGCTTGAGAATGTTACCCGTGAAATGCGCTACGCTGCCAAAGAAGTTAACTTTGGGGTGTTGTACGGTATGGGCACGCACGGCTTGTCGTGGCGAGCCGGTATCCCCTACTTGCAAGCTAAAGAATTTATTGAAAAATACTTTGAACAATTCAGTGGGGTCAAGAAATATTTGGACCGCACGATTGCATTTGCCGCTAAGGACGGGTATTGCGAAACGCTTTTTGGTCGGCGCCGGTATATTCCCGAATTGGGTAGTAAAAATCACCAATTACGTGCGGCTGGTGAACGCATGGCTGTAAACCATCCCGTACAAGGTACGGCCGCCGACCTGATGAAAATGGGTATGATCGACGTGTATAAAAAACTACATGCCTCAAAATTTGGTGCTGATGTAAAAATGATCCTTCAGGTGCACGACGAATTAGTCGTCGAAGTAGCAAAAGGATTAGAGAAAGATGTGGGCGCGCTCCTTAAGGCGACGCTCGAGAACGTCGTCAAGCTCAGGGTGCCTGTAAAAGTAGATCTTAAGACTGGGCAAAATTGGGGCGAAATGGAGAAATAAACCGCTAAAAAAGCGGTTTTTTCTTGTTTGTAGACTTGACAAGTGGCTTGACAAGTTAATTTAATACTTGACAAGTGGCTTGACAAGTTAATTTAATACTTGACAAGATTCATTCTTTAGGATAATATAAAGACATATGAATCTTGAAGAACAGATTTTAAACAATATTAAAGAAAAAGGCTCTATTAGAGCTAAAGAAATAAGTCAACTGAGCGGTTTATCAAAACAGTCAGTTGTTGTGTCGCTGAAAAGGTTGATTGAAAGCAAGAAGATTGCTCGATTGGGCCAAACTAACCATGTAAGATATGTTTTGTTTGATGATGCTGAGAGAATTACAAATGGCCCGGGTGAGAAGGTTTGGCATCGTCGAATAGAGAGGGTGGAAAATAAAAATGAATCAGCTGTTTTTGGAGAGCTTAAAGAATCTTTCTTTTTTAAACATGCAAGATTAAGTAAGGAGGTAACGAGAATTATTGAGCATGCTTTTACGGAAATGTTAAATAATGCAATAGAACATTCAGGCTCTGAGGTTATTGAGATTTGGGTTCGCGTAAATGAAAGAGCCTTCTCTTTTGAGATTGTTGATCGTGGTGTGGGTATCTTCAATAATATAAAACAAAAAAGAAAGCTAGAAAACGATGTTGAAGCTGCCCAAGATATCTTTAAGGGCAAGCAAACCACAATGCCCGCGACACACTCAGGTCAAGGTATTTTTTTCACCTCTAAAATGGCGGATAAATTCTGGATCATTAGTAACAAAACTGAAGTGCTTGTTGACAATACTATCCCAGATTTTTTTATTAAGCCGCACCGCCAACGCACAGGAACATTAGTGGGTTTTTTAATTGCTGTTTTGAGTCCTAAGAAGATTCAGGACGTTTTTAATCAGTTTACGGATGAAAATTTGCGATTTAATGAGACGAAATTTAATGTTAACCTCTATGCGATGGAAGACAGTTTCGTCTCCCGCTCCCAAGCCCGCCGCCTCTTGGCTGGACTCGATGAATTCAAACGCATTGTGCTTGATTTCAACCGTGTTGAATTTATCGGCCAAGGCTTTGCTGATGAAATTTTCCGGGTCTACAAAAATTTCCATCCGGATGTGGAGATTACGTTTGTGAACACGACGCCCGAAGTGGAGGCGATGATTCGGCGTGCGATGGCTGAAGTTGAAAAATAATATAATAATAAAAAACCGTCCCAACAGCGGGGCGGTTTTTTATTTTCCTCACAACACAAAGAGTTGTAGTGTAGGGAAAGCGTGCCCGCGGGAACACAGGTTCCCGCGGGTGGGGGGGGGTAGATGTCTGCCGCGACGCGTTTAGTCGGGCTTGATCGTCGGGGGGTTGTGGTCGGTGACCACGATGGTGCAGTCGATGGGCGACTTCTTGGGATCGAGCAGTCGGCTTGTCCGCAGAGACCCCACGTTCGGCTCGTCCACGCCCATCGGGTCCCCGCACCGGAAGAGCTCGAAGGTGCTCTTCTTCCAGTCAGAGCCTGATCTGTCCGTCACGGGCGCGAAATAGAATTCGACCAACTGTCGGGCCGATTCCTGGACGCCGTAGTGCTCGACCGTGAACACCAGCTCCGTACCCGAGGCCTCGGTGTACTGCATGGCGACATCGGCAAAGTGGATGATCCGCCAGGGGTGCGGCGAGGTTGCGCTCAAAATGCCGAACGCGCTGGTCTTGGTTGAAGATCCTCGCTCGTCCAATTTGTTGGGCAGACCGCTGCTGCAACCAACAGTGAGTACGGCTGCAGCAAGACCAAATATCCGCAATTGTTTCATCGTATTCTCCCCATGGCAAAGTGCCAGGCCAATACTGTCTAGCATGAAAAAGCCCGGTTGTCAACGGTAATTCAATAACAAAATTTTGCCTAAAGACTTGACAAATAAGGGTGCGCAGGTAGGATGGGTCAAACTATCACAAGGAGTCCGCCATGAGAGCTTTATTTGCCGCTGCAGGTCTATTGGTTGCGTCCGGATGCAGTCTTGGTTGGGACTTTCTTTTCAGACAGAAGGAGGGCGTTGTCGATACTGAGCCTCTGCCCGCAGGTTCGCACGTCTATTGTACGGTCAAAGAAAATGCGGACGGAGGTAACCGCCCCTTCTTTATTAACAACGATCGGATCGCTTCTGGTCGGTGGCGGTACAGTGTTGAGGGCATGCTACTGTGTGAGTGTGAAGGTTGGCACCGTCTTAAGGTGTTTGCGTATGAGGACAGGCCGGTTGGCGAACGCAGCCGCATCGGCGACTATGTCTTCGTAGGCACCCGGAAACTTGAGGCATTCAGTGTCGAGGTGCCGCCCGGCCTGAAGCCCGGCCAGTCATTCTGGCTCGAAGGCGAGTGTGTCGAAGACCTGCAGTCGACCAAATGATTGATTAGAAAGCCGTCCGGTGATGCGACACCGGACGGCTACCATCTCTCTACCCTTACAATTTTTTAAATAAAAAACACCCTCGAATTTTCCGAGGGTGTTTTGTTACAAGTATTATTTTTTCATTATTTCCTCTTTTTTCATGCCTCCTCCGCCGCAGCAAGCTCCTTTCATTCCCGCGCCGCAACATCCGTCCGCCATCGCACCTTCCATTTTGTCGTTGCAAGTACCCTCCTTACCAGCAGCCAGGCATTTTGGGCAAACACATTCAGCGCGAACTAGACGATATTCTCCGGCCCCAACACCCATAAGCGCGAGACAGCTGCCCAGAAGTACTATCGGCATGAAAAAACCAGTAAAAGGACCGCTCCGATGGGCGGTAAGCATGGCTACAATCATGATGATGGCAAGCCAGCTACCAGCAATGCGGGCAAAGACACCGAGGAGCACCATAAGTCCGCCAACCACTTCGGCTGCCCCAACAAAATATGCCCAAAACATGGGTAGTGGAAAGCCAAGCCCGGTGAACATGCCAATTGTCATTTCAGGGTGGTCAAAAAGTTTTCCGTATCCTTGGTAAATGAAGACGATACCGACCGCGACGCGCAGGGCCAAAAGTCCCCACGATTCCATTTTTGGGTTACACCGGAGCATGTGCTTGCACAGCATACTTTTTAGTTTAAAAATTAATGAATCTTTTAGTCCTTAGCTTTTTGTTTTTCGCTTTCGATGTCGATTATATAGCGGAAACTCAAAGAATGCAATGTCCAGTCAACAATTATCTTAAGTTTGCGCAGTAACCCGGGCATAAACAGTAAATATGCTGTGCGCCTGATCCACCACGCCAGGGGGCCAAAGAGAATGAATGACCCGAGCACCATTACGCCGTACCAATCACCAACCGGAACCAACATGCCGCGTGATTTAAAATAAAAAGGACGTAGTTTGCGTTTTTGGAGGCTGGCAACAATGTGCTTGGCGATGAAGCCGCCTTGTTTATGCGCGACTTCCCCAAGCTGCGGAGCAGGCAACGTACTCCCCTGGTTGCAAAAATGTGCAATATCCCCAACAGCGTACAATGTTGGGTCAATGATCGAATGCAGGAATTCGTTCGTTAGAATGCGGCCGTTTTCTTGGTACGGAGCGCTGAGATAGCGGTCTGCTTGGTTTTTGACGCCAGCACACCACACCGTAAAGTCACTCTCAATTTCTTGGCCGTCATTAAAGATGATAGATTTTTTTGTAACCGTTTTTACAGGGTGTTGCAAAAGAAGTTCTACTCCCTCACGGATCAGGTGTCGTTTGATACGGGTTTGTACCTTTTCAGGTAGGACACTCAAAATAGTCGGTCCGGCTTCAATGATACGCAGTGTGGTTTGTTGTTTGGGGTACAGTTTGGCGAGGTCGTGTTTAATGAGGTGTTGGAGTTGTCCTGCTGTTTCAATACCAGTATACCCTCCGCCAATGACATTGATAGTGATTGGTGCGCTTGCCCGCTCAAAAGCAGTTATTAAATCTTGTCGGAGCTGCATCGCTTTGGGCAGCGTTCGTACGGTATAGCTGTAGTCGCTCGCCCCGGGTGTATTAAAATAGTTAACGCCACTCCCGAGACCCACGACCAGATAGCTGTATTCAATTGCCCCGCTTTCCGTAAGGACGATTTTTTCAGCTGGTCTGATTTCGGTAACTCGCGTTTTGAGGAATGTGTGGGGTGTTCCATAGGTAAGCTCTCGAAGCGGTACGGTGCAGTGACTCGGTTCAATGGCGCCCGAAGCTACCTCGTGCAGCATGGGTGTAAAGGTAAAATAATTGTTGTGATCAACAATCGTAATTGTTTGGGGTAAACCACAGCGCTTCAAGAGCCGGGCAAGCGTACGAAACGTTTCATAGCCGCCAATACCAGCTCCAAGGATAAGGATGTCGGTTTGCCAAGTTGCTTTTTCCATAGCTAAAAACAGGGATGAACTGGCTAGAGTATAGCACGACCGTGTGAATTGTTAAATTGTTTCGTTGTTAGTGTACGGTTTTTTGATTACGAAACCGAGAAATAAAAACCACCATTGCCTTCTGCCCCACGTCAGTATATGATACGCGCCAGTAGTCGTTTTTGAGATTAAAAAGTATGATCATTTTTGTCCACGGAGAAGACACGTTCCGCAGTCACCACTATGCCGCGGAGCAGGTCGAAAAATTCAAAAAAGCTCGGGATCCAGCCGGGTATAATGTGGCGGTTATTGATGGTAAAAAAGAACCCTTAGGAAAAATACTGGAGACCATTATGGCGAGCCCTTTTTTGGCTGAAAAACGAATGGTGCGAGTTAATAATATACTTTCCAACTCAGACAAAGGATTGCTCGCTGACCTAGTCGGGCGCCTTTCCGGTCAAAAAATGCCTGAGTCTACGGCCATCCTTTTTTGGCAAGGTGAACCCCTCTCGAAAGTAAAAGAAGCTAAAGAGCTGCAGGCGTTGTTACTGAAAGAAAAATATGTCCAGGAATTTCCTACTTTAGTCGGGCCAAAACTACAGGCTTGGATTCAAGAGGAAAGTAAGAAAAAAGACGGCAGCATTTCCCCGTCTGCAGCCGCCTATCTCGCTGCGAACAGCGGTGCGGATATGTGGCTCCTCACTTCACTTCTTAACCAATTGGTTGCTTTTAAAAATGGTCAGCGTATTGAAACCGCTGATGTCGAGCTCTTTTTAGACGAACAAGGTTCTGAAACCATTTTTAATGCTATTGATGCTGTTGCTGAAGGAAATAGTAAAAAAGCGTTTCTACTTTTGAGTGCGCAGCGAACCTTGGGTGCAGAAGAGGGATTTATTTTCAACATGCTGCTGCGTCAATTCAAGATCTTGCTCCAAATGAAAGATCTTGCTGAGCGCGAGAACCCTTCGCCCGATACCATGGCTAAACTTCTTGGCCTCCCACCGTTTGTGGCCAAAAAAAGCGCCGGAGTACTCCGTCGCTTTACACTCGCTCAGCTCGAAGCCCGTTATCGAGAACTCTTGAATATTGATCTTTCGATGAAAACGGGTGCAGCCGATCAGGCTGTGTTGGTGGATCGTTTTATTGCCACCGTTTAAGCCCGTGCTTCGGAAAAATGTTTGTGTTTTACTTCTTCGGCCTCGCCTCGAGTAAGGGTTGGTTCAAAATGGCGAAATTCACCTTTGGCTAAATCTTCTCGATACTCATCAAAAACCCTCCCCAGGTCAGATTTTATTTCTTCAAAAACTAATCGTGTCGCTAGTTCTTCAACAAGCCTCTCGGGGAGGCCGTTAAAACGCGCTCGGTAGACGGGTAAACGAGCCTCGATTGCAGACCGATCAAGCCGTTTGGAAAAAAGTTCGTATTTATGGGCGAGTTCACGTTCGATGCTGGGTGCTAACCCCTCTACTTTCCGTAGCACTTCACCAACTGAATGTGGAAAACGTTCGGCCAAGACTTGGAGTAAGCTTGTCTTGCCTTCGACCACATCCATCATGGTGCCCGAAAGGTGTGGGGGGAAAAGAGTTTCTAAAACTTTGATGCCGCTTACTTCTTTTACATTTCTGCCTTCAACTTTGCGCACCAGGACCGTTATATTTTTTTTACCTTCGTACGTGCTGATTTCTTTTACTCCCACTTTTTCATCAGTATCCTCGCGGAAACTAAGCATGGAAATAATTTTTTTGTTGTGGTCCAGTTGGTCTTTGGCTTCTTTGCGTCCATTTTTTTTACCGGGCTGTTCGAGTAGTCCAAAATGTTCTTCAAAAGAAACGGTTGGCGTACCGACAAAATTATGCGGAGAGTAACTTTTTTTATAAAAACCAGTAGCGTTCTCAGAAAGTATCTGGAGCTGCGCGTACAGGTTGCCTAATTTTTTGGAAACTTGTTGCGCCAGCCAATCTTGGACAATTGCCTTGGTACTGATTTGCCGAGCAACAAAACTCTCGATTTGCTTGGGATTGTTGAGGTCCATAGTAAAAAAATCCTGGTCGCTTGAGGGCGACCAGGAGGAAGTATACCAGGAAAATTATTTTTTTGCCATCGCATTTACTTTCTTCATGAGACGGGAAAGTTTGCGAGCGGCCGTATTTTTTTTGATCACGCCGCGTTTAGCTGCTTTGTCGAGGGCTTGTTGGGCGGCGCGGGCCATTTTTTTCGCTTCGTCTCCGCTAGTTTTGAGTGTTTTTTTCACTGCTTCTTTGAAAGCGTCTTTGCGGGCTTTGTTAAGGGTCGCATGTTTGCGACTCTGGCGCAAAGCCTTTTTAGCATTTTGCTTATTTGGCATAGGTCAGTTTAGAAGTAAAAAATATTGAGAGCAATAGAACGAGTATAGCTGATGCGTGGCAAAACGTCAAGTTAGAGCCAAAAACCGTGTTCGCCTATTGACAAAACAGGCTTTTTCTGTTATGTACAAGATAAGAAAGTTCGCTTCCGTCCTGGATTCCCAACCACTTTTGTGAGGTCACGAAATGAAACGTTCGCACGTCGCCCTCCTGGCCCTTTCTCTGCCTGCTTGCGTAGCCGGTCCTCTCTCGCTCCGCCCGGGCGTGGCGCCCGAGACCTGCTACCAGGCCAGCCAGCGCTTCGCCTGGGCGCCCGACTCCCGCAGGTGGGTCGCTTGCTTGCCGGACAATGGTGCGGTGACCAAACAGGGATACCGCCTGAAGATGGCCTTCGTCCCTGGCGACAACGGTTGTCGCCTCGAGGCTGCCCCGGACAACGGTCTTCACTCGCGGCTCTGGCCCAATGTTCCCACGGCTAACATCGATGACACCGGCGAGATGCCGTTCGCTGTCGATGGACAGCCCTACGTCTGCAAGATCGAGAACTAGCCCCCCCCACGACTCCTGGGTCAGCGCCGTTTTGGCTGCAGACCCAGGAGTTGCTTTGTTTATGGAGGTAGCTTGACAAGACATCTTTTTTGCCGCTGTATAGGGGGTGCTTTTGAAAAGGAGTACCGCCATGAAAGACAGTCGTTTACTCGGCAAAATTCTGTTCGTCCTCCTGTCTGCCTGTGCATCACAACCGCCGATCGTGTCTTCGCCTGTATCCAGCAGCCAACCCCAGGTGGAGCTTGCTTCAAACCAGTTGGTTGAGCCTCCAGATGGCTGTGCCGGTGATCGTGAGCGCCTTGGTACGTCGGTCGCTGGCGTGGGTACAATCTGTCGTTCCAGCCGGGATCAGTTCCCCCTCTTTATTAAGCTGACAGCCGAGGAAGATGGCTGCCGCCTTGTCACCAAGGTCTATCGCGGTGAAGAGGAGGTGCTTCATCTCAACACGCTGGCGAGCGAGATCGTGAAGAAGGGGTCGGCATACCATCTTTCAACGAACCAAGAAAATTTTGTCTGCGAATCAGTGCGGTCGGAGGAATAAAAAATTCAGAGCCCACCACCTTGTTTTCTTGGTGTGCCTCAAGGCTCCGGACGAGCAGCGTATACTGCGCAGCCCCGGAGCCTTTTCATTTGTATTTGTTGTGGTCGTTAAAGCAGCTCGGCGTTTGGTTTGTCGATGAGGAGTGTCTCGATTTTTTTCTCGCTGCCGGTAATCTTCATGACATCTTTATCTATCTTGTTGAGTTCTTTGTACGCCGTGTTATACGAGTTTACGGTCGTGGCTAAATTATTTCCTAATTTTTTAAAGTAATCATCATAGGCTAAAATGTGACGGCCCAGTTCTTCGACGCGGCCCATAATTTCTTTGGCTGACTCTTCGATCTTGAGTGCGCGTAAACCTTGCATCACGGTTTGGAGGTAGGCAAGAAACGATGTTGGCGAAACAATAATAACGCGCTTTTCTTTGAAGGCGTATTCGATAAGTGCGGCTGAGTTAACTTTGAGTGCGCCAACTTTGTTGATGAGGAGGTCGTAATAAATCCCTTCGGCCGGAATAAACATAAACGCGAAATCCATTGTATTTTCCTTGGGTTTAATATACTTACTTGTTTCATCAATCCGTTTTTTTAAATCGTTTTTAAATAGCGCTTCTAGCTCGGCACGGCGCTCTGGATCTTTTTCTTCGATCGCTCGGTTATAATTTTCCAAACTAAATTTAGAATCAACCGGGATGATTTTATCTTTCACAAAAATAGCAGCGTCGACAATATCGCCATTCTCAAATTTGTACTGCATCTGGTAGCTGCCCGGCGGCAACACGTTTTTTAAAACATTTTCTAAGTAATATTCGCCCAGGATGCCGCGCTGTTTTGGGTTCTGTAAAACATTTTCGAGCTGCTGCAACTGGTCGGCAAAACCCATTACCTGTTTGTTGGTTTCATCAAGCTTGGTTAATCGCTCTGTTACTTCGGTAATAATCTTTACGCTCTGCCCAAACTGGGTTTGGATGGTTTGGTGCATATTCTTTTGTGACTCGTTCATGTTGCGGTTGGTGTCATTCATTTTTTGATCAACCAAACGCCCCAGATCCTGGATCTGATTTTGGAGCATGATGTAAATGTTCTGCTCCCCTTCTTTAGGCTGCTGGCCCGCTTGGATTTTTCGGTACAAAACAAAAATAAAACCCAGGATAATTAAAAACAATAGTATGAGAATACCGATAAAAATTGAAGCGCCTTCCATAAAATAATAATTATGTAGAGCTTCCATTGTAACCTGTTTTACCTGCAGCGACAAGCAAAATAAGTAAAAAAAGCCGTATTTTAGCCAAATATTCCCAAAACACCCTTGACAAAGACCCTTTTTTATGCTAGGTTGGTTCGTCATGTGCGCTATGCCGGACAAGCTCTTTTTAGCCTGTTAGCACGCTCAAACGCAAAAACAATTTTGTTTTAGGGTGTGCTAACAGGAACCATATACAAGGGGGTCCACGGTCATGTGTGATCGTAACAAACTGCCTTCGGGAAACACTGGTGAAGAACGAGACTTCTGGGACTGGGTGGGTGCTGCTTACGCCAACCTGCTCGTCGACCACGACGAAGTTGTCTTTCCTGTCTCGTTCGAGTGGTTGGTGTGCGATGAGGGTGAGGTAATCTACGGGTTCGAGTTGCTCGCTGACGACACGCTCATTTCAACGCCATCTTCCGGCAACCCGCTTGGCAAAACGTATGAAGAACGCCTCTTCTGGAGTTGGGTTCGAGATGTCTACTACGATGTTCTCGGCCAGGTCTTTTTTGATCGTTTTCGTGTGGAACGCTTGAAGCCCGTTTCGACTCCGGGAGTTGGAGAGGAGGAGTGGTTTTATGAGCTGCTAACCGGTACGTGGATCAAACCCGTACCCGTCGAGGAACTCCGTCTCGCTGAGGCGGTACCGTTGTCTACTGATGACGTAGTTACGGGCCCGAAGCAGATCTTCTACATCCAGAACCAGGCGCCTGCCAAGCCGGATGGACCGCCTGCCCCCTTCCACTTCGTAGGACGCATCGTCCTCATGGGCGATAAATACGTCCTTGCTCAGGAGTGAACAAAACAAAAAATCGGCACCAGGTCCACCCTGGTGCTGTTCTGTTTTTTACCGTATTTTACAGTGTAAAAACAGAGTTACTACTGCGTTTTTAACTTGCCAAACCAAAATTTTTACGTTATCATGACGCCCACAAGCATTCCAAAAGGTATTTGCCCCCGTAGTTCAACGGATCGAACAAACCCGTCCTAAGGGTGAGATAGAGGTTCAATTCCTTTCGGGGGCACGATAGGAATTGAAGGGGGAGGGTTTGGGAACCGGAAGGTTCCCACCGCTGCTGAGGAGAGCCCACGAGAGGGCGGAAGCCCTGTTCGTGAAGGATCCGCCGCGGCGGGGACGCGTGAAACTTCCTTTCGAGGGAACGAGCGAAGTTCAAAGTTAAAAGCGAAAAACTAAAAATAATTGAATCGCCTAGAGCGATACTTTAATTTTAAACTTTGCGTTTTTCACTTTTAGCTTTCCGGGCCTATGGTCTAGTGGTATGACACGGCATTCGCATTGCCGGAGCGGCAGTCCGATTCTGCCTAGGTCCACACATTTGGTTGGTTTTTATATGGGCGAGCATTTTCTTCCACAGCACCCTCAAGAGGTCGAATCTTTAGATCGACCTATTGCTGAGTTGCCTTTATCCGAAGCTCGGCAAAAAGTAGATGTTCCATTGTCTTTTTCTAATGAGGCAATGAATTTTTTGGGTAGCGAACATGTTACCGAGCTCGCCCGGATTATTGAGAGCGAAGAAGTGCGTACCATCGACCTTTTGTGCCTTGCGGGTGAAATGTCGGTAAAGGAAGCTGTTGAATACGCGATGCTTTTGCCCGAAGTTCGGGCTGCCTATCGCGTGATGGGTGAAAAAGTTGAAGCGCTTAATATCCGCCTGCGTGACAAAAAACTACCCCATTATATTTCGCGAAGTGTAAAAACAGCAGCGGGTAAAAAAACATATGATGCGCGCCCGATTGAAAATTTTTTTAACGGGGTCAATAATTTTTTTTCGGATGCGTCCAGAAAGATCAGTGGGCGTTTGGTTGCCCAAACACTCCTGGGATATGCTGCACAGGAAGTGTACCGGACGCTCACCGTTGATGCATACCGATCACTCGATGCTTTTGAAGAGGGCGCACTAGATGGGGTTATGCAAGATATGGAACTGCGCGAAAGAAAAGGAGAATTTAAACCAACGGGCGAAGATGGAATTTCTAATCTCGATGCCCTCAAGGCAATACGTTTTTTTGAATCGTCTCGTTTTAAAACCGAACTTACATCGGCCGGACTATCGAGTAATCCCCCGGCCGAAGATGTTGTCGCGCTTTTTGAAGAAGTCGCTGATCTGTCGCTATATCGAAGCATTACTTTTACCCATGAAACTGAAAATATTCGGTTTAGCTTTCTGTCGGAAAATAATGATTCGGCAGTATATCAGCTCCAGAGCCGTTTGCCCGAAATTTGTAAGGTAGAGGTGGCGCTGAGGAAACCCGGGCATTATAAGGAAGCGTCGAAGTTTCCGTTGTCGATCGATCGTTTTACGGGTGAACTTTCTACGGTTATGGTGACCAAGCTCTCGTCACATATTGGTAAGGTGGCTGAACTAGGGCTCCGTCATGTGTTGCTTGGGGAATTGCGCGAGTATTTACTTTCTAAAGAGGATGATATCGCGGAAGCGGAACCAATTGTTCGCCCGCGTAAGGAAGAGCAAAAAGAAACCGCCAGTCTTATCGAAGATGGTGGTATGCGTGGCGGCCAGATGCAAAATGTTGAGGTTGCAACTGCAGAGACGGCTGTAGAAGAAACGGTGCCTTTGGTGAGAGTGGCCGGCGAAAAAGTTTCGTTAAAAAATTTAAAAGGCTTCAAAGGGGGCAGGATTAAAACTGCTTTAGTGAGCCTGCTAGGTGAAGCTAGGGTGCGAGGCTCTCATCATATTTTTCGGTGTCGTGACGGTACGACCTATCCAATTAGTCTCCATGATGGGGAAGATGTCGGCACCGGCCTTCTCGGAAAGTGTTTAAAAAAATTTGGTATCCCGCCCGCAGAACTGCTCGAACAGCTTACCTAAACACTAAGCTGTTTTTTGTTAAGTGCTTGTCTCCATAGCTCTCCCCAAACTCCACAGCAGCTGAAAGAGTTGTTCAAAAGTGCGGCGGATTACTTTGCTTTCCACTACCCACGCCAAGCCCTCTTCGCGGGTACTAAAAAAAGCCACACTGTCATCCCAGAAAAAAATCGAAGCTTGGAATGCTAAATCCCGTGGTAAAAACTTTGCCTCGCGCAATTCTCGAACATGAGTCATTCGGGAGTATTTTTTTATTTCCCGTGTTTCGACGCGCAAGCTTTTGAGAAAAATCTTTTTTTCGATCCGACGTTTCGTAAAATGGAACCGTTCCCCAAAAATATCTTGAATTTCTTTGGCGGCGACAATTTCATACAGGGTTTTATTTTTTGCTTCAAGTGCTTCGAGAAAAATATCATTCATGCGTTCGCGGTAGTACAGGCGAATCTTGGCTTTACTTTCTCCCTGCACTTGGAGTGTCTTCAAAAATGGAAGTATCTCCGCCGCTTCTTCCACTTTGCGTTCCATGATCTGTTTGATGACGCCGGGTTCCCCCGCTTCGTAGACGTGGCGAGACTTTCGTTTTGTAATATTCACCACCCCAAAATCTACGAGCCGACCAAGGACTGCCTGCACTGTGGTTACGGGTAGCCCAACGCTCCGAGCCAACGGAGTGAGTGTCGTTGGTTTAAGCGTTAGCAGTTTTAAGTATACTTGGCGTTCTTTATCGTTCAGCCCAAAGCGTCCGAGTACCTCGTTAATTTCTTTGCTGCGCAAGGCGGTAATTTTTGGTAAAGACATAAACTACTAAATTTTTCGTAGTAATTATATATATGTATTTGCTTTAGTATAGAGTAATTATTTTATTGAGTCAAAAAATATACTATAAATTATATAAATAAAAACCTATTTTAAGTAGAGTAGCTTTGTCAGTGAAGTGCTGATGCGACGCTCTTTCACAATGGAGAAAACATATGAAGATCCTTAAGGAAGGCCTCTGGAAGAATCCCTGGAGCCACGAGTACGTGTGCAGTGAAAAGGATTGCGCAGCGACGCTCCTCGTCGAGGAGGCGGATCTGTCCGCGCCCAGCCGATATGACAACGAGGCTGGTCGGTACGAATTCACGTGTCCTATTTGTAGCAAGAAGAA
This sequence comes from uncultured Gammaproteobacteria bacterium, assembly GCA_964634875.1. Taxonomy (GTDB): domain Bacteria; phylum Patescibacteriota; class Patescibacteriia; order Magasanikbacterales; family GWA2-37-8; genus CAZECR01. The sequence goes on from CAZWKA010000006.1 coordinate 38,856, forward strand.
CAATGTGGCGGCCAAGGAAATTCCCCTTCGGATTAAAGAGCTGCTCGACAAGAAGCGGACAGTCAACCGTTCTTGGACGAGTGATCGGTAAACTATGTGTCCGCTGCAAAAAAAGTTTCTCCATCAACACGCTCCTTTTCCGGTCGAAGCCTTGTGCTCGACCGGATCATCTCCCGGGTCGGTTCAATGAACTGGTTCGAGAGATGGCTCCGCGCCATCAGTCTGGTTCTTTGACAATAAAAGTACGTTACCTAGTGGGTTTGTGCTCCCAGATTTGAGTATTGACAAACACTAGATTGCAGGCTATAGTTAGCTGTTTTTCTGGCCTGCTTGAGCCGTAGTTTTGCTGACCGTTCGTTTACAACCAAACCGATATGTAGTGGAACGGCAGCTTGAAAGATCGATCTGGTGTTCCACTACATATCACAAGGAAAACCTATGAGCCTCTACACTGTCCAAGAAATCGTGATCGGTTCTGATGCTGTACCCAAAGTGATGGCCGGCAAGCTCGCCTGCCCCAAAGACATCATCGTTGGCCATCCAGCCAAATCGCTGGTGAATAGGCAGCCCTGCGGCTTGAGCGAAATCAGGCAGGGTGCCTGCAACCGGCGGAAGGCCGCCCGTAAGGGTCGCCCCAGCGGTGACATCTGGATCGGTATCGAGAATGGTGTGGTGTGGCAAGGTGGTAAGTGGTTTGACCTGGCCGCCGTTGCCGGATGTAACCGAGCAGGCCGTGAAGTGCTCGTCTGGTCGCTGGCGATCGAGATCCCCACGTGGGTGGTGACCGCAGTTAGAAGACACGGTTTCGATACGACGACCATCGGTCTCATGTATGCGGGAGCTGTTAAAGGTGTTGATCACCAGGACATCCACGCTCACCTCACCAACGGCGCCCTGAAACGTGAACAGATCCTGGCCCAGGCCATCGTAGTCGTGCGGGCTCAGCTGTAGAATTTAGAAAAGCTACGAATTGAAAGGATATAGGTAAAAAGCATGCGTCGTAAGCAGAACATCATCCTCTACTTCCCGACGATGAAGAAGCTCGCCTACTCCATCGTTGCGAAGCTCCGCAGACTCAAGAACAATAAGTTCGTCGTGCGTGACCCCAAGATGTCTGAGTTCGCAGACGGGTCGCCGACGAGCGCGATCCCGAATGTCCGTGGCGCTGAGGTCACGGTGGTGGCAGACATGCAGGGTGAGCACCCCAGCATTGCCTTCATGCGGCTCGCCGAGATCCTCGACGCGCTTGAGCGGGCAGGTGTAGCTGCGGTCACGGTGGTGATGCCGTACCACAGTTTTTCTCGCTCCGATCGCAAGGCCAAGGGCCGCGAGTCGATCATGGTGGCTCGAATCGCGACTTTCCTCAAGACCTACAACACCCTCAAACGCATCATCACCATCGATCTCCACTCCGACCAAATCGAGGGGATGTACACTGGCATCAGTGTTACACACCTCTCCGGGTCGCTCATCTTCGCGCCGAAGTGCCGTCCCATGGCCAAGAAGTCCAAGGATCCGCTCGTCACGATCGCTGGGGACGTCGGTGGTGCTCGCCGGACGCGCAACACCGCTCGTCTTACTGGTGGTCACACAGTGATGATGATCATGGATAAGACTCGCCCCAAGAAGAACGAGGCCGAGATTATGGGAATTCTTTGTGACCGTAAGGTCGTCAAAGGACTTCAGGCGGTCATCTGCGATGATGTCGTTGATACCGCTGGCACTCTGGTTGGGGTCATCAAAGAGGCTAAGAAGATGCGGCTGCGGGCGACTACTGTCATGGCGACGCACGGTGTCCTATCACCAAGTAAGGGGACGACAGCGATCAGCAAGCTGCGTGCGAGCGGTGTCACCAAGATCGTCCTCTCTGACACAATCCCCCTGTCGGCCGCGAAGAAGGCAGAGGCGGGCGCTTTGATCGAAGTCGTCAGTTGCGCTGATCTGCTTGCCTCAACGTTGCATGCCATTACTACCCCGAATGGCAGCGTCAGCCGCCTCTACGACAATGCCCGCGCCGCCGCCAAGCGCGCCTAACACACATAAGGAGAACGTCAGTCATGAGCAATATGATAGCTCACTACCTGTCCCAGTTTCTCGAACCTATCCTGGACTTTCCGCGGCCAGGCATCGTGTTCCGCGACATCAGCCCCCTGCTCCGCAACCCCGAGGCCAAGGAGACGTGCTTCCTCGAGATGGGCCGTCAGCTCGAGCAGGCGGGCATCGGCTTCGACCTGGTCGGGATGATCGACGCCCGCGGCTACATCTTCGGCGAGCCCATCGCCCAGCGGCATCGTCGCGGCTCCATCATGGTGCGGAAAGCCGGTATGATGCCGGTGCGCAAGGGCGCCAAGCTCGTGCGGAAGTCGTATGGTCTTGAGTATGGCACGAGCACCATCGAGATGCAGGACTACGCCGTCGAGAAGGCTCAGCGGGTCCTCATTGTCGACGACGGCCTCGCGACCGGCGGCACGGCCAAGGCAACGGCTGAGCTCGTCGAGGAACTTGGTGGTATCGTCGCCGGCTTCCTCTTCGTCTTCGAGATTGAGTCCTGTGGTGGACGACAGATGCTTGACGGCTACCAGGTCGTCAGCATCGTCAAGTTCCCGTAGTTACCCCCCCCCCGCTTCGTTCCCCCTGGCCGCAGGCGTTCTTCTATAGAGCGCCTCGGCCAACACTAAAAACACCCCAATATACTGGGGTGTTTTTAGTTTCTACCCTTGACGCATGCCCAATTTTCTGCTACCACTATTCGGTGCCGCTGTAAGGCGAGGGGGAACATGCGAAGACTGTTTGTTTCGTTGTTGGCTCTGATGCTCGTTACTGCTCAGGGCCATGCTGATGGCGGATCGGGCGAGGCCAAAGTCGTTTTCGAGGATCACACCTTTCTGTGTACACCTCGGTACGACGATCGGCCTGGCTATCCCGACTATTGGATTGTGTTTGTGCCAGTTGCTCCAGACCGGGACACGGGTAGTTCAACTGAAGGGGTGCTCACTGGTTGTGAGGAGACTAACTACCAAGTCCATTGCGTTGATGATGTGCCCCACTTCATTTTCGGTCCTGCTGATGGCGTTGAATACCAAGGAGGCAGGGTTCGTACCTGGTCCTTCGAAGATGGGCGGAAGCGCAAAATGATCCTGCGTTGCGTTGGGCGCGTCAGTTAAATTCGCAAGCTCAGTTTGTCTCGTCGGCCTACCCGCTATCAGCTGCGGTTAACGTACGCTCTTTCGGCCGCAGGTTCTCTTCATAAGAGTGCCTCGGCCACTTCTAAAAACACCTCGATACTATCGGGGTGTTTTTATTTTGCTTACCAAACCTTATATTACGTAGGTATATTTAATAGTAGTTTATAAGTATCGTTTCCCTTGTCTAGTTTTATCTCTAGTCGGTTTTCCCTTTACATCGTTGCATTAAAATTAATTCTATAGTTCCACGCTAGTCATCTTTTCACGCGTCCAAATAAGTTCAAACAAGATCCGAAATGTTTCGGAAAGAAGGACGTTTGTCAAAATTGTTCCAAAGATAGGTTCGTGTAGAGTTATTAAGGCAATATTGTCATCCCATATAAGAATATCTGTTGGTTGATCTTGATGCTCTGGTGGTAAAAGTTTAACTTCATAGAACCCTTTAAGTAAGGTTTTGCTTTGCTCGGCGAGCGGCTTGGAGCGTGCACTTAAAATATCTTGAAAAATAATTCCTCGTTTTTTTACTTCAGCAAAATATCGCCCCAGAAACCCGGGCATTAATTTTTCAATATTATTCGTTGAACCAATAGCAATTATTTTTTGAGACTGAAGTGACGCTGCATATATTTCCTTAATCTGATCAATTCCTTCATAAAACCGAATTTTTGGTTTATTTTTTTGTGTCGTATACAGGCCGCGCAGATCAGGTAGTACCTGTTGAATTGCCTCTTTTCTTTTTTCGAGCGCACGTATCAACGATTCCGGATCATTAGCCAAGTAGGCTTTACGTTTGTTGCGTGCGCGCTCTTCAATTAAACCTTTATCTTGGAGTGAGGCTAGCACGTTATAACAGTTGGTGCGGGCAATTGCTGTGCCTCGTGCCACCTGTGGCGGGCTCGAAGCGCCGTTTTCGAGTAAATACAAATACACCAGTATTTCAGAATGGTTGAGTCCAGCTAGCTTTAGTTGATCGTGTAAGCTCATAATGTCAAAATTATATATATCATTTATAATCAATTTAGTCAAGCGATTATTAAAAATGTAAAAATAATAGTAGTTATATTATTGACAATATGGCGATTTTACGGTATGATGAGGAGTTCAAGATTGAGAATGTCTCAATAGTGAACAGTCGTTCTTTCAAGGAGCAGTGTATGAGCTATAGTGTCAGTCAAGTTGCCGACCCGAGTGATATTGATCTCAAAGAAATACAGGAGAAGATAAAAGGTCTTGCTCGTGAGTTCGAATGGCTTGCCGGTGAAGGGGCGGAGATTCTGTCTCGCAATGAGCCACTCCCTTACGCTGTGTGGAGTGCTGTTTTTGCGAGAGTCAGCGATCTCGGACATGAGACGTGCTGGAGCTGCCCACTCCATATCGCGTATTTCGTGAAGGTCGTTGAACGCGGCATCAATGATTTACGCGCTCATCTTCTCAAACAAGGTCCTGGTGAGGAGCTGAACAGTGACTTCCAGCACCAGTGGTTCTGCAAGCTTTTGCGCCAGTTTGGCGGGGGCAACCTTGGTATCGGCTGTAGTCGTTTGGTGCCGAGCGAGCTTGCCGCCAACATGCTTGAGCTCCTGCGTACCCGGCTGGTCGAGGTCGTCCAGTGTAAGGACTGGCTTGTGAGCTTGTCGGTCGAGCGGTTTCGTGCGTTCGACCAGGAGGCGCGGGATATGTACGTAAAAAAGTACAGCGCACACTGGCCGACGAGGTAGTGTTCATTGGTACTGGCGCTGTTCGCCAATCGCATTTCGCCCACACCCGGTAAGCGAAATGTATCGATCAATTAAGGAGAATAAACCGGGCTCCAATTCTCGCTACAAACATTTGCATCGAGTGAGGAGAACATGGGCTATAAGGAAATTGATTGGAAGGCAGAAGCCAGCTGCTACCTAACGTTGCGTGACGAATTGGCTGTGGCAGAGGATCAGCTGCACTCCGTACGCCATGCGCTATTTACCAATCCTCAAATACCATAAGTATTTAGAGAATAAGCTTAAACAGCTTTTTAAGGAATCATCAGGTTATAGGGCAGCAGCAAGCTCTCACCTTAATCAAGTAGTTCTTCTTTTATATGGTCTGGAGCGGTGGTTAGTTGAGTGGGGTCTTTAATAAAGTTTGTTCTCTAGTGAACTCGGCCGGCCTTCAAAAGCCGGTCTGCTATTTTTTAGTTTTTGTTGTAGGTTGTCCCAAGCTATCCCACAATCCTTCAAACCATAAAGTAAACCAATGATGTATTGCCCCATTCTCAACGATTACTCCTGCCAAAAACAGGATGACTGGTTTCTGTAGGCTATTTTAAGTGGAGGTAAGAGCGATGGCAAAGGATTTTTGTTTGCCGGCGACGCCTTAATTGGCACTTGCTTTGTCAAAGAACAAAAGGAAATTCGATCCTAAGGCTGGTTTTTTGTTTGGAGTAATTATCAAAAGGGGACAAAACTGTGGATAAGCCAGTGTATAAGTCGCTATTAAGTGGATAAATGTATACACTATTGTATACAAACATATAAAACAATGGCTAACATTAGCCATTGTTTTATATTTCAGTAAAAAGCTGCTTATCACATACTAATTGTTTCATGTGAAACAATTAGTATGCACCTGCGCTTTGAATAAGAGACTTATATCTCCTCTCTGTTTAATTTACAGAAAGGATGTTTCACATGAAACATTTTAGTTTTTTATCGATTCCCACGCAAGATTAAACAAAGATCGATAGGTCTCAGCGACGTCACTGCTTTCAATTACTGTGGCGAGCGGTACATCTTTGTATGAGAATATAGCCAAACTATTTCCAAAAATAATGTTATCCGTTGGTAGTTTTGTTTCACGTGAAACAATTTTGATCTGATGAAATTGGGAGTTGTGTTCTTTGGCAAATTGCAGTGAGGCTTCGTCATAGGGCACTAAATCGCGCACGTGCATTTTTCGATCTTCGATAATCTGTAAATATGGCCAAATTTTTTCAAGAACTTCGGGGTGAATGGCGTTAATTGATCCAAAAATATCGAGCTCATTCCAAGTGAAAATTTCACGGTAAAGGGCTGTAAGGCTTTCAACTCCTTGATAATAACGAATTTTTGGTTTCTCCTTTTTTGAGTTATACAAAGCAGCTAATTCAGGAATAGCCTCCTTGAGCAGGTGGCTGCGTTGTCGTTCCTCTTCGACCAGTCGTTCTGGTGATTCGGCAGCGTAGATCATGCGACGACCAGGTGTAATGCTTGCCAGCCCCCGCTCACGAAGTTCTTCCAAAATCAAATAGGTGGTTGGTCTTTTAGTTCCGGCCCGTTTTGACAATTGAGCAACCGAAGCACTGCCGGCCTGAAGAAGTGCAAGATAGACTTCTGCCTGTTTAGGATGCAGACCGAGTGTGGCAAGGGTTTTTGAGAGTTCCATAGCAGTATTTTTAATAGCCTATCATTCACTCTAAAATATGTCAATAATTCTGACAATAAAATAATAATTTAGCTAATATTAAATAAAATAATGCTTAATTAATGCGGTAGTATTACTGACAAAATGGGTAATTCAGAGTATGATAGCGCGTTTAGAATTGAGATGGATGAAGTCTGGAAATTGACTTAAGGCTACTTTGGGATTTCATTCCAAAACGCTTTTTTACAAAACTGGCGCAAAAGCGTCTTGGGGCTTCATCGCGACTTTTCCGTTAGGTAAGATCGTGGTGTTCATCTCTCGCAACAACGATTTTTGTGGGGTTGGTTAGGAAGCATGACCATCTTCGGGCTGTAATTGGAGTTGTGAAAGAAAAACCCGATACACCTTCCTTCCTGAGCGCTTATCTACTCACGCTCGGGAATGAATGTCGGATGCCGCTTGGGTAGATGTGGTGGCGCTTACGCTGTTCCTAATTTTTTGCTGGCTCGCTGCGTCAAAATAACTTCCCGAATAGCCTGACTAAATCCCGTTTCATACAGCGGCTTTTTTGTTATTTTTTATGCACTGTTGTAATCCCGCAAAATCATTCAAAAGTGCGTAAAACTGTGCTATACTAGTGAGGTACGATTTACTCTTCTATATAGAGCCTTATGGTGACGCAACATCGCCTTCTGGGGTGGCTTCAATACGCCCTGTTTTTTATCGTTTTATTAAGTGTGGTGGTGGTGCCACTTGCGATTGACACGCGCCTTGTAAATTTTTATATTTTGCCGAAGACGATTTTACTTTTTTGCCTGGTACTCGTCAGCCTTTTGGTTGTTGCTGTAAAAGCAATCATTACCAAACAGCTCGAGTTTCGTCGTTCACCCTTGGATGTGCCGCTGATTGCGCTCGCGTTAAGCGGTCTTATCTCTGGAATTTTTTCAGGCATGCTCCGCGAGAGTTTCTTGGGACGTAGTGATTTTTTCGGGCTCAGCGTGCTCTACATTGTTTTCCTCGTTTTATTTTATTTTTTAATCGTACAGGTTCTCACGAGCCCACGCCGCTGGATGCTTGTGTTCAACGTGCTTGTGGCTGTTGGCGCCGCGAGTAGTGCTTTGTTTGTTCTTAAGGCAGTTTTCAATATTGACGCGCTCAACTTGTTAACGGGGTATGGTTCGCTGTCAAACACCATCGAAGGATTTAATGGTACTTTTGGCGTGTGGCTGGTTGCTATGTTTGTGCTTTCAGCCGGACAGCTTATCAAAAAGGACCACGGTCTTGTTTCTGGTGTTTTGTACGGAGCAGGGGCGGTGCTCGCGTTCATTGCTCTTATCCTTCTCAGCTTCAAGGTCATCTGGTGGATAATGCTTGCCGCCGTTATTCTGTTGCTCTTACTTGGTATCGGTTTTATCCGTGAAGCCCGTCTAAGCGTGTTGTCGATTTTATTTGCAGTGTTAATTCTGGTAATTATATTTATTTTCTTCGACACGCCGCGGTCGTTCCAATATGTTTTGCCGGTGGAAACAATTTTAAGTTTCAAATCGTCATGGGTCATTACTTCGCAAACACTCGTCTCGGGGGCAAAAAATTTATTTTTGGGCTCAGGTCTCGGTACGTTTGTTGCTGATTTTTCTCAGTTCCGGACGCGCGAATTCAACACCGATGCGCTGGCCTGGACAATCCGTTTTAACGCTCCATTCTCAACACTCTTGTCGCTCCTAGCCGAGGGCGGTCTCTTGTTTGCGGTCACGTTTGTTTTTGTCGGCGTTAGTTTTGTTGGTCAGGCACTTTCTGGTTGGCTCCGCATCCGTCTTGAAGGCGGCTTGTCACCTCTGGTTGCACTGGTTGAAAAAAAACGGGCTTTGATCGTGCACTGGGAAACTTTCTTAGTGATTATTGCCTGGATCACCCTTCTCATTGGATCAGCAGTTATTTTTTACGGCGCAGTGTTGTGGTGGTTGTGGTTTTTGTTACTTGCGTTGTCGATGACTGGTCTCTTGTTCATCCAGCCGAGACTGGCGAGTGTGAAAAAAATTGTTATTGCTAACACGCCAGAGTACAATCTTTCATTTTCTTTTGTGGTTATCGTGCTCATGGCTGCGGTTGCGGTTGTGGGGGTGTGGGGTGCACGTCTCTATGTAGCCGAAGTGTACTATGCCCAGGCGCTGACCAACACGCGTTATGCTGACGCCGAAGAGGGTATGAAAAAAGCGCTTGCACTTCAAGATGGTTCGGCAACGTATCATACGGGTCTTGCGCAAGTCTATTTGCTCGAAGCAGTTGCTGAAAGCCGGGCTGCCAACCCAGATGTTTCCAAAATCAGCACGCTTATGGCCAGTGCAGTTAATGAGGCGCGACGTGCCACTGACCTCAATCCTAAATCGGTAGCGACGTGGGAAAATTTGGCGACTATGTACGAAAATGCTGCTACCCTAATTCCCGAAGCGCGGGAATGGGTAATTAAGTCGCTTAATGAGGCTATAAAACTTGAGCCGACTAATCCGGTTTTAGTTTGGCGCTTGGCCAATAATTATGCGCAGAGCGGTAAGTTTGATGAAGCTGCTAAGCACTATGCTGACGCATTGTATTTGAAGCCCGACTATATTGGTGCGTTGACTCAGCTGGCTAACGTCTACGAACAATCACAAAAAACTGACAAAGCTGTAGAAGCTTACCAGTCTGCTTTAGCGCTCAATCCGACGAACGTTGAAATTATTTTTAACTATGGCCGGATGCTCTATAACCGCAACCAATCGACCGACCGAGAGGAAGCGGAGCGATTGTGGCTTGAAGCTGTCCGTTTACAGCCGAATTATTCTAACGCTTTGTACAGTCTCGGACTTGCTTCAGAAACAAAAGGTGATAAGACATTGGCTTTGCAATATTATTACCGTGTTAAAGATCTTAACCCCGAGAATCAAGACGTGGCAGCAAAAATTACGGCGCTGCTTAAAAAGTAAACTTGTTTGTTGTGTATGCTTAAAAGAATTTTTGGTAGTCTCCTCGCCGTGCTGCTTCTCGGTTTTCCCGTGGCATCGCTGGCTTTTATGTCGTCGACTAATTTCCAAATTATTTCTGACACAATTGGAGTCGGCGGCGGTCTTAGTACGAGCACGTCGTATGGTTTGCAAGATACGCTTGGCACTATCTCGATTGGCATTGTCAGCAGCACAAGCTATCGGATCATTGGGGGGTTCCAAACAAGTGAATCAAACGGTATTACCCTTCAAGTCAACAATACCTCACTCAATCTGGGTACCCTAAGTTCGAGCATGGTGAGTTCGGCCAATACCACGGCCACTGTCACGACGGACGCCCCAACGGGGTATACCTTATCTGTCGGGGCTGTTACCGGTACGAGCGTCACCCCGGTAGCTGATGGCTCTATTACTGCCGGGTCTGAAGAGTATGGTCTTACTACTACTGGCGCCGAGAGTTTGGTTTCGACTGATGTGGCAGTTACCAATGGTTTAAATTTAGCCAGTTCCGCAGCGGCAATTACCGGTAGCGCAACAATGATTGTTTTTAAAGCCTCTATTTCGAGTGCATCTGCGCAGGCGACATATAGTCAGAATATTACACTGACTGCGGCCAGTAACCCTTAAAATGGTATGCGTGCATTTTTTTTAAAAATTATCGGAATCAGCTTCCTTCTTGGAGGTTTTGTTGTGCAAGAAGCGCAGGCGCTTTCACTCAGCCCGTCCCGAGGGGTTATTACGGTTGACCCAGGTGTGACCGGCGACGTGGTTGTCAACTTTACGAATGATGAGGAGGCAAAAGTAATTTTGCAATTAGGTGTTACGGGCCTTAAGCAGGATCAAGCCGGTCGGCCTATTTTTGGGGCAGGTTTTGACGCTGCCGAATCTTGGGTTGTGCCGGAAAAGAGCGATATTGAACTTGGCCCGGGCGAACGACAAGCTATAATTTTTAAAGTAACTGTCCCTCCCGGTGCCACACCTGGCTCACATTGGGTAGCCTTGGCTGCCGAAACCCGTCCAGGAGTTGGCGGGAGTGCTGTTGTGAACAGTCGCTTAGTAAGCCTTTTGGCAATCCAAGTTGCTGGTGTGGTGACGGAAGACCTTTCCCTCGACGCCAAACTTGAGGAGCATGTTGCTGTTGGTGGCGAAACTTTGCCGCTCTCTGTGCAGTTGCTTAATAATGGCAATATTGAAGTACCGCTTGTCGGTAAAGTAACTTTCCGTTCACTGTCTGGTCGGGAACTAAAAACCACTCCATTTATTGTCGGCAATCAATTACTGCCTCAGGCTGAACGTACGGTTGAATATGCTGTCGTCGCGGGTAGGAATAAACAGTGTGCTGCAGAATCGAACACGTCTCTTTGTGCTGAGCTGTTTTGGCCAGGTTTGTATAAAATGACCACGAGCATTACCTATGGAAAAACTCAGCAAGTAGTGGTGGGCGAAGAATCTTTTTGGTATCTGCCACTCTGGAGTTTGGGTGGCGGCATTGTTCTTGTTGGGCTTGTTGTCTTTAGTGTCCGTAAGGTGCGCCGTCGTAGCATGTTTCAAAAGTATGTTTCGTAAATTTTTAAGTTTTATCCTCATCTGTAGTTTGTTCGCCACCGGCGCAATTTTTCAGGTTGCTCAGGCTCAGACTGATACTGAGGGTATTACTGTTGGTGCAACTGTACCTGCTGCGCCAACAGACGGCGGGGGCGGGGGCGGTGGAGGAGGTGGAGGAGGTACGACCGACCCTACACCAACCCCAGAGCCGGTCGACACTGCTCCGGTTATTACCAATGTTGTCTCAGTCCCTGATTTTAGGGATGCGCTCATAAGTTGGTCGGCTACGGATGACAAGGGTATCAGCATGAGTTCGTTTGTGTATGGTACAACCATGGCCTACGGCAGTGCCGGCAGTATTACAGGTACATACCAAGTGATGTTATCGGGTCTCGCTACTGACACGCTTTATTTTTTTAAAATCACTGTTACCGATACAGGTAATCATACTACTGAATCAACCGGTTCTTTCAAAACTAAATCAGAAACCGACACGAGCGCCCCTACGATTAGCAATGTTCAAGTCGTCAGCGGAGTAACGAGCGCCACAATTACTTGGGATACCAATGAAGTTTCCGACAGCCAAGTGCAATACGGCACCACAGCTGCTTACGGAAGCCGTGCGACCGACACCAACGCAGTCACGGCACACAGTGTGGTAATCCTTGGTCTTGATCCTAATACGACATACCACTTTCGGGTGATCTCAACCGATGCAAACGGTAATAGTGGTTCGAGTACTGACGATACCTTTAAAACGCTTAAAAAAACAGTTCCTCCGCCTGATGTCAGTAATGTAAGTGTTGCGCCAGTTAACGAAGCGCTGGTCGTGCGCTGGGAAAACCCGGGCGACATCGCTGCCCCTGATTTTGCTGGCGTCAGGATTATTCGTAAAATTGGCAGCCGCCCCGTGAATTTGGCAGATGGTGTCGAAGTCTACCGTGGCAGTGGGCAAATGTTTACGGATAACGGTGTCACGACTAACGTGCGCTATTTTTACACGCTTTTTTCTTTTGATACATCAGATAATTTTAGTGCTGGTGTTTTTGGGGATGGTGAGGTACCGGCCCGGCCTGGTCAAGAAGTCTGTGATAATGGACAAGATGATGATGCTAATGGGCAAGTTGATTGTGCTGACGCCACGTGTTCACTGGCGACTGCCTGTGTTGCTCCCCCAACCCCGGGTGAGCCGACGACACCAACAACTACCCCAAGCGAGCCCGGCACTGAGCCTCCAGTTGTTGTCCCGTCGTCCACTGTTCCGGTTTTTTTGAAAATTGGTTTAGAAACGTTGCGTTTTTCGGCTGCCAGCCGCACTCTCGTGCTTGAGCGAAAGAACGAGTACATATCTAATTTGGCTGGTTTTAACTTCACGGTGTCGCTCCCAAGAAACGTTTTATCGAAAGATCCGGAAGGAATAACAGTAGTTGTTGATGGGAGCGATCAGCACCAAATGTCGTATAACCCAGCGGATGGTTTGTATTATACGGATTTTGTTTTTCCGCCAGCAGGGCCACATCAATCCTATCTTCAAATTGATTACGGTGCTGGTGAGATCGACACCGTACCGTTTATTTTAGACAGCCGTTCTATCGGGCACGTGTTTGGCGATAAAAATGTCCCCGTGCGTGGAGCCAAGATAACCTTGCTCCTCGAAAACGGCACACCTTTTTCACTGCAGCCGTACCAACAAAACAACCCGCTAACCACCGGCGAGGAAGGAGCATTTGGTTGGGTGGTTCCCAACGGTCGGTATTATGCCAAAATCTCTGCTGCGGGGCGGTATGACTATAGCGTACCGCTGCAAAATATTACTAATAATGTTTTTGCTTTGAACGTCACGCTCATTACTATACCACCGACCCTCGCAGAAGTGATTGATTTTAATAAGCCGCTCGGTGAAAACATTAAAAATGTCGGAAAAAACCTAGCTGCCAAAACACAGGCAGCAGCTCAGGTGCTGAATAATTTAACTAATAACCCACAGATCGAGAAAGCTGCTAGCGACATTATCGCTCCGACAGCTGTTGGTATTATCGCAGTGAGTGTCGCGCCGCTTATCTCCTGGCTTGACCTATTGCCGCTGCTCCGATTGGTTTTTTTGCAACCCGTCCTTCTTATCGGCCGCAAGAAACGCCAAGGTTGGGGGCAAGTGTATAACTCGCTCAGTAAGCTTCCAGTTGATTTGGCGATCATCCGTCTGGTTGATTTTAAGACGGGCAAAGTAGTGCAATCGCGTGTTACGGATAAAAACGGTCGCTACTATTTTACGGTCAACCCCGGTAACTATCGCTTAGAAGTTTTGAAAGAAAAGATGATTTTCCCTTCGGTTTTATTGCGCGGGTTTGCGACTGACGGCACCAAGGCTGATATTTACCATGGTGAACAGGTATCCATTAAAGAAAAGGATCCCATCATCACCGCTAACATTCCACTCGATCCGAGTGGTGATAATAAAACGCCGCGCCGGTTGGTGTGGGAAAAAATTGGTAAAAAAGTGCAGGTTATTTTGTCCTGGTTTGGTTTGGCCGTAACGGCTGTTTCGCTGTACATTTCACCTAAATGGTACGTTGCCGCCCTGTTGGTTGGACATGTGGCAATGTTTTTTATCTTCCGACGCCTGGCGTTGCCACCCAAGCCCAAGAGTTGGGGTATTGTCTATGATGCCAAGACCAAAACACCGGTCACGCGCGCGGTGGCCCGACTATTTAGCTCACAGTTCAACAAGCTGGTTTCTACTCAGATTACTGATGCCCGTGGCCGTTATTATTTCCTGGCTGGGGATAATCGATATTATGTCACTTATGATCACAAAGAGTATGAGCCCGCTAAAACTAATTTAATTGATTTAAGTGGAAAGGAAGTCGCGACAATCGGTTCGAATGTAGGATTGGTTAAGAAAGGTTTGCAGTCAACGTCTCAGCAAAATACAGAAAAACCTAATGATACTGTGTCTATGAAAAAATACACTAGTCCTTAAACCACATGTTTCGTTTAAGACAAAAACATTTCAAGTCAAAACTTTTCCAAGCCCTTATGGGTCTCGGAGTGTTTTTGTTTTTTACAACCGCTTTCATTTTTTCTTACAGTCCAGCTGAGGCCGCTCCGACGGGTCCAAGCATTTTTACGTACCAAGGCAAACTCTTAAGCAGTGCTAATGCGCCGATCAGTACGGCCGTCATGATGAAATTTGTTTTGTACGATTCGCTGACTGACGGTGCCGCTTTGTATAGTGCTGCGGGGACACCGGGGGCACCAACCGCCGTAAGTATTACCCCCTCAAGCGGTATTTTCAGTGTTAATTTGGGTGGGACTGATACTAATCCAGTTGATTCGGGTATTTTTAGAGATAATCCGGCTGTGTATCTGGAAGTTACGGTTGGTGCAGAAACTCTGACGCCGCGCAAACAGATTACAGCAAGCCCCTATGCCTTTAATGCTTTGTACCTCGATGGACAGAGTCTGGATACGAATTCGACCACTGCCTACATTCCACTCTCCGACGACCAAGGAAACTTTCGGTTTAATAATATAACTAGTACCGCCTTTTTCGTTACTGGTACAAGTACGTTAGCCACGACAACGATTAATAGTTCAACTATTACCAATGCAAATGTTACTAACCTCACGGTTAATGGCACCGTTTCATTTCTGAGTAATTCGTTGTCGGATGCCATGATTCCAGACACGATTACCGCGAGTAATTATTTGTTACTTGCTGGTGGTACCCTTGGTGGCGATCTGGCCTTTGGAGGCAATGATATCACGGGGCTCAATGATTTGAGTTTGAACGGCACCTTGACGAACAGTGGTCTAACACTGCTCGCGGGCGGTTTTATCGCCTCCGCTTCGTCAACCGTCAACGCCCAGCTCAATGTTCAAGGGCCGCTCAGCGCCTCTTCAACTCTTGTTGTAGCGGCCACTTCAACGTTCGCAACAGGGGTTGGTATCGCTACTTCGTCGCCGTTGGCTGCCCTTACTATCCAAGACGGTAGCATTTTAGCTGTCGGGAGCGCCGGTGGCACACCGTACCAAGGGCCTGGTACACGACTAATGTGGGTTCCTAATAAAGCCGCTTTCAGAGCCGGATACGTTAATGGCTCACAGTGGGATGCTGCAAACATTGGTATTTACTCCACAGCATTCGGTGAAAATAATCAGGTGTCAGGTGACCGCGCGTTTGCGGGCGGTGCTGGCAATACTGTGAGTCAAACGGCCTCGGTTGCCTTTGGTGGTAGTAATACGGTAAGTGTTACTTATTCGGGCGCATTTGGTTTAAGTAATATAATTAACGGCGGCGGTGGCGGTTTCGCCTTTGGTATGAACAACACGGTGAGTGGAGCGAGTTCTGCAATTGCCCTGGGTACAGGTAACAGTTCTGCTGGGGGCAGCGGTTCAACTGCTATTGGAAGTGCCAACAGCGCAGGTGGAACAACAGCGATTGCTCTGGGTTCAAATATGTCGGTCAGTGGAAATAATTCAGTTGGTATCGGGCTTGATACAAATAATCGAACTCTGTCTCGAAACAATACATTGGCGATTATGGGTGGCAATGTTGGTATTGGCACGTTGACCCCAGGTTATTTACTTTCGGTAAGCGGAACGCTGGCAGTCAGTGCTACCTCCACATTTGTCACTACAACTGCGGTGAGTTCTACAATTGAAACAGCTAATATCGCTTCGTTGTTTGCTAATACAGCAACAATTACCTCGCTCACTGTTACCAATTGTACCGGGTGCGGTGGAGGGGTTTCGCTGGCTGCTAATCAGACTTTTACTGGTTTAAATACTTTTGCGGCAACCACAACGCTTGCAACTACTACGATTGGGGGAAGTCTTACTCCTTCAACCACTAACTTTTACGACTTAGGCACTTCTTCCACGCAGTGGAGATATTTAAATGTTTACGGAGGTGTTTTTCAGGCGGATGGTGTCACCACGTCTTCTTTAGAACAGCATCAACTCATTCTTGGTCAAGCTGTGGGGTATGATAAAGGTAAATTCTATATTGATGCCAGCGGCAATATTAGTGCTTCTGGCTCACTTCGGCTTGCCGGCAATGTTTTGCCATCTGCGCGGCCATCGTTTACAGTGACAGCGCGTACTACAAGTACGCTGAGTTCGGTTTTTGATGCGGGTGGTGGAGGAGACAGAAATATTTCAATGGTAATTAATGCTGACGGTTTTCCTATAGTAGCTTTTACTGCCAATGCCAATGATTTACGGGTAGTAAAATGTGGAAACGCTGATTGCTCGGCAGGGAATATAGACACGGTTGTTGCTGTAAATGATGTAATCGGTCAGTCAAATTCTATGGCACTTGGATCCGATGGCTTGCCAGTTATTGCGTATCAAGGCGCTGGCAGTGGAAGCGTGCACGTTATTCACTGTGGTAATTTGGCGTGTAGTAGTGGAAATACCACCACTGATGTTAACGGATCAAATCAAGGAACATACTTATCGTTGGCGATTGGTATTGATGGAATGCCTGGAATTGCTGTTTTTGACGTGAATAATGATGTTCGGTATATCAAGTGTCTCAATTTGACCTGTTCGGCCAGTCAAGACAATCCAGTGGATGTTTCCGCAACTATTTCAACAGGTCATTATATTTCGTTGGCCATCGCCAATAACGGTTATCCAATGATGGCATATTATAATCCAGATAAAACATCTTTGGACTACGCGCTTTGTGGCGATCCTGCTTGCAGCGATCGAGCCAAAATTACCACAACTACAGTAGATAACACTGCTGACCAAGGGCAGTATGTTTCTTTGGCTGTTGGTTCAGATGGTCTTCCGGTTATGTCGTACCGCGACCCAACCTTTAATCGTCTTATCGTGACGCGTTGCTTTAGCATGCTGTGCAATGGCGCAACAGATGGGGCAGTTTTGTCTAGTGGCGACTATGCAGGAGCAGGTATATACAGTTCAATTGAAATTGGTGTGGATGGTTTTCCGCTGGTGGCGCATCGCGCAAGCGGAATTGCTGGTTTGATGATGTTTAAATGTAATAGTGTTGGGTGTCTTAGCCCTACGTCAACTGTTCTCGATACACAAAATAGTCAAGCGGGATGGTATCCAAGTTTAGCAATTGGCGCAGACGGAGTGCCTATTGTTGCCTATTTTACAGATGTTGGTAACGGCGAGCTTCATTTTTTAAAGTGTGCCGGGTATGATTGTGGAGCAACAACAACCCCAATTTTTACGGGCGGCTCAAATCTGGGTACTACCGAAAATTATTTTAACAATGTGTATGCCAACCAGTTTTGGGGAAAAAAGTTTAAGGTTGCTGCTTTTGATGTGGCCGAAGAATATCCCACACTCGACGCCACGCTTGTAGCGGGTGAAGTTGTTGCGTTTGACGAAAATGCTCCCGGGTATGTAAAGCGAGCGACAGACAGCAACAAAGTGATTGGTATCATTTCAACAAAACCAGGTTTATTGTTATCGGAATGGGAAAATGATGCTTCGAATGCAATGCAGGTGCCGGTCGCGCTTTCTGGTCGGGTGCCGCTACGTGTGCGGGCGGACAATGGTGCTATTTATGTTGGCGATTATTTACAGCTATCTGCAATACCCGGTGTGGCTGAAAAATCATCAGGCGATAAACCAACAATTGGTATTGCTATGGATGTGTTTGAAGGTGTTGGAACTGGATCAGTAATGACGTTTGTAAATCTTGACGCCAGTGGAAGTGGTAGTGTCTATAATTCACTTACCGCAAGCGGTCAAAACGATAAAGTTATCATTGGTACAACGAGTACTCCTTATTCTCTTGAACTTAATGGTAACTTTTCAGTCGTCGATCCGTCGCTTGCCCGCCTGACGTTCTCGACCACAACACTTCTGACAATTAATGTCCCTGATTTCGAAAATGCAAAAGCGCTTATTTTAAACGCACCAAACTTCACACCGAACAGTGCGCCTGATCGCATACTCTTTTCACTTCGTTCTCAAGATATTCCAGTATTTTCAGTCAGCGCCAACGGAGACGTTAATGCCCTAGGTAATTATTATGGCCAAAGCGCTACGTTTGGTTCGTCGACTAATCCCGGCGACTTAGCTGAACGAGTGGATATTGCCGGGGACGACCAAGTTGAAGCGGGGGATGTCATGATTGTTGATCCTAATAGTCCAGACACTTACAGGCGCAGCAATAGCTCATACGACCAAGCGGTCGCAGGTGTGATTTCAAGTAACCCGACCATTGTGGTCGGCCGCGGTAAGACTGATTACACCGCCAATCTTGCTATGGTCGGACGAGTGCCAGTAAAGGTAAACAACCAAAATGGTTCAATTGCCCGCGGTGACTTGCTTGTTGCTTCCGCAAAAACAGGTGAGGCAATGAAGTATGACCCGGCACTTGATGTTAGTTCCAAAATGGTTGGTGTTATTGGTATCGCACTCGATCCGCTTACAGCAGAACAAGGTAAAGTAATGGCTCTTATTCGCACAGGTTGGGCTTACAGCCAGACCAAAACCTTGGCAGATCTGCAAACGACAATTGAAAGTGTGCTGGCAAGCAGTGGTGAAGGTCTGGGCGCTGACCTTGAAAAAATAGGTGTAGAAAGTTCGGCCGGTAATCTTGGGTATAGTAACGGAGACCTAAACCTTGGCGGCAATTCGTTGCTTGGAGTAAGTGTTGTCCGCAGTAAAAATAATACCTGGGAAATTGACGGTGAAGGTCGGATGCGAGCCAAGAGTATCACGGTTGAACAGGTTATTACCGGCGAATTGGTGGTTACACCAGGTGCTGACCCTAAAAAAACGACTATTGGTGAAGCAATGGTTGCTAAAGGTCAAACGAGCGTAGTGGTAGAGAATGCTGTGTTTACAACCACTACTAAAATTTTTATCACCTTTGTTGATAATCCGAAGCACTTTTGGTGGGTCTCCAAAAAGGAAGCAGGAGCATTTACAGTTTCATTTGATGCTGCCGCAGCGGATGATGCAGTTTTTGACTACTGGCTTATTCCCACTACGGCTGTTGATAACTTAACGGTGCCACCTTCAACCGCGGTACCGGCTCCGGAAGCTCCTCCAGATATTCCGCCAGCTGAAAGTGAGGGTGGTATCACAACCTCCACCCTCGAGGAAGATGAGAATAATGCTGGGTTAAGCGTTAATTCGACCACGAGCACTGTTATTGATCTGCCTGCCGAACCAAGCCCAGACTCCGGGCCCACATCGAGTTCAAATGATTTTGAAGGATCTGAATCGGAACCAGCTCAAGACCCTTAAAGTTTCTGCTTTTCTGTGGTATAGTCCCCAAGTCTAGATGACTGACAGCTACTCTAAGCTGCCAGAATTTAGGCTTAGTGTATGGGTCAAAAAAATATATTTCAAAACTCCGCTATATTGAGCCGGGTATTTTTACCCATCGGCTTATTTTTGTTTTTTTTGGGAGCGCTTTTTTACTCGCAAATAGCCGTACAAGCGGCTCCTGCAGCACCGCCGTCCATAGTCAGTTATCAGGGTAAAATCCTGGATGATACCAACAGTCCGATCTCGACGGCTTTAAATATCAAGTTTTTACTCTACGATGCCCAAACTGCCGGAAATGTGCTCTATACTGCAGCGGGTACCCTTGCTACCCCAACGGCTCTGAGTATTACCCCCTCAAGCGGTATTTTTGTGGTTAATTTAGGGGATGCCGACACTAATCCGATCGAGCCTTCTATTTTTAAGAATAATACTAACGTCTACCTTGAAGTTGTGGTGGGTGCCGAAACCTTGTCGCCACGTCGGCAAATTACCGCCGCTCCTTATGCCCTCAATGCGCTTGCCCTGAATGGATATAGTTTAGAAACTGTCTCGAGCTCCGCCTATATTCCGCTCAGCGATGCTCAAGGAAGGTTCCAGTTTAATGGTGTTACTAGCACCAACCTTGTAGCAACGGGCACAAGTACGCTCGCCACCACTACTATTGTTAGCACTACGATTGCTCAGGCAAATATCACTAACCTGGCGATCAACGGCACTGTAACAGGCCTTTCGCTTGGGTCACTGAGCGGCACAGGCGTCTTAGCGTTTATTGCTAATTCACAAACGTTTAGCGGTGCCAATACTTTTAGCGCCACTACTACTTTTACCACTTCGACCATAGCTTCAAGCACGCTGACCCAGGCCAACATCATGGCGCTCACGGTTAACGGCACACTTTCGCTCCCGGCCAACAGTGTCACCGACTTTATGATTCCGGACACGATCACAGCCGCTAATTATTTACTCCTAACCGGCGGCACTCTGGCTGGCAACTTGGCTTTGGGAAATAACAATATTAGCGGGATCAACGATCTCAGTCTTGGTGGTACCCTAACCAACAGCGGGGTTAGTATTTTTACCAGTGGTTTTATTGCTCCAGCTTCGAGCACTGTTGGTGGCCAGCTCCATGCAAATGGCCCTGTGTACGCTTCGTCAACGCTTGACGTCGACGGCCGCGCCCTCTTTTCAAGCGGCTTTATCGCCAACAGCGCTTCAACCATTAATGCTGGACTGGCGATTGGTGACACTTTAAGTGTTGGGGCTACCTCAACGTTCACCACCACCACCATGGCAAGTTCTTCGATTGCCAATGCCAATATTGGAAATCTGGTGGTCAACGGTACGTGTAGTGGCTGTTTATCGGGGGCGGCACTGCTCGCAGCCAACCAAACATTCACAGGTACAAATATTTTTTCAGTCACAACAACCTTTAGTGCCACATCTTCTTTTTCACAGGCGCTAGGCATAGCAACGACAACGCCGTCAGCACAGTTGACCTTAAATGGTGGAAACATTTTAGCAATTGGAACCTATGTGGGTTCAGGGGCGGTTCCGTATAGTGGAGTTGGTACGCGGCTCATGTGGATACCAAGCCGAGCGGCATTCCGGGCTGGCTATGTGAACGGTTCGCAGTGGGATGCCGCTAATGTGGGCGTCTATTCAGCTGCTTTTGGTGAAAATAATACAGTGTCGGGTGATCGTGCATTCGCAGCTGGAACCGGTAATACGGTCAGCCAGACAGGCTCGGTTGCTTTTGGTGGAAGTAATACCGTTTCAGTTACGTATTCAGCAGCTTTTGGTGCTAGTAATATTATTAATGCGGGCGGAGGTGGCTTTGCTGTCGGTCTAAGCAATACGGTCAGTGGAGCAAGTTCGGCAGCAGCTATTGGTACTGGTAATACATCGGCGGGTGGAACTGGCTCGACTGCTATTGGTGCAAATAATAGCGCAGGTGGAACTTCCGCCATTGCTTTGGGTTCAAGAATTTCAGTAAGTGGAAACAATTCGGTTGGTATTGGTCTTGATACAAACTCTCGCACACTCTCACAAAACAATACGCTGGCTATTATGGGCGGAAACGTTGGTATTGGCACGTTGGCACCTGGGTATACGCTTGCGGTAACCGGTACGCTCGCAGTAAGTGCAACGTCTACGTTTGCGACCACCACCATGGCGAGTTCAACGATTGTTAGCCTTAATGCAACCAATGGATATATTGGTACTTTGACAGTTGGTTCGTGTACTGGTTGCGGAGCAGCTGCGGCCGGCGCTTCTTTGACCGACAATCAGAATTTTACTGGTTTCAATACTTTTTCAGCAACCACTACTTTTACCAATAGATCGGGTATAGTTATTAATACCAGCACTGCGTATGCTCTGGGCAGGCTTCATATTGATCCTTCAGGAAATATTTTTACTTCCGGCACTATTCAGCTTGCAGGGAACCTCATGCCGCTACGCGGTGTCGCTACTTCAACGGCAATTGCCGCCTCAGCAACGAGTACCAGCAGCACCCTGGCTTCAGTAGGGGACACAGGCCAGAACCCGGCCGCAATGGTTGGTGGCGACGGTTTTCCAATCATAGCCTATTATTCTTCTTCAACACACGGCTTAATGATACTTCACTGCACCAGTGTTAATTGTAGTTCGTCGGATGCACCCATCCAGATTGATGGGCTCGATGAAGATGTTGGGGTGCAGCCTTCGATTGCTTTGGGTCAAGACGGTTTTCCGGTAATGACCTATTACAGTGTAACGAGTACGAACCTTCGTTTTGCTAAATGTTATAATTTTAGTTGTTCTCAGGTTACTACGACGACGATTGATGCAACCGCTAACACCGGCTACTATTCATCGGTCGTTATTGGTGTTGATGGTAATCCGATTGTTGCGTATCAACGAACGGGTCAGCTCTATGTGCTACAATGCTTTACCGCAGACTGTTCAAGTGTAAGTACTCCAGCTTTTGTTAATAATGGGGGGTATTACGTAAAAATGGTTCAGGCCCCCGATGGTTTGCCTGTTATGGTTCACTACGATCCCAGCTTTGGAAATTTTTATGGCGGGAAATGTCGGGGTACCGGTTGCGCTACTTCATCTGAGTATCCTAGTTTTGGAACAATTGCTTTCATGAATAATGCGCAGGCGTATAATGGTTTTGCGGGTTTAGCTATGGGTACAAATGGTGTGGCGGTCGCTAGTTATTATGATCGTTTTAATCATACAGTATATGTCGCTCGATGTAGCGCGTCCAATAACTGTAGTTCATGGTCAAATACAACCATTGATTCTGATGTAGGGTTTCACGCCCTGCCACCCGATGGCGGAGCTTGGACTTCGATGACTATCGGAGCAGATGGAAATCCTGTGGTCTTCTATCATCGGTTTGTTGGTACCGACGCTAGCCCCTTTATATACCGCTGCGTAGATAACAACTGTGTACAAACGAGCGCTAAACCAATCTCCGCTGGCTCATATGATGGTTTTAATTATGTCCGTGGCACATCTTTGATAAAAGCCCAGAACGGTGAGCTCATTGCTTTTATGTACAAACAAGATACGGGCGATTTGGTCTTGTGGCGGGGGTGTGCCCAGAATAGCGATGTGTTTGGGACGGGTGGGTGTACGCAAGTCGTCGCGTATTCAGGTTCTTCACTGGGTTCGCGCGGCCAATATTTTTATCAAATTTATTCCCGAGAGATCTACGCACAACAGGCGTATCTCTCTGGGTTTGACCTTGCAGAATCATATTTAACCGATGATGCGACTTTGGTGCCGGGTGAAGTTGTGGCGCTCGATCAAAATAATCCTAACAAAGTAATTAAAGCCGATAGTGTTAACTATCCATTAGCTATCGGTATAGTTTCAACTAAACCCGGTCTTTTGTTGACTGAATGGTCGGATGATGACCCGATATTTACCAGTACTACGCGAAAAGTTTCTTTGGCGCTCGCAGGTCGTGTGCCGCTCAAGGTGTCAGGCAGTAATGGTCCGATCGTGATTGGTGATAAACTTTCCGCCTCGACAATTCCTGGTGTTGCCGTCAAGGCATTGCCCGGAAGCATAACGATTGGTGTGGCTATGGAAAACTTTGCCGGAGGCATGGGTACGATCACAACATTTGTTAATGTTGATTCGTCTGGTGCGAATGGCTCGCAGGTAAAAGGAGCATTAACCATCGATACAACCCAGAAAAATATTATTGTTGGCTCAACTACTACCCCGTACAGTTTTTCTTTGAACGGTAATCTGTCTTTGCTCTCAACTTCGATGAACACGCTTTCTTTTGCAACGACGACGCTGCTCACGACTAGTATTCCTGACTTTGAAAACGCAAAAGCCTTTATTTTAAATGCCCAGAATTTTTCACCAACCAGCACTCCTGACCGTATTCTTTTTTCACTTCGTTCACATGATACACCGGTATTTTCAGTTAGTGCTAATGGTGATGTTAACGCAGCCGGTAATTATTATGGCCAAAGTGCTACGTTTGGTTCGTCGACTAACCCTGGTGACTTAGCTGAACGAGTGGATATTGCTGCAGACGATGTTGTAGAAGCGGGAGATGTCATGATTGTTGACCCGTATAGTCCAGACACCTATCGAAGAAGCGCTGAAGCGTATGATGGGCGGGTCGCCGGGGTTATCTCGAGTAATCCGACAATCGTAGTCGGCAGGGGAAAAACTGACCATACAGCCAACCTGGCAATGGTGGGCCGTGTTCCGATTAAGGTGGTAAACGAAAATGGTTCAGTTAACCGAGGCGACCTGCTCGTCGCTTCATCAAAGCCGGGATATGCCATGAAATATGATCCTACGCTTGATAACAGTCAGAAGATGGTCGGGGTTATTGGTGTCGCGCTCGATCCACTTATGGCAGAACAGGGAAAAGTCATGGCGCTTATCAGGACTGGTTGGGCGTATAGCCAAACTAAAAATATTAGTTCGTTGCAAACCACAATAGAACAACTTGTTTCTGTTCAAGGAATTAATCTGGATGAAAATACCGAGGATCTTAAAGTTTCACAAAAAGACGGCTCGCTGGTGTATGAAGGAGGAAATCTAGATCTACGTGGTAATAAAATTTTAAACGTGGCTTCGATTGGAGGAAAAGAAAATGCGTGGTCAATTGATGAAGGAGGGCGCTTTATCACCCAATTAATCACATCGGTCGGAACGCAAAGTATGTATGCACTACAGTCGCCTGCTTCGGAATTTGTTTTCTCAAGCTCGTCGCAGCTAGTTGCTGGCGAAGCGCGAATAATTTTTGATCAAGCGGTACAAGAAATAATTGATCCGACGACGCCGCTTAAAGTGAGTGTTACCCTGACATCCTCGGGTGTCGGTGGTGTCTATGTCAGTGAAAAAACAGCCCAAGGGTTTGTGGTTATGCAGCTCGGTGGAACGGGCGGTGCAGCGACGTTTGACTGGGTTGTGGTAGCGAAACGACGCGAAGAGAATGCGATAGCTCCACCTACAGATTCAGAGGCTCAGAAGGTCGACGCTCTTCTTGAGAAAGATGAAGAAACAGGTGCGCCGCCGGAACAAGCTGCTACCAGCTCAGCGAGTGTTGAAGAAGCGCTGGGTATGAGTGAAGCGGGGCTTACTACCACCTCTTCGACGGAGCTCGGCACTGAATCTAGCACAGCGACCTCTTCAATTCCCGCAAATGAAATTCAGACGCAAGCGCAATAAAAAACAGTTCCTGAGAGGAACTGTTTTTTCTAATCAACATTGCTTGCAAAACCAGTGTTCATTAGAACGGTGCAGGGATGCACCGGAGAAGATTAGGGACATGATTTAGTCCCAATCGTGAAGTCGACAGGAGGAAGCGTCTGTGCCACACCTGTTTCATCAAGGTATTCAACCTGCCAGAAGTAGCGAATACACCGTCCGGGATAGGCGTTCGACTTCGACGGCGGAAGAGCCTTGCGTGGAATCGTGAAGTAAGTGTGGATCACACCCGTTTTGGCGTATGTATCACACTTGTCTTCGATGTAGTTGCGGATTGGCTTTCCGTTCTCGTCAGCGTAGCTAACGGTGCCATTCTCGAACGTAGTCTCGGCCCAGAGCAGCGTGTGGAGGAGCTCTCGAGCCTGCCAGCCAAGCGATACACGTAGGGTGAAGCCTGTCGGCAGTTCGTAGCCGCAATCTACAGCTGGATCCTGGGGTACCTCGACCACATTGTGTTCAAGTTCTGGTAGCCACCCGCCTTTGATTGGAACGGTGCGAGGCCACTCCACATCAACGAGGTCGAGGCGTTTACCGCTTTTGAAGTCGAGTGTCCAGACGCCGCGTCGAGGACTGGCGTTCGTTGCGCTGCCAATCCCCACGCTCACGGCGAGCGGGTCGAAGATGTCGAGGCCGTGGTAGCCGTAGGCCAGATTGTTCAGAGCCCCTTCTGCATTGCAGTCAGAGCTCCAGCCGCAAAAGAACACGACGCCATTCTTGCCGGCTTGTTCCCCTTCCGGTGTATAGCCGGGCTGCCCCATCTTCTCTTTGTGCAAGGTGAGAGGGTCGGCAGTATCGATGCCGTTTACAGCCAGATACAAGGCATGGCTCCGTGTGCTGTTGCTAAGCTTTAGATCCAAAGGAAGTGGCTGTTGCCCCGCGGCATTCACTCGCAGCTCGTTAAGCAGCTCATGCATGGCTGATTCGTCTAGGGTGCAACCTGTCAGCGTAAGAAGAATCACGATAGATGCTTTCATGACAATACTCCGTCAGAAAGTTGTTTTTATCCTTAAATCTATTAATTAAGGGCAAAAAAACTTTCTTACGAAGATGACTTGTAAAAAGAACGAACCGCTTATACTACACTATAATCGTCAAAAAGTCAAGGTTAAAGGCTTTCTCCATCGCTACCAACCCATACGCTGAGTTGTTTGGGATGAGGCCGTTCGAACAAGGGGCTCCTTGTGCTGCCCGAAAGTATCGGGCAGCGAACGGCGGTTTCAGCACTACTTGCGGAGTTGTGCTGTGGTGTGAAGGTCTGCGCTGAGAGAGTTGCCGCAGTTGGCCTGCAAAAACACGACAGAGCCGGGGATGACGCGATAAGCGCCGGCGGCCAAACTGAGCTCGAGCGTGGCACCGGGATCCGGGTTCGACCACGATGCGTGAGCGTGGTGGATGGCTTTCCCGGGCTTACTGCCGCGGTCCTCGTAGGCTTGGATCGATATCTGCTTACCGGAACACGATAGGTATCCAGCAATAGCATCTCCGGTAAGAACGGCATAGTGAAGGCCTTTGCCGGTCAAGGTAGGCCGGAGCTTCACTGTCTGATCGAGCACCACCAGAACTGCCACCGTATGAGCATCAATCTGGCGAGAGGCTGTGATCAAACACTGGTGGGCGCAGCCTGTGAATAGTCCGCTGAGAACAAGAGAGATCAACGGTTTGCGCATGTAATCCTCCCTGTGGCTATCGCCGAATGGCTGTTAAAATAGTGACAGGTTTAGATCCGAGTGTCAAACAAAATAAACTCGTAGTGAGGTTGGCTTTTTAGTGATCTAAAGTAAAATAAAGTCCAACATCCACGGCTGTAATAGTCAGTTTTGATTAGGCTTGTTGAAAGGGGTTGACTTTTTGACCAAAAGTGTTCTATCCTATATCGGACAGAAAACAGGTCTAAGTCCTTTCCAAGGAGGGGTGATGCGATTTTTTTGTAGCGCGCTGATTCTGATGTCTTTAGCGCTGCCTGCGGATGCGAGGCAGCGAAGGAGGCAGACGAAACAAACGCAAACGAATTTGATCACTTGTCCGGACGGCTATCAGTTGGCCACGCATCGAGATCAGCAGATCGACATGATGCTGGGTTGCCGTCCGAATGATGGAAGTGAGTTGCAGGAGGGCAACAGCGTTACCATCAACTGTCCCGCAGGTCAGGAGGGGCATCTGCAAGAGACAATTCCCCGGCAACAGGGCTACCTCTACTGTCTGCCCGCATCCTCGCACTAATCTGTGCGCCTTCGTTGAGGTCGGCGACTGTCCGACCTCAACGCTCTTAAAAATATTAAACTAAAACCGCTCTGTACTAACAGAGCGGTTTTAGTTGTGTGTGGACCGTACCGGGATCGAACCGGTGACCTCTTCCATGCCATGGAAGCGCGCTACCAGCTGCGCTAACGGCCCGATATTTTTAACGTTATTAGTATAGCATTTTTTAAATCAAAGTCAATAATTGAGGGGTACGCCGCTAGTGGCTACAACAAACTGGGTGGTGTGGCCCAGATACCTTCCTGCAACCGTGCCGTTAGCTGTCCTTGGGTTGTTCGAAGTAAACAGATGAGGTAAAGACGAAACTTTTTCTTTTTTATATAGAATTCCTCTATGTCTAGAGTACTAGCACGGCGGCAAAACACCCAAGCTCTTGCCGTATTAGGGTGCTTTAGGTATAGTGTGGGAGTTTACTCCATATTATTGTTATGTCATTTTCAATCGGTATCGTCGGTCTCCCTAACGTCGGCAAGTCAACACTTTTTAATGCCCTCACCCGCACCAAACAGGCTAATGTCCAAAATTATCCATTCTGTACTATCGACCCCAATGTTGGTGTAGTGGAAGTTCCGGATGTTCGTTTGCAAAAATTAAGCGATATTTCTGGTTCTAAAAAAATAATTCCTACCACGATCGAGTTTGTGGATATTGCTGGTCTGGTTAAAGGCGCCAGTGAAGGTGAGGGGCTTGGCAATAAATTTTTATCCCATATCCGCGAAGTTGATGCGATTGCCCATGTCGTGCGTAATTTTGAAGACAACAATATTACCCATGTCCATAATCGCGTGAATCCGCTTGAAGATGCTGAGATCATTAATACAGAATTAGTGCTGGCTGATTTGCAAGTAGTGGGGAAGCGTCTTGAAACTACTAAGAAGTCTGCCAAAGGTACCGCATTAAAAGAGTTGCAGCCGGAAATTGACCTTCTCCAAAAAATATACGACCAGCTCCAACAAAATAAAGCCGCCCGGGGGCTAGAATATACTGAGGACGAAACCGTGCTTCTAAAAACACTTCAGCTTATCACGATGAAGCCGATGATGTATGTAGTCAACGTCGCTGAAAGCGGTGGTGCCGCTGCAACGGTTGAAGCTGGTGTTGCTCAAATTGAAATTTGTGCTCGTCTCGAAGCAGAACTTGCCGACCTCTCACCCGAAGAAGGTAAAGAATACTTAAAAAGTTTAGGGGTTGAAAAAACTGGTCTTGATAAACTGATTACCGCAGGGTACCAACTGCTTAATTTGATTACCTACTTTACTTCCGGAGAACCGGAAACGCGTGCTTGGACGGTGAATGTGGGTACAAAAGCGCCCCATGCTGCCGGAGTCATCCATACCGATTTTATCAAAGGCTTTATTAAAGCGGACGTTGTCGGTTGGGAAGACTTTGTTGCGCTCGGTGGTTGGGGTAAGTTAAAAGAAAGTGGTAAGCTCCGGTTGGAAGGAAAAGAATATATTGTGAAAGACGGGGATGTTTGTTACTTCCACGTGAATACCTAACGGCATCCTAGATTAAAAATCAATGTTTAAACATTGATTTTTTATTACCTCGAAAGCTTGACAAAAGAGTGTTTTTGTGCTATAATGCTTTGTTTAGTCTATATCAAAATGGCTAATTTTAGCCACAAGGTTAACCTAAATCACGTTCAAAAGCTGGTTTTTGTGTGTATGTAGCGTACCTATAAAAACCAGCTTTTACCCGGCGCAAGCCATTACCCAGGAGTCGTGTATGCTCGTTTGTTCGTTGCGTAATCCTCCGCCCCAGTCCCTGAGCCCCTTCGGTGGTGGGCTCGTGACCCTCATCGGAGCAAAGCTCGAGTTCGAGTACCAGAGCAAGGGGTCGCGGCTGAAGGTCAGCTTGGCGAAGTACGGCCTCGCCCCCTACCGGCGCAAGGGGCCGCCGAGATCGAAGCTGATCGTCACGGTCAGCGAGATCATCGCCGACCAGTACGGCACCCGCGTCACAGGCACGTTTCAGCGTTGCCCTGGCGCCCTCCCAACGGTGGTGAGCGCTCGCCTGCCGACCGGCAGCAGCGTGCTCTGGAACATCGAGTAGCGCTGCTCGCCCCCCCCCCAAAAAAAACGTGTTCTAACGACCCCTGCGGCTTCTGCCTGGGGGTCGCTCTTCTTTTTTATATAGATTTTAAAACATCAAATTTTACAACCTGCTTGTTGACCTGATTAAGTTTTAAGTGATGTGCCTCTACAGTCGGTTTTAATTTTGTTTTTCGGCTATCGCTAACCACGCTGCTTCAGCAGTTTCCAGTTCACGAATAACTCGGCTCAGAACTTCATAATCTGCCGCCAAAAATTTTTCAGGCCGTTTTGCTTGGCGAGCAAGTAAACGATCGCGCTCGCTTGTGAGGCGTACCACTTCTTTTTCCAATGATTGGCTTCTTTTCTTAAGTTGCTTTAGGGCTTCGTGTTTTTGTCTGGCCATTTCTTTAGTGGGTGCATCTGTATGAGCACTTACAGATTCTGGTGAAGCTGGCGCGCTCCCCATTTCAAGCGAATGAATGTAGTTTTCGTAAGCATCAGGATAGCGTCTTATTTTTCCGTCTTTGACCTCGATGATACTGGTGGCCAACGAATTTACAAACGTACGATTATGACTGATGAAAAAAACCGTTCCAGCATAATCACTGAGGGCTGTAGCGAGCGCTTCAACAGTTTCAAAATCAAGATGGTTAGTCGGTTCGTCCAAAATAAGGACATTGCTTTTGGTAAGTAAAAGGCTGGCGAGGCACAGGCGTGCTCGTTCACCGCCGCTGAGGACGCCAATCTTTTTTTCCAGTGCCGCTTCTCTGAATAAAAAATTTCCAGCCATCTCCAAGACTGTTTCATCCGAGAGGGTGCTCTCTGCATGTGTACGCAAATAATTCCACACCAGTTCATTGTTCGGTAGTCGGCTCGCAATGTGCTGGGCGTAGTAAGCGCTGGTAGTACCGTGTCCCCAGCGAAAGGTTCCACCGAGGGGTGGCAGTTCGCCAACTAACGTCTTAAGTAATGTGGTTTTGCCCTGGCCGTTAGCACCAACAATTGCTACTTTTGCACCGCGGTCAATATCAAAGGTGCTGCCGCTGGCGATAGTTTTTTCCGTGTAGCCGATCGTAAGTTTGTTGCAAGAAAAAGCGACTCCCTTTTTTGCTTCAACTCCGGGAATGGCAATACGGACGCGGGCGAGCGGATCGGCGATATCTAGTTTTTTTAGTTTTGCCAAGGCTTTAAGTTTTGATTGTGCCTGACTGGCCTTGCTTGCTTTAAACCTAAAGCGGTCGACAAAGCTTTGCAAATGCTTTTGTTCACGATCAATTTTCTTGTTGTACGCCTCTTTCATCATGATTTGTTCCCGTTTGTAGTCGAAGTACTCAGTTACATTTCCTGGGTACAAAAGTAATTTTCCGTTTTCAACTTCCAGTGTACTATCACAGGTACGTTCCAAAAATTCGCGGTCGTGCGAAATAATTAAAAAAGCTCCTGAATATGAAATGAGTGCTTGTTCCAAGAGGAGTTGGGTTTGGACATCAAGATAGTTAGTAGGTTCATCAAGCAAAAAAAGGTTGGGATCCTTGAGCAGTAATGCAATAAGTTTGATGCGCATCTGGAATCCGCCCGAAAAAGTTTCAATAGGTTGTTCGAGCATTACGGGTGTAAAATCAAAATCAGCACCCCTTTTGGCGCATTCCCACGGCTGTCTATGCGTAGTTTTTTCAAGGTACGCGATGACTGGCTGGTGTATATCGAGTACATCGTGTTGTTCGATGTAGCCCAGGCGTGCTCGATCATGGAGTATAACCGAGCCGCTATCCGCTTCCTCTTCTCCAAGCAGTATTTTAAATAAGGTTGATTTTCCAGCACCATTTCGCCCGATAACACCAATTTTCTGCCCAGCATTAATTGAAAGTGAGGCTTCTGAAAAAAGCGGTTGTTGAAAATACGATTTAGATACGTTCTTGATTTCAATAAGGGTAGACATACAAGCAGCTCTTGAAGGGCAGGGTTCTTTCTTGGTTCAGCTATAATAATTAAGTTTTCTTAAACCGCCAAACTTCGCGCCCCACACGCTGGTTAGGGCGAGCATACAAAACATGTTCGGCATCTGGAAGTAGCGGAAGTGTGGTAAAACCACATTTTATTATTTCTTTAGTGCAGGCAATACGTAGCCAGGTGCTTTGAAATTTAAAACAAGGAATGATAAAAACAACTATTGCGCCAGGCTTTACGACTTTGGCGAATGCTTTGAAGGCATTAACATATATTTTTTTGAGTTCTTGTGTTTGTGCTTCCAACATAGCCCGCGTTTCACTTCCGCGCAAAGGTTTGCCCAAGTACGGTTCAGTGGCGATTGCATCGATTGATTGGGAGGGTAGCTTGCCAGCTAGCTCATCCGCATCGCTTTGGAAAATTTTTATTTTATTTAGGGTGTCTTTGGCCAAAGTGTCTTCCTGCCACGCGACATTTTTTCTGGTATCCTCAACCGCCTTGTCTGAAATATCGCTGCCGATTATATTCTTAAATCCGAGGAGCATCGCTTCGGTTAAAATAGTTCCTGATCCGCAAAAAGGGTCGAGCAGTGTTTGGTTGGTGGTGGCTCCAGTCAGGTTAATAAGCATGAGTGCTAGTTTGGGTGGGAGCATTCCGCTGGTGTCGTCGCGTCCTGGTCGGCCAAAATCCCGTTCACCGAGCGCCTCAAATGGTTGTACGGCTAATGTTGTCCCAAGAGCAAAAATTCCGGGCGCTTCTTCATAAATAATAAATTCCCGTCCACGCGTGGTCAGGTTATTTTTCTCTACCGTTACCGACGAAAGAATGGGTTCACGGCTTTCAACATAACGCGCCGCACTACCTTTTTGTTTTAAAGCCGCCTTTATTGTTTTGCCCCACCGTTCAAGGGCAAGGAGTGTTTCGGGTGTCTTTTCAATCGGTGTGCCATACCAGCTCAAACCAAATACGGCCTTACCCGCAACGGTTTCAAGATTGTGGGTAATGGCATCAAGGAGGGCAGTTTCGGAAAGCCCGCGGCCACCTTCGGAGGCAATTTTGACTATGCCGCCGAGCCGTTTGATGAGTTTCGTTGGAGAAAAGGCTGGTTCGCCAGTAAACTCGGCGCGGAGTACTGGGCCAGCCAGCCCGAGGTGCGCTGCGGGGCAAACACTGGCAATTTCAGCTTGGGATAATTCGGGATTGCGTCCGAGAATAAACCACCAGACATTAGGGGGTGGAAGATGTGGGGTTGGGGGTCGGGTCATACAGGATGGGGCTAGAGCTGGTGTAAACAAAGATATTACGAAGCGAAGTAAAGGGGGTTGGGGTTGCGTTTTTTAAGGCGATTGCTGCTTCAGCTTTCAGGAGTCCGGGCGAATCAATGGCCGTTATGTTAGGCTCTGCATTCAGCCGGGCAATTTCTCCTTGGTTTTCAATAGTATCAAAGACCTTGTGGTAAATGCAATAAAAGGTGACGATAGTGGCTACGGTCAAAATACCTACCACGAGGATACTGGCAATTTTCCATAACGTATAGGGGCGTACCGGGGCAGCGGTTTTTTTAAGGGTTGACATACAAAGATAAGACTAAATGGAGTGATGCATTCGCGACTGGCTGGCTTGGGTTGCTCGACTCGGCTGGAGACAGTGTGATTTGTTCGGGAGTGATAAAGTAAGGCATGCCCTCCACATCTGTTAGGTAGCGCATGATTGCGGTGTATGAGCCGTTAACTGTCACCGAGATGCTAGCCTTTTGGTTGTTAACAGCATCAAAATTAGCCGTCTCGATTTTTTGGCTCACCTGGTGTTGGGTCGCGATTTTTTCAAGCGCAGTAATGAGGGTTAGTTCGTCGCCGGCTCTAAAAAGATGTTCTGGGTAGACAGCGGTCGTCGTTTTAAGTGTGCGGATAGTTTGGATAATCTCGCGCAGGTTAATCGGTGTAGTATGTTCTGCGGCCAGTGTTTCGCGTCGCTCGCTACTTTCGCGGTTAACGGTGGTGATCCGTCGGGTCATAGGGAAAATAACCAAAATAACAACCAAAAGAATTCCGGTTGCAAATAGCCCTAAGGTCAAAAAAATCTTTTTTTCTAAGCTGAGCTTCATACTGTAGTAAATTATTCGATCTTCGTCGGCTGTTTCGGTGTGGTAGGTGCATCTGGCCGGAGTGGTGGAAAGCCTTGGAGCGTGGATTTAATCTCAAAAACAACATCGGTTGCTGTGAAAAGTTGGCTCGTGGGGGCGGAACTTTTTTCGATCCAAGGGATGGCGCGCAGAACTTCTTGTAAACGCAAGAGGGCGCTTCTGGTTTTTGCTGTGCCGGACAAGGTAAGTGTATTGGCTCGCCGGTCAAAATTAAGGCTGCTCAGTTTAATGTCTCCAGGGATTTGTTCAATCAGCCCAAGTAGTTTGGGGGTGGTGGTCGTGTAGCCCGTGCTCGCGAGCGCTGTACTCCGGATGAGCCGGTTAATTTCTTTAACATCATTATTGTAGGCGAGGTATTCAGTATTTGTTACTGCGCCTTGGCTAGTGGTGTTTGACTGGTCAACCAGGGTTAGCCACGCCAAGGCCAAGGCCAGCCCAACAAGCGTCGAAAACAATAAGACGATTTCTAAAATATTTTTAGTAAATAAAAACTTGACCAACTGTTCAAGCTTGGTGCGTTTGGTGACAGAAAGTAAATTAAGGTGCAGCATGCCGGTAATTAATATTCTTCTAAAGGATTGCGGGCTGCCCGGAGTGCAAGTCCGATTGCGGATGCAAAGGTCAGACCGTCGTCATGCTCATAGTCCTCAACCGGGCGATCAAAAATATTTTTCCACGGATGTCCGAGTGCGGCCGAAACTTTAAGTTCTTTACCCAGTGTCGCCTCTAGGTTTTTGAGGCGGGCGAGGCCGCCGCAAAGAGTGATGTGGGTTACCGGGTTAGCGCCCGGGAAGTGTTCCGCGTAAAAAACTAAGGCTCGTTGTATTTCGGTAAGTAGGTGACCGGTAAGCGAGGAAATAACCTTGAGGTATCGTGGATTACGTTTGTCGTAGGTGATGCCAACTTCGTTTTTAAGTTTTTCGGCTGCCTCAGGATCAATCTTCAGTTCCCGGGCAATTGCATCACGCATCAATTCGCTTGAAAAGGGCAGGCTGGTGCTAAATTGCGGTGTTTCATGATCAAATACCACCAAGTTAGAACGCGTTGCCCCCAGGTCGATTATAGCACGGGCTTCGCCATCGTAGTCTTTGCTAGCTGTCACCATGCTGCGACAGAGGGCAATAGCCTGAATCTCGAGCGCCAGCGGTTTAAGCCCCAGGCTTTCAAGCAGATAGGTGTAGGAGTCGGCAATAGTTTTTTGTACGGCACCGATTAGTACTTGGGCGTGCTTTCCTCTGCCGTTTTCGCTAACTACCTGCCAATCAATATAGGCGTCATCCGCCTCAAAAGGCAGGTGTTTTTTTGCTTGGAATAAAACGTCTTCTGTAGTGAGTTCGGCGCCCGGTACCGACAGTTCGATGAGTTTTAAAAACGTTTTTGGTTCCGGCAGGTCAGCCACCACCCAAGGGCTGCCAATATCCGGAAAAGTCCCCTCCTTGCCCAGGAGAAGTGCTAGTTTTTTACGCACCATTTCGGGTTGTTGAATTTCCCCTTCAACAATATACCCTGGTGGTAGCGCTAATTCACGGACATCTTTAATAACAAAAGAGCCTTGTTTGAGGGTGATTTTGCGTCGTTTTAGTTGCACTAGTTTAATTGAGCGGTCGCCGATATCAAGGCCGAATGCCCCTGTGATCGGATTGTGGAGAAACATAGTTCATTAAAACATGAAAACACGAGAGCATTAAAACAAGTGGTACAATGTTTTAATGTTTTTATGTTTTTATACTTTCATGATCAAAACGCTTGAGCTAAGCTATACATCGGCATGATCACTGACACAGCCATACCGGCGACTCCCAGACCCATAACCAAAATGATGACCGGTTCAATAATGGTAGCAAAATTTTTCATGGTGGTATCAACTTCATTACCGTAGTAGTCGGCGAGTTCCTTAAGCATTTTTTCAACTTGGCCGGATTCTTCGCCGACACCCAGCATGCCGGTAACCATCGGGGGGAATAAGTTGGGTTGCTCAAGGAGTATCGTGGATAACGGTTGCCCTTTTTTAAGTCGTTCGGCCGCCTCAAGAAGCGCTGCGCGATATATGACATTGCTTTCGACTTGGGCGGCAATTTTCATGGAATCAACGATCGGCAGGCTGCTTTGGAGCAGTGACGAGAGAGTGAGGGTAAAGCGCGCTAAGTTGATTTTCTTGATGATCATACCAGCGATGGGAAGGTGCAAGTTTACTCGGTGCACAACATGCTTTACTGAAGGAATCCGAAGGAGCCAGGCGCAGATAATTACAAATAAGATAAGGCCGATGCCAAGGAAAATACCATTTTTTTCCATGAATCGGACCAGTGCGATCATGATCCGGGTCGGCAAAGGAAGTTCGCCGCCAAAGTCGTCAAACATGACAATGATCTTTGGTAAAACGAAGACAACCATCTGGATCGCAATACCGATCATTGCCGTAAAAACAACCGCCGGGTAGATCAGCGCGCCTTTGATCCGACTGGTCAGTTCGTGACTTTTTTGCATTTGTGTGGTTACTTGACTGAGGGCTTCTTCCATTTTACCAGACGCTTCGCCCGAGGCGATCATGCTCACGTAGAGCGGAGGAAAAATAGCGGGGTACTCCGCTAACACCTCGCTGAACTGACGGCCCTTTTCCACTTGAACACCAATTTCCGTAACGATTTTTTGGAGCGAGCGTCCATCGACTTGTTGAGCTAAAATTTTGAGCGCGGCCACGATCGAAAGTCCGGCCTTGATCATGATCTCAAGATTATGCACAAACAAAATCTTTTGCATCATGGGGACACGAAGCAGGTGGCGACTGACAAAGTCATTCATTTTTTCCTCAAACGGTGATAATTGTCTCTCCTTCTCCTTTTTGGGAGCCATAGGTTAAGGGTTTCTGCTCTTACGCTTTGTAAGGGTAATTATTCTTTGGTAACACGCAATATTTCGCTGATTGTGGTAGTGCCCATCTTTGCCTTAATAAGTCCGTCTTCGAGCATAGTTAACATGCCGTGCGTCCGGGCAAATTGTTTGATCTGGTTGGCATCAGCATTTTCAGTGATTTTTTTACTTAATTCATCAGTCACTTCCAGGATCTCGTAGATACCCATACGCCCTTTATATCCGGTGTCACCGCAGCGACGGCACCCTGCGCCTTGAAAAAAAGTCATTTTTTCAAGATGCTTTTCCGCCGTTGTCAGTTTGACATGCTTACTCAGCAAGGGAAAAACTTTTTTTAAGTCAAACATACGCCCTAGCTCGGTGATGGTATCTTTTTCCAAATGATATTCCTTGCGGCAAAAGGTGCAGATTTTTCTGACTAAACGCTGGGCAACAATGATGTTCGCTGTGTAAGCCACCAAAAACGGTGGGACACCCATATCAATTAAGCGGGGCAGTGTTGTTGGAGCGTCATTTGTGTGCAAGGTTGAGAGCACCAAGTGTCCGGTCATGGCAGCATTAATGGCAATTTCAGCCGTTTCTTGGTCACGGATCTCACCAACCATAATAATGTTGGGGTCTTGGCGTAGCAGTGCACGTAAGCCGCCAGCAAAGGTAAAGCCTGCTTTAGGGTTAACTTGGCTCTGGTTAACCCCGGCGACTCGGTATTCGATCGGGTCTTCAACTGTTGAAATATTAACCCCTGGTTGGTTCAAAATGCCTAGTACCGAATAAAGTGTGGTTGTCTTGCCGCTTCCGGTTGGACCTGTTACTAAAATCATCCCGTGGGGCTTTTTAATAGCCGCTTCAACGATGGCGCGCTGTTCGTCCAAAAAGCCTAATTGGTCGAGGCTGAGTGGTTTGGTGCCTTCGTGGAGTAAGCGCATAACGACTTTTTCGCCGTCATATACCGGCAAGATCGAGACGCGGAAGGCTAGTCGCTCATCCTGCACTTGGATTTTAAAGCGCCCATCTTGGGGGATCATGTGCTCATCAAGTTTTAAGTTCGCTAGAATCTTAATTCTAGCCATCACGCCACTTTGCAGGTTTTTGGGGAGCGTCATTATATTTTTCAGAATGCCATCAATACGGTAACGAACCGGAATTTCTTTTTCATTCGGTTCAATATGGATATCCGAAGCGCCTTCGTAGACGGCATGTTCTAAGATGCTGTTGACGACATTCACGACGGGCAATTCCTCGGCTGATTTTTTAAGGTCATGAGCGCCAACATCTCCGCCAGAATCCTGGATAACACGCAGTTCGTCCTCAAGCTCGGTGTGGTACTGATGCAGAGCCTCTTTGAGATCACTAAACGTCGTAAGGTAGGGTTTGACAGTCAGTCCCGTTTTGCGGTGCAAAAACTCAATGATTTGAATATCGGTCGGATCGGCCATGGCCACTTTGAGGTCGTCTTTTTCCCGGTCAAAAGCCACCACCTGGTGGGTGCCGGCCACGGGCCCAGGAATAAGGTTCAAAATTTCTTTTTTTATTTCACGGCCCTTGAGCCCGATAAACGGAACTTCCAAAAATTCGGCTGCCTTGGCGTAAAATTTATCTTCGTTGAGCGCGCCGTCGGTAATCAAAATTTCCTCCAGGCTCTTATTAAGTTTTTCGGCCTTAGCTTCTGCGCTCCGGAGTGTGGCTGGTGGAACGGTAAATTCGTATTTTTTGATGATCTTTTTCAGGGTAGGGAGCGTGAGCATAGAAAAAATTTCAGATGACAGTAGTATAGCATGCTTAAGCGAAAATTAGAATAAAGTGGCAAGAGGGCGGGTTGACAAGAAGCTTAAAAAAAAGTATAGTAGCGGGCTTTCACACGGGCCAGCTGCAGGGTGCGGCAAGCTCTCGGAAGCCTCAACAAGGAGACCAGCCATGAAAACGGCGAGTCTGACCGGCGATATCCCTTTGGGAAAGCTCTATCAAATGTTGCTGCGGCTGCAAGGACATGGAATTACCATTGAGCAGCTTACTGCCATTGGTAACGAACGTGATCTTGCGCTGCAAGTGAGCGACGTCCTGAAGTTCAAGGGCATGTTCACGAGCCCGCTTGACCAGCGGGAAACCTTTTTACGCCTGAACCGCGAAGTGTGGCACGACCCCCTGATTACCCGGGAAGCGATTGACGCCCTCGGTGAGGTACCGGACTGTCCGATCGTGTCCACAGGTTGCTACCTCTTCTGCCTGACGCTTGTCTTTGAAACCGGGTCTACGTCCGAAACTTTTCGGCGCAATTGGCAGGCTTGCCAGCACATCCATGACGGAAACATCCTCTTTGGGCGGCACCAGGCAACCAGTAGGCTCGATTGGCTGCACTTTGGCGCCAGCCAGGTGCGTCCGAGCTTCAATGCCCGGGCGAGAAAGGGAGGGTTCCGCTGGATCGTCTGTGAGCTCGGACGGTTGTACCAAAACCACTCGGCAGTTGAGGTCAGGGCTGAACTCTTGGCCAAAAAGCGCTGGGGGGTGGGTTCGGAGCTGCCGCTCATCGCCGCTCTCCACCCCAAGTGGGTGCAAGCTATGGATGGGGAGAATGTTCCCTTCCTGGCTGCTCCCGACCTGGTTTTCAAGTCGGGTGAAGGGGATACGGTTGAGCTTGTGCCCGAACTCTGGGTTCGAGACGGGCGGTTGGTGC
Organism: uncultured Gammaproteobacteria bacterium; assembly: GCA_964634875.1. GTDB lineage: Bacteria > Patescibacteriota > Patescibacteriia > Magasanikbacterales > GWA2-37-8 > CAZECR01. The sequence goes on from CAZWKA010000006.1 coordinate 77,870, forward strand.
TTGACGGGTCCGTCCCCGAGTCTGAAAGGGGCGACTGCGGCGCCGGTTCCTTCGTCTACGCCTAGAGCCCTGTGCCAGCTCTTCTAACCTCGTTTGCCCTGGGTCTTCGGACTCGGGGCTTTGCTTTTTTATCCCCCGCCGCACAGATATTGACTTTTTTAAGCCGAATTGTTAGTATACGCCTATCTAAAAAAGTCTTCGCAATCGCCTTGTCTCCGCTTTGCTCCAGCGAAAAAAGGCACTTATTATTTTTATTTAGTTACAGTTGTTATGAACAAATACGAGTTGCTCCTCATTTTGCCGGGTACCCTGGACGAAAAAGAGGCTGAAAAGAAATCTCAAGAGATCGTTGAAGTTGTTAAGCAGTTTGGGCAGGAAGCCGTGCTTACCGTACTTGGCAAGAACCGCTTGGCCTACCCAGTGAAACAAATCCGCTATGGCTACTTCTATACCGTTGCTTTTGAAGCTGAGAAAGAAAAAGTTCGCCCACTCCAAGAAAAGCTTAATTTGATGCGTGAAGTTTTGCGCGCCATGATAACTCATTTTAGTGTTGAGTTGTCGGCTGCCCAGAAAACAGCTTATTCCAGTGAAGCCAACGGCGCTGTTGCGATGATGGAAAAAACCGCTGCTATGGAAGAACCAGAACCAGTTCGCGCTGAAAAACCTGCTATGAAAGCGCCGGTTGCTCCGGTTGCCGAAGTTGCTGCCCCAGCCCCAAAAGAAGAAAAAAAATTAGATATGGCTGAAATCACCAAGAAGCTCGATGATATTTTGAGTGGTGATAATATTATCCCAGGAGTCTAAAAACTAAAAGCGCAAAGTTAAAAATATTCGAGTCGCCGCGGCGACACATCTATTTTACACTTTTCGCTTTACACTTTTAATTTTCCCATATGGACCTTAATCGCGTTACTATTATCGGCCGCCTTACCCGCGACCCTGAGCTCCGCACCATCCCGAGCGGTAAATCAGTAGCTTCATTCAGTGTGGCGACTGGCCGGGCCTGGACCGACGGCAGCGGACAAAAACAAAAACAAACTGAATTCCACAATATTGTCATGTGGGGTAAGCTCGGTGAAATTGCTGGCCAGTACCTGCGTAAAGGCTCCAAAATTTACGTTGAAGGACGTCTTCAGACCCGCGATTGGGCTGGGCAAGACGGGGTCAAGCGCTACCGCACGGAAATTATCGCGGAAAACATGATTATGCTTGATGCAAAAGGCATGGATGGTGGAACAAACACTGGTTTTTCAGGCGGTTCTGCGGCCATGAACAGTGCTCCATCATACGATGAGCAACCTCCGGAAGTTGTGGAAGAAGAAATCAAAGTTGAAGATATTCCTTTTTAATCCAAAATCTTTACTATTTACGTATCTATGGCTCACACAGCTACTCGAGATCAAAAAAATACGACGAACACTAAAAAAGCTTGTTACTACTGTGTTAATAACAAGGCTATCGTTGATTATAAAGACATCGGAACCCTGCGCCGCTTCGTCTCTTCCTACATGAAGATTGCTCCTCAGCGCCGCTCTGGCCTTTGTGCCAAGCACCAGCGCCAGGTAGCGGGTGCTATTAAACGAGCTCGTCAAGCGGCACTTATGCCGTTTATGGCTCGCTAATTAATTGCAATTTCTCTTAAAATGGCGCACTGTTTAATCCGGTACGCCTTTTTAATTTGAATAGAATATATGTCTACCTGGCAAGAGCTTGCGGGCAATCCGCGGCTTAAAAAAATTTATGATGAACGTTGTCACATTATTCGCCTCACCCGCGAGTTTTTTTGGTCCGAAGGATTTGTCGAAACCGATACACCAATCGCAGTCAAGTTGCCTGGGCAAGAGCCGTATCTACACCCTGTGCCGGTGACTTTTTATGATCCGATTGGAAAGGCTGAGCAATTCTACCTACATACTTCGCCAGAGTTTGGTCTTAAAAAGTTGCTGGCTGCTGGGTACGCCAAGAATTTCTCACTAGTTAAATGCTTTCGTAATTATGAAGCGTTTGGCGATGGAACACACAATACAGAATTCACGATGCTTGAATGGTATCGGGCACCTGGTGGATACCATGATTTTATGGATGATACTGAAAAATTATTTAAGTATATTGGGGAGAAGATGGGTATTGTTAGTCTGAAGTATGGAGATAAGACGGTGCCGCTTACCTGTCATTCCGAGTGGAACGAAGCGGAATTGAGGAATCCCTTAGAGTCTGAGGCAAAACAAACTTTTGTGGCATCACCGGTACCAAGAGATTCCTCCACTCGCTCGAGCTCGGTTGGAATGACAGATGACAAATGGGATCGCAAGACCATGAAACAGGTCTGGCAGGAGTATCTCAATGTAAATCTTGATGACTATTTGGACATCGCATCGATGGCAAAATTGTTACGTGCTACGGGTTACGTGATACGTGAGGATGACACCTATGAAGACCTTTTTTTCAAGATTTTTTTAAATGAAATTGAGCCGAAATTGGGTCTTAAAAAACCGATCTTCGTCTATGACTACCCGCGTCAAATGTGTTCGCTGTCCCGAGTGTGCCGGGCGGATAATCGCTATGCTGAGCGAGCCGAACTGTATATTGCCGGGCTCGAACTCGCGAACGGCTTTGGTGAACTGGTTGATCCTGAAGAGCAATACAAGCGTCTTGAGGCCGATCGACTCCTCCGGGACAAGCTCGGCAAACCGACCTGGCCCGTAGATCCGGAGTTTATTGCTGCTTTGGGGTCGGGCATACCCGAAACTGGGGGTATTGCCCTCGGTATTGACCGTATGATAGTATTATTTACTGGAGCCCGGAATATTAATGAAGTCCTGTTTCAATCGGTTTCCGACCAAATAACCCCTAATCACTCTTAATACAAAAGTATGGCCGTAACTACATCAGATATCAGAAAAGGAGCTGTTATCCGTCACCAGAACGATTTGTTTGTGGTGGTTGAATTTCAGCATGTTAACCCGGGCAAGGGCGCAGCTTTTACCCGTACTCGTATGAAAAGCCTCTCGAACGGTAAGGTGATCGAAATCACCTATAAGAGCGGTGAAGCTGTCGATATCGTCAGCGTACAGTTTCAGACCATGCAATACTTGTACAAAACCGGTGAGAATTATGCGTTCATGAATATGAACAACTATGAACAGTTTGAAATGAATGGCGACTTGGTAGGGGATGACGCTAAGTACTTGAAAGAAGGTATCGATGTGGTCATTGGTATTTACGAAGACCGTCCGGTCAACATGGAACTTCCGAAAAAGATCAAATATAAGGTGGTAGAGGCACCGCCAGCAGTAAAAGGTGATAGCGCCTCTGGTAATGTGACTAAAGAAATTAAACTGGATAATGGCCTGATGATCCAGGCACCGATCTTCATTAAAGAAGGTGAAGAAGTTTTGGTAAATACGGAGACAGGCGAGTACTCCATGCGCGCTTAAAAGGAAATTAAAAAACTCCGGCAAAACCGGAGTTTTTTAATTTAGATTGTAGCTTCGTCAGCATCGTCATCCATTGGGTCTTTCTTGTCCATCTCGTCGATTTTGTCATCTTTATCCATTTCTTCTTCGTCATCAGAAAGTGTCATTGGATCGTCGTCGTCTTGGAAACTAGTAAACAGCATAACGTGTGTACTTTAATTACAAACTGGGCCGGGAAGCCCGTAAAAGTAAAAACAGTATAGCAAGGTCAAAAACCAAGGTCAAGGGCAGGCGAGAGTGGATGAAAATAAGAAAAATAGCCTAGGGTTGCCGCTATTTGAATTACCATAATCAGCGCAACTACTGCCAGGAAACTTGATTTGCGGGTTTTGTGGCGGAAGAGTTTAATGCCCGCTAATGCCCCCAGCGTTCCCCCCAGGAGCGCCAAGAGTAGTAATGTTCGCTCCGTAACCCGCCAGGCCTGCCCCTGGGCATAGAGTTTATCAAGGCCATACACAAAAAAAGCGATCACGTTGATACTGACAAGGTATCCCACAAAGATTACCTGGGACAGGGTAAGGGCGGGAATTTCGATCATGGAGGAATTGACATTTTTAATAGATTTATTATACTGTAAATGC
>CAZWKA010000007.1:0-70306 GCA_964634875.1 uncultured Gammaproteobacteria bacterium
GTGAAGCCCTGCAGCTTTAGCAAAGCTGGACGATAGACCACTCTGACACCTCTCCATGGTATCACACTTTATTTTCAACATGTTTCTTCAGGAAAGATCGGCCAGAGCCTGACTTGAGATACTTTTCAGAGCGGAGAGACTGGGATTCGAACCCAGGAGGCACTTGCGTGCCCGGCAGTTTAGTAAACTGCTGCTTTCAACCGCTCAGCCATCTCTCCTTAAAAGTCCTTTTTGAACTTTTACATTGTAGCCAAATCAAGCGGAGAAGTCAACAGGTTACGCGGTAAAGGTTTGGGAAGTAATCGGCTCTTTTGGCTCAGCACTTTCGGCGCCATCAGGGGACGGAGCTTCTTTGTGGACAAGGGGAATCCAGAAACCAAATTCACTCCCCGACCCCAGACCGTCGCTATGCGCCCAAATACGACCACCGTGTGTTTCAATAAATTTACGACATACATATAAGCCAAGCCCGGTACCAGTGACATTAACCCCTTTCACATTTTCACCGCGATAAAATTTCTGGAAGAAATTAGCTTCATCAACTTTGTTAAAACCGATACCATTGTCGGTAACCTTAGCAGTAATGCCGTGCTCATCTTGTTCAAGCGCGATAGTAATGAACCCTTTCGTACTATATTTAATTGCGTTATCAATAAAATTAAAGATAACATGACGCACTTTTTCGTCATCCATGGCAATAATAAATGGCTTTTTAGGCACAGCCCAATGGATTTTTAGCCCTTTCTGTTCCGCCCGGTCACGAAGCTCTTCGGCTGCACTGGTCACCACTTTGCTAAGGTCGGTTGGTTTAAACGTAAATTTAGTACGACCCTGTTCAATACGGGTAATATCCAAAAATTCATCAACGAGTTTGGTAAGGCGTGAATTGCTCTCATCCATGTTATCAAGAGTGTCTTTCATTTTTTTGCCTACCTTGCCATAGCCACCGTCTTTAATGAGCTCAATATAACCGTTGATAATAGACAGCGGTGTACGCAGTTGATGAGCGGCGATGGAAAGAAAATCTGTCTTTTGCCGGTCAAGTTCTTGGAGGCGAATGTTGGCTGACTCAAGTGATTTTGCCAACTCAGTAATCTTTTCACGCTGTTTCACTTCACTAATCACCGACCCAACAAGCAGACTGCCAAAAACCATAACTGCCCCCATTACGCCAAGGCGTAACATGAGCTCAAGGTTACTCTGGGCTTGGAATAATTCAATAAAGAGGAGCAGAATAAGAGCAACTACAAATAATTCAGTTACCAAAGCTTTCATGTTCATAAGCTGCAGACGGGCAACACCGTACCCTACGGCTAACACAACAAAGAAGGTAAAAACCGGACCCAGATGGATGTAATGGTAGTTATGGAAAAATGGCGACGGCAAAACAATATTAAAAAAACCACCAAAAACGAGGAGGATTAGAATACCAAAAAAAAGCACTTTAGATTGACGACGAAGCAGTTCTGAAGCAGTTTTGAGGCGACGCCAAAAAAGGATCAAGCCGCCAGGATAGAAAAAAAGAAAGGGTATGACAAAGGTATAATAGCCAGCCGGGTTTAGATCAATAGTTCTTTCGCCATTTGGAAGCATGAGCGTGTCCCGCACGATGTAGCCCGGAATATACATGAGTACAATGACAACAACTGTCGCAAGCACGACCCAAAGATGGTGGTAAAAACTAAAAGTCCTTTTTTCAGGAAAAACATGAACAAAATACCAGATAGTCACAGCGATACCAATGCCCGAAACATAGATCGAGCGCATGAGGACGCTGGCGTATTGGATAGGGACGTTGCGGAAAAGAAACAAAAGAATCGACCAAGCGGTGAGGGAGAAAGCGAAGGCAGTAAACGAAAGGTTAACCCTGTTCTTAGGATCATTCACGAGAATAAAAATACTCATGATGAAATTGAAGATGCCTAAGAAGAGCAAAAGATAGTCTGGAAAAGAAAGTTGTGCGATTGAAAACATATTTTCTTCTGAAAAAAGAAGAAGCCGGTGTGCGCTTATACTTCTGAAGTGCTTGCGCACGACAGTAGTATAGCACACACCGGCCAGGAGTGGACAGGGTGAAGAGAAGGTCGTGATTAGATCACCATGACGCCGTAGCCTAACATGGCACCGAGGCCGGCGCCGACCAGTAGGAAGACGACCAAGTCTCCCTCGTTCACGAGACCCAGCTCGAAATCCTCCTCAAGCAGGAGGAACGTGCTGGCACACGTAGTGTTCCCGAACCGCTCGATGTTAGTGGGGACTTTTCGCGGATCGAGCTTGAGCGCATCGACAGCATCCTGAATTCGCCACCTGTTTGCCTGGTGGAAATAGACGCGCTTGACCCGATCGAACGAGAACGGGTAGCCGAGAACGGGCTCAACTTGGACAGCCCAGTCTTCCTTGAGATCCTCGACCGCCTTCAGGATCGACGGGACAAAGATCTCACCCACGAGTGGGGCATTCATCCTATAGAGCTGATCGAACAAGTTCGAGGCGCGGGGAGGATTACCCGAACCACCGGAACCGTAGGTCACGAGCTCGTGCTCGAGCGTACGTTCACGCGCAGCCAAGAGGCCGCGCGGCTTCTGACCACTCGAACTATCAACCTCCACAATCTTGAAAACCGAGGTCGAAGCACCACTCGCGAAGACCAGCGACCCCCAAGCCCACGGATCAGGATGCATCCGTAAGCGCTCTTCCACTTCCTCATCACCAAGAACCACGCCTTCAACGGCGTTCGAGAGGATGAAGATAACATACTTGAACATGCGCGAGGCGGCATGGATGAGAATCTCGTGCAGCCCCCACGCGACCGCGGCGCAACCGAGATCCTGCTCAAGAGGATGTGCCTTACGCAAACCCACCCTGCTCAGAATCTTGCCGAAAGACGTACAGAGGTGCAGATCTTCAAAAGTGCACCCAAGACGCACCACGAGGGTGTGTCTCTGGTTGAGCTCATCAAGAGGGATCCCTGACTTACGGATAGCCTCTTGAGTCGCCTCAACGCACATTTGGGTGTCATTCCGACCACCCTGCTCGTAGGTCAGGGTCTGGCCGTTCTCATCAATCTGATGGCAGATTGTCCGAGGACCAAAGAGGTCGTACACCTTCGGAGCCGTTATCAGCTTCCCCTTGTGAGCGGGACGCGAGCGCCGCAGCGAACTCGCAACAGGGATCGGCTGAGGAAGGAATTTCCCCATCCCAATCAGATGAATCTCAGTTCGCGTAGCCATGATCAGGCTCCTTTTGCGAAGGCGGTGCCGATCACGGCAGCCTTTTGGTAAATATCTCGTTTCCCCTCCCACATAGTGGAGGGGTTGAGGAAGCGTGCTGCCATTATGAAATCCTCCTGGGCTGGGGTGGACAAGGCATTACCAGTTTTTTCCCACTCTGGGACTTGGACGAGAAGGGACCGGCTGTTTCCCTTCACTTTTTTCCTAAAACTCATCAGAAAAAAAATAAAAGGAACATCCAGTCCCGTTTATTGCTTTTTAAAGAGCGTGGCAAAGTTATGTAGAAAACTTAGACATGGCCGAATACAGCCCTTTACCCTATCTCAAAAAGGCCTTTTTGGCAAGGGTGCTTATCCCCGCGCGATGACCAATCCCCAAACCTCTTGAGTACCAGCATTTTTTAAAACCCGAGCACATTCTAACATCGTGCTTCCAGTAGTAAAAACATCATCAAGAAGTACTACTCGTTCTGGTGCAACATTCTTTTGCCAGCAAAAGGCTTCTTTCAAATTTTGCCGCCGTTCGACCCCGTTTAAGCGGGCCTGCTGCGGAGTGTCTTTTATCCGGTAAAGCCCGTCAACAAGTAGTTGAACACCAGAATCCTCACCTAACACGCTAACAAGATGTGTCCCCAACACCTGTGCTTGATTAAAGCCCCGGCGTAGTTCGCGCTTGGGATGGAGCGGCACAGGAATTATGGAGACCGATTTTTGCGTCACATCGCCAGCTGTAAGCCACGGAGGTTTGTGTTCGGTCAAATAATCTTTGAATATTTTTACCCAAACCTGTCCGGAATCCGCTGCCCCTTGGTACTTGAGCGCCTTAATAAGCTTGGCGGGAGGAGCTGTTTCATCATAGTTAAACAAAGCCGTCAGCCCAAGAAGCGGACTGACGGCACTGCATGAATTACAAATTTTTCCCTGAGTAGTCGGCACGCTACACACCGGACACGATACTTCACTTAAAAAAGGATATTGTTTTTGGCAAACAACACACCACCACTGACCCTCGCTCGAACAACTGACGCAAAAAACAGGAAACAGCACTGACGCAAGATACTTATGGAGATCCTTAAAAAACATAGAGCCGAAAATCAAGCGGAGCGACTTCCTTATTTCTTATTTTTCCCAAACGAAATTGCTTACGAGCCACGACGAACCTGAGCGCACCATGGTAACGGTAATATTTTGCTGGGAAGTGGTGGTCGCACCATCCTTCTGCTGCGTACGGACAGTTTTAAAATATAATTCAGCCGTATCAGGCGTCCACGCTTTCATTTCCATTGTAACGACCTGAGTAGTAACACCTACAAAACTAGTAGCAGGGGTCGTGCTTTGAGGCTTGATCCGCTGCCAAACTTCTGGCGTTACCAACACCTGAACCTCAGTAACGTTTTGACTGTTATTATCACTGGAATACGTACCATACCGCTCCACAAAAACACGGGCGAGTTGTTTTACCCCATTTTGAAGGATTTCTTCAGAACTTGCCTGGCGGACCGGAAGACCCGCAGGAATTTCGGTAGGCTGTTGGGTTGAGCCGGTCGGGATGCCACCCTGGCCGTCTGGAGGCAGCAGCGTGTCACCTGCCGGGTTTTGTCCGGGAGTTTCTTTGTTTGCCCGAGAGCGGATAAACAAGGCGACACCTACCACTGCTATAACAAGCACAACGATACCAACGATGATAAAGATGCGAGAGCGCAAGGAAAGCATAGGGAGAAAATTAGATAGTAGGAATTAATGGGCGTTTTGCTGATCAAATTCTTTTTTCGCCTTCTCGATATCCAAAAGCTGCTGGGGATTAGTGGTAACAATCTGGTCTTCGGTATACGAAGCCACTACTTTGATCGCCGCATGCTTAAGACCGGCAAAGAAAATTCCTTCGCCAATACCGCTTTCGAGGAGCAAATATTTTTCGCTATCGGTCAGCAAGAACACTTTTTGGATCAGATCAATGGCTGCAGGCGACTGGCGCATGAGGAGCTGCAAGGACGAGCTGGTTACGATCGCTTGGCCATACTGTGACTTAAGGAAATCATTCACATCCTGAGTGATGGTCGTTACACCCAAGAAGTATTTACGGCAGCGTTTGACGAGCGCATAAATAAACTTGGCACTATCTTCATGCTGCATAAGCCACCACGCCTCATCAATAACCAGAATACGTTTTTTGCGCTCACTCCGGACGACATTCCAAATATAGTTCACAATAGCGTAAATAGCCAATGGACGGAGTTCATCTTCCAAATCACGAACACTGAAAACAACAAGCTGGTTACGCATGTCGACGTTAGTCGGTGAATTAAAGAGACCGCTAAAGGTACCCTCGGTAAACTTTTGGAGTTTCAAAACCAGGTCTGCCGAACCCTCCATGCCTTCCAGGATTTCCTGGAGATCCTGCATGATGGGGGCTTGGATAGTATTTAAATCAGCTTCGGCCGTAATGTCCTTCTTGGCATACGTTTCAATCAGGGCCCGGTCAACAATCGAATCTTCTTGTGTGGTTATACCCCCAAGCATAATACGCAGCAAACCTTTGACGGTAATGACTGCACCGCGAATAATATCTTCGGTGGAAAAATCCTTGCCTGTTGGCCGCGGCAGATCAAAAGGGTTAATTTTACTTTCGCTCGACAAGGAAATATTGATGTACGTTCCACCCACCGCATCGGACAAATGTTTATATTCCATTTCTGGGTCAATGATGATAACATCAATACCCATCATGAGGCTACGCAATATTTCCAATTTGATCGCATAACTTTTACCAGCACCAGAGGTAGCAAATACTACCATGTTGGCATTTTGCAAAGAAAACCGATCAAACAAAATCAAGCTATTATTGTGGCGGTTAATACCGTATAAAATTCCATCATCGCTCGTCAGCTCAGCTGAAATAAATGGGAACGAGGCAGCAATTGGCGAGGAGTTCATGTTAAACGAGATCATCAGCTCGTCATTACACAGCGGCAGCGTTGAATTGAAGCCTTGTTCACCCTGGAACAAAACCTTGCGACTGCTAATGAGCTTGGCACCGAAAATACCTTCAATGTCCTCGGAGATTTGATCTAATTTTTCTTTAGTTTCGGCGTAGATAGTAACGTAAAAAGCAAATTGGAAGAAGTGCTCGACACCCTGAGTCAGGTTATCACGAAGCTGTTCAACATCGCGCAGCGCCGTCTCGCGCAGCGGGTCACGAGGGGCACCTTTATCAGCATCAGCATTAATCTGGGCTTCAAGCGCACCAACTTTGTTCTTGAGCTGCTTTAAAATGATCTCCGACTTAACCGGATAAAAGAACATGCTGATATCCATGGTGATCGAAAGATTGATGACCGGCGAGCTCCATCCAATTGAAATATACCGAGGGTAAGAAACGACAAAAATAGTCCGGCAAAAGACTGTGCCGACCTGCAAAAAATTCGTTTCAACATTAAACGCTGCCGGGGCGATCAGGTCTCGGATCGAAACAACGCCTTCGCGGTAGATCCGCTCTTCTTCAAGCGTAATTAACTCCTCCTGCTCTTTCTTTTTGAGCACACCTTCTTCGCTCGCCAACTTTTTTCGGGCAGCGGAGTCGTCATTTTTACTATTGAGAAATTTTGGTTTAAAAGCCATACCTTCATTGGAACACTAGAGCATTAAAACACCAGAACAAAAGGGTGTTTTAATGTTTTCATGATTAAATCCCCTCTTCAACCTGCAGGTCGCTGAGCGCGGGCAGGTGTTCAGTGAGAGCAATATCTGGGTTATACGTGGAATAATACAACTCGATCAGCGCTTGGGTATCAAGCCTCACAATTGTAAGGCCCATACTTGACAAACCGGATTCAATCTGGCGAACACGCATGTCAAGATCGTATTTACGCTGCAAAAACTTTTCTCCTTTAAGATGTATGGCATTTGCAGGATTCAGGACTTCAGTAATACGGGTCCAAAAACTTTTTTGGTGGTTAGACACTGGATCATACGGGACAACTACAAAAAATTGTTTACTCATAATTTCACCAAGGCTGATCAGCTCGGTAACAAATGAGCGATAATCAGCGATCTGAGCACGGAGGAGTTCGTTAACCTGTTCACGCTCTTGTTGTAGGAGCTTGTCGAGGTAAGGTTTGATATACAGCTTCCGGCTTTGGATAAGTACTTGAAGCGGATATTCGAGCGAGTTTAAAAATGAAACATACGAAGAAATAATCGCGTTTTGCTCATCTTCATTTTTGAGGGCAAAATTAATACTTGAAACCAGGAGCACAGCCCGAAGCGTCCCGTCTTTCATGATAACGGTGTCATTCTTAATTTCGCCGATCAAAAGATGGAGTTGTGACGGGACCAGTTTTTTTTTACTTTTGGCTGCATGTTTGTTTTTCATACCTAATTTTCAGCCTTATAATAACCACCCGTATTGACCATCAGTGACAAATTACGGATACGCATAGCTGGGACTTGCTTCGAGACCGCTTCAACTGCCAGCTCGGCAGCAGGAACCATTTTGCGCAAATCATTCAACTCACCCGTAGTATAACTTTTATTCCACACTCGACGGCTCGGACGGCGGGCAGCTTGAAAAATATTGAGCAAAAAATAATGGAATGATTGGCCGTTAATTTTGACAAACGCTAAAATGATCGCAAAACCACCAATCAACGCCAGCGCAGCAATAAACAATGGCGTGTCGGCTAATTTGAAGACAATAAAAAGCAAGAGCCCAGCCACAAGCAGAATTACAAATTGGCGGGTCGTTATCGGACCAAAAATCTTGTCTTCAACATCAATAAATTGTGGAACGGTAAATTGATTCATGGTAGGGCTAGGTTAACTCTTTTTCCATGGAAATAAGGGCGTTTATCTCGGCGATCTGGATTTTGTTCTTATCAACCAGGACAGCACTGAGCGGACGGTGCTCAGCCAAACCTTGGGTTAATGCTTCCATATACGCCAAATATAATGGCGAGGTCTGCCAGGCATGTAGAGCCTGCAAATAAAGCACGATCGATTCATCTCTCAGGTTAGTGAACTTTTCCTGTAGACGTTTAGCTGCTTCAGTAGGATTAGCAGCTAAACGACGAAAATCAGTTAAGTTAAAGCGGGCAATTTCATCAACCGGACCAACTTCGAGTGTCACCTGCGCAACATCACGGACTAAAGGTTTTACCACTGGTTGACTACCTAATTTAAGCGGTGCTTCCAGCGGGCGCGGCTGACGCGGAGCAGACCGGGTCATTACCGGCGCAGGAGAAGGAGGTGGATTTTTTAGGGGAACCCCCTCTTTTTTAAGAGCTATAAGATCTTTAATTTCTAGAGGAGCAGCTGTGGTGGCGCTCCCCATAAGGGCATCAAACTCTTTGGATGTTTTTTTTGGCAAAACTGCAGAGGGTTGATGTGTAGGGTGTTTGAAGGCATTAAAGGGCGTGCTGATGGCCGGGAACTTGGCGGCCTGAACAATAGCAGGCTCAAGTGTTTTCTTGGGTGGCGGCGTGACTGACCCACCAATTTCGAGGTCAGGGACAACAATATTTTTGGCAGCAATAGTAAACGCTGACGCAGCTGTTTTGGCGGCGGTTGAGCCGTGACCATCGGCCAGCTGCAAAACTTGCTCTTTTTGTTCATCGTTTAAACCAAGACCGCCTTCCGCTACCGGCCTCCCCAAAGCGTTTTCGGTTTCAGCGCGGCTGCGGACGTCTTTAAGATACAGCTGGATAATGCTTCGGAAACGATTTTGGTTGTCGGGCGAAGCAAGCTTGCCAACCTGTTTCATGATCGCTTCGACTTCTACCCCCCGACTGGCGCTGGCAAGCGGAGTTGCAGGAGTTGCAACAACCGGGGCAGGTGTTGCAGCCACGGCTTCAGGATTTTTTTTGAGCGCCTGAAGTTCACCGAGGGTCATGCGAACCACCGTTCCATCGGCTTTTTTCACCGTAACCATGGGTTGTCCAGTAAGAGGCGCCATGCTATAGAGCTAAAAGTTCGTCATTCCAATGGAACTGCCCATCGGACTCATTAAAATAATAGAGATCATTAATTTTTTCATCCCGGTATTCTTCAGCGAGGTTACTAAGGAGGTTAAAAACTGCTCCCGGGTCAAGAAACTGCCCAGTAGCATCCTTCGTAAAATTAGCTTCGACATTTTTCTTAATTTCAGCATACGAAATTTTTTCACGAACCGGTTCTGTCGCTGGTGCCGCAAGCGTTTCTGGGCTAAATTGGGGAGCTATGCCTGCCGATTCATCTGCCCTTGTTTCAAGGGCAGCGGCAAAATTTTCATACCGATCCGGATTAATGTACGCACTTACAACATAGGGAGCTTTTTCAGGCTCAACCCCAACGAAAAAATTCACTAAATCAATAAAACGTTCAACCGTTTCATTAGGATTAGCAAAAAAATAGGCATCAAACAACGGGTCATCTTTAACAAAAAAGATGGTTTGGATCTTGGATGCTATTTCTGCAGCCTCGATAGAGGTAGCCTGCGGACGCTGCATGCGTTTAACCATTTCAACAACTTCCACAACTGTAACATTTTTACCGGCCAACGTGCCGACGATTGCCTCTGATGTTAAGAAGGCATTTCGCATATCACTGTACCAACCGCCAACTTCTGCATCATCAGTCGTGCGTAACCCAAGATAGTCAAGTAGTCGATAATGCACATCTACATCAAGTAAAAACGCCGTAGGAATCTGCCGTGCACAAGCAACCTCCACTACAGTTGAACCGCGGAGATTGGTCAACATTTTCCAGGTAAGATCGGTATACCAGCGAAATAAGCTATAAAAATACTTCCGGTCTTCAAGCGCAGACTTATCAGCAAAAAAATCATAAAGCTCTTGCCAAGCAAGTTGCATTTTTTTAGGCTCCCGAGAAAGGCCGCGAAAATCTTCTTCGATCTTGGCGATTTCAGCTGGAGTGTTTTTAAATTGTGGAATGTTGAAGAACATTTTTTATTTTTATTAAAGTTCGATCCTTCTTCCTTGTGGGTCTACATAATGGTCTGTGCCACCCTTTTGAGCATAAATTTCTTTTAACTTCGTACGCTTGAACAGTGTTTCAAGGCCAGCAGGATCTTTTGCTTTTGCAAGCATCTTAGAGAGCAGGCTCTCAATCTTGTCCTTTGCCATATTAGCAAACGCATCGTTGAAATCCTCAATGTTTGTCTTATCGATAGAACTAACAATGTTAGCCGTTACATTACCAAACATGTTGGCAATACGATCTTGGGCGGCATCGCTCGAAATACTAATCTTTACCTGTCCATTAACTACCGCATTATCGACTGAGCCTCCAAAGCCCTGGATCTTAGTAGCTTTGGACTGCGCGACAGACCATTCACGTTTACCACCGTGCCACTTGGCGTCACCGTTAACATCACTCATATCCGCAGCGTGGAAATTGCTTTCTCCGGTCTTAACATTAAAATCTTCTTTAAATAAGCCAGCCTTATTGACCGCACCATCATCAGCAGAAAAAGCTAAACCGGCAGTGAAGCTCTGCATGAAGCTGCCAAAATTCTTACCAAGATTTTGCCTTAATTCTTCTAAGGCTGCATCAATTTCTGGCTTACTTTTACCTACCTGTCGCTGCAAAATAGAGGCAAGCTCATTTGCCTGATGCGCCGCAACGTCATCAGCATCAGCGTCATGCTTCAGCGAGTTGCCTGACGCGTCAATCAGGGCAGTAAGTGTACCGTTATCGCCGAACATTGACCCGCGAGAACCGTTAAACGCCTGGAGCGAGGCCATGTCGGTAATTAAATTTTTAAGCTTACCTTGTTCTTTTTCAAAATTCGTATCACTTGGCGACAAGCCCGCAACAGCCGTCCGTTGGGCACGAATTTGATCACGTAAAAAGGCTACCTTCTGCATGGTACGATCAAAGTCAGAACTACCCGCCAAATCAATATCCTCTTTGGTATGTTTGGCAAGCACCTGTTCCTTGTAACGCGGGGTTTGATTGTTATCAGTAAGGTTCTTGTCTTTCGCCTCGGCAACCTGTAACTCTTCAGCACGGTCAAGTTTCTTTTTGATTTCCTCGGCATTCGCTTGGGCGGTAATAGCGGTATGCTCAAAATCCATGAAGGCCGCATCTTTCTTTTCGATCATCTCTGCTTCCTTTTTGGCATATTTTTCATCTTTTTTCTTTTCAGCCATTTTCTCAACAGCATGCTTTAGCACGCCGCTGCGAAGTTTTGCCCGACCACCGAGTAATTTGCTCGTACCAAATGTTTCTTCTTCAATTTTTTCGTAATTTTCAGCTGTATCCTGCCAGTCTTCAACCTTTTTGGCTTTGCGGCGACTGCTTTCACCAATTAAAGGAATTTTCTTGAATGCAAAAGCAGCAACAGATGCTCCAACCCCAGCCAGACCCTTTTTACCGCGAGCCCAATCCTCTGCTCCTTTAGACCAATCACTGCGTTTTTTACCCAAAGCTGCCCAACCGGCACGAGAGATACTAGCAATATTCTTACCCATATTAACCCAATTCTCACCACCAATGACCGGGGCTTTCATGGCCGCAAATTTTGCGGCTGCAGTTCCAGCATCAACCGCATGTCCACCAGCCCAGCGAGCTGCATTGATGCCGCTGGCGTATTTACCAACAGTCTTGCCAAAGTCGATCGCACCACCAACCGCCGACGCCCCTGCTCCACCTAGTTCTTCGGCAGCTTTGGCACCAACCATGAGCATACCGATCGCAATGGCAAAACTGGCCATCTTTGGCCAGGACATAATGGCTGAAATACCGGCAGCCTGTACGGCAGAACCAATACCATCAGTACCAGCTGAGCCCTCCAGGCGATTCGGTGCCGTGGAATTATCGGAAATATCTTGGCTTATATTCCCATTACCCAAGGTTACAAATGACAACCAAACAAAAAATAATAAAACTGGCCCCGTAATGACGTTAGCCGTAAACTCACTCCACCACTTACCGGCGTATGATTCCGTTTGCGGCAAGATACTGAGCACAAAGGCCAAAGGCGATAACACAATCAAGACCCACAAGACAACCATGCGGGCGAGCAGCATATACAGAAAAACGAACATGACACCCATAACCATGGCAGCAAAGGTAACACCACCAACAGCGGCAATGAATTGCTCGGTAGCCGTAAACTTTGTCGGCGAAGTTCCCGCGGATAATTCCAATATCTGATTTAATTGGAAGGCGTTGATAAGGTTACCACCAGCAGTAGCAGCAATACCGTTGACGAAGGTGGTCATGACAACCTGAGCAACATCAATGATCAAACCGCAGATAGTACGGCTAAAGTTGACCAAGATAGCGGCAAAAATAAATTTGCCAAGCAGTTTTTTCCATTCGTACTGTTCAAGACCAAGGATCGTTCCAAAAGCAATAATGAGTAAAATAACGACAAAAACCATGTTGGTAATATCACGAACCATTACCCAACCAACATTTACAGCTGCCGAATCGAGATAGCCATTATAGCCGCCCAAGGTGATAACGAAACTGAGGATAAAAACAGTTAGCCGGATAAATAAACCAGCGATGGCCAAGATGATAGTTGCCAAGAGCTCCAACCAGAAAGCAGGCTCGATCAAGCGACCGATATCCGTTGCGGCATAGCTTGGCAGCGCAAGGACAGAACTGATAGCAAGGCCAACCACCGAACAAATCAAAAAAAGCGCAACAAACTTTCGTCTGTTACGAAGAAACGAACCGACCGTCTGAAGACACATGGAGACGCTCGCGAGCACAAGAAAAAGTTCAAGATCAAAACTGAACGTAGTATACCACATTTTTTGGGGATCAACAATCGATGGGGATAACGGAACAAACTATTTTAGCTTACGTGACTATCAACTATTTTTTTATAATTACGATTCGTTGTAGTCTGGTTTGCTTATCCTGCTCCACCTCCTTACCACTAGCTTTTCATTCCCGCGCAGGCGGGAAGTCCAGTGCACGTAGCACATGTCTTGCCTTTTGGATTACTGCCTACACGGGAATGGCATCTAAAGGCAGGCAGCAGGCTCACCGTCTCACGAATTATCCACAGCTGATTATTGCTAACATAAGGTAAACTATGTCAGTATGGCCACAGTGAAGCACTTGACTTTTTTTTCAAAATTACGACGATTTAAGCTATAGTAATACGTTTTGTTCATTACAACTACCTAACCAACCTTTTAACGCGGTTGTTTAGCGCTACAATCACCAAGCTTAGCTCCACTTCTAGGGTTGCGCCAACTATCGAATATATAGCTGGCGCAACCCTAGAAAGGAGCTTTTCCGTGAAACGCTGAGGTGCATGCCGCGCCTCAGCAAGTTACCGGCCTCGGAAGGAGCATGACCATGAGCACGAAGAAGGAGTCTCTGTGCAAGCCGACCCCCCACAACCACCTCACGCTCGCGGCCCTCATCGCCGCACTCACCCTCAGCAGCGCCTGCGGCGGAGCCGTGGGGAAGGACGACCTGAACTCGGCCACGGCCAACACGCAGACCTCGATCGCCGACGTCGCCAAGGAGTGCGCCGACTCGAAGAAGGCGAGCGAGGAGACGAAGAAGGCCTGCGACGACCAGATCAAGAGCTGCGAGGACACGAAGCGGGTCTGCGAGATGCCGACCCCCAGCGCCATGACGACGGCGCGCTGCCAGGCGCTGATGCCGGCAGCCAACCGCACGTTCACCAAGTGTGGCGCCAAGATGGAGAGCGGCAAGCTGTGGCTCGACGTGGCCAACAAGTCGAACCCCGCCCTCAAGGACGTGGACTGCGTGGTCAACCTGACCGGCATCCTCGGGGAGGGCACGATCCCCATCAACAACCTCCACGTGACGCAGTGGAGCGACGCGGGCGACCTGATCCTCAAGTTCTGGATCGATCACCCGCTCGGACGGACGATCTGCGAGCCCTAGCTCGCCTACCCGCTGGCTCGCCTTCACCCCACCCCGGGGATCGAAGGCGAGCCAACGGAGATTTCAAAAATTTACAACATACTTTATATATTTTTGAAAAAACAAAACCCTCTATAAAATAGAGGGTTTTGTTTTTTACTTATACCTCTTCAAGACATTTTACTCTGCAGGAGCAGCAATGATAATTTTATTGGCAAAAGGAGTAAAGGCAAAATCATCTACCGCCGCACTACACTCTTTAACACCGTTAGATCGAGGATCATTGTAGCACCCTGAAGCACGACCCGCACAATTTCCATTACACCACCCCCAATTATCAACCACCTGTACTTTTGGCACAAATTCACAACAGCCATTTGGGAAGTTCGCAGGGCATTGGGCAGCCTCTTTAAAGCCGACACTATCGCGTGAACAGAAGTACACATGATCGAACAAGCGATAATTAGCCACACAGGTTTTATCAATAATCCGACCAAAACTTTGGGCTGAGGCCTCTGGAGCACACACTGGCTCAATAACACAATCAGAATTTACTCTACAGACAGTCTTAAGGTCGCGTGGAACTACACACTTACCAACCGGAGTCTGAGGATCATTTGGCAAGAGACAGGTTGCACCAGGTTTACCATTAGGCCCACCCGTGCAATCAGCATTTGTAGTACAAGAGATATCTTGAAGGTCTTTTACGACACAGTGTTTTTCGGCACCAACCGTTTCACATGTTGGCTGCTGATAGCCACGGTAGTTACGACCAGCTTGTTGGCCTGGCAAGGTGCTTTTACCGTCGCCCCAAAACACATTAACTTCACGGATAGGCATCTGATCGGCGTCCGCGGCAACGAAAAATTGCAGATCAACTTTGGCGCTTGGGGTGCGGCGGATAATATCTCTTCCTTGTGGTTCATTATCAATAGTCATGCCTGGCTTAGTCTGGTCTTCGAGACAGTGTCCTTCGGCATTACAAGCACCAACAGGGAACACAACTGGTGGACGAGGTTTTTTCTGCCAATCACCCGTAGCCGTTTTATCATTAAACGCACCTTTCGTGACCGCAAAAACGTTGCTGGAGTTGAATGTATACAAAGTATTAACCCGCGCAAATAACGAACCAAACGAATTGTTAGAATCAGCTGAGCTTGCCCCAACCTTTGTAGCATTTTTAACAGTCCCATCAGCCAACACCTGTAAACAACTTGATTTTGGGCCTCCAAGACATGCATATGGCGAACCAGGAACATACGTCGGCACTGCAGCATTACCTTTTACGATACTTAAAGGATACTTACAATTTTCTAGCCCAAACGATGGGAAACAGGTTGTCTCACTCTCTTTAGGCTCAAACGGAGTCATGATAAGCGGCTGATTTTGATTCATGCTAGCTATTCCCAAACTACCAAAAGGTGCAATCGGGGTGGTGTACATATAGCCTAGACCGGCGAAACCGAAATCACCATTGTAACTACTTGAAATACTATAGAGCGACTGCTTCCAAAGACGATTAGTCCAAGGGATCGATCGATCATCGGACGAACCTACTGTATCGACTTCGGCTATACGAGTACAAATCTGTCGAAGCTTAAAACTCACTTTGTATTTGATAAAGTGGTCATCCCCGGCATCATACGAACCATGATAAAGGGTTCTGTAACCAAGGAAGGTTCCGTCATTATCAAACGTAAAGAGGATGGCATGCCAATTACCTTCGCCTGCGTGGGTGTCGGCAATAGTAGCGTTGGTGACACTAGGGTTCCAAAACCCAAGTTCACCAAGATTTGTGCCTCGATTAGTTATGCCGCTTGGAACAAAAATGTTGCCATTCAACATTCCACAGTCACCCTTTGGCCCAGTATTTGCACATTCTGCAGAAAAGCTGCCATCATCCCCCATACAAATGTTTCCCTCTTGGCTTACAAACTCTCCATGTGTTCCATCGCGCTTCTTACTACCGTACATGTAAATGAATTCGTTCGGCTTGCCCATGTAATGGCCAGTAAGTGCGCGTCCCGGGCCTTGCATATGATCTTTTGTCTGGTAAACAGTCTGAGGCTGGTCAAGGGGCGTAGCAGCATTTGGCCAAATCTCAAAAATGGCACCATTTGGATCTTCACTGTCCCGAATATCCTGGGTATGGATGATTATTTTCTCAATATCAGATTTACGCAATTTGCGCTCGTCTGCTGTTGCTTGATAAAAATCACGGTTGGTTGAGCCTACAAAGGTAGCAGCATTCCTAAATGGACTATTCCAGTCACACGAGGTACCAGATTGGCCATACATATCCGACTGCTGGATTTTCTTGTTGTCATAAAATTCATAGGTACCAAACAACAAATCTTGGCCATAAAAATACCTGCTCGCTGGATACGGCATGGCCGGATCCATTTTATCACCACCGGCATTGTTGGCGTCCAAGCAGTACTCACGACCAGACGCCAACCCCAAGTCAGCAGGAGATTGGTAACCGGCATCAGGATGCTGCTCGTTAATGTCGTTTGACCCGATAATACTGTCAACAGGGAACCAAGACAAGCAAGGGAAAACACCCTGCGCAGCGTTCACGTTGCGGGAGCTATCCGGTTCCAGACAAAAACCTTTCCAGCCTAAGAGCTGTTCGTTCCGACGTTGTTTTTGGCATGTTCCAGGCGTCTTGCCGGTCATCTGACAACCTTCATCATCGCTACAAGCTGAACCTTCTTTAAAACCACCCTGACAAATACCTTGGGGGACTTTTAAGTTACTTCCTGGTACCGCAGCAGCATCAAGCGTATTTGGTTTCTGGTAGTTCCAATACTTAGTGAGCGCACCATCACCGTAGGTAACCTTGGTATAGTTACAATCACACGCCCCGGATACACTTGGGTCAGAGGTAAAACCATTGGTTTCACTACAGAACTTGGCATTACTAAACTGAGAAATTGCTTTTCCAATCACCGTCGTATTAGGGAACGGCGAATCCTTTTCAGGATACAAACGGCAGGCTTCAGCCGGAGACTTCTTAACCACCTCGCCAATCGTGCCATCAGGGTTTTGTAAACAGAGGCCATTCAAACAAATACCAATTCCGCCTTGACCACAAACCTTATCATTTTCTTTACACGATGCGTCGTTCGGTGCTGCGGCGTCTACACAATTCGTATTACCGCATGGTATTCTTCGCACCAAACGGAACAAGGGATTAGCGCTTTGGCCGCTAATATTTACCTGAGCCAGCTCTTCAACTGGGAAGATACCTGGGATAGACCAGCCGGTAAAATCCATACCCGCCCAACTTGTATCACGCTGGGTATATAGTTCAGGAGTTAATACCTGGCCAGAATATTCCCCACCACCTTCAACCCAACTGGCGCAATTGGTTATATTACTTTCGGCTTGGTTTTCTGGGGCACGATCACAGCGGCCGATATCATCACAGACTATTTTCCATTTACCGGTTTTATCATCCCAAACACGATGGCTAGAACGGCACTGGAGCCATTCGCCACAGGTACGATCGTGGTCAACTTTAATAATGATATTAGCATCCGCTGGATTAGCAGTAGAGCCGTCAACCGGTTTGACGAGGGCATCCTGAGACTCCTGGCTGGCAGCATACGTCGCCTTGCTTGACCAGTATTTATTTGGATTATCAGGTTCGTCAAACAACGCACAGCCTTTCTTCTGACTCACCGTACCATTACATTCCGCTCCATCAATCTTTTCGTTTTTAATATAATAGTAAGAACGATCATTATCATTGTGATCAACAAATTGAGTACATTTATCTTGGGCAGCCGGACACTCACCAACAAAGTTTTGATATTTAGCGCCATCACCATACGACCAGAGGCCATAATTATTGCCCTGCTGGACGTAATCTGCATAACACGGCTGCGCTCCTACACCCTGGCAGGTCGCACCAGTGCCACAATCAGCATTGGCAGAACAGAATTTGCCGCTGTTGTTGCTACAGATACCAACCCCTTTCCAGAACCAGCCACTAGATTTTACACCCTTTACGTTTACATCAGCCTGGTATGTACAAATCTTCTGACCGGTAACCAGCGGATCTTTAAAATATGAATCACCCGTTGCACTGCCGAACGCCGAACAACCTACTGCTTCTTTCTGGCAAAGTGTTGTTTCATACGCGGCCGGATCGTTTTTAACCAAAGCCGTGGTGTATTGGAGACCCGTTGGGGTTGATTTCTGGACACCCGCAAATGTACAACCAAGATCAGCAACATTACAGGAAGCAGCCTGGTTAGCAACGAGATACACAGGCGTTGTCGCTGGAGTATCAGCTGGTACATAGACGGTTGATTTTACAAAACTGCCTGCTCCGGCAACCTGGATAATCTCACTGGCCTCATGGCCGCTGATATTGACATAACACCCTGACTGTCCGACAGGAATCTGACACGAAACCGTATCATTGCCAAGTTGGATTTCAACTTTTGTTCCGCCGGTGCCGACAAGCCAAACATTGAAGGCTTTAGGACCAGCGTCGGCAGGAGTATTTTGGGTATCAAACAAGGCCGTACAACCAATCGCACCTTCACGGCAAAGGTAGTTAAAACCTGTCAAAGCAAAAGTCTTATTGCTCGGGTCTTTATACTGCATACAACCCAAAGCCTCGCCAGGCAAATTGTCATTCACGTTACTGTCACAAACCGGATCCACTTTAAGACTGTTCTTAACAAGATAAATATAATCAGTAACCTCGACGAGGCGGATGTTATCGAGATATAATTTGGCGTTGCCCTGATTTTTGAAAACCAATTGGCCTAGTGTCCCGGCTCCACCATATTCGATCGGCCCCAAGCGATAATAATTCCAGGTATCCCCCACCCCAACTGCACCAAAATCTTTGGAGTAATTACCCTCGGTCGAAGCCAGGCTGACAGTTAAGGACTGAGCGTCACCCTTTGCCCAGAACGTAAGGTCGTAACTCTTACTCGGGACCACATTAATGTCGCGCGTCAGAGCCGCTGCTCCAAGGTAGCCCAAAGAATGCTCGCCAACGCGGGTAGATTCGCTCGAAAGTTGCACGGCAGCTGGTTTCCACGGGGTCAAAACAGGAGCAGTCGTACCTTCAAAAGTGTCATTAAATACTTCCTTAATATTGTTACCGGCATTCCCTTTATAAGCACGACACGTGTTGGCCGACGCTTGGCAAGATTTACTGGTGCCCGCTGTATTTTGAACACCATCTGGCAAACCGTAGTAGAAACAAGAACCGTTCTGGTACTCACCACCCTGCAAACAGAGTTGACATTGGTTATTGTTCCAAAAACCCTTCTTAGTAGCACACGTAGCCTGATCATATGATGTCGGCAAGAGCTCGCTGTTATTTAAACGGTACGGTGTACACGAGTTAGAAACCGGGATGGTTTTGGCGAGTAAACGGTAGTAAACATTACCCTCATCATCGTTAAACTGTCGGCAGTCTGGGTCTGCTTTGCCGCTCTTATAGAGGGCCTCACTGCACTGGCGGGCATAATTATCGGCATCACTCTCTGTGCGATAAAAATACTTTGGTCCACCTGTCTCATCTTTAACCAAGGTAAAGACTTTTAATTGGTAACCACCGACCGTAGAACCCTCGTAGGTAATAAAGTTTTTCTGAACATTTACGTCTGGTGTGGCGCAAGGGCGGAGATATGAATAATGTTCGACATTTTCTACCTCACCAAGTGTCGTGCTAAGGTTGGTAAAACTGCTGCAACTTTCTTCTTGGGCACTGCAGGAAGAACCAGAAGCAGGAATTATATATGCAACATCCTGGCCAAGCGAATAATTACTTGGCATTTCGCGATAACTGGCATAGCCGACACATTTTGCATCACATTGGTCATTCCAGACAATTTGTTTATCGACCACCTCAGCTGCTTTAAACCGGCCAGGAATTTTGCTGCCGCCCTGGGCTGAAGTGTACCAATTGCAATTTACTTCATCCGCAATACAAGCACCGGCATAATTACTACATTGTGCCTTTGGTGTAATCCTGGCGAGATCAGCTGTCGTGTTGGCCCAATCAATTTTTCGGGTACTTGGATCACTGTCATAACAACCTAAATAGTCCGGAGCTTTTTTGAGATACAGACTGTTCTGATTATTTGTTGCACCAGCGATCTTAAAGGCAGAGCAACCAGCTGAATTAGCGCTACAGGAGGTAGAGACTTTATTATTGAAGAAAGCACCGTTATTTACATATCCAACAGCACTATCAGGGCCAGCTGGATCCTGCCAGTTGCCTGCACTATCTTGCGACAAGCTATACGTAGTACAGCCGACATTATCTTTTGTACAAACACTGGTGTCGAGGCTGCGGTAAACATAAGCCCGCTGCGCACCGCTGGCATCTACGAATGAGCGGCAGGTACGGAATTGTGCATCACAGCTGTCCGCATTAAAGCGCCAGGTATTTTTCTCGCGCGCACAGTAACCGTAACTACTGCAACTACCATCGCTATTATAAGCGACACAAGTTGACAGGTCAGCACAGTCTTCGAGACGGTCAGGAGCATCGGAACTGAGCAAGTTAGCGCTAAAACCGAGGGCGTTACAGCGGGCGGCAGGAGCCTTGATTACCCAATCTGGATCGATGAGGTGGCAGAAAGGTTTGGTAATAGGGTCATACGTAACACCGACGATCTTACCCTGCGGATCCTTAATATAATTACAATCATTAAAGCCTTTCACTACTTGGCCGAGCGTCCAAGGCTGGTCAGGATCGCTTTTAGCGGCTGCAAGCTCAAACCCAAGCGGAATGATTCGGGCTTGGCGAAGGACTTTCAGGTTTGAATAGCAATAGGCATTCAAATAACAATTCTTATCAGAATTATCTTCGGCACGGCTTGGCGGGATAAGCTTAAATTCACCATGCAGCCACCCCTTGTCAATTGCTTCCTGGATTGTCGTTGGATTACCGTTGCCAATTTCTTGTGCTGCCTGCACCAAACCAGCGTCTGCGCGACAGTTGTAGAGGCCAGCCGCATCCGGACAGCTACTTAGCTGACCCAGGATGTCATATTCATTAACTGTATTAGTACGGACAGCTAAGAAACCACTGAAAAGCTGTTCAGCCTGACGGCGACCACTTGTAACGCCGCTATCGCTAAAGCTTGTGACCGCGCTGTTGATTGAGGCGCAACTTTCGCCACCAACTCCACCAACACACAAACCAAATGGCAACACGCCTTTTTGTTGGAAATTTTTAAGTACTGTTCCAGCCAAAGTGCTGAGGAAGAAATTTGCCAGGGCACCTGGAAGATTTTTATAGTTGCCGGAATTAATAGCCGCGGTGATCTGGTCGCCACTCTTATCGACCTGGCGGGCATTTCCGGTAGCCTTAAACTCTTCTGCAATTAATGGGGCAGGAGTTTGGATATCACCAGAGATATTGGTTTTTTTATCAACAAAACCCTGGTTAGCGATACGTTCGGAATCTGCGGCACCAACTGCTCTCGCAGCTTGCTGGCTAATCTTAGAGGAAGCGGCAAGCTGTATACCAAGTCCAGTCTCATCGATCTGGAAGGCAGAATTAAACTGCTGCTCGATGGAACCGCCTACCGAACTGAACTTGCTTCTCCAGGCCTCTGCACTCCAATTTTTTTGAAAATCCGAAAAAGTACATGCTGGCTTGCGGGTAGGATCCCCCGTTCCACCACTCGGCAAATTAACACGGATACCGACCTTCATTGCTAAATCAAGCTGTGGATCAGGAATGCTACACAAGTTAAAACCAGCTCCTTTACTTAATTCTTCGATACCATGCCCAAGCGCATCATTACCAACATTTTTGAGGTAATCACCAAAACTTTTGGTCTGAGCAAATGGATTTTGGCCCTTGCCTCCAGAGGCAAGCCAGACAGCCGAATCATAAGCAACTTTACGCAAGACATACGACACAACCGTACCAGCCGCCGCTTGGACAGCTACTTTAAGGCCTTCCAAAATTTCATCTTTGACTTTAAAAGTCGTAGCCACCACGTCTGTTGTTACTACAACAGGGATAGTCGCTTTGGCCGTCCCAGGGAAACCAAATGACCCAACCACACTGACAAAAGCAACCACCGCAAGAATACCGGCTAAACCTATTTTTTTAAATATAGACATACCTGGCCTAGAGTCAAGTGAAATTAAGGTTGTGTGCTGGTTGAACTCGCTTCAAGAGCTGCAAAGGCATCGAGCGTGCTTGACGAACTCATTGCCTCCGCTACTGTGGCGAGCAAGTCTTTGTCGGAAATTTTTTTCAAGTCTTCTTCATTGACGCCCGCCTGGATTAACATGGCACGGATTTGAGCGGGATCCTGCAGGGCAGCAGCAAAAGCAGCGGGTGTCAGACCATCAGGCTGTTCGGGCTCAGTAGGGATCGTAGAAGAAACAACACCCGATGAAGAAACGGTGGTTGCATCATTACATTGCCCTTTGGGGCAAAGCGCTAATCCTTTGGCCACAACCTCTTTATCACTTAAGCCATAGCTAAAAGTGTCATACAAATACGGACTCGTGCTATACACATAGAGCTCGTCAAAATCGTTAAGTTCATCGTGATCCGTATCGCGGTACCGTAACGCATCGGGAGTATTAACATCGTTTTTTAATGTCGTTGGTACTGTGCTTGTGAGAGCAAAAGGTGCGTAGAGCGTGTTGCGGATCTGTAAGAAACCTAAACCAACAGCAAGAACAGCAAAAACAAGCAGGAGGGAAAACCCAATTCTCTGCTCGCGAGTAAAGCTTCCGGTACGACTAAAATTCTCTGGCGCTTCCACCATACAACGCCCACGAAGTTAAAATGAATGTGCGGTGACTATAGCACATTTTTAAGAAAGAAGTAAGTGGATAACAACGCACTTAGACCGACTCATACTGCTTGGCTAGCTCAACCCATGCAGCAAGAGGCACTTCTTGAGCTCGGGCGTTGCGCGTTAGTCCAAGCTTATCAAAAATAGCCTGGAGCGTGCCCGCAGGTTTTTCTTTAAAGAGCGGCGTTAGGTTCTTGAACAAAAGTTTGCGACGGCTGGCAAAACCAGCTTTAACAATCTTAAATACAACCGCTTCAAAAATTTCGTCCCGCTCCCGCTTAAATGGAGTTATCTTAATAAGGGCGGAATCGACCCCGGGCACTGGCCAAAACGAAGCCCGCGGAACTTTGAGGAGGTATTCAGCTTCCGCATAATACTGCACGGACACCGCCAAGAGCGACATGTCACCGGGCTTTGCACAAATACGCTCAGCAACTTCGTGCTGAACCATAAATACCATGCTTTCCGGCGCCTGCTTGGCTTCCAGGAACATCCGAATAACCGGCGACGTGATTTGGTAAGGTAAATTGGCAATCACCTTGTACTTTGATGGTGGCACAAATTGATGCAGGGCATTCCCCCAGACTATTTCAATATTTGGATGTTGTTTTTGCTGTTTTTTCCAATACGGTTCCAACTTTTTTTCAATTTCGTAGGTGACAACCTTGCCAACTTTTTCTGCAAGCGGCAAGGTGAGGACGCCAAATCCTGGACCAATTTCAACAATTGTATCCCCTGCCCCCAAATCCTCGGCAAGCATGCGCTCAATGGGCGCGGGATCGATTAAATAATTCTGGCCATAGCGGCGAGAAGGCGTCAGGCCATAGCTCCGGCATAGGCGTTCGAGTTCTTCAGGAGAAAGAAAATGAGGCATATCATTCGATATGTAAACTACCCTGCCTTAAAATTTCCATTTTTCCGCCAATCACACTCACAATTGTTGTCGGTAATTCATGCGGCAAAAGGCCAGCATCAACGAGCGCATCAGGTTGACTGTTTTTTCCAGCAAACATCATTTCGATTTCTCGCGGGTCATACAACTCACCTGCTCCGGAAAGATTGGCGGAGGTAGCAACAACCGGGCGACCGAACCGGGTAGTAAGTTCTTGCAGGAAAGGAAAACGAGTAACACGAATTGCTACCGTGCTGCCTGGTGACACCACTCCTCGGGCAAGCGGCGGGACGTTAGGATCAATTTTGTATTCACCGACAATCGTAAGGCTCCCTGGCCAAAATCGAGTCGCCAATGTTTCTACGGCATCGTTCCACAATATGTATTCACGCGCTTTTTCTACCGTTGGCACCACCACCAATAAAGGTTTGTCACTGGGGCGTCCTTTAATTCCAAAAATAGCATCAACCGCTTCTTGATTCGTCGCATCGCACCCGAGGCCGTAGGTGGTTTCGGTTGGAAAAACTAAAGTCTTACCTTGATGGAGGTAATCGAGAATTTCAAAATATTGTTTTGACAGAAAGACTCTCATAAAATAAAAGCTAAAAACGAAAAGTTTAAAATAGCTGTGTCGCCGTGGCGAATCGATTATTTTAGTTTTTCGTTTTGCGTTTTACACTACTGCTTAAGCCACCTCAAATACGCTTCCGACAGTGGCAATAACTCCCCTTCAAGCACGCTCTCGGGATCGGTTGACTCAAAGTCGGTGCGATGGTCTTTGACCAGATGATAGGGATGCAAGACATATGACCGAATCTGGTTGCCCCACTCCGCGGATTTATATTCGCCGCGCAGGTCTTGGCGCTCTTTGGCCAGACGCTCTTGTTCCAACCGATACAGTTTAGCCTTCAAAATTTTCATGGCCGTTTCTTTATTCTGCAATTGCGAGCGCTCGTTTTGGCAGGAAACACTAATGCCTGTCGGGATATGGACGATACGGACAGCGGAATAGGTTGTATTGACGCTTTGGCCACCCTTACCACCCGACATGAACGTATCAATGCGTAAATCTTTTGGCTCAATAGCGATACTTATTTCTTCATCAATTTCCGGTAATACTTCGATAAGCGCAAACGAAGTGTGGCGCATTTTTTCGGCATCAAAAGGTGAGATACGCACCAGACGGTGGACACCGTGTTCGCCCTTGAGGTACCCAAAAGCGTACCGACCGGTTACTTCAAAGGTAATTGATTTGTAACCAGCTTCAGCTCCGCGTGATTCGTCAATAATACGCGTCTTATATCCTTGTTTTTCACAAAAACGAAACACCATCCGTAGCAGCATCTCTGCCCAGTCCTGCGCCTCAGTCCCGCCACTGCCCGCATGAATGGAGACAATCGCATTCTTACTATCGTAGGGGCCGTTCAGCAATAAATAAAACTCATAATCACCGTACTCTTTTTCGAGTTTGGCAAATTCGGTTTCAATCTCGATTTCGAGCGACTTGTCTCCAGATTTTGAAAGCTCGATCAGATCAGTAACTCTTTTTTCAAGATCGGCCCACTTTTCTACTTCGTTTTTTATATCTTGGTAGTCCTGGCTAACGGCCTGGGCATTTTCCGGGGTTTGCCAAAAATCAGGCGCATTCATTTGCTCGCCAAGCTGTTCCATTTTACCCTTCAAATCAGCAATTTTAAGCAGAGCCATGGTTTCCTGAATTTTCTCAAGCAATTGCTTCAATTTTTCCATAAGAAGTTTAAATCGTTCCCATTCTAGCTTACTTTAGCCCCTTTGACAATTGAGGTATTTTAAACTATGTTCACTATACGGAGGTTGCCATGAAATACCAACTGCCGCGTAGTATCAGGCTGTTACCAGGGTATATTCTTTTTAGCTTGCTCTACGCAGGAGCAATTGTCATCGTCCTTCTCTTTGATCACCGGAAAAGGAGATCTTCATGAGAATCCACCTTGTAACCATCTGGCAAGAAGCAAGCCAGCAGCTCAGTAACCACGCCCCAAACCTGGCTCGGATAGCTGGTGGGGGCGTTATCTACGTGTTCAAGACGAGTATTAACCCTATCCTTCGCCTGGTCTTCCCAGAGTGCCGCATTGACCAGCATAAATACTCGGTTGATCACGACTTCCCCCGCACCACCCGACTCGTAAAGGGGGTCGGGAGGACCCTGGCCAGCGCTAGCGACCTTGTCACCAGACTCGCTACTCAGGCAGAGCGCATCTGTCGCCCGCTGCACCAGCGTCGGACATGACCAATGTTCCACAACCAAAAGGACGCCCCAACCGGGAGCGTCCTTCACTTTTTCGCTTATATACTTGACAAATTAATTAAAACTGATTTTTAATACATTCCACCCATTCCTCCGCCCATACCGCCACCCATCGGCGGCATAGTTGGTTCATCTTTCTTAGGGAGGTCAGTAATTACCGCTTCGGTAGTGAGGAACATACCGGCAATGGAAGCCGCATTCTGGAGCGCACTTCGGGTTACTTTCGTTGGGTCGATAATACCCTCTTTAATCATATTTTTGTATTCACCCGTCACAGCATTGTACCCGATGTACATATCATCTGCTTTCTTAACAGCATCAACAACAATCGAACCATCAACGCCAGCGTTCGCCGCAATCTGACGAAGCGGCTCTTCAAGTGCGCGACGAAGAATATTAATTGCAATCGCCTCTTCACCTTCGAGTTTGATTGTATCAAGAGCCGCAACAGCACGAATGAGCGCCACACCACCGCCCGGCACAACACCTTCTTCCACGGCCGCTTTGGTGGCACCAACCGCGTCTTCAATACGGTGTTTTACTTCCTTCATTTCTGTTTCGGTGGCTGCACCAACGCGGATAACAGCAACACCACCAGCCAATTTAGCCAAACGTTCCTGGAGTTTTTCGCGATCAAACTCACTGTCGGTCTGCTCCATTTGCTTGCGGAGCTGCGCCACGCGCTCCTCCACCATTTTCTGTTCGCCTTCGCCTTTCACAATAGTGGTATTGTCTTTGGTGGCCACAACTTTGTGCGCGCGACCAAGATCTTCAATCGTAGTGTTTTCCAATTTAAGACCAAGCTCTTCAGTAATCACTTTACCGCCGGTAAGAATAGCAATATCCTGGAGCATTTCCTTGCGACGATCACCAAAACCAGGGGCTTTTACGGCCAGCACATTGAAGGTGCCACGGAGCTTATTAAGAACAAGTGTGGTCAAAGCTTCGCCCTCGACATCTTCAGCCAAAATGACCAATTCCTTTTTACCGCTTTGGGCGACTTTTTCGAGGAGCGGCAAGATATCGTGGATTGAGGAAACTTTTTTATCAGTAATTAAAATATATGGGTTCTGGTATTCAGCTTCCATACGCTCGGTATTTGTCACCATGTATGGCGAGGCATAGCCCTTATCAAAACGCATACCCTGCACCACTTCGATTTCCATACCAAACGACTGAGACTCCTCTACTGTAATAACACCGTCTTTGCCAACCTGTTTCATAGCATCGGCAATCTTTTGACCAATTTCTTTGTCATTGGCCGAAATAGCCGCGACGTTGGCGATCTCATCCTGCTCAACTGGCTTCGAAATTTTTTCCTGCAGTTCTTTAACAATTGCTTCGACACACTTGTCGAGACCGCGTTTCAGAGCGACAGGGTTTGTTCCGGCGGTAACATTTTTCATGCCTTCGCGGACAATCGCTTGGGCGAGTACCGTTGCAGTGGTCGTACCATCACCCACATCATCATTAGTTTTACTGGCGACTTCTTTCACCAGCTCAACACCCGCATTTTCAAATTTGTCTTCTACCTCCACATCTTTCGCTACCGTAACGCCATCTTTAGTAATCATTGGGGCGCCGTAGCCTTTTTCTAAGACGACATTACGACCCTTTGGGCCGAGGGTGACTTTTACAACATTAGCAAGGATGTTAATACCATTCACCAATTTCTGACGAGCTTCGTCGCTGAAAATAATTTGTTTAGCCATAGTAAAAAATTAAAAGTTTAAAGCGAAAAGTTCAAAATAAATGTATCGCCAAGCGATTCTATTACTTTTAGCTTTTCATTTTTAGTTTTGCGCTTATTCAATCACCGCTAAAATTTTGTCATGCATCACGACGCGGTATTCTTCTTCATTTTTACCTTTACCAAACTTTACTTCCTCGACGCCCTCACCCCATTTTGGGGTCAAAACTTTGTCGCCGACTTTAAGACCGAGCTTTAAAAGATCTTCGCCGTTGCCCACAGCTTCGATAGTACCATAGGCCTTTTTATCCTTATCAACTGTTTCTGGAAGAACCAGTCCGAATGTTGTTGTTTCTTCCTCTTGCTGCATTTTAACCAATACGCGATTACCCAAGGGACGGATATTCATAGTTTAAAAATTAAATAAATAAATGGTCTTACTATTTATCACTCTTAAGTATCGAGTGCTAAATACCCTCCCCATTCTACCCTATTTCGAAATGCTGTCAAGTGGAAAATCCTTTTCTAAAAACCTTGACAACAAAGCGAATTTTGGTATACTTGGCCCCTGCCAAACTGGCAGAAGGAGCACCTGACCATGCACCTGTCGCCACGTATTTTGAGTTCAGTCGTGACCTGCCTCTTGGGCTGTGTGGCTAGTCCACAGACCACTGGGCTCAAACCTGCTGCTGAGCTTCGGGGTGAGACCCAGCCTACCCAGACGCGCAAGACCGAAGCAGAGGCCACGGACGAGCCGGCTGCCGACACCGTCATCTGTGTACCGGATGTTGCCGAAGATCTGGGCCGGAGCTACTTCATAGTGAAAGAGCGAACCGATGGAACAGTTTTTGTCGGCAGTTGCAGGAACCTGGACGTGATCTACGATCTAAAGTGCGCGGATGGCCAGACGCCGAGCGCGATCAGGATAGAGCCCCCGCCAACGGACAGCAAGCGCTTCACCGAGGACAGTGGCACCAGGATCCTCCACAGCTACTCCGACGTCAAGGAGCAGGTGACCCTCGCCTTGACCTGCCGTACACCCTAGTCGTCCAGCTATGCCTGGCAAAGCCCGCTCTTTCTGTTGACAGCCCCGCTGTCGACAACTCAAAAATACTCCCAACACTGTTGAGAGTATTTTTATTTCGCTAAAAATCAGCTTTGACCATTGACGACACCGCGTTTACGTGCTTCACTGTCTCTGCCGTAAAAGCGGCCACAACACTCCGTGGAGGGAATGATGCGACAAACTTTGCTCCGCCTTCTTGGATATGCCTTTGGCATTGCCTTGGTTGTGTTACCCGGGAATACCTCAGCGAAGGGATCCGGGAATTGTTACTTGGGCAAAAACAGCGGTATCCCCTTCTTCAAGGTCAAATATTTAGGAGATGGGCATTACCAACTCTGGTGCAGCGAGCAGCTCGTTGATGAGGTCTGGTACAATAGCAATTTTTACTGGGCGAGGATAACCTCTACTCCACCGTTTGACACCGTGGAGGAACGCGGCACAACCACCATTTATCACTTCACCCAACGACTGTCTGTCGACCAGGCCGACGTCTCGATCATGCCCGAACAAAAGGACAGTAGGTAGGAGTAGCCGCATGCTCAAAATCGGCCTTCTACTCTCCCTATTTGGCATTGGGCTCGCGCCGAGTTGTTGCGACCAGGCGAAGATGGCCTACGAAGCCGCCCAAACAGCGCGCACCAAGGCTGAGGAACTATACGACGCTTGCTACCGCCACCATACCACTGACTTCACTGAAGCGTGTTCTGGCGAAGATGCAAACGTCAAGCAAGCAGAAACGAACGTAAAAAGAGCCAGCGACGCTGTCGGCAAGGAGTGCCACGGTATCGACCCGCTCTAAGCCCGCTCTTTAGCCGCCCATCCGCGGCCTCCCCCATGAGTTCCTAAAAATTTGGGAACTGATGCACTAAAAATACCAGCCCTGCTAGGGTCTGGTATTTTTATTTTCTGGCAAAATAATTCCATCGGGACGAAGGGCTAAGGCCCACCCCACAAACCATATCAGTTGACCCGTAAACAATGTTGCCAGCCAGTGATCAAACAAACCCGCCACCGTGAGCGTAACAATAATGGCGGCACCAAGCCTAGACATCTGCCAAACTTTTTTAAAAAGTAAAATGTATATAACGGCAAAAACAAAACTAGCGAGCAGACCCCACTGGGCAATCGTTAAAAAATAAATGTTGTGCACGGGCTGGAGCTCAAAGGCGCGTGCTTCCGGATGTTTTGCAGCAAGCGCAACAGTATATGCACCCGGACCCACCCCGAGCAGCGGATACTCTTTAATAGTTGTCAGGGCTTCGTGCAATTGCGAAGCGCGCTCACCGAGGGAGCGGGCTTCCAAACGGTTGCTAGGTGTGAAGCGAGCAAAAAAGAGCGGCTGAAGGGCGAGAATAAAAAAAAGGGTGATGAGCGTATAAAACCCAGCTTGTTTTAAAAAAACATTCCGAAGTGGCGTCTTGACGACACAGAGGAATATTGCCGCAAGTCCGGCTACACCAGATAACCAGGCACCACGCGAAAAAGAAAGAATAAGACCGCCGAGAATTACAAGCTGCCCAACAGTGATAAGCAACTTTACTTTGTTTGAAGTAGTACCGAGATACAAAATAAGCCCCACGACAAACACTACCGCTAAATAAATACCGAGTGAATTCGGCGAGCCAAAACTGCCATATGCCCGAAGCCACCGTTCATCCCCAAACTCGATAACACTCGCTCCCAATTCTTTCGCTGTATGGCTAGCCAGTCCGAACCATGTATTGGCCGTGACTTGCTGCATAAAAAATTGCCCCATACCAAAGAGCGCCTGCACCACGCCCCCCAGCCAGAGGGCTAGAGCAAGTGTACGAGCTGAATACTGGCTCGTGAGGATAAGCAGCATAGCCCACAACCCCAAGAGCAACCAGGTAACCGCTTGGTACGAAACGCCGGGATTAAAACTGTGGCCGATACAAAGAGCCACAAAACCCAGTACGACGACAATAACAGCACTCGACGTACGGCGGCTCCAGGACGCCCTGGGGTGGCTTGCATCCCGGATCAACCTAAAAAAACCAAGCCCGATGACCAAACACAACAAAAGTTCGGTGGCATACAAACTTTTTGTCCCATACTCCCACGGTGAACCATTAATAAAGGCTGGCGAATAAATCCACCGCGTCTGCCAGGGCAGCAAAAACAGAAAGAGGCACAGCAGCGTATCGGTAATTTTAGCGAGCGACATATTCATTTTTTTTAAGCCAAGCGGCGTGGTAGTCGCGCCGTGTGTCACGCTCATGAAACTTAAGCACGCCTTCAGCCAGAACCACATGATTATTGGGTTCTCGAGCCAAGGCTTTAATTTTCGGCGCGATCGATCGCCACTGGATTTTTTTTGCTTCGGCTTCGATCAAATTACCATAGCTTGTCCCCCACACCTTTTCTAAAATTTTCTTAATACTCTGCCCCAATAGGCCAGGCTTATTTCCCCGCGTATACGTAAGGGGGAAACGCAGTTCACCCTGCTGCCCCGGTACATAGTTAAGAGCCCAGGTATTGGCACGGCGAAACTGCCGGGCTACGTCGCCGGTGTCATAAAGCACAAACATTTGCTGCAGCCAGTAAGCGAAATGAACATCGCCTGGTACCACACGGAGTGGGCCAAGGTCGAGATGCTCAGTATCGACAAAAAAACACAGGCACATCCGGCCGGATATTTTCTTACCATATGTCCGAAGTCCAAATAACCGTAAAATCGCATGGGTAAAAAAACGCACCAGCCAAATCCTTTTGGGGGCAGTGATAATAAAAAGATCAATATCGCTTGTCAGCGTCGCGTTTTCAGCACCTACCGAGTTACACACGAAAACCGCTTTTAAAAACGGCACCCAACTAACAAGCTGCACGGCGCGGCGGGCTTTTTTGAGCATGTGCTCGGTAGGCACAATCCGCTCTTGGCGGCGGGCAATAAGTTCCGCCCGCCCGGGTAAAAAATAATACCCCCCCTGACATTGCCAACGCGATGATTGGCGGCCGACCAGATACGCAGTAAACTCAGAAAAGGTTATTGTTGGCGGGAGCCACAAAAAAGTAAATAATTCCTCGAGCGTGAGCGGGAACTCGGCCACATCAAAATAGGCCAGTGTTGTACTTATAGATTGTTCGAGCGCAGGGTTTTGGTTCATACAAAATATCGATCGTATACTACACTAAAAAAAGCCCCCTGAGAACAGGAGGCTTTTTGAAAGAAGCTAGGAAACAATCTGACCTTCGATTACCTTGCCTGAGTCATTCGGAGCAGCTGGAGGCTGAGTGGTCGGAGTATTTTTTTTGTTAACCAAGTATTGTTGTCCAGCCATAAGGAGTGTGCCGAAGAACCAATAGAGCGACAAACCACCCGGGAGGCTGAAACCAATGATTGCAGTCATGACGGGCATAAAGTAAAGCATTTGCTTATTCATCATCGCCATCATACCCTCATCCTTACCACCTTCACCCGCAGTTTTTGGCGGCATGCGGCGGGTCATCCCCCGGGCTTGCAAATACTGGGCAAGACCCGCCAGGACGGCGAGCACATAGTTAGGTTTGAGCAAGTTAAAAAAACCGAGTGATACCGGGTTGACCGTACCTGGATTGTGAACAAAGGAGTACAAGGTTTCGGCAATATTAGTGGAAGCGAGGCCGGCACGCAGCACTGTATAGAGCGCGATTAAAATCGGAATTTGAAGGAGAATCGGCAAACACGAAGCAAACGGGTTAACCTTATTATTTTTATAGAGTTCCATGGTGGCCTGAGCCAGCGCCTGCTGGTCGCCCGCATGTTTTTTCTTGAGCTCATCAAGTTTTGGCTGTAGCCCCTGCAGCGACTGTTGCGCTTTGATCGATGACGAAGTGAGCGGATACAGCACGAGCCGGATCAACAGCGTGATAATGAGGATAACAAGACCCACGTCATGGCCGGGAACAATGTTATACAGGACGATAAAGAGGTTGAAGATGGGTTTATAGAGTACAATGTGAAAGGCAGCGGAAATGGCAGCAAACATAGGGTAAATATCTAATGTCAAAATCCTAATGACTAATAAAAATCCAAATGTCCAAACCATTATCATTGGACATTTTATTTGACAAGAAATTAGGATTTAGGATTTAAAAAATTATTCTTTAGTCTCTGCAGCTGGTTCTACTGATTCTTCAACAGCCACTGCTTCATTTGCTTCTTCTGCTGGGGATTGAGTTTCTGGCGCCTCTTCCTCACTTGCTTCAGCTGGTTTTTCTGGCGCACCCTCCTGAATCACACTAATTTTCCAACCAGTCAACTCTGAAGCAAGGCGCACGTTCTGGCCACTGCGGCCGATAGCAAGTGAAAATTGTTCAGACGCTACCAATACTTTAGCCACCTTGGAATCTTCATCGAGCTCAACGCTCAATACTTTGGCTGGCGACAAGGCGTGAACAATATATTTTTTAGCGTCTTCATTATACTGGATAACGTCAATCTTTTCGCCCCCCAACTCTTCAATAATTGTGGTAATGCGGCTACCACGCTGGCCGATACACGAACCGATCGGATCGATCGAAGTGTCGCTCGTCGCTACTGCTACTTT
The DNA here is from genome assembly GCA_964634875.1 of uncultured Gammaproteobacteria bacterium. Lineage (GTDB taxonomy): Bacteria > Patescibacteriota > Patescibacteriia > Magasanikbacterales > GWA2-37-8 > CAZECR01. Next base: position 33,376 of record CAZWKA010000007.1, read on the forward strand.
AGAACGAAAACCAGCTTCGCGCGCCACACCTTTGATCTCAATCACACCGTCAGCAACTTCCGGGATTTCTTGTTTAAAAATTTCTTTCACCATGCCCACAGAACTGCGGGATAAAATAATTTCCGGGCCACGCATGCCCATCTCAACTGAAGCGACATAAAACTTCATCCGGCTACCAGGACGATAGTGTTCGTTATAAATTTGCTGATCATGTGGCAAGATAGCCGTGATTTTACCAAGGTCAATCAAAACTTTACGCCCTTCCACGCGCTGGATAGTTCCCTGGATAATCGTTCCTTCCTGCCCCTTGAAGTCACCAAACACCATCGTGCGTTCGGCTTCGCGGATTTTTTGAATGATAACCTGCTTAGCAGTCTGAGCAGCCATGCGGCCAAATTCGTGAGTGATTGGAAGCTCGATATCAATAACATCACCCAATTTTACTTTGCCTTTAATGATTTTCGCTTCTGAAATCATCATTTCAGTTTTTGGATTGAATCGAGGCAAGTCAGCTGTTTCCTCATCGGTAAGCTCGCGCCCTTCATCCTTGGCTTTTTTGCGCCGTTCAGTCAATTCTTCCTGGGCTTTTTCAAGCGCTTCAGGATCAACATCTTCTACAACAGTCTTAATATCCCACGCCTGCATGTCGCCAGTTTCGGGGTCAAATTTTACTTTAATGTTTTGCTGTTTGTTGCCAAAATCCTTGCGGTAAGCGGCAGCGAGAGCAATTTCAATGGTATCCATGACCGCTTCATAGGACAAATTCTTTTCATCGCAGAGGGCCTGAATCGCTTTGGTAATTTCGGACATAGTACGTGAGTTAGAGAGGTTAATTAGTAATGAGTATAGCAGTTTTTAACAAAAAGAGCCACTTTTATAAAGTGGTCTTAGGCTAAGAGTAGCTGAATAGCTTAAATTTGTCAAGCAAAAATTTGGCTTTATGATTGACAAAAAATTAACTGTATAGTACATTGATCTGTTACTAAAATGTTTCATCGAGCAACCATCTCAGGTGGTTGATAAAGGGAACATTTACAAAAGGGAGACCAATGCGCACATTTACTGTCTCAGCTGAGGGCAAAGTAGAGCCTGGAATCACAATCATCAAACCAGGGCTGTTTCCACGCAACTATCGTCATAGCCTGGAAATCGGTGAAGGCGAGGCAAGGAGGCAGATAGTACTTGGTATCGGCGAACAATCCTGTGACACTGCCCGAGTCACAGACAGAACCATCCATATTGAAAAATGCGACCTCTTCCAGAGGAGGGATGGCAAACTACTGTTCGTACGCGAACGGATCAATACCGACGAAAACCGTATTCTGGTTCGCTGGCAGACATGCACAGACCCATTTGCCCAAATTAGATTTGAAACTCCGTCTGATAACGGAGCTCAGCCTGCGCTACTCATTTGCGGAGCGAAAAGCCAGGTCGATAGTTTGTGGTATATTGAGTGTGTCGTGATACTTTATCCCGACTCCTCAGTTATAGCGCAAAGCACAAGCTTTGGCATCACTCGAGCCCGCAAACTAACTCGCAGCCTCGAAGGGGATTTCCTAACGGTGTCCGGCGAAACACCGGTCGACACAGATGGAGTCTACCTCTAGTCTTTCTCTCCCAACACCGGGCAGAGAGCACAATACCCCTGCTTCCGATCTTATTGCTTAAATACTTGAGCGATAAGATTAGCAGGGGTTTTGTTTTATAACCGCCTACCACCATTGACATTAGAGGCTGAATGTGCTATTACTCTCCTCGGAGGGAAATAGTACATGAGCCTGAGACACGCATGTGCAGCAGTCGGACTGGTTCTCTTCTGTGGGGCATTTGGCCCCCTGGACTGCCTCAAGAAAAAGGCGGACGAGGCACGCCCCGAGGATCCCTGCAAAAAGGTCCAGTCGCATTTCCACGCCACTACCCAGAAGTTCGCCTCGGCTTCAAAAGGGGGCGCATGGTTCGATGCACTGTGCGATGTGTGGACAGAGGCAGAGGCCATCCCGGACACATGCGCCAGCTTCCGCCAGGAAGTCTTGACCTTCCTGAGCAATCAGAATCTGCCCTCGCGCGAAGCGGCGTGTGACCCCTGCATGAACATTCCCGAGGAGTGCTACTAGCAGCCCCTCGCACAACCAGCTCAAAGGGAGCCCTATCCCCCTGCTACATACCTACTGCTCAACTTATCTTGAACAGTGAGTACGGCAGGGGGTTTTGTTTTTACTTATTTCTTCACCAACGAAGAAATAAAATTTTCAATCGGCGCGTAGTCATCAGTCAAAACAGGAGATGTGCTTGCAAGAGGATTTTTTTCTACACCCGCAAGAAAACTAGCTGCTTCACCTGTTGCCGCTGTCCAGTCTGGCGCTTGATGTGATTTAAGCGCGACAAGCATTATATTTTGAAGTTGTTCCTGATCAGTTGCGGTGTCAACAGGCAGTTGATACACCTGGGGGAATACTGCTTGCAGGGTGGCCACTTTACGCTTTAAAAACGATGCCCCAGGCCCTCCGAGCGATGCATTGATGTTTACAATATATACCCCATCATCCGTAAGATGGTCAGCAATTTTTTGCACCGCTTCAATCGTGGTCAGCTGGAACGGAACATCAAAGTAAGAATGAAACGCATCGCCATAGATAGCATCATATTTTTTTTCACCAAGCCTGTTTAAAAAAACCCGGCCATCCTCGTGGTAGATACTGAGACGCGAGTCTGGTTGCAGATTAAAATACTCTCGAGCGAGCTCGGTAACTCCAGGATCGATTTCAACGACATCGAGCATAGCATCAGGGTGTTTGGCCAAAAAATCTTTGGGGTATGAATAAGCTCCCCCACCGATCATGAGGGCGCTTTTTATTTCTGGATTAAAAAAATCCGCCAAGCGATAATATTTGGAATATGGGTAGACCAAGTCATTGTCGTCATCCAAAAACATTCCAGCTTGCGTCGCTTCGCGCGAGCTGACCATATTTAGGGTAGGGCGATTGGTGGCAGCGTCCACACTTTCGATCAAAAGAAAACGATTGTAATGAGTATCTACATCCACCCGAATACCGCTGGTCGCAAGCGTGCCCTGAAAAATATTAGGCACTACTAAAAAAATAGCAGCAACAGCGGCTAGGCCGATACGCGAACCCCGATACTGAGCAGAAAATACTAAAAAGGAGGCAACAAACAACAGAAGCGCCAGGAGGAGCAAAATTTTAGTGGTGCCAAGATACGCAATAAGAAAATAACCGGCTGCAAACGTGCCGGTGATGCTGCCGACAGTTGAGAGTGCGTAGAGCCTGCCTACCAAACGCCCGGAAGCAGCCACTGATTCAATCTTAAGCCGCACTGCGTAGGGCGAAACCATCCCCAGCACGATGCTGACAGGAGCAAAAATTATACCCGCAGCGAGGAGCGCAGCCAGACGTAGATCAAGCGCGCTTGACCCAAAAAGCACCAAGACAGGAAATTTAATCGCAGCCACGAGGAGCATAAGTGCACCCGCGAGCGCCATAATTAACGCGAGCGAGCGAGCAGTAGCCTGCCGATCGGCTAAACGGCCGCCCCACCAATACCCCAGACTCAGGCTGCCCAGAATTACACCAATAATGCTTGTCCAGATGTATAGGGAAGTGCCCAAGTACGGCGCAAAAACACGTGAGCCAACCAACTCAAAAACCATGACGGTAAAGCCACAAATAAAGACAGTTATTTCGAGAAAATATCTCCGCATAAACTAAAGGCGTAAAACGAAAAGCTACAAATAAAACTGTCGCCGGGGTGACTCGATTATTTTTAGTTTTTCAATTTTCATTTTGAACTATTTACTTCCCGGCCACACGCTTTGGCGCCTTACCAGTAATTTTAACCGTATCGCCCACATCCAAAAAGGCGTATAATTTTTCGACGTCCTTGTAGGCGATATTCACACAACCATGACTCATGGGACGAATGCCGAATTGGTTGTGCCAGTAGGCGCCGTGCAGATAATACGTACGTTTGAATTCCAGATTCCATTTTGTATTCGGGAGGTCGTACCCTGGGCCACGGTAATGCTTGACCGGAACTTTGCGCATAATAGCAAACTCCCCAACCGGGGTGGGTGTTTGCGCAAGCCCGCTTGAGATTGGCATTGATCCAAGCTGTACATCATTTAAATAATACACGAGCTGTTGGGTATTCAAATCAACTTCAGCGTGGCGTTTGAGACTACGATCCCCACCACCTTTCAGCGGGTTGTACCCAAGGTACGCTTCACCACCATCCTTATAGCCATCCCTATCAGTATCACTAATATTTAAATCAGTACCAAGACCAAGCTCAGCTTCATCACTCAGTCCGTCGCTGTCAGTATCAACTGCCGACAATTTTTTGTTGTCGCCGACAAGCGGTGAATAGCCATTGGTTATCTCTTCACCATCACTAAAACCATCGCCATCGGTGTCAGCAACACTGGGATTCGTATAGTACACACCAACCTCCTCTACGTCAGTAAGCCCGTCCTGGTCGATATCATTCAGCTCCGCGGCTGCGGCCGGAACAACAAAAAAAAGCCCTGAGGCGACTGCTACGATAAAAAATCGATACACACATTTCATACCAGTGTTTACATGTTACCAAGCGCGACAATAAAGAGCACTAGGGTCATTACAATAAAAATACAAAAACCAATAATTGCAGCCACAACCAAAGTCACACGCTTGAATGGCACGGCACGCTGCGAACCAAACTTCTTCCATACGATAAAAAACACCAACCAATACAAGATCGTCATTCCGCCAACAAGCAGAACAGAGAATGGAATCATAGACCAACAGTTATCGTATCAGTATAGCACCCTCCGTATCAGTTCGTAAAATAGTCACACCAGCCCGCTCCAATCGCTTTATAACCCGCAGCGAAGGGTGCCCATAGCGGTTGGGACCGGTCGAAATAGTCCCCACCCTCGGCGCTACTGCTCGCAAAAACTCATCGCTGGTTGAAGTTTTACTGCCATGATGCCCTATTTTGAGAATATTTGACTGCAGCGCTGGGCAGGGATACAGGTAGATACTCGAAACTGTACCGCAGTACCGTTTAAGGAGCGCCTGTTCCAACTGAAATTCTGTATCTGCAGTTAGTAAAAAGGAATTGGTTCTGTCGTCGAGGCGAAACACGATGGAATAATTATTACTGTCGTCAGTTGCGGTAGTTACTCCGAGGAGCGGATCAGGCGATACAAAGCGCAGCGTCGAACTGGCGATCGTCCACGTAGCCGGTTTATCGATAGTACCAAGCTTCGCCCCCGAAGCCTGCCGAACAGCATCCCAGGTTTGCCAATAAGGATCGTTCGGTTTCACCGCACCATTGGTAATAATCACCCGCACCTTATACCGCTTGACGACATCAATACAGCCGCCATAATGGTCGAGATCGGGGTGCGTTACCACAAGATACTCAATTGACCGGTCGTACAACGGAAGCTGCTTACCCAGCTCTGACAATACCAACGTATTTGCCCCACAATCAACCAGCATTTTTTCACCGTTCCTAAACTGGATGAGCGTGCTGTCGCCCTGGCCGACATCAAGAAAGATTACTTTAAATTGATGACGGCGAACGTCGTCGTATTTTAGATACACCTGCACCCCAGCAAAAACGAAGCTGAGCACGGCTATCACAAAAATTATTTTTTTCATAAGCCTATCTGTCATTGCGAGGAGTGAGGCACGAATGACGAAGCAATCCCCTAGATTAAAAAATAATGCAATTAATTATTAAAAAGCTGGCACTACTACCGAGGGGATTGCTTCGTTTCGCTCGCAATGACAGAAGTTATTTACTTACTACAATAATCTGATTCACCCACACCCCTTTTTCCTCAATCATACTTTCTTTTTCAATCCCAAAAGCCAAGCTACCTAAAATCTCCCGGATTTTTTCCGGCCGATGGTAATAAGAATCAATCTTAATAATCCCCTGTTTTGTCTCAACTTCGGGCGCTTCTTTTTGATTGATGTTGGTAACGATCAATTTTCCACCCGGCTTTAGTACCCGGTAAGCTTCGTCAAAAAAGCGTGTCGGATCTTTGAGATGCACAATAAGAAAAGCGGCCACGACAAAATCAAAATGAGCATCAGGAAATGACATACTTTCTGCATCACCAACGACTGTTTCGATCTTTGTTCTAATTTTATTCCGCAACACTTTCAACATTTCTTCCGATACATCAAGCGCCGTTACCAGAGCGCCCTTTTTAACTAGCTCAATCGCTAGGCGTCCCGTGCCTGCGCCCACATCGAGAACTGTCTTGCCCTCAAGATCGCCAAACAGCGGCAGCACTTTCTGTTGTTCAAAACTGTTGAGGTATTTTTCTTTTTTGTCGTAGGTGCTTGCGGCCAGATCGTAGCCAGTTTGTGAATTGTGGATCTTTATTTTTGACTTTGACATAACAAAATACAAAACAAAAAATATAAATCAATTGAACGACTTTCTAACAGTACGAACACTCGCTCCAAGCATGTTAGCAATTTCGGTAGTTTCTTTTAATAATCTCGTAACCGAATCTCTATTTGCCTTGTGTGAGGCTCTTAATAAACCAAGCCAAAATTTACTTTCATTAGCAGATTTTAAAGCATGATTTAAAAAGACTGCAAAATCTTTTCGAGAATTTCCCCCTTGGGATTCCGCAATATTAGCTCCGATACTGGTACCGCTACGAAGAAGTTGTTTTGAAATAACCTGAACACTCCAATCATTCTTGTTCAAAGTATCTAGTAACTTAATTAATTGAAGCGCATGCTTATAAGCTCTATATTTAAGATTGTTTTCTTCAGTCATACGCAATATTTTGTATTTTTTTCTTTGTATTTAAACTTTGTTAGCAACCGCTCGCTCCTCGCAATGACAGCAAATAACGCAACATACAGTCCAATCATCCCCCACCACGGCAAAGCAGTATCGAAGGATGCCCAACTTTTCTCCCCAAAAAAACTAACGACCAGTATAACATACTTGAGACCCAACGCAGCAAGCCAAGCGATTATTTGCCCCAAAGGGAAATATAAGAAACTCGCTACAAGCGAAACAAAACCGAAGAGCATGAGCCAGGGTATACACCATAATATTAACACATTCACCAAGGGCGCGACGGTTGATAAGCGGCCAAACTGAAAAAGGATGAGGGGCAGCGTGGCAATAATTGCCGAAAGGGTGGCAATAAGCGTTTCAACAAAAGGCTTAACTTTGTCATTGCGAGCTAAGCGAAGCAACCCCCTCGATAAACAAGTCCAGTTCTTGTTAAAAAATGAATCTGTAATCAAGGGGATTGCTTCGTCCCCGCCGCGGCAGGTCCTCGCAATGACATGCTCTAGCACGGGTGAGACATACACAAGCCCGAGCGTTGCTAAAAATGACAACTGGAACCCCGCGTCCCAGATAAGTACGTACGGATTCAATAGCGTCATCACTGCCGCAGTAAAGACAAGTACGTTACTGATGCGCGACAATCGCCCCAACTGGCGCGCGACCAGAACCAAACTCCCCATGATCCCAGCGCGCACAACCGATGCAGAGGCACCGGTAAAAATAACAAAGATACAAATAATCCCAAGGATACACCAAAAGGCACGGCGACGGGATAGCCCGGCCAGCATAAAAATACTGCCGAGCACCGTGCCAATGATCGTAATGTTAAATCCGGAAACAGCAATGATGTGCGTAACGCCGGTACGGCTGAAATTCTCACTGAGTTCCTTGGGTAACCCACTTTTGCTGCCGTACAGGAGACCGGCCATGAAACTAGCTTCGGGCTCACCCCAAAGCCGGCCAATCTGTTGGCCAATACGTGATTTTAATTTTAGAATCCTACCCATCAGCGGGCTCCCGCTTTGGCCTTCTTCTAGAGTAATAAACGGATTATTACACACCGACCAAACAGCTTGCTGAGCCAAGTATTTATCATACCGAAATGTCCCATCCGGGGCGACGAACGGAGCGTCAAGCAAGCATTTGATGGTTAATCTGTCGCCGTACTGAAAAGCCGGGTATGATCGATTCTTAAGCAACATTTTTCCTGAAACAAAGTGTTCAGTCTTATTTTCAATCAATTTTTCGACAGCGAGGATATAGCGAGTTTCGCCAATCTGCACGTCCGGTTCTGCGGTCACAAATCCCGTTACCGTTACCGGGCGCCCATTGTACGAGTGAAGCTCGCCGGGCGCATCCGCTGGAAACGAAACCAAAAAACGGAGTGCGCCAAGGATAAAAAATAAAACAACCAAAAGAATACACCTAGCGCCCAACCGAGACCAATTCATAATCGCCAGGAACGCAGCGATAAAGAATAGAATAAATAATGGATACAAGAAGTAATCATCGGTGCAAAACGAAAAAATCCCTGCCCCAAGCATAAACGAAAAACAAAACGCGAGGAACGTTTTGCTTCGTGAATTGATTATTGTGGTATATGCCCCCTCAAGCATAGGCTGGAGTTTGGTTAAAAAGACGTATCAAGCATTAGGCAAATACGAGGAAATTGAATTCACTGCTTGGGCATATACTACGATCGGACGAAGAACTCATACACGATTAGAGCCACTTGAAAAATAATCAATGCCTCAATAACCCATGCTGCAAAACGTATTTTGCGGCGCTGACTATTGTATAGAGCGACATCAGCGGGATCGATAGGCACAACGCTATACCCGGCAGCACGAAGCGCACCCGTCAATGTTTGAACATCACCGTATGAAAGTTGATACAACCAGGGGGCCTGATCACTGCACTCAATCTTGATCGCCCAGGTAGCTTGGAATTTGACGAGCGCGAACAGGTTAAGCGAAGGACTCGGCACAAAAGAAATTCTCGTAACCGACGATTTAGCCACAGTGTTGAGCAGTTTTGCGCCGTGCGATCTAACCTCCAACCCGGCCTCCCCGACACGCAAGTATTCCCGTTTGCCCAGAGCGCTCCAAAACCATATAGCAATAATAACCGTAAAAAGTTTGGCCGCGACCACGAGCGCCTCAACGTTAAATTCGTAAGGGTACTGCTCAAGATTCTTAACAACAAAAAAAGTACCCACCGCAACAGTGACAACAGTCATGAAAATAGCCAACCAAAAAACTCGCCGCAAATTAAAGCCCGGATTTTGGAGTATATATGTGTACGAGTTTTCAGGCATACATTTAGACAACAATACTTACCAATTTGCCTTTGACATAAATGACCTTCTTTGGTTCTTGACCCTTCAGCCAAGCAACAATTTTTTCACTTGCTAGCGCCAGTTTTTTAACTGTTTCATCGTCAAGGTTCTTAGCGACCGTCAGCTGGTCGCGGACTTTACCATTGACCTGAATAACGAGCGCAAAGCTGTCATCGACTAACCATTTTGCATCGGCAATGGGCCACGGCGCGAGCGCCACGCTACCGTCGTTACCGAGGGCACTTGACCACAACTCTTCGGCTACATGCGGCGCAAACGGCGCAAGTACTTTGATCAGCATTTCATACACTGACTTGCCAATATGCGTAAAACCACTCATTTCATTAATGAACTCCATCATCTTGGCAACTGACGTGTTAAATTTCATTTCATCAATATCGCTCGACACTTTAGCAACGAGGCGGTGCGCTAACTTATATTGCTCCTCAGAAATCCCTGATTCATCAGCGGTAACTTTTTCTTGCAAGTTCCACACTTTTTCAAGAAAACGATAGACACCAACAACACCATTCGTATTCCAAGCTACTGCCTGGTCGAACGGACCCATAAACATAATATAGCTGCGTAAGGCGTCGGCACCAAACTGAGCCACAATATCGTCGGGATTCACCACGTTCCCACGACTCTTACTCATTTTTTCACCATCTTCCGCAAGAATGATGCCGTGGGAAGTGCGCTTTTTATACGGTTCGAGTGTTGGGACTAATCCCTGGTCATACAAAAATTGATTCCAGAAACGGGAATAGAGCAGGTGCAGCACCGTGTGCTCATTACCACCGTTATACCAATCAACGGGCGCCCAGTACTGTAGTTTTTCTGGTGCAGCAAAGGCAGTGTCGTTGTGCGGATCCATATAGCGCAGCCAGTACCAACTTGACCCAGCCCAATTCGGCATCGTGTCGGTTTCACGGCGGGCTGTGCCAGGAACAAAAACATTGTGGATGTCGGTGTAGTTTTTAAGGATTTGGTTTTCGGGCAATACTTCTTTAAGCTTTTCAAAACCATGATACCCCCAGGCACAACCAATAATATTCCTTCGGTCTAAGAATTCTTCAAGCTCATAGACGTCTGCTTTGGTATCTGTAAAATAAAAAGCATCTTGTTCGCTTATTTCCCAAGCCTTACAAATTGAAGCAATTTTTTCTTCTTTGGAATGGTGGTCTTCAAAAGTAAGCACATGCGTAGCATCAAGACCTGACACTGCAATTTTATTTTCAATGTATAATTTTGACCCACTTGAAACAATCGCAATTTTGGTGTTTTTAATCTTTTTAATTTCCGCAATAAACTCAGCGAACAAATCAAAGCCCTCAGCATTCATCTGCGCTCCATACTCAGCTGTAAACCGCTGGTTCCACGCAACCATTTCATCCGTCATAGTATGACCTTTAGCATGATACGGTTTTTTATCAAAATATTCTTCCATCTGCGCGAGGGCATCATCACGATCTTTAGCATAACCTGAAGTAACCCGTGCCCGGAGTGACGCCTCAAAAGTATCGCCAACGACACCGTCAAAATCAAAAATTAAATACTTAGGGGTGTCGGCTGACAACTTGGTACAGCGCGGACAATCGGTTTTTACCCAATCATCAATTTTTGACAGCGGTGACTCGCCCGTGTCAGTCGGTTCATATTTTTCTACCTGGGGCAACGTGAGCGGCAGCTGGTCTTCCGGAACTGGCACATACCCACACTTATCACAAATGACAATGGGAATTGGTTCACCCCAGTAGCGCTGGCGTGAAAAAACCCAGTCACGGAGTTTGTAGTTGGTTTTGGCGACACCAAATTTCTCAGTAATTTTTTGCTTGGCTTCCGCCGAAGTAAGACCGCTAAACTCAGCGGAATGTATGAGCACACCGTCTTCGGTAAGCGCAAAGCCGCCAGCAGTAAACCAACGCCATTCAAATGGTCCGTCAACCACATTCACAAAGCCGCCTACTTCATCCTGCGGTATCCAAACCGGGTCATGCTTAGCACTTTCGGCGAGCGCAATAGTATCTTTAGCTTCGTCATCAAGCTCAAAATGCAACGGATGAATTTCAGCATACCGATTTTCATCTTTGTGTGCCGCATGGTATTGAGTGTGAAACTCAACGCCCAGCGACCGGACAAAACGAATATTCCTATATCCTGTTTCTTCCATAATTTCCCGCTTCGCCGCCTCAACCACATCTTCACCATCTTCGACACCACCAATTATAAAGGTATGCGGTAAACGACTGCCCCAGACTGCGCCTTTCCATGAGAGCATCAAAATTGCACCATCACTTTTACGGCTGACAATAGCGTGCACCGTACGCCGACGGACTGTTTTTTTATCCGGCCGTGGCGGGTTTACTGGCTCGATGAATTGCGGCGCAATTACCTGTCGCACAGAAAGATTATATTTTTTAGCGAACTCAAAATCACGCTCATCGTGAGCGGGCACGCCCATGACTGCACCAGTACCAACCGTACTCAAAACATAGTTAGTAATCCATACCGGAACAGTTTCGCCGGTGGCCGGATTCACTGCGGTGACACCGGTTTCGATACCAGTTTTTTCGGGTTCTTCACGGGTATTCATAACCGCACGGGCGGCGATACATTCGGCAATATATTTTTTGACCTCGACTGTTGTTTCCCACCCGACTTCGAGCCATTTTTTGGCAACTTCGGGGGCAATAGCAATATAGGTGACGCCGAAAAGAGTATCCGGACGCGTCGTGAAGACTTCTATTTCTTCAAATCCAGGGAATTGCTTCGTCGTTTCACTCCTCGCAATGACAAATTTGATGAGTGCACCTTCACTTTTGCCAATCCAATTTTGTTGCTGTGCTTTGGCTTCGGGAATATACTTTACTTCTTCAAGTCCTTGAAGCAACTGCTCAGCATACTTGGTAATCGCCAGCATCCACTGTTCTTTGTTCCTTGCCTCAACCGGCGTGCCGCAACGTTCACAGCAACCACCAACCACTTCTTCGTTGGCGAGCCCAATTTTGTCTTTTGGACACCAGTTAATCGGCTGATTTTTTTTGTACGCAAGTCCGGCTTTAAAAAATTGTAAGAATAACCACTGGGTCCATTTGTAATACTTGGGATCAGTGGTATCAATCACGCGAGACCAGTCAAAACCAAAACCAAGACTCTTAAGTTGCCGAGTAAATGTAGCGATATTTTCTTTAGTTACTTCGGCAGGTGGACGGCCAGTTTTGATAGCATAATTTTCGGTCGGCAAACCAAAGGCGTCAAAACCAATTGGATATAAAACGTTACATCCTTCCATCCGTTTCTTACGCGACACCACATCCATGGCGGTGAAAGGGCGCGGGTGACCGACGTGGAGGCCGGCGCCAGACGGGTACGGAAATTCAATGAGCGCATAGAATTTTTGTCTAGTGACATCGTCGCTAGCAGCAAAGGTTTTATTTTTGTCCCAATATTTTTGCCATTTCTTTTCAATTTCCTCCGGATTGTATTTTTTCATAACATGTTAACTAATCAGCTGAAGCTTAGAATAGTCTTAGTCTACTCAAAAGACAGGTTAAAATCAAGCAACATCTACTTCGTTATTATTTCTGACAATTTCGGCAAAAATGCGTCCCTCGCCCCGCTACCTTAGTTTTTTCGATAGTGCCGGTTTTACACGTTTTACACCGCGCATTCTTGGAACCGTACACTTTTAGGTGCGCGGAAAAATTGCCTTTGTTGCCTTCACTATCGATGTAATTATTAAACGTTGTGCCGCGATACTTAACCGCCTTTTTAATGATTGCATTTGAGGCAATGTGGAGCTTTTTAATCTCAGCCGGCGTCAGCGTAGCTGTCCGCCTGGTTGGCAGCACACCAGCCGCGTGACAAATTTCATCGGCATAGATATTCCCTATTCCCGCAATCAGCGCCTGGTTGAGCAGCAGCGCCTTGATGTTCGTTTTTTTATTTTTGAGCAGCGCCAAAAATTTCGCAAACGTAAAATCTTTTGTAAGCGGTTCAATGCCAAAACCATCCAAAACTTTTATCGACTGCTCCTCAGTAACTAATTTTAAATACCCAAACTTGCGCAGATCATTAAAAAATAGCTGTGACGCATCGCCAAACGTAAAAATAGCACCCGTAAACTTATCCGGCAGTTGTGTGTTTAGCGTTTTAAAACTGTGACCGCCGCCGACAATAGTATTTTTGAAAACATACACGAGCTGCCCGGTCATTTTGAGATGCACCAGAAGAACATCCGTCGCTTTTTCAAAACGAAAAATCATCAACTTCCCCCGCCGGTCAATCTCACTGATTTTTTTACCAACTAAAAAAGCTGCCACCTCTTGGGGTTTTCCGGCAGCTACTTTAGGATACAGCGCCTTAAACTCAGTAATTTTTTTACCGATAATTTTGCGGCGTAAATCTTGGCGGATCGTTTCAACTTCGGGTAATTCGGGCATACAAAAAAGAACACCTTTTCTTAAAAAGCGACCTTGCGGCCGCTTTTCTTTTTTAAACTGTTGGTTTGTTGCGTAGTTTGCGCCGAACCAACCAGATACTGAGCAAGGCGATACCCCATACTGGAGAGAAAATAAGTACCCAGATACCGAGTTCGGCTAATTCCTGGCCGACCTCAATAAGCGTACGGATTGCCTCTTTGACCACTGCAACCGGGCGCCAGACTGAACCATCTTGCTCCACAACAGGCAAAACACTAGGATCAGTCGACAGATTGACCGTCAAAACCGAAAGATCCACACTCTCTTGAAGATATTTGCGACGCGCTTCATAGCTTTCAATCTCGGAACGGATTTGAGTCAGTTCGCGCTGCACACTGAGTACGTCGGCAATACTGCCGGAACGCTTCATTATTTCAAGGAGTTGCGCTTCGCTGGCGCGATAATTTTTAAGCCGGGCTTCCAGATCAACATATTCTTCGGTCACATCTGTGCCCCGAATATTTTCACTTTCGAGTTCACCAAAATTTTTGACTTCCGCAATACCAGCGCTAAATTCTTTCGCTGGGATACGCACCGTAATGCGCCCCACCGGGACCAAACCATTTTTGTAAACAGTACTTTCAACCACGAAACCACCTTTTTTGAGGGCAAGGTCGGTAATTTGTTGCAGCGACCAATTCAGGTCTTTAACAACGAGCGACAATTCGCTCGAACGCACCACCATTCGCTCTTCACGGGCAGGCGAAGGACTTGCCGATGGCGCTACCTGGTCGGCTGCATACGAAGGAGCCTGGGCTACTTTACCCATTCCAAACCCACCATACGCTCCGCCCTCGTCAGATTCAACCAGGCTGTAAGAGCTGCTGCCGGTGGTCGTCATGCCCTGGCGCTCATAGTACGTTTTGCCAAAAGCAATCGCGAACACCAAACATAAAAATAAGCCGATACCAAGGGCAAGTTTAGCTTTGGAGGACATGGGGAAAGATTTAAAAATTAGACAAGATGTTTATTGATCATTTCTTGCAACTTCTCTTTCTGGACACCACCCACAACCTGGTCAACCATTTTGCCGTCTTTGAAAAGAAGGAAGCTCGGAATGCTGAGGACATTATATTGCCCGGCAGTATTTGGGTTCTCGTCCACATTAACCTTGCCAACCTTGAGGTTCTTCCCTTCGTACTCATGTGCAAGAGTCTCCACAATTGGCCCCATCATCTGACAAGGACCACACCATGGTGCCCAGAAATCTACAAAAACGAACGTATCGGATTTTAAAACTTCATCATTAAAATTTGCGTCGGTGAAAATGTGTTCCATAGGATTAAAATTAAAAGCTAAAAATAAAAGCTAAAAATAAATGTGTCACCGTGGCGACTCCACTATTTTTAGTTTTTCGTTTTGCGCTTTACGTTTAAGACAAAACGAGTTTCTTCTCTTTCTTCTCTTCCTTATACGCCTGGATGATATCCCCTTCTTCAACTTTTACCTTACCATCATATTGTACACCACCTTCATTGCCTTCGGGAAGTTCGTTGACTGATTGTTTGCCGCTTTGAAGGGCGCTGATTTTGCCAAGGCCAATAACCTGACCATCGCGCTTGATGCGGGCTTTGGAGCCTGCAATGAGCTTGCCGCCTTCGACGCGACCACCAACGATCATGGAATTTTTAGCTGTGCGGAAAATAGCCAAGACTTTGAGGTGACCAAGTTCAGTCGTAATAAATTCAGGGTTGAGCATTTTTTCAAGCTCGTCCTTTACCTCATCGAACAAGTCGTAGATGACTTTATACTCTTTGTAGCGGACGCCGGTTTTCTGGATCATTTCCATCGCAATAGGCGTTTTGGTAACGTTGAAAGCGAACACCGTCGCATTTGCTGTTTCGGCCGCCGTGACATCATCGGCCATAATGTTCCCCAGACCCTTACCGATAACACGGACATTGGCTTCATCATTTTTAATTTTCTCCAAAGAACCAATGATTGCCTCAAGCGACCCTAGGGTATCTGCTTTAATAACTACGTTCAAAACTTTTTTCTGATCTTCTTCGTCATCAGATTCATTGACTTGAGTGGCGACTTGTTTTTCAGCACCAGTCTGCAGAGTGCGCTTACTCTTCATATTCACAAGCGTCGCTGTGCCAGCCTGGGCAATGTCGAGGATATCGCCAACTTGTGGGGCGATTTTGAAACCCAAAATTCTAACCGGAGTGCTAGGTCCGGCTTTGGTAATCGCTTCGGCGCGATAATTTTTGAGCGCGCGAACCTTGCCATAAATTTCACCGTTCACGACCAGCGGATCATTGATACTGAGCGTACCCGTTTGAACAAGGATCGTCACGACAGCACCTTCACCTTTGTCAACGCGGGCTTCGATAACCGTACCAGCTGCCGGACGGTCCGGATTAGCTTTGATCGTGTCTTTGTATAAATCGGCCACCAAGAGCAAGGCGTCGAGAATTTTATCAATATTCAGTTTTTGTTTGGCGGAAATTTCAACCATCACAGTGTCACCACCCCATTCTTGCGGGATAATATTGTATTGTCCAAGCGAAGCGCGCACCCGCTCAACATCAGCACCTGGTTTATCAATTTTGTTGATTGCAACGATGAAGGGCAATTTGGCGGCCTTAATAATGTTAATCGCTTCTACGGTCTGCGGTTTGATACCATCATCGGCGGCAACAACCAAAACAGCAATGTCAGCAACCTTGGCTCCACGACTGCGCATAACTGTAAAGGCTTCGTGACCCGGTGTATCAATAAAAGTAAGCGGGGTTTCTTCTTTAGTAACCGGGTTTGTCCAGATTACCTGGTACGCACCAATGTGCTGAGTGATACCACCAGCTTCGCGGCTCACCACATTAGTACTCCGGATCGAGTCAAGAAGTGTTGTCTTACCGTGGTCAACGTGACCCATAACGACAACGACCGGCGCGCGCGGCGTGGTCATGTCACCCGCCAGCATGGTGGCCAAATTTTCAAGATGCGTATCGACAACTTCGGCTTCAGCGCCGCCTTCAGCGACCGTAAAGCCAAGTTCCTCGGCGAGGAGGACTGCAGTGTCGTGATCAATATTTTCATTCTGCGTTGCCAAGATACCATTTTTCATGAGCTCCAAAATAAGCTTGTTGATAGGCAGGCTTAATTTTTCAGCTAATTCCTTTACCGTCAAAACACCTGGAATGGAAACACTGATACCACTTTCCCGGCGCTGTTCTTTTTCGAGTTCTTTTTGTTTTTCTTTTTCAACCCGGTCGCGCTCCTCTAATACAAATTTGATGCGGCGCCATTCACGCTGGATTTGCTGGGCGACACGGTCATCGATCTTAACGGCGCGGGCGCCAATATCAAAACCAAACTCGGGCAGAATTTGTAAAAGTTTCTGGGGATGGATGCGGAGGCCGCGGGCCAGTTCGGAGACATTCATGAGAAAAAGGTTGAAGTTGAGTAAATTATTGCGTAAGTATAGCCTAGCCTCGCCAAAAGGTCAATAAACAAGGAAGGTGCCCCGCTTTTAGGATATGACTTTAAATTATGAATCCTATCTTGACCGATGGGCACTTTTATGATCTTCTAGACTATACGCTTCGCCAAATGTTTCACTGACCATCAAGGAGTTGAACCATGACCCGATTATTCCTGCTATCCGGTTGTCTCACGCTTGTGCTGGCCTGCTCGGCAACAAGCCCGTTGCCTCCTACCGAAGTGGCGCCTGGGATCCCTCCCGCACACATGAACGCTCCTGACGACCAGGACTACAACACCCCGATGAACCAGCTCGTCTTGCACCGGGACATCATCTGCGGCGGCAATCCCCAATCTTTTGACCTGCTGCGGTGCATGCGCCTGGAGATCGAGGTTGGCTTGCGGTGCGGCCAAAAAGGCCGACTCGAGTCAGGCATAAACGGCAAGGACGAGAACCTCGACTGCCTGGTGCTTGCCAAAGATAAGCCCTACAGATTCGCTCTCGGCACCCTTGATGAGCGAGTTCCCGAATGCGCCGGAGGTAGTTGGCGGACTGACGTAGAGTGTAAAGCCGTCCTCAAGGCAGGCGCGTTCTACTGTGGCCGGCACCTCGACCATCCCGAAACATCGCTGCCCGAGTTCTGCAGCGTGCTCACGCAACACCTGCCGTAAAAAGATCTTTTTCCTAGTTCCAAGCCCCCGACCATCACTCCTTTCGTCGTAAAAACCAGTGACCCCGCGCTCGCTCTGAGAAGCTTGAGCGCACCTTCTCCAAACACCCTTTAGCATAGAAGTATTTTAAGGATGTTAGGAACAGGTTCAATAAATACCCTAATTTAAGCCATTTTAGCTTAACCACGGCGAAACACCCTTGACAAAATGCTCAAAATGTGCTAGGATTGTTCGTTCCTGAAAAAGATCAGGAAGTTCTTTTAAATAGTGGCTGATGCCGTAAAACCCTTTAGGGATAGAGGTTTCTACGGCATTTGCCAAACAACCATTTCAGGGAGGCGGAAAAACCAAAATTCCACTGCCTTGAGACCCAACGTCGACCAAACGAACTTTTTCGGAGGAACCTGAACATGAAGAACGCACACCTGACGACCCTCGCCGCGCTCGCCCAGCGACTGAGCTCCCTGCTCATCCTGGCGGCGCTCAGCGCTTGCTTCGACTTCGGCGCCCTCGTGGGGCCGTGCCAGCCGAACTCCACCGCCCCGGGGTGCGTCAGCCCCCCGGACATCGCGTGCGAGGAGCCCGACGACTGCATCGGCAGCCGCCTCACCACGGTCTGCCAGGGCGGCCGCTGCCGCTCCACCGCGACGGGGAAGTGCAACAGCACCGTGAACTGCGCGAGCGGCCTCGAGTGCAACTCGGGCTCCTGCAAGGAGCCCATGAGCATGATGCCCGACATGGGCACGGTCGACCCCAAGACCTGCCAGAATGAGAAGAACTGCGCGCCCGGCGCCGCGTGCACCGACCAGGCGCAGTGCCTCTCCGGCATCTGTGAGACCGGCACCTGCCGGGCGAAGCTCACCGAGACCTGCAAGGAGCACAACGAGTGCCAGGCCAGCCTGACCTGCGGGCCGAACAAGACCTGCCAGGCCAGCGGAGGCGCCGCGTGCACCGACCAGGCGCAGTGCCTCTCCGGCATCTGCAAGACCGGCACCTGCCGCGGCAAGGTCGGCGACGGCTGCACCACGGCCGCGACCGACTGCGATGACAACCTCATCTGCCCGTCGGGCACCCGCAAGTGCACGGTGCCCACCCTGCCCAAGTGCACGGTCGGCACGCAGCTCGACGGCCCCACCAACCCCTGCGGTGGCGACCAGACCAACACGGTGTGTTCGCCGCTCGACAAGTGTGGCGTTGATCGGTACGTCAGCAAGGCGGCCGACTGTGACCTCACGAAGGCCCCGATGTTCGCCGGCAACCCCGGCGGCAAGGGCGTCTGCGCCGTGGGTGTCAAGCAGTACATGTTCATCCAGAACAAGGGCGACGCGACCAAGGTGTCCGTGATCGCGACCCCGCCCCGCACCATCGCCGACCCGGCCGACGGGTCGTTCTACACCTTCAACGACACGGAATTCGTCTCGGCCTTCGCGGCGAACGGCGGCGACCAGACCACCACGATCGCGTTCTGCTACAACACCAAGTGGAACGCCATCGGCAAGGGCGAGTCCCCGGCCTACGTGTGCGGCGGACCCAACAAGTGCTGCAGCAGCGCCGTCACCCCTCCGTAGGCTGAGGCTGCCTCACACCTACCCAATCGCTCCTTCCGCAGCCCCACGGCTGCCATCCTACCACCGGCGCGCCTCGACTCTGTCGAGCGCGCGCCACTTCCCATTATCGTTTTACTTTGTAGAAAAATAATGGGAGCGCCTTCCACCAACCGCCCTTCGACAAAAAGGAGCCCGAACATGCGACTGATCCAGACCCTTTTTTTTGCCAGTTTTGTCTTGTTGCTCGGCTGCGCGACGCCCCAGGTGGCGTCGCCGCCGGTCGAACACCCCGCCACGTTGGGCGGCGAGCCGGTCGCCAACGGTAGCTGGGACGCCCAGCAGGAGGCGGATCGCGAGACGAGTGAGCGCATGGAGCGGTACAGGCTCCAGGACGACCTGATCCAGAACCGAATCGCCTTCATCTGCCCCGACGCCGATGGAAGCGAGAAGACCTCCACTCTGACGCCGGAGCGCTGCCAGCTGACAATGTCTGCCTGGCACGATAACTTCAAGATGCGGCGCGAGTGGTGCCGCCGCGTTAGCGACGGGAAGTGCAACTACCACGTCGACTTCCTCTTGTGCCAGGTGACGAACCCGCCGTGGAAGACGTCGGCCTGCGACGAAGAAGGGGCACAGTTCATCAAGAACTACCCCGAGCTCGGCGACGATAGCAAGGCGTACCACGAGCGACGCCCCGACCCGGGCTCCGACGTCTACTACCCGTAGACCCAAACCCCACCCCACCAGTCGAGCGTTCCTGCCCCCGGCAGTGCAACGCTCCTGGCTTCCCCCTTTGCCAAGAAACCAAAGTTTATCGGCAGAGCAGGAAGGTTTGACACTCCACCCCTCCCCTGGTATACTTGGTTCAGTTACTTTAATTTATAAAGATTTTTGAGCGAAAACTCTGGTTAGAAAAAAGTCCGAAATTTCCTTACTTTCACAGCATTTCGTAACTTATTTATGTCATTTACTCCTCACATTCTAAGAGAAAATCTCCCTTGGAAAGCGGCTTTAGCCGTCAGAGTGTTGTAATTGGCCTAAAATCTTCTAACCCACGGGGTCTCTTGTGAGACCTCTATACGAGTAATCCTCATTAATCCTGAGGTTTTTTTATTTTTATATGGTAATCAAATACATTATCGCCGGCGTTATTGCCCTGGTCGGTACTGGTTTAGGCCTCCTTATTGGGTACATGCTCAGAAAGAAGATTGCCCAAGCCGAAGCAAATTCAATCGAAGCTCGAGCTGAAAAGCTCCTCATCGAAGCCAAGAACAAACAGCAAGAAATCTTGCTTGAAGGAAAAGAAAAAGCCACTAAAGTGCTTGATGAAGCCAAGCAAGAAGAAAAACAGATCCGCCAAGAACTCCGCACCATCCAAGAGCGCTTAGAGCGCCGCGAAACCACCTTTGACCAAAAACTCCTTGAGTTCCAAGCCCAAGAAAAGCAACTCTTAGAAAAGATTGAACGCGTTAAACAGATTAAAGTAGAAATTGAAGGCCTTAAAGAAGAACAGATGCTCAAACTCCAACAAGTTGCTGCCTTGACCCGGGACGAAGCCAAGGATCAATTGCTGGTTAAAATAGAGGAACAAAGCAAGACGGATCTCATGGGCCGTATCATTAAACTGGAAAAAGAATCCTCCGAAGTTTTTGAAGATAAAGCCCGCGACATTATCACCGACGCGATCCAGCGCTGTGCCAGCAGCCACGCTGCCGAAACTACTTCGTCGATCGTCCACATCCCAAGCGAAGAAATGAAGGGACGTATTATCGGTAAAGAAGGCCGCAACATCAAGACGATTGAAAAACTGACCGGTTGCGAAATTATTATTGACGACACCCCGGAATCAATTATCGTTTCCGGCTTCTCCCCTATCCGCCGACAAGTTGCGAAACTCGCGATCGAAAAACTGATTGCTGACGGCCGCATCCAACCCGCCCGCATCGAAGAATTTGTTGAAAAAGCCAAACAGGATTTAGCGCTCGACATTAAAAAAGCTGGTGAAGAGGCGCTCTATAAAATGGGTATTACAGGTATTGATCCCAAACTCGTTAACATTGTTGGCCGCCTCAAGTACCGCACGAGTTATGGCCAGAACATCATGAACCACTCCACCGAAGTGGGCTACCTCGCCGCCCTGATCGCAGCCGAACTGGGTCTCGATGAAGCGAAAGCTAAGAAATGTGGTTTCTTCCACGATATTGGTAAATCAGTTGACCAAGAAACCCAAGGGTCGCATCCTGAGATTGGGCACATGATCCTCAAGAAGTTTAATATGGACGAGGATATCTGCCAGGCCGCACTCACCCATCACAACGACAAGCCATACAATATTTATTCTTCGGTTGCAAAAGCTGCTGACGCTATTTCCGGCGCCCGCGTTGGTGCCCGGCGCGACACCTACGAACAATACATTACCCGTCTCGAAGACCTCGAAAAAACTGCCGGCTCCTTCCCTGGTATCGAAAAAGTGTATGCTATCCAGGCTGGTCGTGAAGTTCGTGTGTTTGTCCGTCCGAATGAAATTGACGATTACGCTGCTTATCAACTAGCCAAAGATATCGCCCACAAAATTGAACAAGAACTTAAGTACCCAGGAGAAATTCGCGTGTCACTGATTCGCGAGACCCGCGTGATTGAATACGCCCGCTAAAATGAGCTGTGGAAAAGTGTGCTTGGCTGAGCATAGCCAAAAAAAGACGACCGTGATATAGTAGCCGTATCATTACTCAGGCCTCAAGGTCACATACTTGAGTCCTCTAAAAAGAATGGATCTATGAACAAAGCAGAATTGGCCCAAACTTTGGCCGAAAAACTGAACGTTTCAAAACGTGAAGCCGAAGATATGCTTAACTTATTGGTCGAAACAATCACTATGACCCTTAAGAAAGGCGAAGAAGTTGTGTTAACTGGTTTTGGCGCTTTCAGTGCCAAGCAACGCGCAGCTCGCACCGGTGTTAACCCACAGAATCCTTCACAAAAAATCCAGATCCCAGCCGTTATGGTTCCTAAATTTAAAGCTGGCAAAGCCCTCAAAGACGCCCTCAAATAATTATTACGGACAGTAAAGATCCTCCCGCTTGTCGGGGGGATTTTTTTATCTCCTTGCTATATTGACAAAAACCACAATCTCACATATACTGAACTGTTTCTTAGCCAGTCGCTCGGGAAATTTCCTAACCACCTTTTTTGGGTTGGTCAGGGTTCGCCCCGGCTGACTAGGAACACAGGAGGAACGCTAATGTTCAAAGGAAAGATAGAAATTACGGCCATGGTCTTTGCCGTGCTCGCCGATGAGCGGTTGGGTCTGACGGCCGAACTACAACGGGCCCGCGATGAAGCGGCGGATGCGCAGAAGATCGGCAAGATCGAGAGTTCGCTGTCCGGCAACCGGGACGAGTGGTTCCGACGGCTCGACAATCTCGAGACGACCACCTTCGACAGGATCGACCTGCCGAAGGACGAGCTGCTCGCGATCTTCATGGCGGATCTTGCCATAGCGGAAGAGCACACACCCTGCAGTAATGGGTGGGGGCTCGACATGGCCATCCAGATGGTCGAGCAGCGGCTTAGCCCGGCGCACGGACGCCTGGCAGCCATCTGGCGCATGACCCTCGACGGACTCGCCGAGCGGAACGCCCCACTCGACGCCATGCTCATCACGAAGCTGGCGATCTTGAACGCCATCCGGCGCGAGCAAACGCCCGATCAACCGGCTATCGACAGTCTCATCAACGAGATCAAGAGTGCTGCGCTCCAGATCGACGAGGCAAAGCGTCGGAGCCGCGTGCTCTCGTGGCTGCTTCGGCAGGCCGGCATCGTCGCTCGCCGCACTGGCAACTACCCTCTGGCCAGTGAGATGCAGGAGCTGGCGGCCGAAACCGCCACCGACCGGGCGAACAAAACGATGTACCGCTTCCTCAGCCTGGTCGAACAGCACAACCAGGCGGTGTTCACGGGGAGCGACAACACCCCGTTCACCGCCCAGGCTCTCGATGACGCCTACGACGACGTCATGGAGGCCATGGGCAAGGGGCACGACTGGGCACCGAACCCCCCGATTCATGTCGTCTGGGCCTGGTGGCTCGCCGATCTGAGAGGTCCTCAGGACGAGGTGCTCATCGAGCAGACCATCGGCCTCAGCGGCAAGCAGGCCGAAGTCTTCGTGGACTGGATCACCCTCATCCAGGCCATCCGGGCCGAGCGCCACGGTGACCACATCGCTGCCACCGAGTTCGCTCTCCGGATCATCGAGACGGCCAAGGGCGACGAGATCCGTGCGAGCGCCTACGTGCTCCTCGGCAACCTCGCCGTCACCGAGGACGAGCAGGCCAGCTACTACCTTCTGGGCAGCCGCGCCAACAAGAGCGAGGGCCACCAGGTGGCCAAGCTCGCCGAGCGCAAGCTGCAGTCGCTGCTGCAGCGCTAACCCTGCGCCACCACCCTTCCTTTCACAATGGCCGACCGGGCGGCCATCTCTTCATTCTTGAAAAATACTTTTCACGAGTGAAGATATCCTGACGCTGTTGGGATGCAGATTTCTCTACCTACTTTGCTTACCCAAAAAGATTGAGTATACTCAAGGGCGTATGAACCCCACTCAATTTCGCCAAAAAATTTATGCTTACGCTGCTAGCGCAAATCGCCAGCTCCCCTGGCGTGAAACCACCGACCCTTACAAAATTTTGGTTTCGGAAATCATGCTCCAGCAAACTCAAGCTGAACGCGTGATTCCAAAATATAAAGCCTTTATTAAACAATTTCCCACTTTCAAAAAACTAGCCAACGCAAAACTTCCTGACCTCCTAAGCGCTTGGCAGGGGCTTGGCTACAACCGTCGCGCACTGTCACTCCAAAAAGCTTCCAAAATAGTTATTCAAAAATACAAAGGAAAAGTACCTAACGATCCCGAACTCCTCAAAGAACTTCCTGGTATCGGACCGGCTACAGCAGCATCGATCGTTGTCTACGCTTTTAACCTGCCATTTGTTTTTATTGAAACAAATGTACGCACGGTTTTTATTCATTCTTTTTTTTCGAACCGAACTGATGTTACTGATACTGAGCTACTTCCAATTATCACCAAAATGTTAGATCGAGGTAACCCACGTAAATGGTATAATGCGCTCATGGATTATGGGGTTATGCTCAAAAAAACCCATAAAAACCCCAGTCGCGCGAGCGCCCACCATACCAAGCAATCCACCTTTAAAGGGTCTCTCCGGCAGGTGCGTGGACGAATTATAAAAATAATTACACATAAAAAAAATAGTACCCTCGAGGAACTTACTAAAGAAACCATTGATCTGCCACAAGCATCGTCCGATACCTTGGATACACTTATTACTCAGCTTGAGAAAGAAGGTTTTTTAAAAAGGAAAGGCACACGGATCAGTATTGCCTAAAATCCCTAAACCCTTGATTTTTTTGTGGTTTTAGTGTATAAAAAAAGCATACCCTTATTACTTCGCACCTTAAAAACCAGCAACACAACCGGGAGGTGCTCGTATGGACCACCGAAAGCCGCTAACTGTTACTTCATCCTGGACAGAGTCCCTAGAGCTGGCAACAGCGACCGTCTCGCTCTTCGCCATGCTCTTCGGCATCGTCTGGTATATGGGTGCTAGCGCTGAAGCCCACTGGATCAGCCCGCCGCTACTGTGGCACCACAATGCGGTCGGTAAGCCAACCGACTTTTGGTGGTTCCAGGGAGCGTGTGCCACCCTGCTCTACCTCGGCGCCGGGATTGCCTTCTTCTGGTCGTTCATGCGGATCCTCGCCCGTCACCAGACCAAGGAGAAGCAGCGGATCGCCGACCAGGTCGTCGCTGAGGCGCAATGGGACAAATTGTACGAGTCTTTCTTCACTTCCCCACGCCCACCCGCCCTCAGTTCAGTGGAGATGGAGACTCACCAACTACCCGTAGCGACTCCAAAGCGACGGACACGTCGTCCGGGGCGCAGAAAAGCAGCCAGAGCAGCGTAGACAGGCTCTTTCTTATCTTCGTTCCCCGCGGCCAGCATTCTAGCTCGCCGCTTCAACCCTGTAGACACCTTCACCTTGAAGGTGTCTAGCGGACTGAATAGTCACCCAAAAATTGACAGCTTACCCTGGCCGTGGTACTATGGAGGCGTTCTGAACTATCTCTTTTTTGTTCTATGAAAGAAAACCTATACAACATTTCTCAGCTTGTTTTAGCCATTTTACTCATTATTGTCGTCCTACTCCAACAAAAAGGCGGCGGCTTGGGTGCGGCTTTTGGTGGTTCCAGCAATGTTTACAGCACCAAACGCGGCGTTGACAAAATACTCCATTATTCGACTATTGTTGTTAGCGTACTTTTCTTCGGCTTGTCCTTAGTCCGCCTTATCTTCTAAATTGCCTTGGTTCGAGGCCTCTTAGAACGCCAGACACAACCTGGCTCCGGCAAACAGCCTCCCTCCAATAACCTTCTTCCCTCATGAAGTTCGGCACTTTTTTTACGTGGTTTAAAAAACAAACCCGCAGCATCTTGCCCAAGTCGAAACTTGACCACAAGCTTATCGGCTCAATCAATGCGCGGACAATCCCGAGCCTTACCCAGCTTAAGTACGTCGGCCATTTTCTGGCACCACAAGAAAAAAAGATGCTAGGTATCCTGGGAACTGTCGTAGCTGTTGCGACATTGGCCCTGGGTGGTGTTTTTGTTGTCACTCACTTCACGGCTGTAGCTAAAGAAGGCGGTGACTACAGCGAAGCAATGGTCGGACAACCTAAATTTATCAACCCGATCTACGCAAGCGTCAGCGATATTGACAGCGACCTGAGCTTTTTAACCTATACCGGACTTTTCCGCTATACTAACGGCCACGAACTTACCCCTGATCTGGCCGAAAAATACACCCTCAGCGACGATAAAAAATCCTATACCGTCACCCTTAAACCTAACATCGTTTGGTCCGATGGAGAGCCGCTCAAGGCCGACGATATCATCTTTACATTTGAGACGATCCAAAACCCCGAATCAAGCAGCCCCCTCTTACCTGCTTTCCAAGGAGTAATCATTGAAAAAATAGATGAGTCAACTATCCGCTTCACCCTCAAAGAACCCTTTGCACCGTTTCTCAACAGCTTAACCGTAGGCATCATACCCGAACATATTTGGAGCGGGATTCCACCGCTTAATCTGAAGCTTGCTCCGACCAACCTCAAACCTGTGGGTACTGGCCCGTGGAAATTTAGCAGGCTCATCAAAGACGATCTCGGCACGATCCAAAGTTACGTTCTCGTACCCAACGACTTATACTACGGCCAAAAACCATACCTTAAGACCCTAACGTTTAAATTTTTTGTTGACCCAAACGAAGCGGTCGAGGCAGTGCAAAACCAGTCGGTTTCGGCTATTAGCTTTGTACCGAGCAAATCCAAAGACAAACTCAACAGCAAAAACTTGGTAAGCCACACGCTCATTCTACCCCAGTACACCGCCCTATTTTTCAACCAAACCCAAAACGATAACCTAAAAGACAAGGATTTACGCCTCGCTCTCGCGACTGCGCTTGATAAACAACAAATCGTGGACACAGCGCTTGAAGGCGCAGGGCAAGCGATCGATTCGCCACTTTTGCCGGGGAGTATTGGGTACTACCCTGATATCAAAAAAATCGCTTTTAACGTTGATGCGGCCAACGCACTTCTCGACAAAAAATGGGCTCGAATACAGCCCGAAGAATACTTTAAGCTGCGCCAAACGGCTCTCCTCAAAAATAGCCAGGCTGAAATTGATGCTGTAATCAAAAACCCGCCCGAAGGCGAAACAGCGTCGAGCAGCGTCGATAGAATCAACCAGGATATCGCCGACCAGGTTCGCAGCGAAATGAGTTCGGAGCAAACCTTTTACCGTAAGACCAAAGATGGTGTGCCACTCCGGCTCAGCATTACTTTTGTTGATACTAAGGAATACCAAAAAAGCGCCCAGATGGTCGCCGCCGCCTGGAAGGCGATCGGCGTACAAACCGACCTCAACCAGGTCAGCAGTCGTCAGATCAGCAGAGATGTATTTAAAAACCGTTCCTACCAAATCCTACTGTACGGCGAAATCATTGGCGGTGATCCCGACCTGTTCCCTTTCTGGCACTCCACGCAAAGCGATTATCCCGGTCTTAATTTGGCTCAGTTTTCCGACCGCACCGCCGATAAACATCTGGAAGAAGCCCGCTCAGCGACTGACCCAGCTGCCCGCGAAGCTTTGTATAAAAAATTCCAAGACATTTTGGTCGACCAATTACCTGCTATTTTCTTGTTTACGCCTAATTACAATTTCTTTGTGAACGAAAATATTAAAGGTATTACTGTCGAACGTATTACTGCGCCCAGCGACCGGTATAACACTTTGAGCAATTGGTATGTAAAAACAAGTTGGAAATGGAAAGAATAACGTTTACTTAAAAGCGGACGTGGCGGAACTGGTATACGCGTACGTCTCAGAAGCGTATGGAGCAATCCTTGAGGGTTCGAGTCCCTCCGTCCGCACAAACAAACAACCCCACCAATAATCCCGTCATTCCGACCGACCTGCCGCGGCGGGGAGCGGAGGAACCCCTTAAAGCTTGTTTTACTTTTTTAGGTTTGTTTAAAAACAGACGCTAAGGGATTCCTCCGCTACACTCCTGTGTCGTCGTTCCGTTCGGAATGACAACCAACTTTTTTAAACTCACATTTTTACTTATTTTATTTCTTTGAATTGTAGAATCTTCTTATTTTCTCATTTCAAGCTAACTCAACAAACTCTCGTATGAACCCAACACCGCTTGCCCCCCTCGCACCACTTGACCTGGGGAAACCATCGACCACACCACAGCTGCCTTTGCGCCGCCGTACTCCGAACACACCCTTTAGGGCTGCGCCTGTTTCGGCTCGTCAGCCAGCCGCACCCCTCGCTCGAGCGCCAATTGCTGCAGCTCCACTACAGCGCTTTCCCGCGCCTACAGAAAGCAAATTAAAAACCACCACACCACATCTCGCTCACAAACCACTTCCGCACTCAGCGCACCAAACCGCCCGGCCACGCCGCGACAAAGGAACGGGCTTTACCCCATACCAGGCCTACCCAGGAAAACCAACGGGCACCGCACCATTCAAGCCAGCCCCTACTCAGGCCGGTGGCGGCACGCTTCGGATTATTCCAATCGGCGGCTGTGAAGAAGTTGGACGCAACATGACCATCTACGAATATGGCGATGATATTATTATCCTCGACATGGGCGTGCAATTCCCGGAAGAAGACATGCCGGGTATTGATTATGTCATCCCCAACACCAAATATTTAGTCGGCAAAGAAAAAAATATCCGTGGGGTTATTTTTAGCCACGGCCACCTCGATCATATTGGCGCCGCACCAATCCTGCTTGAAAAACTAGGCAACCCACCGATCATTGGCATGCCACTCACCCTTGCGATGATCAAACATCGCCAGGAAGATTACAAAAAAGATACCGGTGCCAAACTCCGTACGATCCCGGTCAAAACCATTAACGATGTCATCCAGCTCGGAGCTTTTAAAGTGAAATTTTTCCAGGTAGAGCATTCGATCATGGATTCGATGGGTACCATCCTCGAAACCCCGGCCGGAAGCGTCATGCATGCCGGAGACTGGACCATGGAGCGCCAAGAAGACGGCTCAACACATATCCACTACGAACAGCTTCAAAACGTAAAAAAACCAAGCGTCCTCATGCTTGAGAGTCTTGGTTCTATTCGCGAAGGCCGCCACGCTACACACGAAGAACTCTACAGTAACCTGACTGAAATTTTGGAAAACGCCCCAGGCCGGGTTATCTTGGCTACGTTTTCTTCCATGGTGGAACGCGTTAAATGGGTTCTGGAAGCTGCCCAAAAACTGGGTAAATTTGTCGCCCTCGCTGGGTACAGCATGAAAATGAACATTGAGATCGCGCGCGAACTTGGCTATATCAAAGTAGGCAAGGGCGTCCAGATCGACATGCGCGATATTGGTAAATACCCGGATAATAAAGTCGTACTAGTCTGTACAGGCGCACAAGGAGAAGAAAATGCTGCCCTCAACCGTATTGCCAGCGGCGAACATAAGGATATCCGTTTCCAAAAAAATGACACTGTAATCTTCTCGTCTTCCGTTATCCCGGGCAACGAGCGCACGGTTCAACGCCTCAAAGACAATATCTACCGCCAGGTCGATAACGTCATTCATGGCGACCTGATGGACGTGCACGTCTCTGGACACGGCACTCGCCGCGATATCGTTGACATGTTAAACCAAGTCAAGCCTGATTTTTATATCCCGGTCTACGCCAACCACTTCTTTCTCAAAGAAGCCCGGAACCTGGCTGTCAAAAATGGCTACCCTGCTAACCGGATCTTTGTACCCGATAACGGTACGGTTATGGAATTATCCGGCGGCAAAATTACGGTCTTACCTAAAAAAGTACCGAGCGAATATGTGTTCGTGGACGGCCTCGGCGTTTCTGACTCGCAACATGTCGTACTGCGCGACCGCCAGGTCCTGGCTGAAGATGGCATGGTTGTGATCATCGCGACGGTTGATACCAAGAGCGGCAAGCTGATCCAGAATCCCGACATTATCTCTCGCGGGTTTGTCTTCCTCAAAGATCACAAAGAGTTAATCGAGGACTTACGCCACCGCGTCAAAAAGATGGTCGTTGAATCTGACCCGCTATCCTGGGCTGACACCAACAACATCCGCAACAAGATCCGCGACTATGTCGGTCAATTCCTCTTCACGAAAACCGAGAAGCGCCCGATGATCTTACCAGTGGTGATTGAGGTATAGTACCACTTACGTCAATCGTCATTGCGAGCGAGGTCTGCCTGCCGGTAGGCAGGGAATCCCTTGGCGTTTGAATACCATTTTTTGACCAATCTATACGCACCCACAAAAAACTTGGCTCAGCTAGCCAAGTTTTTTTATTTTCTTCACCGCTACCCTTTACAAAACTGCACGTATGGGTTCTACTTACATAAGATGCCTACGCACCATCTAAAGCTCTTTATCCCCGCCCGAAAGGCATTGTTGACAGTTCAAAAGTATGCTATGCTTGGCGCATTGTGTTTAAGGGATAGCAGCACTACTCTTGACAAAAGGGCTGCAACGGGCTAGCCTTATCCAGTTGTTCTTTCAAATATGTCGGGTGTGATATCTGTAAACTATTTTATAAGTTTATAGACACCACGCCCGAACATATAACCTTAAAACGAGGAGGCTTCATGATGAGCAAGTTGAACGGCCTGGAGCAGCCTTTTGTGGAGCTGCTCAAGCGGCTCGATGCCCGAAAGGCGGAAGGGTATGCGCCCGACCGTCGCTACGAGAGCGATGACTACGTCTTTCTGGCAGATGTTGCCGCACACGACCCGGACGCTGTCACCAAGCTCGCTGATGACCTGCGCCAGGAGACCGGCAACAGGTTCCACGCTATCTACATGCTGGACCGCGTCCGGGAAGAGATGGAGCTGGGAAGCCAGCCTCGACTGGCTCTCGAAGAGCAGATTCACCAGCTTCGGCTTGGCAGCGACCGCATGCGCTTCCGCATGGCATGCGATGGCCAGCTCCAGAAGAACGACGATGCGTCGTAGTAGTTCCGTGAAACCCTACGCACGCGCACCAGACAACCCAGGAGAGGCGACTCACGGTATCGCCTCTCCCCCTTACCCCTCTATAACCAAAGACTTAGCAAGGTCTTTTTTTTGTTTAAAGCCAACTATTGACTTTTTTCGCTAAAAAATATATTATAGCGACGTTCAATTTGAACGAAAAACGATGGCCCCATCGTCTATCGGTTAGGACATTGCCCTTTCAAGGCGAAAAGACGGGTTCGACTCCCGTTGGGGCTACGAATAAAAATGCCGCTTAAACAGCGGCATTTTTTGTTGTAACCAAATTGGAAATCGAACTCTCGTGACTTTAGGTCTATAGTATGGTATTTTCATACTACATATATTTTTCCTATGGAAAGACAAAATCAAAATCGCGAAAATCCCTCCATGCTACTCGAGCCCTGGCGTGAAATACCTACTCACTTTGTGAGTGTTTATCACCATACCAACAAGGAGGCTCTTGAACCTATCAGCAGACAAGGTCTTACTCATTTTGTTGATCAAATTTCTGTAGAACACATGACTGCGGAAGAAAAAACGAAGACGATATTTAACAGTCTTTGCGATACTTTTGCGAAAAAGCTGGGGAAACCGTTTGAAAGAGGTAAGGCTGTTTTTGCTGCAGTTGATAATGATGAAGCTGGCACCTGGTCGCATTTTGGCGATGTTGTACTGGAAATTAAAACTGACCCAGGTACGACATTTGTCTATGACAAAGTCCTGCACACAGCAGCGAGTATCGCTTGGCATAGAACACCAGATGGAGAGCATTGGCTTCACGACCGACCAGAACAACGAGCGGCATTTGATGAGTTACAAAAACAATACCCAGAAAGCTTTGAATTTTATCTTGAAAAGTATTTGAAAGGAAGGATGAGTTTGACTGAATATAATACGCTGCCTGCAGAAGAGAAATATAAACGAATCTCAAAACCAGAAGTCGCTCTACCATCCCCTGTTGACCCAAAGTTTATTCGTACAGTTTAAAAGTTTGCAAACTGCTACGAGTAACCCTACACCGAAAAACTCCTCTAAAATAGAGGAGTTTTTTATTAAATAATTAAACTACATTTTCTATCTCCAATCTGTATTTTCAGATGGTTCTCATTGACAAATCAGCTTTTTTTTAGTATGTTTATTTGTTATTTCTTGTATCAAATTTCATACCTAAGCAAAATAATTTTTCGCTTAGGTATGAGCTTTGACAGCTCCACGGTTCGTTTACAACGAGTCACGCCACAGAAGCATGACTCTACATTTTTGCGATCAATCCACCTACCCCTACCAGGAGGAAACAGTGTTGCCGACGACGAAGCAGACCAAACTTGAAGGCCCCCTCTATGACCCAGGAACACTTTTGTCCGAGCTGCGAAAAGCACGGAACCCCGGCGAAGCTAACCGAGCGGTGAAGCGCCTCAAAGAGCGCGGCGCAGGTTCTGACTACCTGTTTTGTGTTCTTGCGTACCTCAAAACGGCCCACCCAGGATTGCGTCAGATTACCTGGGCAATCAAGCGGGCATCGAAATTAAACCTCTCGCCCCGGATCACCGCTGATCGCATCGTCATCGACGATACTTTCACCGCCGACATGATTGCCGCCACGCTGTGCTGGCAGCTTCACGCTTTGCACGAAAAGCCGTGGCCAAACGACAGAAAGCGAGACCGCTACCTCGAAGCGGTTGGCGAAGTTGTTGCAGCAGCGAACTGTACGCCTGCCTGCCTTGCCACCCTCCACTTCGCCTTGCGGATGCTTGGCCACAAGTCCGACCCATCAAGCACCGAAGACTCAAGTGCAGTGTGGAAAAAAATTCACGACGGGAATGCGCTAGTGATCCTGCGCTCATTCCTACGGTGCGGAGTCAACGATACGCTGAGCCAGCTTCTTGACCTGCTGCCCCCTGAAGACCCGACTCGCTGGTACTGGCTCAACGTTCTCATCCTGGCGCTCAAAAGCAGGGAGCCTTTCCCCGAACTATATATCCTGAACTGGCTTCTGGGGGAGACGGCTTCAGCGTCTCCAGAGCGTCGTGAGCGCGCCCGGCTTATCCTCCAGGCAGGAACCCGGCACTTGCGCGAAGGCATGCTCTTCTACGCTCTTGATAAAAAATTAGAACTAGCGCCCTTCCAGGAACTAGAGGCCTGCGCGCTCCTCCCCCAAATCAGCAGAGCAGTTGTCAGCGCACTTCCAACTTCCCTCGAAGCACGGCATGCGTACATTCGCTGGCTACAGCTTAACACCTGCCGCTTGGTTGAGTACCTGCTCACCGGCTATCTCATGCCGAGCACTGAACAAGGGGAACTCGACGTACCAGCCTCATCTCTCGAAGCGCTCGAGGAAATTGTCGAGCAGTTGTACGGGCAGGAGTACTGGAAGATCTTCTGTGCTACGAACTTCCCTCTCGCAGAGGGATCGGCAGAAGAAGAGCGCTATCGGACAGCTCAAATTACCACCAGGCCCGAACGTCACGACTGCGAAGCGGCTGAGTCAGTCGAAAAAATGGCGCGCAGTTCGGGTTACACCCTCGAAGACCTCTATGCCCGCACGGACCGCCTGCTCAATCTGTTGAGCGGTGATGTCTTCCACATCAAGACCACGACCCATCTGCAGCCCACCTGGATGCCTGTCGAACGACGGAGCAAAGACTTCTTGTCCAAAGAAGTAACGTCGATTGAACTCAGGCGACACCCAGGCCTCCCTGAACGTGGTCCGGCCTGCGAATTCCGCCTCCATTTCACCGATTCATCCCACGTGGTGTACGGCCAGCTCGACAACGAAGGAAACCTCACCTTCTTCAACATCCTCGTTCTCAATGCAGAAGGCAGAGCCACCGTTCAAGCAGCCGTCCTCCAGGCGCTCGCGGATATTCTTATCCCCCACTATGTGCCTGGAGCACCAGAGGGAGGAAACAACGGTGGTAGCGGAACCATTCTGAGCGAACTCGCAGCTCACCGCCCCGTCATCCACGAGGAAGGTGTTATCGGCGGTGAACCGCCGCCTGAGACGATCGACTCAGCCCATCGAATTCACCCCACCGTTGCCCGCTGGCTCGGCGAATGGTTGCTGGGCAGACGCACCGACATCGAGTTCGATCTCTTCGAGAAGACAAGCGGAAAACGAGCCAGATTCAAAAAGCTCCCGCTTGGCAAGGACGAACTGCGACCCGGAAGGCGCGGCCTCGAGAACACCTACATCCGCTCAGTTCGGGCTCACACCCTGCCGGTTGGCGCACGGTTCGTCGAAGGGCAGCTGGTATCGCGCACGCAGAGCGACTGGTCGCGCGAGAACTACGGCCAATACCTCAAAGATGGCGGTCGCCCACTCGACTTCTCGCCCGTCTGTAAAACCTATCTCTTCCCCGGAACCGACCGACGAGTCGCCATCGACGTCGAGCGCACGTTCAACCAGGGCACGTTCATGACGATTGCCGATGCCCTCCGCCAAGCCGACGACTCCGGCCTCCTCGCCGCAGTCCGGTCGAGCCTGTACGCAAGACGTTAACCCCCACTCTCTTTACGAGAGCCCACTCTACGCCGAGGCAGCCCTACTGACTCGGCGGTATCCTAGTGCTATTTTATGATGGTAGTAGGATATAAAACTCAAATAAATTTACAAATTAAAAGACAGAGCAAGGCTCTGTCTTTTTGATTACAGCACAATTGTCGCCCATTTATCTGACGACCCCTTTCGAGGTCCAGCAGCCTTTCGACTACTGAGTGAACAAACAATACCAGAGACGGAGTAGCCATCTCTATGTTTGTTGAGGTTTTCGACCATGCCCTGCAAAAGGTCGTAAGACCCAGCTGGCGTGGGGTTTTGTGTTTATGCAGCCCCATATTACAAAAATATGGAACTTACCAAAGAACGCTCAATGAAGGCTGGACACTTAGAAATACTTGGCGAAACCATTGCTAAATTTAAGTTCTTTGAGAATGGTTATAACCCTTACAGCCGCTACCTAGACGTTGATAAAGTCGACCTGATACTGAGGAAAAGGACGGGAAAAGTGATCAAATATATTGAGGTGCAGGTTAAGTACGGGCGACTTTACCAATGCCAACCAAAATGGCAACTAGATAAATTTGATTACACTTCTTGGCGCACGTTTAACCCCGACGAATTCGCTGAAGCAGATGACAATCTCCTAATAGCTTGTATATTAGCCCATCCAACCTCCTCGTACAGCGAGGGCGGCTACAAAGGAGACATCTTTATTTTTAAGACTCAAGAATGGCTAGAGATAATGAGAAGTGCTATAAAAATTAACACAAAAAAGGGTAAGAGAGTATCGGTATACTTTGCCCACTCTTTTAAGGATGACCGGTGGTACCTCTGGAAAAAGTTTGGTTTCTTGGCTATAAATCTAGAAGCTACTCTTGATATAACAAATTTCAGAAGAAGGTTTGACTTTTAAGACTCTTTCCTAACACCAAAAATATAAGGGAAATTCGTATCTTTGAGCCTTGACTTTAATAAAAAAGATGTTATATTGATCTTAATTTTAAGATTCAAATATAGAACAACTATCGTTTTTTAATATAAAAAAAAGTGCAGCTAACCAGCGGGATGGTCTTAGTGATTTAAAAAATAAATCTATGGCACAAGATAACGATTCTGAACAAAGTAAGGAGGTGGGGCAAAAAACTGAGGAAAGCGACCTGCTTTCAGAAAAAAATTCAAAAAGTAAGAAGCCTAAGAAAAACAAAACAAAAACCAAACCAGCGAGTTCTGTTTGGCCATTTCCTAAAAATACATTAGAAGATGCGATTAATATCCCAAAAGCGATTGAGGAACAGAATGCAGGCAACCCAATGAAAGCAGATATGTTAGTAAAGGCGGTGGGATTTAAAAAATCTTCAGACTGGAGGTTCGGGAATTTACTTAGATCAGCGAATCTTTACGGGTTAGTTGATGGTTCGGGTGCTAACGTTGAAGTTTCGATGACAGATATCGGAAACAATCTTACATCTCCAGAATCACCAACTCATCGACAAAAGGCATTACTCGATGCTTTCAAAAATGTTCCGTTGTTCAAAGAAGTATACGAATACTATCAGGACAAGAAATTGCCAGAAACTGAATTTTTTGAAAATACATTAGTCCGCCACTTCAGCATACCGCGTGAAAGAGTTCAGACCTTTATAGATATTTTTACAGCAAATTTAAACTTTTTAAAGGCTTTCAGAGCAGACGGACCATCGACCACTCCTGAGCAAACGAAGAACGAATCATTGATAATGCCGGATAAGCCGGTTAAGCTGGAAGATCAAGATAAAGGAAGAACTTATCTGGACACTTGTTTTGTTATGATGCCTTTTGGTAATTGGCAAGATTTATACTATAAAGAAATTTTTTCTGCTGCTATTAAGGATGCCGGAATGGAGCCAGTTAGAGCAGATGAACTTTTCTCAACAGGATCAGTAATTGAACAAGTTTGGGAGCAAATTCAAAAATCAAAAATATTATTAGCTGATCTAACGAATAAAAATGCTAATGTTTTCTACGAACTTGGACTAGCTCACGCAGTGAGAAAACCAGTCGTATTTACAACAGCAAATCTTGAAGACGTTCCTTTTGACCTTAGACATTTACGTGTTATTGTTTATGATACTAGAGATCCATTTTGGGGAGAAAAACTTAAAGGAAATCTTTCTATCTATTTAAAAAATGCGAAGAATGATCCTGAAAAATCTATTCCGCAGCCGTTTCGTAAAAAAGAAGATGATGAGGACGAAGATGGAAATGGACAAGCTAAATCGATAAAACACTAAGGCCAAGTATCTTTCACAAACAAACACTGAGAAAAGGAATGTATTTAAACTGTTATTAATCTAATCGCTTCATACCACCGTTTCAAATCTACCACCAAAGGGTTTAAATTCTCCTTACAGTGGGCTACAGCGTAAAACACCGCATAAGCAGCGGTGTTTTTTGTTGGAACTAAATGAGAAATTGAACCCTTTATTTTTAAAAACAAAAACCTCGTGCCAATTCTATCTCCAAGTATGTA
>CAZWKA010000008.1:0-65485 GCA_964634875.1 uncultured Gammaproteobacteria bacterium
TACCTCGGATTTTTTATTTTTCTTACGAGATAAACATCGCATCTCCAAAACTATAGAAACGATACTTAGCTTCCACTGCTTTTTTATAACACTCCAAAATAAATTCCCTATCGCCAGCAAAAGCACTTACCAGCATCAGCAGTGTTGATTTTGGTAAATGAAAATTAGTGATCATCGCATCAATAACTTTGGATGCAAAACCAGGGCTAATAAAAATGTTAATGTCACCACAAAACGCTTTGAGTTCACCACATGTTTGATACACACCTTCAAGAGTACGTACCGTTGTAGTACCAACCGCAATCACTCGCCTACTCTCTGCTTTTGCCTGTTTTATCAAGTCAGCGTTTTTACTCGTTATTTCAACCCACTCGCTATGCATCTGGTGCTCCTCAATTTTATCCGTTTTAACCGGTAAAAACGTACCGAGACCCACGTGGAGTGTTACTTCCGCAAACTGAACACCTTTTGCTTTGATTTTTTCAATAAGTTCAGGAGTAAAATGAAATCCAGCCGTTGGAGCTGCTACCGAACCTTCTTCTTTGGCATACACGGTCTGATAACGGGTATCAATTGACGCCGTTGTACTTTGGGCTTTTTCATTAGATATATAGGGCGGCAACGGGACTTCGCCATACTTATTCGCTTTTGCCCGGACACCGAAATCATCTTCATTAAACTGTACGAGGATTGTACCATCCTTTTCTTTACACATAATTTCGGCCGCAAAATCTTCGGCAAACACCACTTTCATACCAAGACGAAGTTTTTTACCAGGCTTCGCGAGCACCTTCCAAACACCGGGGTTTTCCATCGGACGGACTAAAAAAATTTCTACCTGCGGAACATTTAAAATAACATCTGAAAATGGCGAACCCTGCTTTCCAGTTGTTTGCTTAAGTCCATCAGTCAATTCATCAAGCATAATCTGTCCGCGCAAACGAGCTTTAAAAACCTTAGAATTATTCCATACCAACAAGTCCCCTGATTTGAGGCAATCGACAATATCATAAAAATGCTTATGATGGACGTCGTGTGTTTGTTTATCGATAACCATGAGTCGTGAATGATCGCGAGGATCAATTGGCGTTTGGGCAATCCGATCCGATGGCAGTTCGAAATCAAATTCAGAAGTAAGCATAGTAAAAAATAATACAGGACACTACAAATACTTAAAGCGATTCTGGTTATGCTCGTCCAAAGTTTTTCCGTAATACATTTTTCCATCATTGCCCGTCAAAAAATACCAATAATCTGTCGAGGTTGGATCAAGTGTGGCTTTAATCGATGTAACACTTGGGATCGAAATCGGCCCCGGTGGAAGACCTGGGTACTTGTACGTATTCCACAAAGAATCTATTGCGCGCTCTTCACTGGTTGTAAATACGTCACCAGTCCTAGCTACAATATAATGCACACTTGAATCAACCTGAAGCGCCACACCAGCCGCAGCCCGTTGCCACAAAATACCAGCGACAATTTTTTTATCTTCCAGCGTCTGGGCTTCACGCTCCACGATGCTCGCCATCGTCATAACGTCATGAATAGTAAGATTTGGCAAACCTTTACCAGAACCAAAAATTCGGCGCTGTAAACCAGCTTCCTCTATTGCCAGGTTTGCAAGTTCGGTAGCGCGCTGATCGAGAAGTTTTTTAACAATACTCTCAAGACTCGCATCCACAAATACCTGGTATGTCTCCGGTGCCAAATACCCTTCAAATGAAATCGTTGCAGGCTTACGACTGACAACTGTCAGTTCCGGAACCAAATTAGGGGGCGGACCAGCCCGCTTGGAACGAATCTCCGCTGGCGTGCCTGTGATATCAAACAGGCTTTCCGTCGAACTAGCCAAGTTCATTTTCACCAAATAATCACCAATCTGGCGGAGATTCCAACCCGGCAAAAGGGTGATGGTAACTTCGGGGCGGGGAGGGATTGATACGGGGACAGAGGCGGGATGCACTGTACGGTACAACCACCAACCTACAAACGGGGCAGCTAAAAAAACAAGGAGGCACAGAACAAAAATTTTTTTATTCAGAGACATAACTTATAAATATTTTTTTAATCCGCGTTTTTCAATTTCCGGTAACAATTTTTTCACATCCTGTGCCCGATTTTTGGGACAGACCAAAAGAGCATCCGGGGTATCAACAATAACAATATTATCAAGACCAACCGCTGCCACGATGTGTTTTTCTTCACCGTAGATCAGGCAATTCGTAGTATCAATATGAACAACGTTCCCCTTCACAACGTTGCCTTGCGCGTCCCCTTCTGGTTCACGAAGCTGCTCGTGGAGGACATCCCAAGCACCAATATCGCTCCACCCAAATTCTCCTTTAACGATTAGGACATCTTTTTTAGAGATGTTCTTAGTGATAGCATAATCAAACGAAATCTTCTCCAGCTGTTCGTATAGCGCACCGACCTCTTGATCTTTCTTGTTTTTAATTGCTGTAATAATTTGTTCTAAAATTACACTCATCTTTGGCTGATAGCGTTTAAAAGCACCGAAAAATGAACGCGGAGTCCACATATAGTAGTTACCATGCCACAAATAATTGCCGCTGGTAACATATTTTATAGCGCGACGCACATCTGGTTTTTCGGTATGGCCGGCAAAGGCATAGACCTTAACAGCATCTTTACCGCTCAATAGCTTTCCAATTTTAGTATAGCCTAATACCGTACTTGGAAACGTAGCCGTTATACCCATATCCAAAAGCTTGCCTGTTGTAAGTACAAGCCCCTCAGCAACACCAAGAGTATCTAAAAATTTTTGTTGGTCAGCAATAAAATGATCGATTGGCACAAATACTACCGGCTCGTCAGGAGCGGTGACAAACAATTGCGCCACGACATATCCCATTGCGGGAGCAGTATCACGCCTGCTCGGTTCTACAATGAAGTGGCGGGCTGGTAAGCCAGGAAAAATTTTTTTGAGCGATGGCGCCAGCTCCTTGGTAACCGAAAAAAATATTTTATTTTTACCAAATCTTTTTACAAAACGATCATACGTTTCTTTAACCAACGGCTTCTTGCTAATCATTGGAAAAAATTGCTTTGGACTGTTCTTGCGTGCTAGCGGCCAGAGCCGTGTCCCTTGTCCCCCTGCCAGAATAACAATATTCATAATAACAAACAGTAGTTAACAAATTCTTACGCTAACGATTTATCCAAATACTCGAGGGCTTTATACCCAGCAAGCTGTACCCAGCCTTCAGCGAACTCGCTACTTCGAAGCATGCCTTCAAAGGTATTGCGCGAAACCAGCTCGACGGTAATATCTTCAGCGTCTTCAAGTGCTTGCTCACCCGGCAACGTAATATCCCGTGCCAAATAAAAATGAATAGTACCGGTAGTGTATTTTCCTTTGGCTACTCCACCTAAATGCACCATCTTGACTGCGGTGCACCCTGCTTCTTCGGCAAGCTCTTTGACAGCCGCCTCTTCGGGCTTAAGGCCTTCATCGACCATGCCGGCAACAAGTGAAGCAACCTTTTTTTCAAGATTCACATAATACTGCCGGATTATTAAAAACTTTTCGTCAGACGTTACCCCTACGACAATTACCACATCGTTTTCAACCTGAATTATAAAGTCTAGTTCCTTACCGTGCTGATTAAGCATTTTCCAATTCTCTATCTTTTTATGAGGATGATTGAAGATACTTTTTTTATCAATTGTCTTCCAGGTTTCAACCATACGTTTACTATAACGACCCTAAAAAATAAAAGAGGCTTGAAACGAGCCCGGCAACCACCGCACCACCAACAATATCGAGCGGATAATGAACACCGGCATATACTCTCCCCCACGACACCCAAAGCGCCCCAAGAGCTAGCGGCCACGCTACCGGAAGATGGAACAAAATCGCAGCAAAAAAGATCAACCAAGCGGTCATGCCGTGGTCAGATGGAAAGGACTTCCAAGACATTAAGGGGGTAAAGAGCAGCTTGCTTTGTGGATAGGTAACGTGGGGCCGAGGTTCCCGGACAATTTTTCCGATACCCATATCAATCAACCAACCCAACGACCAAACACAGCCGATAAAGAGCAGTTGCCCAAACGACGTAAAGCGGTCAGGCCAATTTTCAATCAAAATTGAAGCGGCCAAGTAGCCTCCCATGGCCAAAATAACATATTCCGCACCAACTTTACCAAAAAAATCTAGGGCTGCGCTGCGGCCAACCAAAGAATTAATTTTGAAAAAAAGACGAGTATTGAGGCTCATAGTATAGCTAGTATCCTACCAATTTTAGCTATTTCTGGCAACCTCAAATCAGCCCTGTTTTAGCTTGAAAAAGATTTATTACCTGCTATAATGGGGGCATTTCGCGCCCATAGCTCAGCGGTTAGAGCGCCACCCTTATAAGGTGGATGTCGATGGTTCAATTCCATCTGGGCGCACATTTTATCTATAACCCAGAGCATATGTCACTTACTCCTCCACCCCGGCGCCCCAGCGGCACCATCGGTATTGGCGGCAGTTTAGGTCGGCCGAGCACTCCAGCTCCAAGCAGCGCCCCAAAAGGCCTGACCAGCATCAGCCAGATGCATGAGTCATCGCATATTTACCAAGTTGGCGACTCGACCAGCATGCACGGATCAAGCGAAGGCGCTGGCAGCCACGCTATTGGCAGCATCGCTCAAACGCTTAAAAAGGGCGGACTTGGAGGGCCGACCAAGCCGTCCGGCGGCACCAGACCTATCATGCCGCTCCTTAAATAAATAAAAATCCGCCGCTGAGGCGGATTTTTATTTTTATAAAACAAAACTTTAAAACTTGTAATTTTGGCTTGAATAAGCTATACTTGACCGAACATACTTGTATGGTCAAAAAACTTCCGGACACAATTATCATTACTCCCGAAACAGCCGCTCGCCGGCTAGATGTTTTTTTAGCCGAAAAACTTAGTGTTAGCCGCTCACAAGCACAAAAAATGATTGAGGAAGAATTGGTTCAGGTAAATGGCAAACTCCCTCGCAAGGCTGGCGATTCACTATCCGCCGGAGCAAAGATTACCTTCAGCTCCCCTGCCCTAGCGCCAAACATTACAATAACCACTGAAAAGAAAGCGGCTTCAAAAGCCGAACCAAAATTAGAAATAATTGCCGAAACACCTGATTATATCGTTATTAACAAACCCACTGGCCTGCTCACACACGTCACACTCGCTAAAGAAAAAAATTCGGTTGCTTCGATTTTAAGCAAAAAATATCCGGAAATTAAAAAAATCGGCGACGATCCCAAGCGGCCAGGTATTGTTCACCGTCTTGATAAAGACGCCTCAGGCCTCCTGGTAGTCGCACGCACTCAAGCGATGTTTGAACATCTCAAAAACCAATTTAAAAAACGCACGATTGAAAAAGAATACTCGGTATTAGTACATGGTAAAGTTGCTAAAGATTGGGATGAAATTAATTTTCCACTTTCTCGTTCGCAAAATAATGATCGCATGGCTGCACACCCGGAAATGATGCGCGGCAAAGTTAACGCTATCGGCAAAGAAGCTAAAACTGAATTTTTACTTGAAAAGCGTTTTGTTAACTTCGGTCTTTTAAAAGTTAAAATCCATACGGGCCGCATGCACCAAATCCGCGCGCATATGCTGGCCTACAACCATCCGGTGGTTGGCGACCCGCTTTACTTTCAAAAGAAGCGTAAGCATCGCTGGGATGATGAGCTGGGACGCTTGTTCTTACATTCCACCAAACTAGGCTTTGTTGACCTGGAAGGAAATACTCAAGTTTTTGAATCTCCACTTCCTACACAATTGTCTAATTTTTTGAAAAAACTAAAGTAACACAAATTACTTTCTTGTATGTACCCCCTTATAATTATTAGCGGCCCAGCCGGAGTCGGAAAAACAACTGTGGCCAAGGCTCTATTCAAAATATATCCCGAATTACGATCAAGTGTAACCTACACAACACGCAAGCCGCGCACGCTTTCGACCGAGGATAAAAAAATGTACTACGTCAGCGTGGAAGAATTTACCAAGAAAAAAGATGAGAACGGCTTTCTCGAATGGGCCAAGGTTCATGGCGA
This sequence comes from uncultured Gammaproteobacteria bacterium, assembly GCA_964634875.1. Lineage (GTDB taxonomy): Bacteria > Patescibacteriota > Patescibacteriia > Magasanikbacterales > GWA2-37-8 > CAZECR01. Next base: position 6,056 of record CAZWKA010000008.1, read on the forward strand.
CTTCTATGGCACCGCAAAAGACGAGACCGTCGAAATACTCAAGAGCAATCCGGTTCTCTTCAACATTGACGTCCAGGGTGCCGACCAACTCATGAAAACATTCCCCGGGAACTGTATTACCATTTTTTTAGTTCCCGAGTCCCAGGAGCAAATGGTTGACCATATCAAAAACAGAGGCGAGATGTCCGAAGGCGACTTCCAGACCAGGTTAAAATCAGCCGAATTTGAACTCGGAAAACGCGATATGTTCCAGAACCAAATTGTCAATAAAGAGGGTAAATTGTCCGAAACTATCGATAAAATAGCCAAAATTATCGAGCCCGCCATTGCTGCCGCCTCAGGTATTGACAAAAATGCCTAACTTAGCTAAAATAGGCCTACCTTATTTACTTCAGAGCTGGCACCGGCCCTTTCGCTGGACACTCGAAATCACATTTTAACCCAAGATTTGTATGGCCGAAGAAATGAAAGCAAACGCTCCAGTCCAGTATAAACCGGGCATGGTCGTCAAAGTCCACCAAAAAATTAAAGAAACCAACACTAAGGGCGAAGAAAAAGAACGTATCCAGATCTACGAAGGCACCATTATTTCCGTCAAACATGGTTCTGAAGCTGGTGCGACAATTACCGTTCGCAAAGTTTCCGAAGGCATTGGCGTAGAAAAAATCTATCCGATCCTCTCTCCGGTTATCGCTAAAATTGAAATCGTCCGCGAGTTCGAAGTTCGCCGCGCCAAACTCAACTTCCTGCGCGACAAAGACTTTAAGCGTAAAATGGTTGAAAAGAAGGCTCCAGTTGCTGCAAAATAAGATTAAAATTAAAAAACCTCCGTTCAAAAACGGAGGTTTTTTAATTACTACCAAATTAGAGCAGTTGAGTAAAGCCAAGATCTACTAAAGTCGCGACAGCTTTCTTAAAGCCATCCTCTCTGATCAACATGTAATCCTTCGAATAAGTTGAGACAATGGAGAGATTCAACTGAGCATCTGCTATCGCCTGACTAATCGTCGCCAAAAAACCAACAGCGTACAACGGCACTGAAGCATGCAAAGTAATCAGGCGATAAAAATATCTATTTTTTTCAAGGAGCTGCAGCTCCGCTAACAAGGCCTCTTTGGTTACAACCGTAATTTCATCTGCATCATGCGTTATCAGGAAATGACTACCTTTTACCGGCACCACTGACACTTTCGCATACACATACCTGTCTTCCTCTACGCGAAAACTACTTTGGTGGATTATTTCTTCAATAGGACTTTGCACACCGCTTTCGCTTACAGAAGATACTTGCCGGTCCAACTTTTCTTACACTTCCGGATGTCGTCCGGAGTACCTACCGCAACGACTTCCCCGCCCCCGTCGCCACCTTCGGGCCCCATATCAATCACCCAATCGGCCGAACGGATGAGTTCGACATTGTGCTCGATGATAAGAACGCTATTCCCCTTTTCAACCAAACGATCTAAGACTTGCAGCAACCGTTTGATATCTTCAAAGTGCAAACCGGTCGTTGGCTCATCGAGAATATACAAAGTCTTGCCAGTAGAATGACGCGATAGCTCCAAAGATAATTTGATACGCTGCGCTTCACCGCCCGAAAGGGTGGTGGCGGACTGTCCGAGCTGGACATAACCCAAACCAACTTCGCGCAGCACATTCAATTTTTCCGCAATCGGTGCAACATCAGCAAAGAATTGATAGGCTTCTTCAACAGTCATGCGCAAGACGTCCGCAATATGCTTATTGTGGTAGTGTACTTCCAGAGCTTCGCGGTTATACCGCCAGCCATTGCACTCATTACATTCCACGAACACATCAGCCAAAAATTGCATCGGGATACGGATAGAACCGTCCCCTGAACAGGCTTCACAGCGTCCACCACCTTTAACGTTAAAACTAAATTTACCCGCGTCATACCCGCGCATACGGGCTTCCGGCAGCGCAGCAAAAAGGTCGCGGATCAAATTAAAGATACCGGTATAGGTCGCTGGGTTCGAACGCGGCGTGCGGCCGATCGGTGATTGGTCGATCGCAATAACTTTATCAATATTTGATAAACCCTTAATAGATTTGTGAAGCCCAGGCTCTTCTTTGGCTCGATAAAAATGCTTAGCCAGAGCCTTACTCAGGATATCAATAATCAGAGTTGATTTTCCTGAACCCGACACCCCGGTAACACAGACCAGCTGACCCAGGGGAATTTCAACATCAACATTCTTTAGATTGTGTGCCTGAGCACCTGTAATAACAATTGATTTCGTACCTGCAGCGCCTTTTTTAGGCATCTTTTTGCGGCGAGCAATCGTTGTCCGGCCAAACAAATAATCTGCCGTGAGGGATTGTTTTACCTTCTTCAAATCCGGCAAGGTTCCGGCTCCCATCAGCTCACCTCCATACACCCCGGCTCCCGGACCAATGTCAATCAGATAGTCAGCGGCATGCATCATTGTCGCATCGTGTTCAACAACGACAATCGAATTACCAAGGTCACGGAGATATTTTAATGTTTCAATTAATTTTTTAGTGTCACGCGGATGGAGACCGACTGACGGCTCATCTAAAATATAGATAATACCAGACAAACCACTGGATAATTGCGTCGCCAAACGCACGCGGGTAACCTCACCACCCGAAAGCGTATTCATTGCACGATCTAAGTTCAGGTAACTTAAACCAACCCGCTCCAAATTACCAAGACGAGGGACGATTTCTTTGGTAATAAGCTGCATGATCTTTGACTTGGAAGCTTTTGCTTTGGTTTGCAAAATCTCTTTCATCTCTTCGATACTCATGGAGGCGAGTTCTGAGATTGTATATTCCCCAATTCTTACTGATAAAGACTCGGGACGCAAACGCTTGCCTTGGCAGACAGAGCAGATCTTTTCGCGCATATACTGTTCAATTTCTTTGCGCACATACTCCGAAGTCGTCTCGAGGTGTTTGGCCATGAGGTCTGGGATAACCCCTGGGAACGTGATTTTTTTACCTTCTACCAGGAAGGTTTCCGGTCCCGTGCCATACAAAATGACATTAAGCGCTTTGGCTGCAAGATCAGCAACCGGAGTATTTAGTGAGAAGCCGTGGCGTTCCGAAACTGCTACTAATAATTTTTGGTAGGCATTATGACTTCCTGTAATACGTGTCCAGGGCTGAATCGCTCCTTCCGCGAGGGTCAAGCGCATATTCGGAATAACCAAGCTAGCATCAACTTCCATCGTAACCCCAAGCCCAGTACAGCGCTGACAAGCGCCGTAGGGACTGTTGAAACTAAAACTACGCATATCAAGAACTGGCATGGTACGTCCGCAGTTGGAGCACAAGCCGATCGTTGAAAAAACGTGCGTTTTTTCATTGATGAGCACATGAACCAAGCCATCACTGAGGTCCAGAGCAACTTCTACCGGCTTCGTCGGGTCTTGTTTTTTAACATCAACAATCTTGCCGATCAACAACTCAACGTTATAGGTACTTGTTGCGTCAAAATCATACTGGGGAAGCTCGTTGATTTTGAGCTCTTCACCGTCGATACGGAGCCACTCATAACCCGACTTCTCTACTTGTTCAATGAGCGCCTTATGATCAACTTTGCCTTTACGGATAAGAGGCGCATAAATAAGCACAGGTGAATTTTTTCGCGCCAACGTTCGAACTGCTTCCACGACTTCGCCAGACGTATGGGTTTCAACTAAAATATGGCAATCAGGGCAATACTGTTCGCCGGCTCTTGCAAACAACAAGCGTAAATAGTCATACACCTCGGTAACTGTACCGACAGTAGAACGCGGGTTTTGAGTAAAAATTTTCTGATCAATTGCAATTGTCGGAGACAGCCCATCAATCGAATCAACATCGGGCTTATCACGAGTTTCCATGAATTGGCGGGCGTAGCTTGACAGCGACTCAGCATAACGGCGCTGGCCTTCGGCGTAGATCGTATCAAATGCCAAGCTTGATTTTCCCGAACCTGATAAACCAGTGACGACGACTAGTTTATTTTTAGGAATTTCAATTGTCAGGTTCTTCAAGTTATGGACGCGCGCTCCTTTAATGACAATGTTTTCAGACATACAGATTATTTAAAATATTGCTCGTAGTTAAAACCTTCACTGGAATGGTGGATATAGGAAGCTTCGATATTGAGCTCCAAACCTTTAGCCAACATTTCTTCGGTGATTAAATATTTTTTATCAATCTTGGCTCGATTCAGGTCGTTCCTAAAAAAACTATTCGTACCCAAATCAACTGCTTTCTTCCCATCATAACCGATCCAATGGTCTTGATCGGTAATATTGATGTTACATGACTTATTCATTTCAAACTTGATGACGTAACCTTTTAGCGGGGAATTCTTGCTAAACGTATCTTTTGCTTTTTTAATTTCTTCCGGTGAAACAGCTAAAACATACTCTTGATAGTCACCGAAGGTCTGGCCTCGAGCAGTCCCACCAATTTCACCCGAAGTTCCGTTCTCGTTTACCCACCACAACTCTTCTTCAGAAACATCAATCATTTTGGGATAGCTCCAACCATTAAACAAAGGATTTAAACAGCCTGGGTCACGCAATGGCGAAATATACGTTACCTTACCGCTCACCGTCCCTTTTATGCAGTTATAGGGGTTGGCCGGGTCTTTGCCACCAAAACCAACACACACTGTTCCAGGTCCTCCACAATAATCCCCAAAACAGGTTGCTGCTCCGGCATTTTGGATAAAAAACCGATGGCCGCAATAGAACTTTTCTAAGTTGGCCTGCTTCTTATCTTCAAGCGACAAGTCAAACTGAGTTTTTTCATCCTGCTTGACTGGCGATTTTTGATCTTTAAAATCTTTAGCAAAAGCAAACTTGGTCGAAGGGGCTGTTTGAGAACAAAACGTTGGCGCATAGGCCTGCGGCTTCACCATCCAGACATTCGGCAAACGGAAACTGACCAGGTCAGGATTGAGGGTGCTTAAGATAAAATACGACAGGTACGCGATCAAAAGGCCGACCAACGCCCCAGCAATCCGGCCTTTAGAGTGCGTAATTGTTTCGCTGTTACCACCGGACAGCGCCCATTGGAAACCAGAAACAATAATAACAAGCACAGAAACTATTCCAGCGATACCGATCGCATACTTATACATCGAACCAATGAAATCACCAATGTGTTCAAACTGCGTACGACCACCAAAAGCAATCGACGTTTTGGTTTGGCCTGCCGGTAAACATTTCCCCCAATCCTGACCTTTGCAGTCGCCTGAATTTTCAATCCAGCCTTTGGCCAGTGCTTCTGGGCTCGCTCCAGCGTCGAGGATTGCTCGCTGAGCAATGCAATCCGCTTTATGCCAGCAAAGTGGGTTGTACTCAGGAATAACCGGCTCACCTTGAGCAAACACGGGGACAGCCAAGGCAATACTGAAAGCGAAGGCAAAAAAAATGAGGCCACCTATTCTTTTAAACATAGCAAAATATTATTGCTCTTTTAAAAAATTTTCCCAAATAGCGAAGGGAATAGTTCCTTCCACTTTTTCACCATTAATGAAAAAAGTCGGTGTCGCTCGCACCCCAAACTTGGCACCATCTACATAATCACGGTTAACTGCGGTCTGGGCATTAGAGGTAGCCAGGCAGCGTGCGAGAGAAGTTTGGTCAAGCTGGGTGGCGCCGACGAGCGTCGCCAGATCTGTTTCACTGAGCACTTCGGGCAACTCGGCTTGGTGGTCAAAAAAATAACGGAGTACTGGCCAAAAACGACCTTGCTGCTGGCCACACCAAGCAATCTCAGAAAAACCTGAGGCTCCAGGGTGAGTACTTTCAACCGGGAAGTGACGGACAATGAGCTTGATTTTGCTACCGTACTTTTCAATGACTTGGCGCATGATTGGTTCGGCGGCAGCGCAATTAGGGCATTTGAGGTCGAGAAACTCTACGACCGTAACAGGTGCATCGCTCGCTCCCAGGTACGGGCTGTCCGAGCGTTCCAGATCAGCTCGATTGACGGTAACTGACCCGAAAACAGGGCTTGCTTGCTGACCACCAGCGGCACTTTTTCCGGAATAGACGGTGTTTTGAAGCTGCGCCCCGCGGCCACTCTTAATTTCCTTTAAATACGTATAGGTAACCGCTCCCAACACCCCAATAAAGACCAAAATAACGAACAAAATAATGCAGAGCATGATCCCCCACCACCGTAAATACCATGGTTTTACCGACCCAACTGTGTCCATAATCGCTAAAACGTGCCCTTAAAGCAGCCTAAGAACAGGCTATAATTACCCCAAGTATATACAAAACTTTTTGATTTGGCAACCCGCAGAGGGTGGGCTCGACATTATTGACAGCTCCCCGGCTCTATGCTATACTAATCGCACATTTAACCTGTGTTTAAGTCATAAGACTATGAAGAAGGATATCCATCCAGAATATCATGTTGATGCGGTCGTTACCTGCGCCTGCGGCAATACTTTTGTAACCGGAAGCACTCTCAAAGAAATCCGCGTTGAATTATGCAGCGCTTGCCACCCTTTCTATACCGGTAAACAGAAATTCGTCGACACCGCCCGTCGTGTTGAGAAATTCCAAGAACGCGCTGAAAAAATTTCAGCTGCCGCAGCCAGCCGTAAAGGCAAGAAGGTCAAAAAGGCCGCTACAGCTGCCAAGAAAAAAGCCAAAGCCGAAGCAGAGGCCAAAGACGCCAAGTAGCTTTTATAATTCCAAAAAACAGACTATACTCTTCTTTAGGTAGTCTGTTTTTTCTTAAAAATAAAAGCGCAAAACGAAAAGATAACAGATAAAAATATTCGAGTCGCTGTGGCGACACAATGTACTTTGAACTTTTCGCTTCAAACTTTAAGCTTCTATGCTTCCTAAATACCAACAATTTCTCGACCGCTTCACAGAACTCGAAGCTAGTCTCCAAGATCCAGCTATTATTGGTAATACCCAAAAATTAAAAACAATTTCCCAGGAATACAGTGACAGCAAAGAAGTAGCTGAAAAGATCAAAGAACTTGCTGGCCTCGAAAAGAGCCTGACGGAAACTGATTTGATGGTAAACGCCGAGAGTGACCCCGAGATGCGCGCCCTTGGTGAAGTCGAACTATCGGAACTCCGCAATAAAATAAGTGAACTCGAAAATACCCTGGCTGACCTGACGCGGCCTCGAGACCCGCTCGACAAAAAAAATGTTATCGTTGAAATCCGCGCCGGTGTGGGTGGTGACGAATCGGCCCTCTTTGCCGCCGAACTTACTCGCATGTACCAACGCTACGCTGAGAACCAGGGCTGGAAAACAACACTGCTCGATAGCAACAAAATTGGGATTGGTGGCTACAAAGAGGTTATTTTTTCTGTGGCCGGACGCAGCGTGTATGCCGATCTCAAATATGAAATGGGCGTGCACCGCGTCCAGCGCGTGCCCGACACCGAAAAATCAGGTCGCATCCATACATCAACAGTTACTGTTGCCGTACTCCCCGAAATCGAAGAAACCGAAATGAAAATTGAAGCCAAAGACCTCCGCATCGACACGTTCTGTTCTGGTGGCGCCGGCGGCCAAAGCGTCAACACTACGTACTCCGCCGTACGCATCGTACATATTCCAACCGGCACCATGGTGCAGTGCCAGGACGAACGCTCTCAAACTGCCAACAGAGAAAAAGCGATGGCTGTATTGCGTTCACGCCTCTACGAAATTGAACGGGAGAAGAAAGAAGCCGAACTCTCCGAAAAGCGTAAGAGCCAAATCGGCACCGGCGACCGCAGCGAAAAAATTCGCACGTATAACTTCCCACAGGATCGCATCAGTGACCACCGCATTCACCAAAACTGGAACAATATCAGCACCATCCTCGAAGGACACCTTGAACCTGTGATTAGCGCCCTTAAAGAAGCTGACCAGGCACTCGCCGAATAATAATATGGCGAGCATCCGCGCCCTCGAAAAAAACTATTTTAACCGAATCCCTGCTAACGATTTGGAGCTGCTCCTGTCTCTCGCGATCAGGCGGCCAAAGGAATTTATTTTTACCCATCCGGAGTACTGTTTGTCGGCCAGCGAAACGCTCCGGTTTTTTTATTTACGCTTTCGGTACAACCAAGGATATTCGATTGCCATGCTCCGCGGCCACAAAGAATTCTGCGGCCTTGATTTTTTGGTTACTAAAGACACCCTTATTCCCCGTCCCGATACAGAGCTCATGGTCGAAACAGTACTTGAGAAAATAAAAACACTTCCCGACAATGTACTGCTTATTGATGTCGGTACCGGCACCGGCTGCATTCCTATCTCGATCATAAAAGCACTAGAACACAAAAACCTGCCTACCAACCGGGCAAGCATTAAAACAATTGGTACGGATATTTCAGGGCCAGCACTTCGCGTCGCCAACAAGAACGCCAAAAACCACACCGCCGCCATCGACTTTCTACAAGGCAACCTTCTCGAGCCAATCTTCAGCAATATATCAACGAAACAATATATAAACGAAACCATCATCATTACCGCCAACCTCCCCTATCTCACGAACGAGCAATACCAACAGGAAAAAAGTATTTGGCGCGAGCCTAAGGGGGCGCTCGTGGCCGCCGAAAACGGCCTGGCGTTCTACCGAGCATTATTCGAGCAAATTACCTGCAGATTACTTCCCCGCTACAAAAATAAGCTCTCGCTATACTGCGAGATTGATCCCAGCCAAAGCACTGCGATTACGACCCTCATAAAAAAGTACCTGCCGTTGGCAAGTACTGAAATACGTAAAGATTTAGGAGGACACGACCGACTGGTGTGCATCAACCTCCCGACTCGAGACTAATCACTGCTTCCGGCGGCACGACTTGAATCCAAATATGTCCGGGCGTCAAAGCAATTTCTTGGCCACCTTCATCATAAAAACGCGTACGACTATCTAAACTTGTTTTTTTCCATGTACCCCGGACAAGTGCTCCACGCTTCAAGACCAGCGCATCCCCGTTACTCACCGTGGTGATAGCGAGCCGCCCCTCGTTATCGAGGACTTTTTTATCTGTATTCATAAAAACGACTGAGTCTGCTTCAACCCGCTCGCCACCCCTGAGGAGCATTGGCCGGTTATTGAGCGAACGGACAAAACGACCCGTTGAGGTAACAACCTCCCAGGAAATAGCATAGGACGATGTGTAGCGCAGGCTCACCGCGCTTGGCAAAGGGGTTTGTCCAGGAGCCGGCTCATTGCCAGGCATATCAAATTTCCACCCCTCCCACGAAACCGTCGGAGACGGGCGCGTGCTTTGTTTTTTGGTTAAAATATTTTGCCAGCCTTCTTGGTTGGTAAACAAATTGTGCGGCGCAGGACGCCCGCGGTCGCGCCAAAAATATTGCCCAAAATAAAATTCATTAGCATCAAACACGTCGCGAGTTTGAATTAAACGAAGTGCCTCGGGAGAACCGCCGCTGTGCACATACAGGGCATCGCCATATTCATGAAGCCAGTCCAAAAAATACGGGCGAGCGCTTCTGACCGGACCCACTTCTACCACCGGCTCAGCAGCATTAAACAACGCAAAATAACGAGTAATACTCCCCTCAACCGGCGCTTCATAAACGATACTAGCTTGGTTGAGACCGGATTGCGGGCGGGCACCCGAGTTATTGTCGATCATTACCCCGACCACTGTGGGGCGCACCTCAGCCTCAAACGCAACCGGCAAACCACTGAGGACACTGTAAAAACGAGTTTCTGAAGGCTGGCTATCGATCTTTTTTATTAAAAGCGAAGAGCCCCGTTGGCTGAGGTACACAACAACCACCGTTACTATAACCAGCACGGCCAACACTGCCCCCCAAACCCACAAAAATTTTCGAGAACGTATAAAAGAAAAATTCATATTTTTGAGTATACCACACCAACAGCTTCGTGGCCAAAAAAATAGAGCGCAGCGCGCTCTATTTTTAAAGGGTAATTATTTCTTTTCTTCCTCTTTCTTTTCGCCATCAGCTGGAGCAGCTTCTGCACCTTCTTCGTCCTCTTTCTTCTTCTTAGCGGATTCAATCTTGCTAAGATCAACTGCGCTCGTGCCGGCTTCTTCCATTTTCTTCAACTCTTCTTCAGTGATAGCCGGAGTCGCTTTGACGACCAGGTCATTTTCACTTGGTGAAGTGATCTCAACACCATCTGGACGCTTGATGTCTTTAACTTTGATTGCGTCGTCAAATGAATTCAAACCGGACAAATCAATTTCAATCATGGATACCAAATCTTTCGGCAAACAGCGCACCTCAACCGTACTGACATTAGTAACGACTGTACCACCCTGGGCCTTAACAACTGGAGATTCGCCAACAAACTTCAATTCAACTGTAGCCGTCATCGGCTTGGTCATATCAATGCGGCGCAGGTCAACATGGATGACACGGTCTTTGACAGGGTCAAGCTGAACAGCTTGGATAAGAGCCTTGCCAGCATCTTTACCATCAATGGTGAGATCGATAAGACTAGCTTCACCAGCAGATTTATATAATTTTACAAACGCTGGAAAATCAACTGCAATTGACTGGGGCTCAAGAGCGGCGCCATAAAGCACAGCTGGAATTTGTCCCTGTTCACGCGTGGTATCTCCTCGAGTCGTTCGAGTCTGTGCTACAAGCGAATACGTCATATAAAAATTTCTACTTGAGAATTAATGAGTTAAACAAATGCTTATTTTGAATGACCTGAAAACCGCTGATCGCCTCGTTCATAGTAATCGGTTCAGCTTTATAGAGACGGCGGGCGTCTTCGAGGCTCAAGTCAGTTACCATACCGACAGAGCTAAAACCTTGGCCAAGCATCAAAATCATCGCTACAAAGTAGCTTTGGCATTTTTGGCACGTTAAATGCACCAAACTGGCGGCTTCGTTTTTACCAAACAAAGTGGCTTGCTCCGGGGTATAGCTTGAGGAGCAAATCGGGCATTTATTGATAAATTTTAAAGCCTCGCGCCAGGAATCTGTCTGTGGCTGGGGTATCTGCATAAGGCAGTAATATACTAGTAAATTAAACAAAAAGTGTCAAGGCTTAGGCAAGCCTCGTACACTCCAACCTTGTAGCTACCCCAACTCGCCTAGGACAGCGCTGCCAAATCCTGGAGCACCTCGTCAGCATGCGCTTTGGGCTTTACATTTTCGTATGTTTTAGCGATTTTTCCCGCCCCATCTATCAAAAACGAAGTCCGAAGGACGCCGTCATACTCACGCCCCAGAAACTTCTTCCGTGCCCAGACGCCATAGGCCTTGACTACCACCTTGTCCTCATCGGCCAGAATGGTAAACGGCAGTTGAAACTTATCGGTAAATTTTTTATGGCTTTTGACTGTGTCTGGGCTAATTCCCAGTATAACCAACCCTTCTTTTTTGAACTTGGGCAGATTGTCCCGAAAGTTGCAGGCTTCGGTGGTACAACCCGGCGTATCGTCTTTGGGGTAAAAATAAACCAAAACGTACTGACCCCGATAATCGGCCAGAGAGTGTTCTTTCCCCTCGCTATCACGAAGCGTGAAATCCGGGGCAATTGTTGGAGGCAGTAAAACCATAGCGTCATCATTAATACAAGTAGTATAACGCGCCCCGTTTAATCTGACAAATACCTTATTTGCCTAAAATTTGGGTTGCCCAAAAAACCGTGACCGTAGCTGCCGTTTCGGCACGAAGCATGGTTTTGCCCAAACTAACGACTACGGCTCCTGCTGCCCGCGCTTCAGCTACTTCAGTAGGCGTAAAACCTCCCTCTGGGCCAATAAATAAAGCAATGGGCCGGCCGGCCGGTGGAACATCAATTTCGTGAAGCTCTTTTCCGTCTTGGGCAAAAAAATAAATCTGACTATCTTTAGCTTGAGCAAGTGCGCTGCTCAAGGGTACCGACTCCCTTAGCTCGGGGACAATACTTTGCTCAGACTGCTCCGCCGCCTCAGTGCTAATCCGCTTGAGCCGTTCTTCATTCAGCCCTAGTTTCACGGTACGTTCCGAAATAAACGGCGCAATAGCACTGACCCCAAGCTCGGTCGTCTTTTCAACCAGGAATTCGAACGAATCTCTTTTTAGTATCGCAGCATATAACGTAACAGGTGTACGCGGACGCCAATCCTGAGCTTGCTCGAGAATGTGACCGATCACAACATCATCTGTCAGCGTGCCTACACGTACCAGAAACTCAGCCCCCTCACCATCGGCCAAAATTATTTTTTCACCAACGACTATTTTGAGAACGTCTTTAATATGATGGATAACTTTTGTATCCACAACCCGTACTTCGTCCCCCGCCACTTCGAGCGGACCAATAAAATGATGGAGTTTCATACAATTATTTAATACTTCTTTTACTTCGATTAAATGTAATTGCAAACCGGTGCGCCTCATCGCGTACCCGCACCAATAAACTGCGGTGTTCGTCGACAAACCCGATAAACGCGGGCGTCAAAGTACCCAAAATAAAATCATTCCGCTTACGCTCCGGACCCTTTGCAATGCCCACAACCGGGATAGTGATCTGGCGCTCGCCTAAAACCTGGTTAACTTTATTAACTTGTGGTCGCCCCCCATCGATCAAAAATAAATCGGGTAAAGGCCACTCCGGATGATTGAGCCGTCGATTAATAACTTCCGCGAGCGAGTCAACATCGCTTTGTCCTTCAACGGTTTTAATTGTAAACTTCCGGTACTGGCTTGAGACCGGTCCGCTGTTATCAAACACGACCATGCTCCCCACTTTATCAACCTTACCCAGATTAGAAATATCATACCCTTCGATACGCAGACGTTTACTGCCAGGCTCGCTCGTCGCCGTGTCCGCATAAAAACTATTATTGAGGAGCGCGACATCATGGATGCGGTAGAGTGATTGCAATTGATTACGCAGGCGTGCCGCAGTTTCAAAATTTTGAGCTTTACTCGCGAGCTTCATTTGCTTTTCAAACTCTTTCACAACTTGTTTTTTCTTACCATCCAAAAATAAACTGAGGGGACGGATAACCAATTCCTGATACTCCTTTGCAGTGATCGTACCCATACACACCCCCAAGCACTGATCAATCTCATAATAAAAACAAGGCCGCCCGACGCCCGGCTCACAGGTTGAAAAACAAAATAACTGACGCAATAATTTGAGCGTTGCTTTGGCATTAAGCCCTGGGAACGGACCGAAAATTTTTGTGTATTTATTTTTAATTTCAGTGCGGGTCATTGCTTCCAGGTCATGTTCGCGCGCGGTGCGCAGGGACGGAAAAATATCTTTAGTCAGCACCAAATAATTCCAACTCTTATCATCTTTACCGAGCACGTTATACTTAGGGTGGAAACGCCGGATCGACAAAGCTTCCAAAATAATTGCTTCCAGTACTGAATCAGTTTGTCGATAATCAATTTTAACAACCTCATGAATCATTTCTTCAATAGGCCGCGGCGTACGCTTCCCACGGAAGTAACTCCGGACTCGACTGCGTAGCGAGGTGGCTTTGCCAACATAGAGCAATTCTTTGTTTTTGCCATAATACAAATAAATCCCTGGAGTGTCGGGGAGCTGGGTCGGGTCGCTCAAATACTCTTCAAGAAGTAACGCCATAGGATATGAATAGTATAACAAAAAACTGGCACTTGAAAAGCAATAAGGTTCCTGGTAGGGTCAAAGCAACTCACGAAGGAGAGCGCCATGTCTCGAGCCGTCAGTATCGCAACTACCTTGACCAGCCTCCTCATTGGCGGGTGTAGCTTCACCACCCCTGCTACGGCACCGCCAAGTGATCCATTCTCGATGTGCGACGCCAACGAGGTCTGCCTCGCGATCGAGCTCCGGACACCGAACAGCACGCCGAATCGCTTCGAACAGTGTGACAGCATCAGCGGAACAGCCATCGCGACCGATTGTGACGGTGCGACCATCAAGATGGCCGACCTCAAGATCGGGGCGCCGAAGTGTGTGATACCAGCCTACTGGACGATTCACGTCCCGCCGCTCTCCTGTCTACTCACATTCGATATCACCGCCGAAGCGTTCCTGAGCGAGAACAGCGAGTTCGTCACTGGCGTAGAACGTATTGCCGACATCGGACCAACCCAGCTCGACGGCCGGGAGCGTACCAAAATTCAGATGGTTCTTACCTCCAGCGCCAAGTAGCCCCCCCTGTTAGCGTGGAGCGAGAAAAATTTTCACTTCTCGCTCCACCCCCTCCCTCATACTAAAAATAAAAAACTCCTGACACCGGGAGTTTTTTTATTCTGTTCCTCAATACTTTTTTTAAAAGTGCTAAGGAACATCGGCCAGGCGCGAATCGAATCGCGGCCTGACCGGAAACCCTGCGGGTGCAGGGTGTGGGAAAGTTATTTCTTGCGAAGGGCGGCGTGGTAGGCGCCGTCGACCTGCACCGTGCAGATCATCTTGACGGTGGTTGCGCCAGTATAGTAGGTGCTTCCGACTTCGATTCGCTCCGAAGCCATCATCCCCATCTCCCCCGTGGCGAGCGAGTGGATCTGCTCACCCGCCTTGCAGATCAGAAGCCCGATCTGGTGCGGACGCGAATCGCTCGCATCACTTCCATACAGGAGAGCGAGCTTTTCGCCATCGGGGATATTCCGCACCGTGACCCACGCCAGCTGCTCGGGGATAAGCCCGGTGGCGGTAAAATCGGCGTAGTAGTAATCCTCGAGCTTAGAGTCGTAGATCGGAATCGGCTCGAGCACCTCACCGCAGCCAACGAGCGCGAGAGCGACGAAGGCGAAGGTGGCGATGCGGGCGGAGACGGAAGCAAACTTCTTGTTCATGACTTTGGACTCCTGGGACGAAAACACGCGTATCCGACGCGTGACGGGTCAAGGCGATACCGTGCGCAGAGCAAAGCAAATTTCGCTCTCCTCTGCGCACAGAATACACTACACCCAATTGTAAAGAACAAAAAACCTGCGGCTTTTGCCTACAGGATGCCTCAGCATAGCACACTTTTAGGCTTTTGTCAAGGGATACACGGAATATTTTGGCTAAAATGAGCCAAAATACCAAAACGGAGCTTGGTCACAAGCTCCGTTTTAGCCAATAATCGACAACTAACCACTATTTCAACATTCGTTTCAAATATTCACCCGTAAAACTGCCTTTTTTAATCGACACTTCTTCAGGCGTGCCGGTCGCAATTACCTGTCCACCGCGATCACCTCCTTCGGGTCCGAGATCAATAATCCAGTCCGCGCACTTAATGAGATCGAGGTTGTGCTCGATAACCATAACTGTATTCCCCTGCCCGACCAACCGATCAAGTACACCAATTAATTTACGCACATCATCATAATGCAAACCAGTCGTCGGCTCATCAAGCAAGTATAACGTCTTCGTTGTACCGTGCTTTGAAAGTTCTTTGGAAAGTTTGATACGCTGCGCCTCACCACCCGACAAGGTCGTAGCTGATTGACCCAGCGTCAAATAATCCAAACCGACTTCATTCAAAATTTTGAGCTTATCATTAATAAGTGGGATATCGCGGAAAAATTCTTCCGCTTCTTCCACGGTCATTGCGAGTACCTCGGCGACATTTTTGTCTTTGTATTGTACTTGCAAAATTTCGTTAGTAAACCGCTTGCCCTTACAAACATCACAAAGTATCTCAACACTTGGCAAAAAGTGCATTTCAATTTCGAGCGTCCCGCGGCCTTCACAATTTTCACACCGTCCACCCGGCACATTGAAACTAAAGCGACCACTCTTGAAGCCGCGTAATTTTGCTTCAGCCGTAGAGGCAAATAATTCACGAATGAGGTCAAATGCTTTGGTGTACGTTGCCGGATTCGAGCGCGGCGTGCGGCCGATCGGACTTTGATCGATCACAATCATGCGATCAATGTATTCGGTACCGGTAATTTCTTTGTGCTTACCGACTTCTTTGTTCATGTGATAAAAACGATTGGCCAACGTTTTTTCCAGCACATCATTCATGAGCGTCGATTTACCCGAACCCGACACCCCAGTCAAACACACAAACCGGCGCAGGGGAATTTCCACGGAAATATTTTTGAGGTTATGCTCTTCCGCACCTTTGATTTTTATTTTTGGTGTTGAGGCATCTACCTTACGACGCTTCTCTGGAATTTCAATTTTCAAGTCCCCTCGTAAATATTTGCCGGTAATAGATTTTTTAGGATCACCCAGCACTTTACACCCCCAGGTCTCATTTTCATTTACTACTGCCTTGCGTTTGGTCGCAGCACTGAGTGCGCCCGACGCAATCTGCTTCCCTTGCAACAATTTCGTCAGCGGACCCGAAAACACAACGTCGCCGCCATGCTTTCCCGCTGCCGGCCCAATGTCCACAACCCAATCACTCACGAGTATCGTATCTTCATCGTGCTCAACTACAATAATCGTATTACCAATATCACACAGGCTCCGCAGTGTTTTTACCAACTGATCATTATCTTTTTGATGAAGCCCAATCGTTGGCTCATCGAGTACATAGAGCGCACCAACCAAACGCGTCCCAACCTGCGATGCGAGCCGGATACGTTGCGCTTCACCGCCCGACAAAGTCCCGGCTTTCCGATTCAAATTTAAATAATACAAACCGACATTAAACATGAACTGCAACCGGTTGCTGATTTCTCGGAAGACTGCACCGGCAATCTCCACGGTTTTGGCATCGAGCGACAACTCGACTTCAGCAAAAAATTCACGCGCTTCACCGATTGTGAGACTCGTCACTTCCCAAATATTTTTTTCTGCCACGCGTACACTCAAAGCCGTTTTGTTCAAACGCTTGCCTTCACAGACGGTACAAATTTCGGTACTGAACAGCTCCCGGGTACCAAGGCCTGTGCAGGCTTCGCAATAGCCATACGGACTATTGAAACTAAATAAACGCGGCTCGATCTCGGGAAAACTAAATCCGTCGTTTGGGCACGAGTACTCGGTACTGTAAACATGCTCGGCCTGCCCCGGGTACGCCACTGTCGCCAAACCATTTGATAAATCTACTGCTTTATTCACTGCTTCCGTCAAACGCAGCACATCGTCATCGCCCCATTTTTTAACGAGCGGGATTTTATCAACAACCACCTCGATCGTGTGCTTGTTGTTTTTGGACAATAAAACGCGTTCACGCAAACTTTTAATAGTTCCATCCACCCGCACTTCCAAAAAACCTGAATTATATAAATCATAGAGCATTTGGTAATACTCGCCTTTCCGGCCGCGCACGACCGGCGAAAAAATAGTCAGGTGGTTTTCTTCGACTTTAATTTTTTTAGTTTTTTCATTCTGTAATTTCGTTTCTGCCATAATCCGATCGATCATCTGGTCGACCGTCATCTTTTCGATCTTGGTACCACAGACCGGGCAATAGGGATTCCCCACGCGCGCAAACATAACGCGCAGGTAATCATAAATTTCCGTGATAGTCGCGACTGTCGAGCGCGGGTTGGCGCTATGCGCTTTCTGGTCAATTGAGATAGCTGGCGACAAACCCTCGATCTCATCGACATCTGGTTTTTGCATGCCACCTAAAAACTGCCGGGCATACGCCGACAAACTTTCGATGTAGCGCCTCTGGCCTTCGGCAAAAATGGTATCAAACGCAAGGCTCGATTTACCCGAACCTGACAGGCCGGTAAAAACAATCATTTTGTTACGGGGCAATTCGAGACTAATATTCTTGAGATTATGCTCCCGTGCCCCTTTAATAATAATTTTTTCTTGCATATAAATGACAAAAAGACCCGAAAATACAGGCCAATGGATGGAATAAAGGAAGAAAAAGGACTACTCGTAAGTGTACGGGAGACATTTTTATTTGTCAACTAAGCCAAAAAAGTGCTTGACAAAACCCTTTTTTTGTGCTATACTTTACTTGGATAGTATCAACTTTTAATTATATGCTTGAAGGAAAACCTCGCCTCGACCTCATTACCCAAAAAGCCGCTATTTTAAAGGAAAAAACTGCTTCTATCGGCCTTGACCATGTCACCGACGCTGCAACTGCCGACAAGATTTTAGCTACTCACCAGCGCGATATGACGACTCTCGCCAACGAACAAGCTATCCAGGAGGCTCGCGCTTTTAATGACAAAAATAAAAAAATGGCTACGAGTGAACTGGCCTCTGCTACCCAACAAGAGATCCAGGCTTTGCTCGAACAAATTGATAAGATTCCTCCTAATACTCCATCGCTGAATTAAATTTTCGACCGCCCTTTCGGGCGGTTTTTTTATCCCTGAAAAAGCATTGACTTTTATACCTAGTTATGCTAGCTTAAAATGATGCTGATTCCTGCAAGGCATCAGCATTTTTTTATACGAAGTCAGTTCTTTAACGAGTTCATTGACAAGTTACACCAAAATCACCTGTTCACCTAAGAGGCCGAATTGCGCTTTTTAGACTGCTCACACCTAAAAAGTGTTTTCGGTCTCTTAAGGTAACTCAAAAGAAAAATACGGAGGAACATCACCGAAAATTTCCCACAGCTTCGGCTCGAGGAAGACTTCGGAAAAAAAATAGATCATGCAACAAACACCTTTCACACGTTCAACCAACAACGGCAGGTAACCGCCCCTCGAAGGCAATGGAGTGACTCCCATGGCAGCACGCGGACACCCCACAATTGGAGCCCGGTTCGGAGCATTCTACGCGCTCCTGTGTGCGCTCGTCGCGCGAGCGAACGAGCGACCCGCCATCCCGGACGACGACAAGTTCCCGCCCGGCGTCCCCTACTCCGTCGGCAACGAGCTAGCGGAGCGCTTCAGCTTCTACGGCTTCAAGACGATCTTGAAGCAGTACCTGACGGCCCTCCTCCTCAACTTCGTCAACGAGGCGATGCTCCCCGCATCGGTCGTCGCCGACGCGATGGTGAAGAGCACGGAGTACGTGCACCTCTTCAACGCGGCCGTCTACTCCTTCCCGCTGATCGGCGCCCAGATCGCTGATCGCTACCTCGGCAAGTACCGTACGATCTACTACGTGTCGATCGGGTACGTGATCGGCCACGCCATCCTCGGTGTCGCCACTCACTTCGGCACCATCCACCTGTACGAGGCGGCCAAGATCTCCTTCGGCCTCGGCCTCGGCCTCATCGCCGTCAGCGCCGGCGGCATCAAGCCGTGCGCCTCCTCGAACCTCGGCGACCAGTTCCCGCCCCTCAGCAAGCTCATCCTAATCGCCTTCTCGCTGTTCTACTTCGCCATCAACTACGGCTCGCTCGGCGCCACGATCCTGACGCCGATCATGCTCGACAAGTTCGGGCCCGAGGTCGCTTTCGGCCTGCCCGGCATCGCGATGGCGATCGCCACGATCGTCTTCCGCATCGGCGAGAAGAAGTTCATCAAGGCGCCGCCCACCCCGGGCGGCAAGCTCGGGCTCCTCGATAGCCTCGTCACGACGCTGCTCCTGTCCCCGCTGTTCGCCACCGTCATCGGCTACTTCGTGCTCTGGCAGAAGGACGCCGAGATTGCCGAGAAGGCATTCAACAAGGCTAACGAGGTGGCGATCCGCGCCGCCGAGGCTCTCGGCCAGACACCGCCGGAGTTCCACATCACGTGGAGCTTCGTCCAGAACTACCTCACCAGCCACTGGTGGCTCTTCGCCCTGACCGCCGCCGCCATCACGCTCGGCTCCATCATCTTCATTGTCCGTCAGCGGCGGCAGCCCGACAATACGAGCTTCCTTCCCATCCTCATCTGGTCGCTGAAGAACCGACATCTGCGCAAGCAGGGCGACGACTTCTTCGATCCGGCCCGCAATAAGTTCGGCAAGGAAGCCGGTGACGGCCCCCCGGCCGTGCTCCGCATCATGGTGGTCTTCGGGATGGTCGCCGTGTTCTGGGCGCTCTTCGACCAGCACTCCTCGACCTGGGTCGACCAGGCCAAGATGATGGCTCTCCACCTTATCGTCCCCGCGTGGCTGGGGTACTGGACCCTCGCCACGTTCACCATCATCATCCTCTACGTGGGCATCGGGCTGTTCTGCCGCCTGGCCAACCGCCCGCCCAAGCGCCTGACCACCTACACCATCCTCGGTCTGCTCGCCTTCTCCGGCTTCCTCTCCGGCGGCCTCGACCTCTTCGGCCCGCCGATCGGCAACCGGGTCATCCCGGTGATCGTGAAGACGGACACGCCCACGAACCTGAACGAGGCGAACACCGTCATCAAGAAGAAGCTCCGCGAGGAAGTCAACGTCTCGGTGATCGTCGTCCGTTCGTCGGTCTACAACCCCAAGAAGGAGAAGACCACTCTCACGACGGCCGACTTCCGCCGTGCCACTCCGCTGGACGCGCTGATCGCGACCATCGGCCTTCCGGACGCCATGACCCCCGCCAACCTCGCGGAGGCCGCGCGTCTCGGGGTCGAGCTGAAGAACTACTCGAGCGTCAGCGCCTTCCAGGCCGACATCGAGGCCCGGCGTACCGTCAAGCTCAAGGAGCAACGGCCGCACACCCTCACGCTCATGATTTCCCCGTCGCAACCCCAGGCGGCCAACCCGCTCTTCGTCATGATCATTATCCCGCTCCTCACCCTCATCCTCGGCTTCATCGCCACGCGCTACGGGATTGTGATCCGGCCGCTCTACATCATGGCCGTAGGCATGTTCCTCACTGCCTTCTCGTTCGTGATCGCCGCTCTCGTGCAGCGCCACGTGCAGGAGTCAGGTGAGGGCGTGGTCCACGTGCTGTGGCAGCTGCCGCAGTACTTCAGCATGACGGTGGCCGAAGTGATGGTATCGATCACCGGCCTCGCCTTCGCCTACACCCAGGCCCCGCGCGCCATGAAGGCCACCGTGACCGGCTTCTTCAACTTCACCGTGGCGCTCGGCAACCTGATCGTGGCCTTCCTCGCCCCGCTCGAAAAGCTCAGCCTCGCCTACTTCTTCTGGGTGTTCGCTGGCATCCAGGGTTTCGCCGCAATCATCTTCGCCATCCTCGTCTACTACTACGTGCGGCGGCTCAAGACGGACGAGCGGAAGGCCGAGAAGGCCACCCTGAGCGCCACCCCGTTCATCATCGACACCATACAGGCGCTCGAGGGCGAGAAGAAGTTGCCCTGACCCCCAACCCAGGTGACCCGGCTGCCCCGCATGTTGTGCGGGGCAGCCGGCCCTTCCCTTTCTCCGCTTCACCGCGGCACTAGGGAAGAGGCAAGTGTAACTTGTCGCCTTCTTATCTGCTTCAGTCTGGAGCCAATAAGAAGACCCGAAATTATCCCGCCGAGCGGCGAGTATTTTATTTTCCTCAACCGTTGACATCACCGTAAAATCATGCTAACTTCCTAAGTTAAGTTTTTTAAGGTACACCTTAACTATTCTCTTTGAAAACGTTAGCCGCTTGAAAACGTTTCATATCCTCGACCTGAGGATTGTGGGACACAACAAGCTACTAGCAACACGCATGGAGGTTGAACGTGAACAACAACCGACCCGACCTGTCGCGAGCACTGCGAAGCGCTCTTCAGGAGATCATCGCCCCGTTCCGCGATTTCATCCATGCACCGCGGGCGCTCTGGGGCGTGAACATCCCCTACTTCTTAGAAGGGCTCGTCTACTTTGGCATCCTGACTGTCCTCACGAAATTCCTGTCCGAAAATGTCGGCCTTGGCGACATTACCGGCGGCTGGGTCGTAGGAACATTTACCGGCCTGATCACTGGGACAATGTTTCTCTTGGGCGGAACGGCTGACCGTTGGGGCGTGCGCAAAGCGATTATCATCTCGCTGACGCTCATCTTATTAGGACGGATCATGCTCAGCTTGGGCGAACTGATGCACCTGGGAAACGGCTTGTTCGGCCCGCTCTTTAACCTCAGCTGCGCCGGACTCTTCATTGTTGCCATTGGGTACGGGATGTACCAGCCTGCGGCCTACGCCGGCGTGCGCCAGTTCACGAACGAAAAGACGGCGGCGATGGGTTACGCAATGGTCTACGCCCTCATGAACTTGGGTGCGTTTGGTTCGGGAATCATCTCCCCAATCATCCGCCTCATCAGCAAGAACGCTTTTCCACCGAACGGCATCACGGGCGTTTTCTGGACCTACGTCGTGATCACCGGACTCGCGCTGATGCTGACCTTTGTCCTCCTGACACCAAAAACGGTACGGGCAAGCACGGCAACGAAGCTCGTTTCGGTCACGTCGCCAGTGTCTGAAAAGCCGCCACCTTTTTTCTCGAAGCGTTGGTTCAACGAGCACCCGCTCACGGACCTTCGGTTCACCTTTTTCATCTTCATCCTGATCCCGGTGCAGACCCTGTTCGCCCACAACTGGCTCACACTCCCCCTCTACATTGAGCGAGCCTACGCGGGCAATGCGAACTGGGTCAGCCAGAACTTCGAGTTCTTTGGCAACCTCAACCCGCTTCTCATCTTCATCCTGACACCGCTCGTCGCGGCTCTGACCGCAAAAGTGCCGGTCTTCAAGATGATGATCATCGGGACGCTCATAATGGCCGCACCGACCTTCCTCCTATGTCTCGGCCCCAAGCCCTGGGTCTTATTCATCTACATCTTCACGATGTCGGTTGGCGAAGCGCTGTGGCAACCCCGGTTCCTGCAGTACGCTTCCGAGATCGCGCCTGAAGGTCGGGTCGGCATGTATCAGGGCGTTGCCCAGCTTCCCTGGTTCCTCACCAAACTGGTGACTGCCGTGTACTCAGGCTGGTTCCTGAAGCACTACTGCCCCGCGACCGGCCCCAAGCACACCGAGGCCATGTGGTTCATCTACGGCCTTATCGCTCTGGTGAGCCCGATCGGCCTCTACCTGGCTCGCGGCTGGGTTGGCCGGTCGATTAACACGAAGCAGTAGACCCTCCCCGCGACGATCTGCACCACACAGAACGTCGCGTATCTCCACTAGAAAGTTTTACAAATTTTTAGTGGAGAAAAAATATCCTGGCTACACTCAGGATATTTTTTATTACAAAAACACCCTCTACATAATCGAGGGTGCTGTACACTATTTTACTTCTTTTTCGCCGGTCGTCCTTTTTTACTTTTCTCCACTTCCCCACTCGACTTCTGCCGTGCGGTCAATTCACGAATCTCATCACGCAGTATCGCCGCCAGCTCGAATTCAAGTCCTTTGGCCGCATCCTTCATCTGCGCTTCTTTGTCTTTAATAATCACGCTGAGCGGCCGATCGTCCCCAAGCGTATCAAGGTTCGCAAGTTCGGCGCGGCGACGTTTATGTTCCTTTGTATTTCCACCGGGTGAAGTTTCGCTAATACCAAACTCTTCCAAAATATTACGAATTGTTTTTTGAATTGTTTTTGGAGTAATACCATGTTCCTCATTATACGCCAGCTGAATTTTACGGCGACGATTGGTTTCGGCAATCGCACGCTCGATCGAACCAGTGCTGTGGTCAGCATACAGCACCACCTGCCCATTCACATTACGCGCCGCGCGGCCGATCGTCTGGATCAAACTCGTTTCACTGCGCAAAAACCCTTCTTTATCAGCGTCAAGAATTGCAACCAGCGACACTTCTGGCATGTCGAGTCCTTCACGCAAAAGATTAACTCCAACCAAAACATCAATCTTGCCTTGACGCAACTCCATGATTACCGTAATACGATCAAGCGTCTGGACATCGCTGTGCAAAAATTTTACTTTCACTTTCTTCTCTTCCAAAAATTGCGTCAGGTCTTCAGCCATGCGCTTCGTCAGTGTAGTGACCAGCACGCGCTCTTTGGCCGCAATGCGTTCATCAATCCGGATCATCAGGTCTTCGATCTGCGAAAGGCCGTTGTCAGCTTTGCTCGGCGTGATCGGGCGAATAATAACTTCCGGATCAATTAAACCTGTCGGACGGACGACTTGCTCCACCACTTGCTTACTTTCACTAATTTCGTATTCGGTCGGGGTTGCCGAAACATACACCACCTGGTCAACTAATTTTTCAAATTCTTCGTAGCGCAGCGGTCGGTTATCACGCGCGCTCGGCAACCTAAACCCGTGTTCGACCAACGTGTCTTTACGTGCTCGGTCGCCATTATACATAGCACGCACCTGCGGCACTGTTACGTGCGACTCATCAATAATGGTTAAGAAATTTTTTGCCCCATGCTTGAAATAATCGAGGAGCGTAAACGACGGTTCACCTTCGGACCGACCTTCAAAATGACGGGAATAATTTTCAATACCGTTGCAATACCCAATATTTTTAATCAGTTCCAAATCATAACTCACCCGACGCTTCAAACGGTCGCGTTCCAGTAATTTTCCTTGCCGGTCAAAAAGCGCTAACTGTTGTTCAAGCTCATCTTTGATACGGACGAATGCACGTTCCCGCGCTTCCTCGCCAACCACATAATGTTTTGCCGGAAAAAGCCACACATCTTCTTGCTCGCGTTTAATTTTGCGCGTCAGCGGATCAACCTGCTCAATACGATCGATGTGCGCGCTGATCTCGAAACGATAAATCATCTCTTCGTTCACCGGCATAATCTCGAATACCTGCCCCTGCATCCGAAAGGTACCGCGGCGCATGTCTGCGGTTGTACGTTCGAATTGCATGCCAATGAGCTGTTCCATCATGCCGCGCCGGTCGAGATTGTCGCCCACCCGCAGATGCAAAACGTCTTTTTCATAGGCCGCCGGCGAACCCAAACCATAGATTGCCGAAACTGACGCCACAATAATAACATCACGCCGCGTCAACAAGGCCTGTGTACACGCATGGCGCAGACGATCTATTTCTTGGTTGATCTGCGCTTCTTTTTCAATATACGTATCACTGGTAGGAATATACGCTTCCGGCTGATAGTAGTCGTAGTAGCTCACAAAATACTCGACGACGTTCTCGGGAAAAAAATCACGGAATTCGTTACAGAGCTGGGCCGCCAGCGTCTTGTTGTGCGCGATCACCAGCGTCGGCATCTGGACACGCTCAATCACGTTCGCCATTGTGAACGTTTTACCCGAACCGGTAACCCCAAGCAGGGTTTGCTTTTTAAACCCTTCGGCAAGACCTTGAGTCAACTGATCAATGGCTTTAGGCTGATCACCAGCTGGTTTGTATTGTGAAACGATTGAAAACTTCATACAACCCATTAAAACACGAAAACATTAAAACAACAATTATTTTAATGATTAATATTTCCTCACCACCATGCTTTGAGCAATGCCAATAAGCAACATATTCACTATAAGTGACGACCCGCCATAACTCACAAACGGCAAGGTTACCCCAGTCACTGGCAAAAGTCCAATCTCTGCCCCAATATTGATAAAAAACTGGCTGGCGAACAACACGGTGATTCCAGCCAAGGTCGCCGACACAAAATCATCATTAGTACTTTGCATGATAACAATCAGTCTCCAAAGCATAACCCCGTAGAGAGTCACCAGGATAGCCGTACCCGCAAAACCCAGCTCTTCGCCGATAACTGAAAACACAAAGTCAGTTTGTGCTTCAGGCAAAAACCGTAACTGGCTTTGCGAACCAAATCCCAAACCACGACCAAACACCTTTCCGGCTCCCACCGCAATCGTTGATTGCATCACGTTATACCCGGTATTAAGTGGATCGCGATCTGGATGGATAAAATTGAGTAACCGGTCTTTTTGGTAGCCCTCAAGCAGAAAAAACCAAGCCGCAACCGAAAAAAGAACACCCACTACGACAAGTCCCACCATATGACGAGCTCTCGCTCCTACCAAATACATGAGTCCAAACCAGATTATACCAATCAAAACAGCTGATCCTAAATCAGGCTGGCGCATAATAAGTGCAATGAGGCACAGCGTGATAAAACCAGTACCGAAAAAAAATAAGGGACGCTCAAACCGCCGTCCAAAATGTGCGACGATGGCCGCTAAAAGCAAAATTATCCCTATCTTGGCAAACTCAACCGGTTGAAGGGAAAATCCGCCGATCACAAACCAGCCCCGGGTGCCACGAATAGTCTGCCCAAAAATAAGGACACCAATCAATAGGAGCAGCGACCCAAAATAGGCTAGTTTTGCCCCCGAACGGAACCAGCTATAGTGAAGCATGCTGGCAAAAATCGCGAGCGTAAGACCAAGTCCAAAAGCAATAAACTGTTTCCTAAAAAAAATGAGTTCA
This sequence comes from uncultured Gammaproteobacteria bacterium, assembly GCA_964634875.1. GTDB lineage: Bacteria > Patescibacteriota > Patescibacteriia > Magasanikbacterales > GWA2-37-8 > CAZECR01. Next base: position 32,069 of record CAZWKA010000008.1, read on the forward strand.
GTACCACGCGATAAATCAACACTGTAAATGGCCTCCATACCCATGGCAACCAAAAGAAATACTGCCACCATCAGGATCCAGTCGAAACTGCGTGAAGAAAATTTATGGAAATTCAGCATAGATCAAACAAGATACAAACGATAGAGAATACACTGCGTCCACCGGGGCGCACCAAACGTACTCCTTATTGTTTGTATCTTGTAGTTATTTCTCAGGCGGCAAATAAACTGCATCGTCGTACACGTTGACCAGAGGGAAAATTTTTACCTCATTAACACTCAGGTTTGATCCGAAACTCCGCAGGTCGATATTTTTTGAGGCTAGTGACGTAAAATTATCAAGCGATAACGGCAGGAGGCCGACCAGGTTCTGATCCAAATACAGTCCCACATAAAACCGGGCAGTTTTATAACTGTAGGCACTTTGGTTTGTTAGGGTGAAACGAATTATCTCAGCGTTAGCGCCACTCTCATCAAACTGGGGAATAAACTCAAAATTGCTCACCAAAAAATTAAGGCGTTCCCGCTGCCAGGTTTCTGGATCCAAAAACTCACGGTTCGACAAACGCTTCCAAGCAATATTATCAATCGTTAGGACTGCGCTATCCGGATAGGTGTCAGCACTTAACCCCAAATAAGCCACCGGGCGGTTCTCGCGCGGCAAAAGCGTGGTCGTTTGGGACGGCGTCTTAGTTCCATTAAAACTAAAATAATAATCGAAGGTGACCAAAAACCGCGGGTTGGAATTAACGACGTCAGCTACCAAATCGTACTTACCAACTCCGCCCGAGTACACTGCTGTACTCAGTACTTCAAGCGGCTTAGCGGCAAAACGACTATTGAGTACGGTATAATTTTCAAAACTCGTTAAACCCCGGTCGACCTCAGCGCTTTCTTGTAAACCAAATATAAGATACTTCCCCAGCGCAAACAACGAAAAGAAAGCTGTCCCAGCTGCCAGCGCCATAAGCGTCCCCACCAAAATCCGATACAACAGGAGCCGGTGACGGACATACCAAAAACCATACTTTAGCTCTTGGCCAGTAAACTCACCGCTCGGATCAACATACTTCTCATAGTTCACTTTCTTGGCAGCAACGACTGGTGCGCGTCCTGTCGGGGAAGTGGAATGGTTGTTGGCATTATAAATATTGAGCACAAAATATGTAGGATATGATACTCCTAAGTATAGCCCAAAATTTCCATTTTGACCACCACCCTTGACAGCCACCTGATTGACAAGAACGATGAAATATCGTATACTATTAACTCTATTACTGGTAATCGCCGGGCAAAAAGGCTCGGAGGAAAGTCCGAACACCCTTGTTTTTAACAAGACAATGGCAGTGGGTAACCCCCACCCCCCGACCTGTGAAGTATCGGGGAGGGACAGTGGCACAGAGACAATACTAGCCCCGTCCACTTCGGTGGATGGGACCAAAGGTGAAAAGTGTATGGAGGTTCTGGTTCTCGAGACCAAAGCTACCATACTCGCCCTGGCTGTGAAGCCAGTGGCAGTGCTAAACCCTGCCTGGTGCAAGAGCAGCGTGCCGCGAAGCGTCAGAGAGGCGCTTTGCCTGGCGCGAAAAGTTCGCTCGCTTGGCTTGCCCAAATTCTCACGAATGAAGGCAGCCTGATTGCAACAGTAATGCTGCAACTAGAAAAATGATTATCTTCCCAATCTGTCTGCCGATAGGCAAGCCCGGTTGGGAAACAAAATTCGGCTTATAGTAATAGCGCAAAACCTTCCGCAAGGAAGGTTTTGTCGTTAGCCAAAAAAAATGATTGACGCGCGGGTCTGCTTAACATACAATAGAGACACTATTTTGATCATTTTTCTTACCCACCCCGTGGTATGAAACGTTTTGAGCTTACGTTCACCTTCCTCCAGCTGCCGGTTGATTACCTCATGCTTGTTTTGGCTGGGCTCACTGCCTTTACCCTTCGTTTTCATCCAACAGTTACAGCTATCCGACCAGTACTCTTTGCTCTGTCCTGGCCCCGGTACACCCAAGCGGTCCTTTTGGTAGCTTTGGGCTGGATTATACTCTTCAGTTTGTCTGGCCTCTATAGCACCAACCCCAACCGAAAATTTTCTCGCGAAATTACCCGTATTATCACTGCTTGCTCCACCGGTTTTGCAGCCATTACCATTTACGTCTTCTTTACCTTACAAAAATTTGACTCCCGTTTTCTGGTTTTGATCGGCTGGGTGCTGGCCATGCTCTACACCCTGGCTGGGCGACTGATTATGCGGGGCATCAAAGCCCTGCTATATCGCGCAGGCATTGGTTTACGTCGGACCGTTATCATTGGTAACCAGCCAATCAGCAAAACAATAGCTGAAACACTTCAACAAGAACCACGCCTTGGGTATACGGTTGATACAGCTTTCCCTCACTTTGATCAAATAACTAAGGGTAGCTTAAAAAAAAGCCTGCCTGACGAAATTATTTTCACCAATCCTCAAGGCAACCAGGAAGAAGTCCTCGAGGCAATCGACTTCGCCAACGAACACCATATTGTTTTTAAATATTCAGCCGACCTCTTTGCTACCATTTCCACCAACACCACTGTGTCGACAATTGCCGGGGTTCCGATTATCGAACTGCGACGCACCCGCCTGACGGGCTGGGGACGTATCATCAAACGTTGCATCGACATCGTTGGCAGCCTACTTTTCATCCTTTTTTTCTGGCCAATCTACCTAGCTATCAGTCTAGTAATCCTCGTTGAGACAGGCAGACCAGTCATTTATAAAAATACGCGCGTTGGACAAAACGGGATTACCTTTGCCACCCTCAAATTCCGTTCCATGTACCAAAAATATTGTACAGGAGAACAATTTGGCACGATCGGTGAAGCTGCTCTTAAAGAAGAAAAAAAACTCATCAAGACCAATAGTAGCCGGACCGGTCCCTTGTACAAAATTAAAAACGACCCCCGCATCACCACCTTTGGACGGTTTATCCGTCGCTGGAGCCTTGACGAACTCCCTCAGTTCATCAATGTCTTAAAAGGTGATATGAGCCTGGTGGGACCGCGCCCACATCAACCCCGCGAAGTTGAGCAATACCAAAAACACCACCGGGTCGTACTTGCCATAAAACCAGGCATTTCAGGCCTTGCTCAAATTTCCGGCCGCGCCAACCTAAGCTTTGAAGACGAGGTTCGCCTCGATACCTTTTACATCGAAAACTGGAATTTATTGCTCGACCTTATCATTCTCATCAAGACACCATTCGTGGTGGTCAGAAAAGATGGCGCTATCGTATGAAGCTCGCTTTAGTACACGATTATCTAGCTCAAGACGGAGGGGCGGAGCGGGTACTACAAACACTGCATGAACTGTGGCCCGAAGCCCCTCTTTTTGTTTTATTTCACGATCCTAAAAAAATCAGCTCCTTCCCCAAACATCTCATTCGTGAATCCTGGCTAGCTAAACTCCCTTTTATCAAAACTCATTATCAGTGGTACCTCCCCTGGATGCCTAACGCCACCGAAAACTACAACCTCAACGATTTCGACGTCGTTGTTTCATCCACCAGCGCCTTTGCCAAAGGCGTCATTGTCCCCCCAGAGACCCTCCATATTTCTTACTGTCATACCCCGCCGCGGTATCTGTGGAACGACAGGCATGAATACTTGGCCGACCTTAACTCCAACTGGCTCGTCAAAGCATTTTTGCCCCAAATCATTTTTCGCTTGCGCCTCTGGGATAAAATGAGCGCCGACCGAGTGGATCATTTTATTGCCAACTCCCATACCGTCGAAGGGCGCATCCAAAAATATTACCGGCGCACGAGCGACGTTATCTATCCGCCGGTTGATACTGAACGTTTTTTTATTTCACCAAACATTGGAAATTATTTTGTGGCAGGCGGACGCCTGGTGCCCTACAAACGACTCGACTTGGTTGTGCAGGCTTTTAACCGCCTCCACTACCCGCTCAAAATTTTTGGTACCGGCCCCGAGCTCGACAGCCTCAAAAAACATGCCAGACCCAATATTGAATTCCTTGGCCGAATTGACGATGAAGCCAAAGCCATTCTCCTCAGCCAAGCACAGGCCTTTATCCATCCGCAACTCGAAGATTTTGGCATCACCCCGGTCGAGTCGCTCGCCAGCGGCCGCCCGGTCATCGCCTTTGCCGCAGGCGGCGCCACCGAGACAGTGGTTCCTCATGAAACGGGCGAATTTTTCTATAAACAAAACTGGGAATCGCTTCTCAACGCTGTTCTACACTTTAAATCCGAAAGTTGGGACAGCGCGCACATCCGCGAACATGCCCTTAAATTTTCCAACAGTAATTTTAAAACAAACATTAAAAAATACGTTGACGACCGGTACGAAGAATTTAGTAAAAAGCTTAATCAGGAGTCATTGCTCGGCTAAAAGAAGAAAGGTCGCGCACCGAAGTGGCGACCTAAGAAGGAAGTGTGGCAGAAAAACCGTCAGTACAGGCCATCTGGCCGGGGGGAAGGACGCTCTCGCTCAGCATCCAGTTGGTCGGCGAGCTGGGCAGGGGTGAGCTGTTCGTTATTGAACAGATCTCTGCCCAAAAGCTCAGCTGGCTTCGGGACTACCTCCGCCACTACCACGACACCGGGATGTCGGTCAGCGAGCGCGCAATCATCGCCAGAACCTTGCTCCATGAAACCTCCTCTAATATATCAGTAAACCACCTCTTAATCCTATCGTCAACCGAGTACTATGCACATCGGCATCGACATCCGCTCACTCGCCTCCCCCATCAAAACCGGGGTTGGCGAATACACGTTTGAACTCTTAAACGCGCTTTTTACGATTGATCACACCAATCACTATTATCTTTTTGCCAGTGGCCGAAAAAAAATCTTGACACATCTTCCGGAGTGGAAGCAGCCCAACGTGCACTATTGCCCCTTTCCCTACTCAAATAAACTCCTCAAACTATCCACTAAGCTGGCTGGCTGGCCAAAACTCGACCATACAATCACAAAACAAGCCGGTCTGCCCACCGGGCTCGACTATTTCTTCTCACCCAGCATTAACTTCACCGCACTTTCAAAAAAGACCCCGCACATCGTCATGATCCACGATCTCACTTTTGAGTTTTTTCCCCATTTCTTTTCTGCCAAACAGCGTTTGTGGCACCTTGGCAGTAGTCCCAAAAAAACCTGCCAAACTGCTAAGAAAATTATTGTCCCTTCCGAAAATACAAAACGCGACCTGGTTGATCATTATCAGCTCGATCCAAACAAAATAAATGTCATCTACCACGGCTATTCAACACTTTTTGACGGGGAAAAAAACACCTCAGAGAAAGAACAAGTCCAAAAAAAATATGACCTCCCCGAACGATTTATCCTTTTTCTCGGCACCATTGAGCCGCGTAAAAATATTCTTGCTCTAATTGAAGGTTTTGAAACAGCGGCGCGCCGCCTTGATCCCGCAATTCATCTAGTCATTGCCGGGTCGCCGGGCTGGAAAAATAAGCCAGTGTTCAAACGGATAGCCCAATCACCCTTTAAGGAACGCATCACCCATATCGGCTACATTGACACCGAAGATAAACCCGGCCTGTACCAAGCTGCTGAAATTTTCGCCTACCCCAGCTACTACGAAGGGTTTGGTTTTCCTATCATCGAAGCTATGGCCAGCGGTACGCCGGTAATAACCTCAAATCGCTCTTCGCTACCAGAAATTGCCGGAAGTGCCGCCTATTTCATTAATCCCAACAAACCCCACACCATTGCCGAGGGTCTCTGCCGAATAGTAAATGACCAAGAGCTAAAAAACCGCCTCATTACGGACGGTTACGAACAGGTTAAAAAATTTACATGGATGAAAGCAGCCGAAGCCTGGCTCAAGATGCTTGATTAAGACTGCCAAAAATTTACACGCGCCCTTTCGCTAATCCAAAAATGAAGTGACAACAAGCGCCAACGACAACACCACCAAAGCCCCGATCGTAATCCAGGCAATGGCGTTTCCGATTGGTTTATTCGTATACTCCCCCATCACCCGCTTATTATTGACGATCTTCATCACAAAAATAAGGATAAACGGCAAAAGTATACCGTTCACATCTTGTGAAATAATCATCATTTTAACCAATGAAACGCCGGGTATAAGCACAACCAAGCTTGGTACCACGATCATGAGGAGAATAATGCTATAAAAAACTTTGCCTGTTTTCCAGGTTGTATCAAAACCAGCTTCCCAACCAAACGCTTCGCAGAGGGCATAGGCTGTAGCAACCGGCAAAATAAAAGCACCCAACATTGAGGCAGCGAAAAGCCCGGCCGCGAACAAAAGTTCAGCGAGATCCCCAGCCAGCGGACGGAGTGCTTCGGCTGCTTCGCGCGCATCAGTAACGTGGATACCAAATTTATACAAAGTTGCCGCAGTACTCACAATGATAAAAAAACTCACGATGTTCGTTAGAACCGCACCAAAATAAACCTCCTTTTTTGCTGTCTTATAATGCTTAATATCAATACCCTTATCCACCACATACGATTGGATAAAAAACTGACCCCACGGAGTAATAGTCGTGCCGATAAGCGCGATTACGGTCACCAAATATCGTGGATTCCACTCGAGCGAGGGCCGGATCATCGCCTGGAAAGCTGCGTGAAAATCAGGGCCGATAATAAGGCCATTAACGATATATACGACATACAACAACGAAAAAATGAGAAACAATTTCTGCGTCGTCTTAAAAGACCCTTTATACAAAACTATCCAGACGACCAGAGCAACCAATGGTACAACGATGTATTTACTGATACCGAATAGCGAAAAAGCTGCTGCCACACCGGCGAATTCCGCCGTCGTGGTGCCAATATTAGCAATCAGCATTGCTACCATCGCAAACACCGTCAGTTTGACGCCAAAATTCTCCCGGATGACGCCGCCGAGTCCTTGGCGGGTTACGAGGCCAATACGCGCACCCATCTCCTGCGTAATTGCCAAAGCAAACGTTAAAAGAAACAATACCCAGAGCATCTTAAAACCAAACTCCGCACCAACTACGGAGTAGGTCGTGATACCGCCCGCATCATTGTCAGCGTTCGCAGCGATAATTCCGGGGCCAATGATCGAACCGACCACCGCCAGTCTTCGACCAATTTGTTTTATTTTTTTAAACATACCTTTCCTGGTTAGGCCTTCGGCGCGATCTGGCGCATAACATCATCAATTGAAACTACGCCGATCAACTTACCGCGTTTATCGAGTACTGCAGCAAAATATAAGTCATATTTGGTCATTATCGTAATCACGTGGTTGATCTTATCCCCCAGTTGCAGGGTCTGGGCTGAAAAGCTTTCTACCAAATCGCTCATTTTACTATTTTGCTCTGCAACCAACAGCCGCCTCAACGAAAGCGCGCCTTTAAAAAAACCTTCCTTATCGACCACGTATACATATAAAATGGAACGTAGCAGCGGCGATAAACGACGCACTTCTCCCAGCGCTTCCTCTACAGTTGATTCACTACTGACTGAAACGAATTCCGTTGTCATAAGACCTCCTGCCGTGTCGTCATCATACTCAATAAGATTTTCGATCTTTTTCAGTTTTACATTTTTCAGTTGTGACAAAAACACCCGCGCGTCATCTTTCGGCAAAATCTTTAACAGGTCAACTACCTCATCAACCGACATTTGACTGATAATCCTGACTGCCTCTTCCCGGTTAAGTCGCTGCACCAATGCTTTTTGCAACTCGGGCTCGATTTCTTCCATAACTTTCGCCGCCGTTGCCTCATCTAGCGACTCGACCAGCGTACTCCCTTGTTTAAGACTGAGGTCTTCAATGATATTAGCTAAGTCGGCCGGATGCAAACGGGTTAGAGCGCTTGAAACCGTACTCAGCTTTACCGCACCTTTGACCAATTGGGTTTTACGCCAATCAATCAAATTAACTTTAAACCAGTCAGGCAAGTCGAGCCAGGCCAAACCAAGACGGCGTAGCAACCCTTTAAAACTGATATCAATACCTAAAACCGACATTTGCCCTTCGAATAAACCAACTCGCAAATCGTTTACGCGAACAACACGAGCACCTTCTACATCAACAATTTGCTGATCAAGCACATCCCGGGATAAGTATACCCAATCATCTTTTGGCTCAGCCGGAGCAATCTTGGCTGCCAAGCTTTTAAGGTCAATCTGGCTGCGGCTCATGCTCTCAACATGGCTATAGGGAATAAAACAACAATCCTTGCGCCCGGATTGGCTAACTGCTAAAAATAAAAGCGGCGCATACGCCCCGGTTGCCGGCTTTACTACTATATCAACCAATTTTCCGACCACAACGTCCGCACTATCTTCAATTTTTTTTCCGATTATTTGGCTAAGATAGGCCATAAGAAGAGATTAGATGGCTCTAGTATACCCTTCTTAACTAAAAAAATCAATGAGGGTGAGTCTAGGCAAAAAAAACCGAGAAGGTATAATAAGATCATTCAATCATCAGTATGCACATCGGCATCGACGCACGCCTCTACGGCCCCGAACAAGGAGGGCTGGGGCGCTATATCGAACAACTCATCCTTCACCTTGAACAAATCCCTACTACTGACACCTTCAGCATTTTTTTACGTTCAGAAAACTGGGAAGCCTACCAACCAAAAAACAAAAACTTCCGCAAAGTTATGGCCGATATTCCCTGGTATGGCTGGAAGGAACAAGTACTCCTCCCCAAAATTTTTGAGCGTGAGCACGTTGACATCATGCACTTTCCCCATTGGAATATACCACTTTACTATAACCAGCCTTTTGTAGTTACTATCCACGACCTACTTTTACTGCATTTTCCAACTCGTGCGGCCAGCACCCTGGGGCCTGTCACCTATTGGTTCAAGCAGTATATGTACAAAAAAGTACTCCGCCACGCTGCCCAGCACGCGGAGCATATTCTTGCGACGAGTGAATTTACCAAGCAAGACATCCATCACACTCTCGATATTGCTCTTAAAAAAATAACCGTCACCTACCAAGCAGCTTTTCTAAAAAAAGAAAAAGGGTCTGCGGCCTTACAAACCACACCTGTCAAATGGCTCGAACGCCTGGGAATCACCAAACCCTATCTGCTCTATGTTGGAGTTGCCTATCCGCACAAAAATCTAGATGGCCTACTTACAGCCTGGGAAATTTTCTGCGCGAAGTATGGCAACAACTACCAGCTTGTCCTCGCCGGAAAACATAATTATTTTTATAAAAAGCTACTAGCAAACCAACGCGCGAGCAAAAACGAAAACAAACCCATCTTTACTGGTTTTGTGTCGGACACAGAACTTGAAACATTGTACAAAGGAGCCGCGCTGTATGTCTTCCCGAGTTTTTATGAAGGCTTCGGCCTGCCACCATTAGAGGCTATGAGCTACAACCTACCAATCGCAGCCTCAAACGCCTCGTGTTTGCCCGAAATTCTAGGGGAAGCGGCCGTCTATTTTGACCCACATCAACCGACCGAAATGGCTGCCGTGTTCTTTAAAACACTTACTGACCAAGCCATGCGCCACGCCCTCATCGCCGCTGGACAAAAACGGTATCCACGTTTCTCGTGGAAAAAACTGGCGGAAAAAACTGCTGAAACGTACCGCGCTAGCCTGGATACATAAGGTGCTCATGCGCCTTACACGAAGGAGGTGGATAAATAAGATATTTTGGCTAGGGAAAGACTTGAAAATAGTGTATACTACTATCTAGTCTGTGCTTGTCCAGGTATGCCAAAAAAAATCAGCCGACCCCAATTGCGCCGTTGTGGTTTTTGCACTAAGGTCGGACACAATAAATCTACTTGCCCACTCTTAAGGAGTAAGCAAAAAAACCAACCCGCCAACAATCCATCGCAGGTTAATTTTTTTGTTCACCATGTTACAACAGCACCCCCGGCTTCACCACATATTGTTAACCTCAAAAAACATCTCTCACCACTCTGGGAGGGAATAGAAGCCGCTTCCCCAAAAAAATCTATTAATCCCACGTACCACTTTTATCATCAACAAAAAAGAGGCTTCCAGGCACCACCTCCTTCACGCGCTGAAATAGTTGCCGTAGAGGCAGTTGCTTCACGAGCAAACCGTATCCTCGAGCAGCCAGAACCCTACGCCATGGTACTGCCCTATCACAAAACCCCAACCCTTTCTTCACTTCCACCAAACACCGAAGCATCTCGTGCTATCTTGGCAAAACAAGATCGCCTCAGTCTCCGTCAAAAATTGAACAATTTACAATTAAAACGTCCCAAAATAAACATAGCGGATTGGCGTTTGCGCCATGCAGAAAGAGTATCCGACGTGACTATGCGTCTCGAGAATATCGCCCAATCTATTGGAGAGAGTTTCCGCCTGCTCATAGCAGAGGGGCCGAAAAAACGAAGTATTGCGATCGCCCTTCTTATCATTACTGTTATAGGCATACTCCCATTACCTGCCCGTAGCTACTATGTTGAATTACAAAAAAACAAGCTAGCAGTTGTCGAAAATAGCACTGCTGGTTTTAAGGCGCTCGAAGACTCAACACATCAATTACTAGCTGCCGAACTCGAAGGCGCCGAAGACTCAACACATCTGGCTCTTTCCCATTTTGATAACGCCCTGACGACGCTCGAAAAATACAGTTGGCTAGAAACAATTGTGGGCAGCATTCCTATTGTTAAAGACCAGCTGAAAAGCCGTGAAAGGCTCCTTCTTGCCGGGCAGCAAATTGCAGTCGGCAATAGCTACCTGCTCGCCAGCGCCACACGTGTTACGTCTGCCAGCACCACCCCCCTCATGAAAACCAACCAACTACTTTCTGCCCTTGTCCCGGCTCTCCCCAATTACCAAAAAGCTCTCGTAAACTTGAACGACGTAAACCCAGACGTGCTCCCGGAGCAATATCGGACTTCATTTGAAAAATTCCGCACCCTTTTTGAGGCCACCGTTACCGACCTTGAAAGCATTGCCGCCATGACAACACCGATCAACGAAATTTTTGGCGGCAAAGGCTTGCGACGCTACCTAATCGCTTTTCAAAACCCCAGCGAACTTAGACCAACCGGGGGGTTTATCGGCAGTTTTGCTATCCTGGAAGTAAAAGATGGCGCCATTACTCAATTTGATATCCCGCCGGGCGGCAGCTACGATCTCCAGGGGCAGCTTGACCAATTTATTGAACCTCCGGTGCCCCTCCTCCTCACCAATAAACGCTGGGAATTCCAGGATGCGAATTGGTTTCCAGACTTTCCGGCGAGCAGTGAAAAATTACTTTGGTTTTATCGCCACAGCCGGGGGGTCACTCTTGATGGGGTTATTGCGGTCAACGCCACGGTGCTTGAACGACTGCTTGCCCTCACCGGACCCATTACCGACGAAAAACGCGGCCTTACACTTACCGCAGAAGCAGCACTTCCTACTATTCAAGAAATAGTTGAGGAAGGACCTGAAAAAAAGATCAATAAGCCCAAACAAATCCTTGGTGATATTGCACCCACCCTCCTCAAGCGATTGACCACAGTTGATGCCGCCAGTCTCGTACCACTCCTTAAAAATATCGAGGAAGCGCTTGGTCAAAAAGAAATCCAAGCTTACTTTACTGATCAAGCAACCCAAAATACTATTACATCTTTTGGTTGGAGCGGCAAAATTACCGAAACGCTGCCAGGACAAGATTATCTCCTCGTCGTTAACACCAATATCCAAGGCCAGAAAAGTGACGCGAATATCAAGCAGGCTATCGACCATGAGGCGGTCGTCAATGACGATGGTACAGTGACCAATACTGTTACTATTACCCGCACGCACCAAGGTTCAGCCGACGAAAAATTATACGGCGCAACAAACATTGACTACTTGCGCGTCTATGTCCCCGCCGGGAGCACGCTCTTGGCCGCCTCTGGTTTTGCCTGGCCCGATGATACGAGTTTCCGCGCCCCCGAAAGCTGGTACAAAAAAGATTCTTTTTTAAGCGAACAGGAAAAACTAATCACCATCGATGCAGCCTCAGGAACCCACATAGTGAGCGAGTTTGGCAAAACTTCCTTTGGCAATTGGCTCATCACCCCACCCGGCCAAACGAGTCAAGTCCAATTTTCCTATCGATTACCTTTCACGATTCTTAATGAGAACCGCGAAGATGAGGAGAATTTCTTTACCCGCCTGTTGACACCCCCTCGCACTGTTGCTGACTACCAGCTTGTTGTCCAACGCCAGTCAGGTTCCCCCAGCTCTTTTGGAAGTAAAATTATTTTCCCGACCGGCTGGAAGCCCCTCTGGAAAAACGGTAACCAAATTTCTTTAGCAAAAAATGGCGCGGAAATTATAGTTGAAAGCCTTGACCGCGACACAATCTGGGCTTTTGCGATGGAAAAAAATAATTGAACCCGGCTTTATTTGTGAGCCACCTCCCTAGAAAGCTTTTGTCTTTATTTGCCACTCTCTATGCCTGAAGAAACAACCACTCTTTTTCCAAACGCCGAAGCTGCGCCTCGAAAAAAACCTCAATTACGTACCAAAAAAATTACTTCCCGACCTACTGTGCGCAAAAAAACCATGCCAACTGCCAACGAACAGAGGATTGACGATGGCCTTGCTTCTATCTACCAAAACGAACAAGGTCGCATGCCGGACATGAGAAAAATTGATATTAAAAAAAGACATCCAGTACTTGGTTTTATCGTAGCCCTGCTCATCATTGCCTCACTTATGGCTTTTGTAGCCTGGATCGGTTTTTTTGTCCTACCTTCCAAAGACGCCTTTTCCGAAGACCAGGTCAGCCTCACGGTCGAAGGCCCAAAAAACGTTATGGTAGGCGCAACCACAACATACACTATTGCCTACCGCAACAACCAAGATACAGCGATCGATAACGCCACCCTCAGTCTCTGGTACCCCGCTGGTTTTGTTTTTGTCACCAGCTCCTTCCCCCTCAAAAATGCTAGCCATAACGAGGCCGCCCTCGGCACCCTTGCTCCAGAGGCAGGCGGCGAGATTACCATTACCGGTATCACCTACGGCAGTCTAAACCAGTCAGGCTCACTCCGATTGTCACTTAAATACGAGCCCCAAAACATCTCCTCAGCGCTTCAAAAGACTGCTGACCTTGTCACCACAGTTACTGAGTCACCACTTACCGTAACCATCCAGGCACCTGAAAAAATAAGTGCCGGCAGCCAGACTGAAATTACTTTTTTGGTTAAAAATATTGGTAGTGGCACACTTCCTGAACTCCGCCTTGCTCCGATCGTGCCCCCCAACTTCGCCCCCGCTTCCTCGACCCCACTCCTTACCAAAGACCAACAGTGGGTTATTAAAAATAACAGTACTTCTACAGCCAGCTTCAAAACGCTCTCTTTTGTCTTGCGCGGTTCGTTTAGCGACGAAGGAGCAGCAGAGTTGCCCATTAAAGCTGAACTATACATCCTCGCACCTGGCGTCAACCAAGTCTACAAAATCGCCGAAACTGGAGTCCAGAGTAACCTGGTCAAAACCGGGGCGCTCGTCAGCGTGGCCGTTAATGGCAATCTAGAAACGCAAAATGTCCAACCCGGAAACACCCTTAACTATACCGTAAACATAAAAAACACAAGTGCCAATGAAATCAAGGACGCCAGCGTCCTCTTGGCCATAGACGGACCGTCATATAAAAACCAAAGCATCCTCAAATGGGCCGCTATCAAAGATCCTCATGACGGAGACATAAAAGGTGAACAGATCAGTACTTCGATTCGTCATGGTCAAATTAGTTGGAATAAAAAAAATATTCCTGCCCTAGCCTCGCTCAAACCGGGACAAGAACTCAATATCGACATCGAGCTACCTATTAAAACCAAAGACGATGTTGAGTTACAAAATTTTAGCGAAGCAAAAATCACTAATTTAGCAACACTCAACTACACCGACGTTGGAGGAACTAACAAAAACGCCTCAGCGGCCGCACTGATCCTTCTCGTCAATTCCGACCTAAGCATTGAAACAAGAGACACCGTCACCAGCGAAGGCGGTCAGGAAAAACATGCTATTACCTGGCTTCTGAACAACACATTCCATCCCCTCAAAAATATGACGCTCACAGCAAACGTTTTTGGTGATATTGGCGAAATCGACACTTCAGCTGTTCCAGCTGGCACCGCTACCTTTGATCAAACTGCCAAAAAACTTACTTGGACTATTCCCGAAATGCCTGAATCAGTAGACGTGTTGGCTTGGCCATTTACCGTCACTCTTCTGAAAAAAAACCCAACGCAAAATACGTTGGTCTCAAAAGTTACACTAACTGCCGAAGATACCGTTACCGGACAAATCATTTCCCTGACTGGCAACGAAATTACTCTTACCACCGAATAAGCTTAGGTCGCCAAAAAAGCCTTGATGAGCCGCTCGGCCTCCTCAAGATCATGCGCGTCAAGCCACGTAATCCGTTCATCGCGTTTAAACCAGGTTAATTGTCGTTTTGCATAGCGCCGTGTCGCGCCCTGTATTTTTTCGCGTGCTTCAGCCAGCGTTAATTCACCCTGAAGGTAATGGTCAATCTCCTTATACCCAATCCCCTTCATGCTCGGAAGCTTCCATTGGTAACGCTGCCGTAGTAAATCTTTTGTTTCTTCGATCATCCCTTCTCTAAACTGAGTTTCAATGCGTTCATTGATACGCGTATGAAGTTCAGAAAGTGTGCGCCGGATACCCAGTTGAAGAACATTAAACAGGGGCTCGGCTTTTTGCTGCTGATCAGCAAACGAACTCCCTGTTAAAATAGCAACCTCGAGTGCCCGGACAACCCGCTGGGGATTCTTAAGGTCAACCTTAGCCGCTGATTTTGCATCAATATTGCGCAGGAGTTCAACTAGCTCTGGCAAACTTTTGCCTTCTAGCCCATCGCGAAGTTTTTTATTCGGGGCGACAGGAGGCAACGTCAGATTGTCAATAAGTGACCACAAATAGAGGCCTGTTCCTCCGACTACAAAAGGAACTTTTCCCCGCTGAAAAATATGCCTAATAGCACTGACAGCCGACTCTTTAAATTGTGCCAAGGTAAACTCCTCACCCGGGTCTACCAAATCCATTAAATAATGTGCCACACCACCTACCACGTAGGCTGCAGTGCCTTCTGTCTCGCGCCATATACCCTTAGGCTTTCCCGTCGCAATAGTCATTTTTTTATAGACCTGACGTGAGTCAGCCGAAATAATCTCCCCATTAAATTTTTTGGCAAGCTTAATACCAAAATCGGTTTTACCGGAAGCAGTGGGGCCCGCCAGGACAATAATTTTAGGTAATTTTTCTTCAACCATAAAAAATTAGGTTGACCTCATTAAACTAATTATGTGTTCGGTCTTTAATTTCTTGCTGTAACTTTTGGACAAAATCAGCGGCCATCATTTTAAGCTGCTCTTCTTGACCACGTACCCGAATTGTCCAAGTTTCTCCAGCTGCTTCACGATCGCCAATAACTGCGATATACGGAATTTTTTGCCCAGCGGCCTTGCGGACTTTTTTACCCACTGTTTCATCTGTCTCATCAATCATTACCCGAATACCAGCAGCTCTAAACTGCTGGGCTGCTGTTTTAGCAGCTTCAACATGCTTCGCTGAAACAGGCACGATACCGAGCTGTACTGGAGCTAACCACAAAGGAAAAGAACCGGCATAATGCTCAATGAGGATGCCCATAAAACGTTCAGGAGAACCAATGAGCGCGCGATGGATCATGACCGGATGTTTTTCAACACCATCAGCGTCGACATAGGTTAAACCAAACCGGACGGCCATATTGAGGTCAAGCTGCACTGTGGAAACCTGCCACTGTCGGCCAAGCGAATCTGTAGCCATAATGTCCATCTTGGGACCATAAAAAGCAGCTTCCCCTTCGGCGGCCTCAAACTCAATTTTATTTTCTTCCAAAAGTTTTCTCAAGATCTGCTGGGCTTTTTCCCAAGTCGCGTCATCACCCAAATACTTTTCTTTTTGTGCTGGGTCGCGGAGCGATAAACGGATCCAGTATTTAAGGCCATACGTGGAAAGTGCTTTAGTAATAACTTTGAGCACAGCGTTAAATTCAACCTCAATTTGGTCTTCGCGGCAAAAACAATGCCCATCATCTTGAGAAAAACATCGGAGACGTGTCAAACCTGACAACTCACCAGGACGCTCATCACGGTACAGATTGGCGAAATCCGCAAAACGCAACGGCAGGTCTTTATAGCTGCGCATTTGTGAAGCATAGATCTGCGTATGCTGGGGGCAGTTCATCGGCTTTAAATAGAACTCCTCTTCCGAATAATGCGATACGACCCGGAACATATCGTCCTTGTACTTGTCATAGTGTCCCGAAATTTTAAACAATTCTGCCTTATTAACATTGGGAGTATGCACTTCTTCGAAACCAATTTCCTGGTTTAACTCACGTGAAAAACGGACAATCTCATTGCGAACTGCTGTACCCCGAGGCGTAAATAGCGGCATGCCGGGGCCGACTAAATCTGAAAAAACAAACAACTCTAATTCTTTGCCAAGCTTACGGTGGTCACGCTTTTTAGCTTCCGCCAAACGGGTAAGGTGCAGATCGAGCTCTTCGGCGGTTGGCCAAGCTGTACCATAAATACGAGTTAGCATTTTATTTTTTTCATCCCCTCGCCAATAAGCCCCTGCAATCGACAACAATTTAAAATATTTCAACTCACTGCTCGGATTTTCACTGTGCCCACCACGACAGAGATCGGAGTAGGTTCCAGAGGTGTAGAACGTAAGTGTCTGTCCTTCACCCGCAAATTCATTAATTAATTCTTCTTTATATTCATTGTCTTTATAAAATTCTTTGGCCTCAGCCACACTTACTTCTTTACGTTCAAATCCTGTCCAGGTTGGAACGAGCGCATGCATTTTTTCTTCCAAACGAACAAGGTCTTCTTCGGTGATTTTTTCAAGACCGAAATCAAAATCATAATAAAAACCATTTTCGATTGCCGGGCCAATAGTGCGCTTAGCATTTGGCCATAGTTCCAAAACTGCAGCGGCCAAAAGATGTGCAGCGGAGTGACGGAGATGGTCAAGTTCTTCTTTGTTCATAGTAAAAAATTATTGTTTTGAATAAATGCTCGGTAAGTTTCGTTTTAATTGTTTATGATCAAGCCCGTAACCAATGACAAAATTATTGGGAATACTGAAACCGATATATTCAATTGGGGTGCTGAACTTGAAGCATTCATGCTTGAAGAGCAGCGTTGCCACGCGCACACTCTTGGCTCCAGCATCTTCGACATGCTGACGTAAAAAATGTATTGTTTGGCCACTATCCACAATATCTTCAACAATCACTACGTCGCGCCCAGCGAGCGAAACTCCCGGTGCTTGTATTAACTCTACAGTACCCGAAGAAACCTCTTCGTTACCATAACTTTTTACCCGAACATAATCAATCTCCAGATCAATCGTCTGTATTTCGCGCACCAGATCAGCCAAGAAAATCACAGCGCCCTTCATTACCGCCAAAACAACTGGCGTACTACCAGATAAGTCACGCTCAATTTCTATAGCTAATTCTTTGATTCTGTCCTTAATTATAGTCTCTGTATAGAGCTCTTTAAAGACCGTGCCGTCACTGTGGAGTGTATTCATAGATAAAAATACCCCGATGCCTCCTACGAAAGAGACATCGGGGTCTTAAGGATATTAAGACGGTTCCACCCGAATAGTTAGCTTTTAACCAAATTGTCCTGTACACCCTGACATTGTCAGCACTAAGAGTGGTACCATACCGAACAGGGCTGGGCTGGTTCTTAGCCAGATGTACTAAGCTATTTTTATCAAAAAAGAGCCGACCTGTCAAATCACTAATTCATATTTTTAACCACAACCTTAATGCGGTCTGGAACACTCGGCGCACTCCGCATCCAGCCGGGTGAAAACTGCACGTCAACTCCCGAAACGTGGTCAAGCCCCAAAATATAACGCTGGATATCTTCCTTCTTTTTACCCAAAAAATTCTTAGCTAAAAGTTTATCTCCATTAGCATCAAGCGTTACAACCACATCCTGAGTAACCGTTAAATCAGCCGTTGATCTCGTTATATCGTACGAACCAACATTAATCCGAGGTTCTTTGGTAAGCGATAATAATTTTTCTGACGAACTATCAAATTTGGTCGAGAGCTCGTCATTGATAAGTTTAGCCAGGTCAGCAGGATTGTAACTAACCACGAGAAGCGTATTGGTGCCTTGAACGCTGAAATTTGCCACTTCATCGCCAACCTTTTGGCTGGCAGTGACGTCTTGGCCTACCAAAACAACCGCGCGGCTTGTACTAGTATCTTGGATGGTTGCTAAAAAGGCATCTTTTACTTTTTCTTTATAATCCTTAAGCGCATTGGCAATATCGTCTTCACTCAGCACACCAACTTTTTTGGCACCGCCAGTCATCGGTGCAGTACTTACAGCATAAATGCTTTTTTGTTTTTCAAGCGCGAGCCCCGGGATAGTAAATTGGCTTGCCGGAATATCACTACCTGAACCTGGTACGTCAGCATACACCGTGGCATCAAGCTGGCCGTTTGCAGGCACAATAACCGTATCAGATAAACGGAATAAAATACCACTGGCCGTCAGGAGGCGGGTGGTCGCAACAAGTGTTTGTGGGGCACTGGTTTTGTTATAGAGCGTCACCTGCCCTCCGGCACCGCCTTCAACAACCTTAGTACCTGTTGGATAATATGTATTTGACCACACAAATTTGGTTGAGCTTACCGTCCCTACGATCGCGGTTGCACCAGGGGTTTCGGACGCAACCCTTACCGTCAACGGCACGCTCTGGCTGTCTTCTTTAGAAACAACCACTATTGTTGCTTTTTTGGAAGTGATAAAAACAACCACGCCCAAAATTATAACGGTGAGGAATAAAAAAGACAGGGCAATGGTCTTGTAAAAACGTACTGGCGGCTCCGGGGCCGGGGCAGTTTCCATGCGACGGATCATCATAGGGTAAAAAGTTACTTAAAAATTGGTAATAAATTATACATAGCATACCACAACTAGAGCTATGTAAAAAGTCCCCAATGTCAAAATCCTAATTTCTAATGTCAAATTTTTTGACATTTGGCATTACAACTTTGAAATTTCATTATTCAGTGACACGGAATACCTCTTCCACACTAGTAATCTTGTCGAGAGCTTTCAAAAGGCCATCCTGCACCATGGTTACCATCCCATTCTTAACGGCCAAATCCTGGATACTGTACTCTGAAACTTGGGCACTCAAAATTACCTGCTCAATCTCTTTGCTCATAACAAAAATTTCATAAATACCAATACGACCTTTGTACCCCAGGCCGCTGCACGCTCCGCAACCCTTTCCTTTATAAAAATGTAAGTTATTAAGGTCAACATTCTTCTTTTCCACTTCCGGCAACGTCTCAAATACTTGTTGTACGCGCTCGGCAAACTCCGGACCGAGTGGAGCCTCTTCCCGACATTTCTCACAAATACGGCGGACTAAACGTTGGCCAATAACCGAATTTAAAGCCGGAGCCAACAGAAACGGTTTCACTCCCATCGACAAAAAACGAGGGATAGCGCCAGAGGCACTGTTGGTATGGATAGTTGAAAGCATTAAATGGCCAGTCAAGGCGGTTTGGATAGCGATTTCAGCTGTTTCGAGGTCACGGATTTCACCAACCATACAAATATCAGGATCCTGACGCAAAATACTTTTGAGCCCCTTAGCAAAAGTATAATCGTGAGCCGAATCAACTTGACTCTGGTTTATGCCTTCCATCTTAATTTCCACCGGATCTTCCAGGGTAATGATATTAACACCCGGCTTATTAAGCGTACGAAGTATGGCGTACATCGTAGTTGTCTTACCTGAACCCGTGGGACCAGTCGTAATAATCATGCCATTTGGGCGCTCAACTTCACGCTTTAGGCGGCTGTATGCATCGCCACGAAGCCCTAGGTCATCATAGGTAACTCCTTTACTACCGCTATGCAAAATACGCATAACCACACTTTCACCATACGTCGTCGGCATAGTTGAAACACGCACATCCAGGCTGCTTGACGATAATTGCAGTGTTACCCGGCCATCCTGGGGCCGGTCAGAAACATTAATTTTTAAAGCAGCTAAAAGCTTGATGCGTGAAATAAAACGTTTCCACTGCTCTTTAGGAAGTGTGGCCACATCATGCAATACACCATCGATACGGTAGCGCACCGCGATCCCCTTTTCTTCGGCCTCAACGTGCATGTCCGACGAGTTTACCTTAAGCGCCGACGCGATCATCAAGGTCAAGATATCAGTAATAGAAACATTCTTAAATTTTTCTTCAAGACTCGTAAGGTTTTCAATGCCCACCCCAAATTTTTCTAACTCTTCGTCAGTAATGTTAATATCTTTAGTGATCGGTTTAACGATCGGCAGGTTCGCATAATAACCCAGTGCCTTTTCAAGGCTGTGCTCCGAAATAATATAGATACCAACTCGAGCGTGAACGCGTTCACCCAGCTGATAAGCCAATTCATCGAGCTCCGAGCTTTGGGCAAGTACGCCCAAGCGTAACTCATCACCGTTATAAAAAAAACAGACCATCCGGCGCTCCCGTGCCTCAGCTTCAGGCAGAACACGCAAGGCTTCGGCAGAGATTGGAAAACCAGTCAGGTCAATATACGGCAAACCAACGCCTGCCGCCTGACTTGCAACTAAATTTTCTTGTTCCTTCAAACCAATCTCTTTCATTTTTACCGCAAACTTGCCCTCAGTGGTTTGGTTGTCAGGTAGTGCAGATGAAGCCTTTGAGCCTGGTTGACCAGGACCACCAGGCGTCCCTGGCGAAGTTTTTTTAACCAGATCGCTAATTGACGGAAAATCAGACATACAGTTGTAATACAGAAAACTAGTTAAGACGGACAGCTCGTTCTACAAAATGAATGATGCGGCTACCCACACCTTGGTGATGCATACGCATAAAGAAATACATCCAGGTACTGGTCGTAAAAGCATTAAAGATAGCTCCAACCACTCCAATCAGCAGGCCAAATAAAAAGAGTCCGACGATAAGTCCCAAAGTAAAAAGACCAAACGATCCTGTAAATCCAGCCGCCACCCAAATAAACCATGAGGGGACCAGTACAAGAAGCGCCCCCATATAGACAGCGCCTAAAAGACCCACATTACACAGCACCAAGAGCAGACTAAGCTCGAGCGAAACGAGCAGATGTTCTTCCAGTAGGCGAAGTCCTTCGGCGATTCCGGCTAGTAACGGGAAGTTATATTCGACAATATACCCTGCAGCGTAAATCGTCACTGCCGATACTGCGAGCATGCCCAAACCGGCAACTGAGATTACCAGAACCGTAGCCAAAAAACCCCCGACTGTTTCAGCACGAAAGTTACTCAGCAAATAAAAAGTTACCACCCACAAAGCGCCGCTGACAATTTTTTGCATGCCGTTAAGCGCGAGCAGTGGCCAAAACCGTCGGACCGATTTATGCCAAGCGCGGGCGAGTCGGGGCGATGTTTCATTCTTAAAATAATCTGCTGCCGCTGCAATAAGTGCGCCCTGACCCAAAACAGCAACGACTAAAACCAAAACTGCTACCGCTAACATGATTACTACCAGCCAACTAAATAAAAAACCTTGTTCAACAGTCGTAATCTGCCATACTGGCCAGGATTCTGGCCAAGAAAAAGGGTTAATTGGCGCGGAAGTATTAGTACCCAGAAGTAATAATTGGCCGATAAAATGATTAAGACCAAATTGACCAACCAGCAAAGCCACAAGCCCAAAGATCCAGGTAATCTTATTGTGCCAGACAAAGCGCCATGATTTAAGGAGCGCATGACTATACGTTGGCTCGTGCATACACGATTAATTAAAGTCTAAAAAAAGATATACTTTAGTATATCATATTTTATCTATTACCGCACCACACTGACAGCGAATAGTATGGTGTCGAACTGCTAAACCAGGCCACGCCAGCTACCACTAAAGTAAAAAATCCTAACAAGAATCATCGGAAGATTGGTTTTTAGCACAACTCTTTTACAGCGAGATAGCGAAAAATGCTCCAGCAGTTGTGTTCCACAGTCATTAAAAATCCCCCACACTCAGTTGAGTGGGGGGATTTTTAATCTAAACTTATTTACCTACGACCACCGGAGTCTTAGGAGGTGTTGGCCCCAAGATATCTGTAATATCGTCTTGTTCAATAGTTTCTTTTTCCATGAGCGCCGCAACCATTTTTTCCATTGCCGGACGGTTTTTCGTGAGCACCTCCCGAGCACGACCTTCCGCTTCAGTAATTAAAACCAGGACTTCGGCGTCAATCATTTCAGCTGTTTTATCACTGTAATCACGTTCGCCATGCGATTCCCCGCCCAGAAAAACCATTTCTTCACGCTCACCAAATGTGCGCGGACCAAGCTTTGTACTCATACCATATTGAGTTACCATGCCACGCGCCAGTTTAGTTGCATTACGCAAATCACTTGAAGGGCCGGTTGAAATATTTTCGTCTCCAAAAACCATCTTCTCAATCACATACCCTCCAAGTGACATGGCCAGATCATCACGGAATTGTGCGAGCGTATGATAATGCTTGTCTTCAATCGGCATTTTGAGCGTATACCCGCCCGCCGAACCACGCGAAATAATAGATACCTTGCGGACTGGGTCGCAATTTGGCAACAAATGACCAACAATCGCATGTCCGGCTTCATGATATGCGGTTACCTTCTTATCATAGTCAGAAATGACCCGGCTCTTACGTTCAGGGCCTAACAATACTTTTTCAATACTCGGCAAAATTTCATTCTCACTAACAACTTTTAAATTTTTACGAACCGTAAGGATGGCCGCTTCATTCAAAAGATTGGCGAGATCAGCCCCGGAGAAACCGGGCGTGCGCTCGGCTACTTTACGAAGGGACACTTCAGGTGCTAAAGGCTTACCGGCTGCATGAATTTTCAAAATTTCTTCACGGTCTCGAATATCCGGCAAATCAATCGTTACCCGACGGTCGAACCGGCCAGGACGCAACAAAGCAGGATCAAGCACATCTGGTCGATTGGTGGCCGCCATAATGATAACCCCTAAATTTGGTTCAAAACCATCCATTTCAACCAAAATTTGGTTCAATGTTTGTTCACGCTCATCATGTCCGCCGCCCATACCAGCCCCGCGTCTTCGGCCAACCGCATCGATTTCATCAATGAAAATAATCGCAGGCGCAGCTTTCTTGGCCTTAGCGAACAAATCACGCACACGGCTCGCACCGACACCCACAAACATTTCCACAAACTCTGAACCACTCATATGGAAAAACGGCACATCCGCTTCACCGGCCACTGCTTTTGCAAGCAATGTCTTGCCCGTACCCGGCGAACCAGTCAACAGCACACCTTTAGGAATCTTTGCTCCGATGTCGGCAAATTTTTTAGGATCTTTCAAAAAATCAACAATTTCAACCAACTCTTCCTTAGCTTCTTTAGCGCCGGCAACATCTGCAAAAGTTTTTTTGTCTTTATCGTCCGGCTTAACCTGGCGGGGATTACTTTGACCAAAACCCATCGCTTTATTGTTCATACCTTGCATGCCACGGGTCATGAAATATAAAAAACCAAGCAAAGCAATAATTGGCAGCGCTGGTAAAAGCAAATTAACCAACCAAAATCTCCAGGAACTTTCATCTTTTATTTCTACAGCCACCATTTTACGTGCCTCATCAGTAATACCGTAATTCTGAATAATATCCCCAAAGGATTCTTGAGGTTCTTTCTTTGCTTGTTGCGGGGCAGCCTTGGGATCATTAAGCTCAATCGTCAGCGTATCTCCTTCAACAACAATTTTCTTGACCTGACCCGCGTTTATCTCTTCAGCCAATTGGTTGATACCAATTATCTCTGGTTTCTGGGCGCTCTTCCAATTAATAAGGCTCAAGCCCCCCGCCACCAGAAGTAAAACACCTAAAATAAGTAAAAAATTCTTCAAAAAGTCTTTCATAAACCTAAAAAATTAATGTACCAAATAACCATGCGACACTTTCTTAATTTCTTAATTTTAGCCCATAAGTAAGAAAAAATCAAGGCCGCACTATATCTCAGAAAAGACCTAACTAAACACCCCTCCCAAGGACTTGCCTTAAGAGGGGTGGTATCAAATCATTCCTTATTCAGCAGCCTTTTCGGCTTCAGGTGCCTCAGCTTTGGCCGGAGCAGTCTTACGACCGCTTTTTCCTTTTACACCGACAGCTTTCAGGCCAAGACGGTGTTCGGCGGGTTCGAGCGACATAATCTCAAAATCCATTTCTTGACCGATTTTGAAGTGCTCGTTAATATTGGCAATTGGAGTGTCTGATAACTCAGAAATATGAGCGAGGCCATGGATATCTTTATCAAGGCCAACCATGAGGCCAAATGGTTCAATCTTGAGGATCTTGCCTTTGACTACGTCGCCTTGTTTATATTTATCCTTAACACTCTTCCATGGATCGTCTATCAAACGTTTAATCGACAAGTAAATCTTGGAGTGATCGAGCTGGATGATCTGTGCCTTAACCTTATCCCCTACTTTCACCACGTCTTTCGGGTGATCAATACGTTGCCAAGCAATTTCGGAAATATGTACCAAGCCTTCTAGTCCTTCGCCAAATTTAATGAAGGCACCAAACGACGTCAGCGCACTGATCTCGCCATTGACGACATCACCAACCTTATAAGATTCAAGAACTGCTTTTTGGGAATCTTCCCAAACAGCACGTTCGGAAACAATCAATTTCTCTTCCTTTTCATCAACATCAATAACTTTAACTTCCAATTCCTGACCAACAATTTCACGCAGTTTATCGAGGATGCGATTTTTATCACCACCCGTTACGCGAGGATAATGATCAGGGTTAAGCTGCGACACTGGCATGAAGCCAGCAAGCGCTTCTACCTGCATCATAAGACCACCTTTGTTAGCCGAAACAACCTTACCTTTAATAGTAACGCCTTCTTTCATTAACTTGATCATGCCATCCCAAGCCTTCTGGTAACCAGCGATACGGAATGATAATTCCATTTCACAGTTTTCATTTTCCAGCTCGACAACAGTCGCTTCGACTTCGTCGCCAACGCGCAGACCAGAATACTCGCGGGATTCAGCAAAAAGCTCACGTCCACGGACAACGCCAGTGGTCATGCCTTCGACATCAATATGAATTTCACCTTTATCAACAGAAAGAACCTTGCCTTTAACGATTGCCCCTACTTTAGGGATTTCGGTAAAGTGAGTCTGTAAAAGCGCTTTAAAATCTTGTTTTTTAGCCGTTTTATCGGTATCGGACATAAAAAAAATACTTGTTTATCCCGTCCGAGTTACATCTGGACTGAGTGCCCTTCACTAAAATGGAAAAGCTTGAGTATTTAGGTTATAAAAATAGCGTACCACCATTTTGAAGGGCTGTCAAGGCTTGCCGGGGTTCAAACAACGTGCTAGAATAACTGCATTCTTTAACCTGAATTTGTGTATGCACCTCTCCTGGCTGGGCCAAACTTGCCTTAAATTACAGACCAAACAAATGGACGAAGACGTTGTTATTCTCTTCGATCCTTATAAACCGGAAAAAGGAGATTTCCCACGTAGTTTTTCTCCTCAAGTAGCCCTTTTTTCCCACCGCGAAGATGACAGCGCTACGCTTTCCCAAGACCCTTTCATAATCAGCACCCTAGGTGAATTTGATATCAAAGGCGTTCTCATAAGTGCTTGGCCTGGTTCGAACGGCACCATTGTTTTTAAGGTGACTGCCGAAGGAATGTCAGTTGTCCATTTGGGCAATACTACCGAAAAGCTATCAGCTGATTTAATCGAAAAACTTGGCAAAATTGATATTTTAGCCCTCCCGGTTGGAGGTGAAAAAAAATACCTTACTCCGAGCATTGCCGCCGAAATTGTTAACGACCTCGAACCGCGCGTTGTCATTCCAATGGGCTACCACTCTGATAATGACCCAGAAGTGAAACCAATTGAAGATTTCATTAAAGAAAGCGGATTAAAAGCTACACTTACCGACAAAAAAGTAATTCTTAAAGCCAAGGACTTGCCTCAAGAAGACATGCAGTTAATAGTCCTTGAAAAAAATATCTAAATAACGGGTAGCAAGAACATCAAGGGGGCTCGGGAGGTATGCAGAAAAGTGTATCTCTGATCCTTCTCGAGCTTCTTTGTAGCTCGTTTTGCCTATGCCACAAAAAAAATCAGGCGCTCCTAAAAAAACCCGACAATCTGCAGCGAAAAAAAAATCCACTGCGGACATCCCGAGTCTTGTGTTTAATGAAGCCTCTTTTAAAACAACCAAAAAAAAGCCTCTCCCCGAGACACCCGGCAGCGCTATACAGGCATATGAAACCGTGTTTACCCAGCAAGCCCAGGCCAAACGCTGGATGTGGATTGGTGTTGGTAGTTTCCTCCTCATGATCAGTATACTCTGGGGTTGGTCACTCAAACTCCAAATTGCCTCCTTCCGTTGGAGTGGCTCCGCTGAAGAAAAATTCCTTGAAGAAAACAAAAAGAATTGGACTGAGGCATTTAAACCAATTGCCTCCAGCACACCAACCGAAACACCTCAAGCAAAAATAAAGGAAACGATCGCCCTTATCCTTGAAGCCAGCAGCACAACTACTGCAACAACTACTGCAACATCAACAACACCAACCACTACTCAGCAATAATTTGCAAAGCAATTAAGCACCCTTTTTGTTATGTCCCAGCAACCCAAACTGATCGTCCAAGAAGCCGGTAAAATTACTCCCGCCGCTATCGTTGACGAAATCAAGCAGTCCTACCTTGAGTATGCCATGAGCGTTATCGTCTCACGTGCGCTCCCCGACGTCCGCGACGGCCTTAAACCCGTGCACCGCCGCATTCTCTACGCCATGTGGCGCATGGGGCTGCGCCACAACACCAAATATCGTAAATCAGCCCACGTAGTCGGTGAAGTGATGGCGAAGTACCATCCTCATGGCGACAGCGCGATTTACGACTCGCTGGTTCGTATGGCCCAAGATTTCTCGATGCGCCATCAATTAATCGATGGTCAGGGAAACTTTGGTTCCATGGACGGCGATTCGGCGGCCGCATATCGTTATACCGAGGCACGCCTCCGTGCCCTCGCTGAAGAAATGCTGCTCGACATTGAAAAAAACACTGTCCGCTCTGCTCCGAACTATGATGGCTCACACGATGAGCCAACAGTCCTACCCGCTAAAGTGCCCAACCTGCTGTTGAATGGAACAATGGGTATTGCGGTCGGTATGGCCACCAGTATTCCACCCCACAATCTCTCTGAACTCTGTTTGGGTGTTATCAAACTGATCGAAAATCCAGAAACCACGGTCGAAGAACTCGCCGAGGTTATTAAAGGCCCCGACTTTCCAACCGGCGGCATTATTTACAACAAAAAAGATATCCTAGCTGCCTACACCAGCGGTCGGGGCGGCATCGTGATGCGCGCCAAAGCCGACATCAAAGAAAATAAGGCCGGTCAATTCCAGATTATTGTGACCGAAGTGCCTTACCAGGTGAACAAAGCTGAAATGATCGAAAAAATCGCCATGCTGGTTCAGGAGAAAAAAATCGAAGGCATTAAAGACCTCCGCGACGAATCAAATAAAGAAGGCGTGCGCGTTGTGGTTGATCTCAAAAAAGATTCCTATCCGAAAAAAATCCTTAACCAACTTTTCAAACTCACAGCGCTACAGACCACGTTCCATGTCAACATGCTGGCACTCGTTGACGGCATCCAGCCGCGCGTCCTTAACCTCAAAAATGTTCTTGAAGAATTTGTTAAGCATCGTCAGGTCGTGATTCGTGCCCGCACCGAATTTGACCTAAACAAAAATAAAGAACGGGCTCACATTTTGGAAGGCCTTAAAATGGCGCTCGACAAAATTGATTTGGTGATCAAAACTATCCGCGCTTCCAAAGACAAGGACGAAGCGAAAACTGAGCTCATGGCTCAATTTAAATTCAGCGACCGCCAAGCGACGGCGATTTTGGAAATGCGCCTCCAACAATTAGCCAACCTTGAACGCCAAAAAGTAGAAGATGAGTTAGCTGAGAAAAAAGCTACCATCAAAGAACTCGAAGCCATTCTGGCCTCGGAAGTAAAAATCTTAAACATTGTTAAAACTGAAACCGAAGAAATTAATGAAAAATATGGCGAGGAACGCCGCACACAGATTGTCAGCCACGGCATCAAAGATTTTACGGTCGAAGACTTGATCCCGAACGAACCGACGATCATCATGACAACAACCGATGGCTACATCAAACGGCTACCCCCGGATACTTTCCGCCAACAATCCCGTGGTGGCAAAGGCGTCATTGGCGTTACCACTAAAGAAGAAGAATCTGTTGAGCAGCTGCTGACCACCAATACCCACGACAACATTCTTTTCTTCACCAACCGTGGACGCGTGTTCCAACTCTCTGCTTACGAAATTCCGCAGGGTAGTCGCACTGCCAAGGGTCAGGCAATGGTCAATTTCCTCCAGCTTGCCCCGAACGAAAAAGTCAGCACCATGCTATCAATGAGCGACCTGACGGATCTGAAATACCTGGTGATGGTTACCAAAAAAGGTCTCATTAAAAAAACTGCCCTTGAAGACTATGCCAACGTGCGCCGAAGCGGCCTTATCGCCCTTAAACTCCGACTCGATGACAGCATGGAATGGGTACGTCCATCAAGTGGCGCTGACGATATTATGATCGCCACCAAAGAAGGACAGGCGATCCGCTTCAAAGAAAGCGATGCCAGGTCCATGGGTCGTACGGCGAGCGGTGTGCGCGGTATTCGCCTGCACGGAAATGACGAAGTCATCGGTATGGATACAGTTGACCCCAAAAATAAAAGTATTGAATTCTTGACGATTGGTGAAAACGGCCTCGGCAAGCTAACCGAGATTGCTAATTACAAAGTCCAGGGACGTGGTGGCAGCGGTATCAAAACTGCCAAAGTAAGTGAAAAAACCGGCTTCGTCATTCACGGTAGTGCAGTAGATACAGCCAAAGCCGATGAGCGCGATATCGTCATGATGTCCACCAAAGGTCAGGTTATTCGTATGCCATTCAAATCCATCCCCTCTTCTGGACGCGCTACGCAAGGCGTACGCCTGATGCGCTTCAAAGAAGAAGATGACAAAGTTGTCAGCGTAACACTCATCTAAAAAAGTACAAACAAAAAGACAACCGCTATGGTTGTCTTTTTGTTTATTCCTTCATAATACATGAAGGAATAAAGAACGGACTTCGGCTCGTAATTGTACCGAGCAATGCCGGAACGAAGCCTGGACAGACGTTTGACATGTTCATGAACTTGACGCAGCAGCAGCCGACGTTTTTCTATCGAAAAAGTAGGGTTGCGTTGTGTCTACGGCGACAAACTTCGATTGTTTCGTGCCCCCATGAGGAATCGAACCTCAATCGCAAGCTTCGGAGGCTCGCATTTTATCCATTAAACTATGGAGGCAAATTTTATACAAGTCTACGCAACCGCCGCAAAAGTTGATATATCCTATACTGGAGCGGCCGAAGAATCAAGTCAAACGTCCCAGGCGTTTCTACAACACTACCACCGAACCCTAATTTGAATCTTGTTACTCCGGCATACTGGTGTTTCGGATCATACACATATTCTTCAGTTTCGAGTTTGGAGTTTGGAATCACAAGACGAGGTGCAATCCCAAAAAAATCATACTTTATGTATCCTAATTTTTTACCAAGCTTAATCCCCTCCCACTGCAAGAGGTAGGGTGCCATCAGTGAACGGTACTCGTGATCCGATGCGCCGAACAAATACGTGAATGTATCACCCGAACCTACAAACACGGCTGTTGCAACAGCTTTTTCTTCATGAACGACCGTAAGTTGTAGACTAAAACTCGAATTAAAAATCGCCTGATAATGCTTTTCTTCGTGCAACCTGAAACCGTCCCGCTCACCAGTTTTTTTCATGAGCCCAATAAATACGGCGTACTTTTTTTCTGAAATAATTTTTAACCCTTTCTTTTCAGCCAAACGAATATTGTAGCGAGTTTTTTGGTGCATAGCCGCAAGCAACTCATCTTCGGATTTGGCCAGGTCGAGGATCGTCGTCGTGCGAGGGTTGATATCAATCGATTTTTGATAGTGGATAGTGGATAGTGGATTTTTTACGATAAATTCAGGCTCATATCTAAAAAAAAGACAATCTTTTTTCTTAAGATACACAGACAAAACGTCAAGTGCTTTTATTCCTTGCTCCTTATTCATTGCTCCTTTCGCAAAAACCGGCCCTTTTGGACAAAAGGCGTACAGCCAGCCAAACGGGAGTTTGCCATAAACAATCTGAGCCTTTACCACCGCCGTGCCATTTTCCATCACGCTGAGGCGCTCAACCTGCCTTTTCTCTGAAACCAAAATTTCACCCCAACCCCAGGATTGCGGGAAAACGCTTGTTTTCCAGTCAGTTTTGTCGCTTTCCAGCCGAATTTTCATAGAATTTCCTCAATACTACCTGAGATTAGGCTAAAAATCAATAATTTAAGCTTTTACGGGGCTATCCCTTGCCAAAACAAGGGATTTGTAGTATAGTGACAACGTTCGTAAAGGATATTGTCGCCTAGACTTTATAAACTTTAAGGACTTTATACAAATTTATAAACTTCGTATGGGTTTACCCGGTCATCGTCGGACATCCTCTGACAAACGCAAACGCGCCGCTCATTTCGCTCTGACCGAAATGACGATCCAAAAATGCCCCAAATGCCAGAAACCGCTCCTCCCTCATCGCGCCTGCGCTAACTGCGGCATGTACAAAGGACGCCAAGTTTTGAATGTCAGCAAAAAATTAACCAGGAAAGCTGCTGCTAAAAAATAAGGCAGGCTTTATTGTAGGAGGTTTTAAAAACCCTAATTCCTAATGTCTAAACTCTTGTGAGCGAATTAGACATTAGCTCATTAGGATTTAGACATCGGTTCTATGTCCAATCGCCATCTCGCTCGTTCTATCGCTATGCAATCCCTGTTTGAATGGGATTTTCGGGGCGAACCGACTGCCGGGCTCCCGGCTATCGTTGACCACAACTTGGTTGAATTTGGCCCCGGCCTCGAAGAACAGCAATTTGCCAAAACCCTTGTCGATGGTGTTATCGAACACCGCTCTGAAATTGACACACTCCTGACGCACTATGCTCCGAGTTGGCCAATCGGCCAAATTACCATTGTCGACCGTAATATTCTGCGCATCGGTATTTATGAACTTAAATTTTCTAAAGACGTGCCGCCAAAAGTAGCTATCAACGAAGCGATCGAGATCGCAAAAAGCTACGGTGGCCCTTCAAGCGGCAAATTCATCAATGGTGTCCTCGGTTCCATGTATAACGATCTGCAAAAAGAAACTCCTGCCGCCCCGACCACACCAAACCCTGCTACTTAATATTTTATTCATAGTATCGCCTATCGCCTATCGCTTTTACTTCTTTGCAAGTTAGCGCTACACGAAATGCGATATACGCCTTACGTATATGCCCGCCATACCTTCGGTCGCTGAACTACCTGAAGTTCAAGAAAAAAACTTCGCCAAACTTGAAGACCACATCAATATTAAATTTAAAAACATCAACTTTTTGGTGCAGGCGTTTGTCCACCGCTCCTACCTTAATGAACACCACGATTTTCCGCTTGGCCACAATGAACGCCTCGAATTTCTCGGCGACGCCGTGCTCGAGCTGATTGTCACCGAATTTTTGTTTGAGGAGTATCTCAATCCCGAAGGCGAACTGACCAACTGGCGCGCGGCGCTTGTGAACGCCAAAATTCTGGCCGGTATTGCCTACGAAATCGGCATGGAGCCGTTCCTCTTCCTCAGCCACGGCGAAGCCAAAGATAGCGGCACTAAAGCGCGTGAGTATATTATGGCCAACACCATCGAAGCAGTTATCGGGGCAATTTACCTCGACCAAGGCTATGATATTTCGCGCCAATTTATCACCCGCTGGATTATTTCGCGTCTTCCCCAAGTCCTTGAACAAGGCCTCTACATGGATGCCAAGAGCCGTTTCCAAGAGTCTGCCCAAGAACTCCTGGGCATCACCCCCACCTATCGCGTTCTCCACGAGGAAGGGCCTGACCACGCCAAAAATTTCAAAGTCGGCGTTTTCCTTGATAAAGAACTGATCGCCTCTGGTAACGGTACCAGCAAGCAAGAAGCCCAGACCGACGCCGCTGAAAATGCGATCAAAATCAAAAAATGGAAAGGACCAAAAATTAACATCGTGA
Source organism: uncultured Gammaproteobacteria bacterium (assembly GCA_964634875.1). GTDB lineage: Bacteria > Patescibacteriota > Patescibacteriia > Magasanikbacterales > GWA2-37-8 > CAZECR01. The sequence goes on from CAZWKA010000008.1 coordinate 64,326, forward strand.
AGCGTGAAGCCGGGGGCCCTCTCTAGGGACTGGACAAAAAACTCATAATCGATTATCTTGTTAATGCCGCAAGGCTTAACCAGATTACCAGGGTCGGTAGCTCAGCTGGTAGAGCAGATCCCTCTTAAGGATAAGGTCCTGGGTTCGATCCCCAGCCGACCCACAGAAGCAAGTTCAAAACGCAAAGCTTAAAACGCAAAACTTTAGTATTCGCTCCGCTCATCTATTTTAAAAAATATTATCGCGCAGCGACACTTTATTTTTGAACTTTAAGCTTTGCGTTTTACGTTTATTTGCCCTCGTCGTTCAACGGATAGGACGGCAGCCTTCGAAGCTGCATATGTGGGTTCGATTCCTGCCGAGGGCACAATAAAGAAAATTGCTCGAACACAATAAAATACTACGCACGCGTAGTATTTTTAAATAAGTGCAGTCACTACGACTGTGCAGTGGGACAAAAAATAATTTAAAACAACGCTCTTCCAAATCATTTCCAAAATTTTCATTATCATTTTTAAAATACATCATAAAATTTTCTTTGCCTGTGCATAACTTTCGCTTGACCTATTTATTTATTTCTCAAAACAATCTATAATGAACGTAGGTCGAAAGAAAAATTTTTACATCAATGCTTGTTATGTAAAAATTCTTCACCAAAATTTTTTTCTCGCGATCGCGAGCTTGCTCCGCAAGGAGTAATCGAAAAAAATACAATCTCTACTTCTCTTCTTTAGAAGAGAACAGAAAGGGGGTACCTACTATGGCAGCCAAAAAGAAAGCCGCTAAGAAAAAAGCAGCTCCAAAAAAGAAAGCAACCAAGAAAGTTGCAAAAAAGAAAACCGCAGCTAAGAAACGCAAATAGTTTCTAAAAAATCTTCCTGTAAAGGAAGATTTTTTGTACCTAATTTTTTATACGCCTTATTCAAACAAGCGCGATTGGGAGTGAGCTGCCTTGGCACCAAGTAAAACATCGACTGTTCCAAAAATACCGTCATATCCCGGATGTACTTTTACTTTACCACTACGCATATTTTTAATTGCCGAAGCGATGCGGGCGTCAGAAATATTTTTTTCAAACTCTTCGTTGGTTGCATGGAGCAAAATGTAAAATTCACTGCCAATTTTTGCAATCATGGATTCATATTCAGCTTTTACTCTTT
>CAZWKA010000009.1:0-47546 GCA_964634875.1 uncultured Gammaproteobacteria bacterium
TGTTGAAATTGCGCACCACAAAAACACTAAATTGTGCTTTTGAGGTTTTGTAGTTTATTACCTACATTTGTCCCGCGGCCTTCAACTCTGAAGAAAGCCTGACCGGGATACCCTATTGCTTTTTGCTGTCAAATTGTCAAAGTCCAGTCGATCGGGCTCTGCTGTCATTTCAGATCAAGCACACTTTCTTTCGATGAAGAAAAATTTTGCGCTTGATTGGAAATGAGCTCGGACAAAATAAAAACCACTTGTTTCACAAGCGGCTCTATGAAACCGGGCAGGTGCCAGGTTTAACCACTTGGATATTCGGAGTAAGGATTTATATTCTTAAGTAACATTGCAATTGATAGTAAACTTTTGAAAAAGTTGTATATCGGTCTTGCTTCCGGTACTTGAATTGTAGCTTACCCAGAGGTCCAAGCGGATACGAAGTATCCAGTATTGAGGTGGACGTGGTCTCGATTTACTCGAGATTTATCGTAGGCTTGATGTTACACGTGATCAGGATGTGTGTCAAGGGCAACATTTGTGGATAAATAGAGCGAAAAACGATTGTTATCCACAGGTCGGATAAAAGCCCTTTAAAAACAGTATTTTTTGATGAGTACTTTATGTGTTCTTGAGTGTTTTCCAGTCTGCTAAAAACTTTTCAATGCCAGCATCCGTTAACGGATGGTTAAACAATTCTTTCAAGACTTTAAATGGCACCGTTGCAATATGTGCCCCAATAACTGCCGCATCTTGCACGGTTTTGGCGTCTCGTACCGATGCCACTAAGAGTTGGGCTTTAAAATCGTAATTTTCAATAATCTGGAGCGATTCGCTAATCATGCGCATACCGTCTTCGCCCTGGTCTACCAGGCGCCCCACAAACGGACTAATCAATGTTGCACCTGCTTTGGCGGCGAGCAGCACTTGGTTTGGGGTAAATACTAACGTGACATTGGTCTTAATAGCAAGGTGCGTAAACATCGTTACCGCTTTGAGGCCTTCGGCAGTACACGGCACTTTAACATGGATATTTTCATGCCAGCTAGCGAATTCTTCACCTTCTTTAACCATGCCTTCGGCATCCGGGCTGACTGTCTCGGCACTAACCGGCCCATTAACGATATCGCAAATTTCGAGGATGGTTTTTTTGAAGTCACGTCCTTCACGGGCAATGAGGGTTGGGTTCGTGGTAACACCATCGATTATCCCCCACGAAGCAGCTTCGCGAATTTCGTCGAGGTTGGCAGTGTCAATAAAAAGTTTCATATAAGAAAATTTACCTGTCCAAACTTTTGTGTTTCAGTTCCAACACTTTTAAACCTGTGTTTCTTCCAGTTGGTTAGCATTTTCTACCCGGTACTCCTGCCAGCGGTGCTTTAAGACTTCTTTCCAATTTTCGGTGTCTTGGTCTGAATCCATTTGTCCCAGGTCAACATGATCTTCGATAACCTCATCTACCATGTCATTCCACGCCTCGCGGGTGTTTACTCCTTGGTCGAGCGCACGATCCCAGATTTCTTGCAAAGCATCCTCCAGCGTATACGAATTTACTTCCATACGAAAGAACTTTTATGAATAATTAAACAAAAAGGCAAATACAACTTCCCCCTTCTTCATGTATTGTAGCAACGAGTGCGTGACCTTGCAAATAACCAATCACTACTTCGCGGAGCTTGCCGCTCCCACCACCATAAATAAGCCGGGCAGCTGAATCGCTTTCGGCCGCAGCATAGAGGAAGATGTCGATTTTGGCAAGTGCTTCGTCTGGAAATAGGCCGTGGAGATCGAGCGCGGGGAGGTCGGTGCGGAGTTCAGCAGCAAAAATTCGGGCTTCTTGAGGAGTCATATATTAACCCGCTAATTCCTGAATAGCGTTAAAAACCACCGGCAACTCAAGCACCCCATCACTCCCACTGAAATGGCCCATTTCGTGTTCCACGATAATTTTTGAACCGAGCTTATTTTTAAAATCCGCCTGATTGTCAGCAGACACCAACAGATCATTATCCGAAAAAATGGCAATACTTTTGGGAAGATGTATTTTTACTGTAGCCAGATCTAAAGGTGCCAGACGCCAGGTATCCCAGATAATTAATTCGTTAGGGGCTTCAAAGCCGGTGAGTCGTTTAAAAAAACCGGCCACAAAAACTGCTCCGCCCAAAATCTGACCTTCGCCAAGCATTGCGGCGTAGCGGGCAATTGTTTGACATCCCATGCTGTGACCGACGAAGTACGTTTCGGTGTCCGGCGTACCGACTGCCGCAGCTAGTGCTGGTACCCAATTTTCAATTTTGGGGTGATCGGCGCCGGGAAGTTGCGGAACAAAAACTGCAAAGCCTTTTTTCTCGAGTTCGGTTTTGAGCCATGGGAACCAGCCTTCGAGCGGGTGGCCGCTCCAGCCGTGGACGATGAAGATGCGTTTCGACATACAAAATATTCTTACGAAGCAACTATACTGTAAAAATATTTGCTTGTCTATTTTAGTTTTCTGAAGAAAAAACACTGTTCGTTCCGGCGCAGGAGAAGAAAATACTGATCTTAACCTTCTAATTTAATCATTAAAAAGTTAGGATCAGGATCCCGCCGCGTGTACACGGCGGGAATTTGGAAGGTCAACGGAAACCCGCTACTTTCGTCGGTGGCGACGAGGACGGCGCCTCGTTACCGGTCGAGGGCGATAGGGCTTCTTAGGCCGTGGTTGTGGTGCTGGTGACTGAGCAGTGAAATCACCCTTCAGGATCTTCATGAGGATAAACAACGACAGCACCATGGTCACCAGGTCAAACATCAGCCCAAAAAACACACGTGGGCCAGCTAACCCCTTTACAACCAGCGAAACCAACTTTCCACCATCGAGCGGCTGGAGAGGCAGCAAGTTGAAGACCGCTAAACCCATGTTGAGGGCAAAGACATGCCGCAACACATTGTGTAGGGTGCTCGGAACCCGGCTGACCATACGGATGATGCCGAGCGGCCCAGCCAGCATCGAAAAGTCATTCTTGGCAATCAAACGCACCAACTCCACCACAGAGTAGAGCCAGCTGCCAAAAGACTCCCTCACGGCCGCAAAGAGCGTCCTTACAGAACCAGGCGGCGCAGTGATCACACCAATACGCCGACCTGCGACGAGGAGTATCAAAAAGGCGCACAGGACATTCAGCAACGTTCCCGAAACCGACACCAACGCTTTGGCTGCAAAAGTGGCTGCTTGAAGATCCTGCTGGTTAGGCTGATTAAAACCAGCGATTGGAAGCAGACGAAGCGTGAAATCAGTAGTACCCGCTCGCTTCCCATACAGCGTGGGCCCAATACCGACCGAGAACTCTTCAACGCCCACGCCTGTCATACGACACGCAGCGTAGTGCCCCGCTTCATGGACTGTGATCATGGCGAACAGCAACGCTGCACCCAAGAAGTGTCGTCCGGTACGAGTTTTCATGGTGCGAACCCTCCTGTTATTTCCTCACCTCTATAGATACTAAGTGTCTATACAAGAAAAAAGATACATTCGGGACAGGTGGTTGTACCATGCAACAGCATCTCTGTCAACCGTTTACTTATTGAGGAAAATAAAGCAATATGCTATATTTCACTTAAATCAAGATCCACATTTTTGATACCTCACTACATATGGCAATGCGGGAAAATTTTTTTGACCACGTCGCAGCGCTCGATACCGCTCCGCCACAAAAATTATACCAAGAACTTATCATCGAACGTGCCGTGCCAAGATTAGAGGCTTTTGGCGACATTTACTCGTCAGCAATCTTGCTTCAAGCGAAACAAGAACTTGCTGAAGCCCTTCAACTAATAGAGGGCCGCATGAGCCAATCAGATAAAAATCGGAAAGCTTGGGCAGAAATTTTTGAAACAATTGTCTGTTTACAAATTGAACAAGGTGATTGGTTAGGGAACGAAATAGCCGCTACGTTTACCACACCTTACGACGACATTATCGGAAGTCTTGACGGTGTTATTGAAGGACCGATCGAGCACGATTCGGGCGAGCGCCTACGTATTGGTTTTGATTGTACTTTTTCACAAGAACAGTTAGAAAAAAAATTAGTCCGAACTAAAAAACGACTCGATGCAGGGCGTTTGTTTAACGTTAAATTCTTTACCTCACCGCATGAGGGCAACAACTTATCCTTAACAGATTTACCTGGAATAATTTTATACGCCCCAAAACAAGCGGTAGCTGAATTGGCTGAACTATGGAAAAAAGACAAAACACAACTGCGGAATCACCCACTCAAATTTGTTATTTTAGAACAAACTTTGTACCAATTATTTGCTGCCAAAGCCTACCTCGAATCCCCAGGATGCATCATTGAAAAGGAAAAAAAGAAAAATTTAAGCATTATCTTTGAAAGAAACTTAGAGCACCTGTTAAACGGTGCAAAGGATGTGGCCCAAACTATTGACGGTACTGCTTTTGAAAACCTTGATAAAGACCAATCATTACAATTACTTCGTCGCAATACGTTGAATATTTTTAACATTCACGGGCCAATCCTGCCCGACAATCGCGCTTATGCCCTAGAAGTACTACTCGATCGAGCAGGAGCACTACCGAATACCCCAGAGCCAGCGCAAGAACACGCTGATGCTGTAGAACCTGTTGTTTCAGCTACGAAAGAAATCCCAGTTGAAAATATCGAAAAAAAACTACCGACATTAGGGGCCTTAAAAGACCAACTACGAACACTCGGCATAAAAAGCCGTATGGATTATATTCAAAACTTTCGTGGGCAAGGTTGGCCATCCACACCACACATAACCTATCGTAATGAGTGGACTAACTGGAACGATTTTTTAAATACTTCATACTCAAGAGTACAACCACTTGAAGCTGCTGCTAATTACAAAAATACAGAAAGAGTTGTGAATAGTGCAGGTTTGTATCGTGATGTTGATGGCACAGAATGGTACTCAACTACCTACCTCAAAAATTACTATAGCACCACTCACGGCCGATCACTGCTTGACCGCTTGAAAAACGTTCCCCGAATTACAGGCGCTAGTGGCAACATTCAAATTCCACTCTACCGCGGACCCGAAGCGCTAACACAACTAGCTGATTTTGAGTTACCTCGAGCAGATTCAGTGACTAATATATTTACCACTCCCGAAGGTAAACATTATGCCCCACGTGGGTACGTTGAAGAAAAATATGTTTTTAAAAACTCGAATCAGGCCAATACTGTGTTTAACAGCACAGCGCGAATTGATGGGCGTAACAGAAGTGGCGTGCGAGGTTTTCTCTACGACCTTGATAGCATTGAAGCTTTAAAACTACCCCAGCGATCACCCACCGAACAGTTTACTACCGAGTTGCCACAGGTGAATCCAACGACCAATATTTACACAAGAGCAGATGGAAAACAATTTGCTCCACTTTCTTTTCTAGCACAAGAAACTGGACGAACCGAATCAGATTTAAAGAATACTTTAAACACAATACCGCTTATAGTAGGAAAAGAACGCACTAACAAAAGATGTCGTTTGTACGATTTACAAGCCGCTCGTGAAACTTTAGCTAGCGCTAACCCTGAAGCAAAAAAACCCAACGGTTATTTTGTCGATCCCAACGGTAAGGCATGGGCGCCATTTGGCTATTTTATGGAACTTCTTAGCACAACAGAAGGGTCGATTCGCGGTTTTTTAAAAACAAGAAAAGAACTTCCTTCTATAAAAGGAGGTAAAAAGGGAGGCCATTTTGTAACTTTATATGGTGTCGACGAAGTAACTGCCGCTTTTTTGGACAAGAAAAAATCGAAAGAATAAGGAATCCGAGATTAGATCAATGACTTGTATGCCGAGACCTCTCAGTCATTTTGTAGACTTATGGTGCAACAAAGAAATTCAATTAGTTAACAAGGCTTTGCCTACCAGCATTTGTAAAAAAGAACCCTGCTTCCTTTACAAAAAACAACGTAGCGAGCGTTGTTTTTTATATAATACAAGTTTTTATAAATATTTTAAGCATTATAAGATCTTTTCCTATGCAGCCATCTTTTCTTCCATTTCATCTATTCGCTCTAATCGAACAAGATGTACATCCTCATTAATTCCTTGATCCGTATCTTCAAAATAACCCTCCATCAATTGGTCTTGCGTAATTCTATACCCTAAAATTTCGAGCATTGTCTCAGAATGAATAAGGGCGGCATACGAAGTTGAAGCGCGAGCATGAAATTCTATCGGCATTCCTTGTCTTGCCCGGGCAAACTCAAGCAGGCGTTCTAGAGCCTTCCGACCGTATCCTTTACGCTGCTGCTCGGGTAAAAGCGCCATATCTGAAACATAGAGCACTGACCCACCTCCAGCAAATTCAGACTCAGTTATATAGGCAACCGTATAGCCAACAGGTTGGCTTCTCCCATCTACTTTCTCAGCAACTATAAAACTAGCATTATCTGACTCGTCACCTTCCTCAAAATCTAACTCATCTGCAAAAAATTCTTCTCCCTGACGCATGCCTTCAGGATAAATCGCACTTTCCAATTCCGCTATTACTCCTGCGTTCCTTCGTGTCAAATTTCTGATCCTAACCTCAGGAGCTTTATGTTGCACCGGTTTTGCCTGCTCTAAAGACTTTGGCACCACATGATTCGGAATTTCCATTTTAAGATGCTGCTGCATGCCATGGATTGTTTTAAACGGCTCACCTGCTTTAATAATAATATAATTTTTTTTCAATTTATCAGCATAACCGTTATCCATTCGAGCATCGCGTGTGTAGTATTTAAAACCACGGCGCTTTGCCTCAATATCGAGCCGATACATAAGATCAGCAACTAGCCCCTTGCCTTGATACTGACTGAGGAGAGCGGTTGAAGAAACATACACCGCCTCCTTATCACCCGCTCCAGCAATGGCCGTACAGTAACCAATTATTGTATCGCCATCTTTCATAATAAGAGCGATATTTTGCGGATTTGAAAACTCATCTCTTAGATGCCCTTCACCATATCCTCTTCCCTCAAATGCCTGCTCTTCGATTAGCATGATCTGACTCTTTATCTGCTCCCACGACGAACCTCCTACGATTTCTACCTTCATGTTTTTTGCTTTTTCGACATCTTCTTTAGATAGCTCAAGCAGACCCTTCTGATTATAAGCGTCGGTATAAATTCCAGATTCAGGCAGTGGAATACTGTCTACAGACTTCAATCCCTCAAGACCAATGTCCGTATAACCTGTACCCACATGTACTTTAGAAAGTTTTGCACCTGGATCGCGACGCAACTGATCAGTTAAATAACGGTTAAAAAATTCTTGGTACTGTTTTAAAACCATATTCAAATCTCGTCCGGCATTGGCTTCAATATTATCACATACCAACGTGTTTGCAGCTTCTTTTCTATTAGTGTATAAAAATGACTGAGCAACAATCTGACCATCTCTGTATAAAGCGAAAAAGCCGCAGGAAGGGTTGGCATACCCTGCCTTGATGCAACTATTTGAAACACCGCCAAGTGTCATACAACAACCGGTATCATGACCAATGGTCATACCTCGCGCATCACTTTTTGGAAACACTTCACCGACCCACCCGCCACCTAAGTCTATTTTTTGTGGCGTTATATAAAACTTCGCATTAAAGCTCTCTTTAAGTTCAGCGATTGCCTTTATAGCCGTGTTACCATCATAACAGCGTACCAACTCACTAAACCAATCTTTATAAGTTACCAAGTCTTCGCGGGTAAAGTTATGCGGGAGGTAGCCTCCATGTTCCATTTCGTCGTAGGCCACGCGCAGTCCGTTCAAATCAGCCCACTGTTTGATGGCGCGTGGATTATCGGCGCAACCATCCGCCAAAGCTAATTCACGGTTAGCCCAGGCTAACGCTAATAACTGGCGTGGAGCAGATGCATGTGTAGCAACCCATGTTTGAGCGTCGTCTACAAAACTGTTTCGCAATTCTCCAACAACTTTAAGAGCTCCTACTATAGACGGTACCGGCTCTCGGTCCTGACCCTTTTGAATCATCATTTTTAGCTCTTCAAGACACTTTTCAATTTCTTTTGCAAAAATAGGCAAAGGGGTTTTTAATGATTTTGCCCGCTTAGGATCTAATTCAAAAGTCTTCAACTCTTGCTCAACTGCTGCCCGCACCTGTTCGTATGTTAGCTCACCCTGCTCAACTAACGGTAGCATGGCTGTATACACTAACTCGGTTGCTTGGCTTGAAAATAGATCAGCGTACTTATTTGGATTAGTTGGAACACGATTGCGCAATTTTTCAGGAACACTGGTTAAAGAATAGATCAAACTAATTTCTTGAGCATGATCTTTGTATACTTTACCATTTTTTTCTTGTGGCACTTCTAATTCTTTAAGCCAAAATGTAGCATCATGTATATTGGCATCTATACCCCCATTTAAGCGGGACAAAATAATATTGCCGAGACGTTTATGTTGCCAACCTTCAGGAACATAATAAGCATTTTCGACACACCAAGCTTGCTGTTTTCCTTTTGACCCATCAAAAGGAAAGGGGCTCTTTTCTAACAAAGCATGATCATTGAGCCATGGATATTCAACCAGAGATTTTACTGTATAACCTTTATTAAAAGAAAAGCGTAAATTATGAAAATCGTATTTAGCTAAAGCACACAAATCTTCTAGTGACAATGTGATTTTTAGCTCTTCACCAAGCCCTCTGACTAATTTTATGTTTTGTAACTCATAGGGAGTTAGCTGATTAATTCTTTTTATCAGTTCGCGTGTTACTAAGGTATCAGGAAATAATACTAAAGCCCGAGCATATCCAAAAACTGTTTCTGTACTTGCACCTCGATGCAGAGCGTCATAACACCAATTAACCAAACCCAGCGGAGCCGAATTTATCCAATCAATAACAGAATCATTTCGATCATTATTAAATTCATTTTCTTTAAAATGCAAAAACAATGCCTTGTCAGCAAGACTGGCGTTCTTTTGGTATAATGTATCAATGTTTTTTTTGCGTACATCTAAATCAGTCTGTAGTTGCTCTGTTGTACGATGCCTAAAATATTCAGCGCGTTCACTGTTTTCTTTTTCCAAAAGAGCTATGGCACGCTCGAATTTTTCAGTTGCCGCTTGTAACTGCAGCATTTTTTCTTCTTCAGGGATATCTGCCTTTTCGATCTGCTTTTTATCTTTCTCTAGTTTTTTTTCTTGCTTTTCAACTGCAGCAACGTAAGTGCGCTGCTGCACGGCTAAAGCTACTTCATTTTCAGCGCTGGTAAATTCACCTCGTTCCTTGGAATCAGTAGTTTCTTGAAGAAATTTAACTTGGCCGTCGAGCGTTTTTTTCTGAGACTTAAATTTATTTTCACCTGACCGCCCAACAAAACGTTTAATGTTAGCAAGATTGATATTATCAATCTTTTGTCGCATACCTCTAAATTGACGCTTAACCTTCCATGACCCGAGTCGCGCCCAGGCTACCGCCTCATCAGCAGATCTAACATACGAAGACCTCGGACTTCTTCCGGGTGGATTATAATCCATTGCTTCGGTAAGCCATTCGGAAGCAAGCATGACAGCCTTGTGCTCTAATTTTTGTGGATCTAATATTTTACCGCTTCTTTGCGCTTTACGCTCAATTAGTTTTTGTGCTTCACCATACATCTTTCGGAGTGATTCATACCCAGTACCAATATTTTCATTTCCTTCATGTATTTCGGAATAGCCATCCTTAATATGGGGAAGATGAACTATTTTTATTTTTTTGTCAGAACATTTTTTTTCAGCTATCTTGCGAATAGCGATTTCAGGCGTGCCAATCATAGCAGCATAAGCTATTTCACGCCACAAGCCTGTCTTTACGTTTTCCGGAGTAATGCCGGCTTTATCAATCAAAACGTTCTCAACAACTTCAGTGCTCACAAACTCTCCTTTGTTCACGTCCCAATCTGTTTTTGTCCTAGTCAACCGTTTAGTTGCCCGACCTACTACAAGATCGTTGTAATATGCAAGACGTTTTTCTAAATAATGCAGAACGCGCGGGTCTGACGCATACATTTTAATGCATTCATACGCCCCATACAGCGTCATAGAGCGCAGGATCTTTAAACGTTCAATACTATCTTCTGATTTACTAAATTTTTCTCTTTTGCGTATATCATTCTCATTTACTTTTGCATCTATAACTGCAAAAATTTTTTCATATTTTCCATCAATTGTTTCAACCGCTTCGTCTACCTTTTTCCAGTGGCTAGGAGATTCCAAACCATCATCATGCAAATCAGTTTTAATGGCCTTACGCCAATCCATCGATTCATGAAAACGTCCTTCTGGCATATTGAAAACAGAAAATTAATAAAACCCCTGACTGCGTGGCGAGTGTTTAAAAATAAAAAAGGTCCCAGCACTATATATAGCAGATTTTATACGATACAGCAAGAGTAAAATAGGTAAAATTCAAAAAATAAAAACAGTGTAAACACTGTTTTTATAACGTTTATCGTGCCGCGAAAGGGACTCGAACCCTTAATCCGTGAGGAACCAGTTCCTAAGACTGGCGCGTATACCAATTCCGCCATCGCGGCAGCACGTCTTTGTAGCCGGACTATTTAACCATAGCAACCCTAAAAAAGCAATAAACAACGCATAGCAGGTTGTTTATTGGAAACACTACTTATAGAACAACTCCTTAAACTTGGTAAACAAGAAAAGTAATCCCTTGCTCAATCCGGATAACGAAGTTTTAGTTCGCAAAGTAATGTCAAAGTTTATTGGTTGACCATCTGCTACCTGCAACGACTCACTCACGTAATTTTCATACCCTTCTTTAACTACTTCCAGGCGATATGTACCGGCGGGCGGCGCAAAATAGTAGTGACCGGACTTTGTAGTGAGCACCGGATTTGGACGACCAACATCTTCTGCGGGCCAACGCTCGAAAATTCCCGTCGCCGAATCTTCTTTAAGCAGAGTTACAAAAACTTTTTCGACTGGTTGTTTTTTAGTATCAAGTACGCTCCCCGACAGATTCGTGACTATAATCTCGGTTACTTCGCGCGGTTTTAAACCATCATCGTAATCAACTACGGTAATAAGCCTATCGTCGCGCCCAATGACGCCTGTCGGAATAGTCGCACTAAACACACCGTCGCGGTCAACATCGGTGTAGTTAAAAGTATATTTTGCATTCGCTCCGGCCTCACCAATCAAAGCACCGACACTGTCGTCTGCTGCAGCGGCTGGCAACAAAAATCCACGCACAGTCGCTGCCGCATCAAGCAATTTTATCGTCAGATCAAGGCTCTCATCGGTTGTTACCACAATTTTTCTACGCACTTTTCCATCAGCTCCGCGCTCAACAATAATCGGCACTGCTTTTTTGCCGCGAGAAAATGAAGCTGTTAGATTTTGCGGCACCACTCGTGGAGGCGTAGTTGCCGGCCTCGGCGTACTTGGGATTGAAGTTGTAGGCCTTGGTGTTGGCGGCCTAACAATTGGCTGAGTAACAGGTGGTGGGGCAACGGGCTGAAGCGGCACGGTCGGTATTGGTGGCGGTGTTATTGGAGTCATAGTTGGAGCAGTCGGCAGTGTTGAGGTCACAGGGATTATTACTTCCGGCGGTGGACCGCCAACACCATTGTCAGAAGGGCCACCTGAACCAGAACTATAATTTCCGCCACCACTGCTTCCGCCCGAAGAAACGGCTGGCAAACCTGTCACTACCAACGACGCTGACCCGGCTTTACCATCACTCGTGATAGTAAGTGTGGTTGGCGAAGCAACTCCTGTTCCAGTAAGTGTTAGATTTGTCGTCGCAACACCATCATCAGTAAGCTCGGCTACTGGAATAGTGGTTACGCTGAGTGTTCCTGAGCTCGGCACAATCGTGGCATCAATGGGTGTTGTAGTAACAGTATTAAAAAAACTATCTCGAGCAGTTGTCACAACTGTAAACGCTTCGTCATATACCACACTTGCTGGAGCACTTACTAAAAACGAATTAAAACTAGCAGGAATAATGGTAAGATCGAGATCAAAACCAGCGTCCCCTGTCGAAACAAATCCATCAGCAGAGGCGTCAACTGAGGCGTTGCCTGCGGCATACGCTGTCAGATTACAAACACCAACACCGTTCGCAAAAGCAATAGTTGTTGCAACGCCAAGCGTGACAAGCGCATTATTTTTATCAGTACATGTCGGTTGGTTACCGCTGGCTGCCACTAACGGACCTGTGAGAACCACCGCTTTGTCACCCATAAAATCAGTCACCACACTTCCTGTTCCGTCTCTCAGTGTAAGAGTAATAGTTTGAGTAGCGCCTGCAACCATGCTATCGCCACCAGTAATTTGCAGATACTTAGTTGCTTCAAAATTTTCTTCACCACCCACACTTACAAAAGTTGCTGGCGAATTTTGGTTAGCATATTCAGCTGCAATCCACGATGCATTTCTGTTTGCATTCGCAATACGGACTTCGTCAAAAGTTCCGTCTGTATTATACTGATTCGTACTCAGTCGGCCAATGTTGAGGTTTTTATTATTAACGCCAATCGCCTGATTTAGTGCTACGGAATTTTTTTCAACACCGTTTACGTAGAGACGAACACGACTACCATCGTACACACCAACGATGTGCATCCAGTCAGTTGCACTAACCGTTGCCGCAGGAGCAAAACTCAAATAATCGTTTACAAAAAAACGCAGCTTGCCCGTAAGATCAAAATAAAAACCAAAACTATCTGTCCAAAAATCATTAGGCTTACCCAAAATGCCATTTTCCGAACCATTGGAAAGATCGGGCGTGACATCGGTCTTAAACCAGAGTGATGCCGTCAATACGTTAGTAAAATTAAGCGCCGCGTTATCAGCGACCATCACGCGATCATCGACGCCGTCCATATGGAGACCCTTACCGATTACTGCCGGAGTCGCAGTCACTCCCCCGGTTTCGGCACCGTTGGTTGCGTTACTCGAAGCATCAGTCAGCGAAGCCGGTAATTCAAAGTGTTGCACCATTTTAAAACCATTTGACCAGACCCCACTTATATTTTGTTCATTATTCGGTGAATTGTAGCCATAATAAAGATAGATACCTGTGTCGGCACTACTTGAAATTGCTGGCACTTTTACCCAAGCTATAAGCGCCCCGGTTGCAATGGAAAACGATTCAATTTCATGGTCGAGCTTAGTGACACCATCCCCAGCCGTAAATACCAAACCATCACCGTCTGTCATCGCCTTTGTAAGCTCAGTTGCTGTAACAGAAACTAAAACCGGAAAATCTACCAAATCACCGGGTACCTTAGCATGATCAATTGTAATTGGCAGACGATACGCCCAATTTGCATGGTACCAGGCGGCGCCAACCGCTTCAGCGGGCCGGATATTCAAAAACCCAGAAGAAGCAATAACAATAAGAATAGCCATGAAAATGGCCATTATTTTCTTGAAAACGAATGTTGTTTTCCGAAGCAAAATCATGCAAACTGCACCAATATACTAACTGCTGAGCATAGCACAAAAAACGTCTTTTGTCAAGGGTAGCCTGAAATAAAAAATCCCTCCCGTAAAAACAGGAGGGACTTGAAAGCTTTCTTTAGCGTCCGCCAAAACCACGACCACCGCCACCGCCTTGAGGGCGCGGACTGCGCGGCCGGTCAAAAGCCGGTCGGTCTTGGTAACCTTCAGGCTTTTCGAGGAGCGCCTTCATGCTAAGGTTAATACGTCCTAAATTATCAATTTCTTTGACGAGCACCTTTACTTTATCACCCAGTTTCAAGACATCACTCGGTTTGTTGGTGCGGTCCCAAGCGATTTCACTGACATGAACGAGGCCGTCCTGACCAGGCAAGATCTGGACAAAGGCACCGAAATCTTCGAGGCGTACGACCGCCCCTTCATAGGTTTCGCCAGCCGTTACTTCGTGGGTCAACTGTTTCACCCACTCAACTGCTTTTTGCATACCGACAGCGTCATTCGAGGTGACACACACCCGACCATCGTCTTCGATATCAATCGATACGCCAGTCTCAGCAATAATTTTATTAATCATCTTGCCGCCAGGACCGATCACGTCGCGAATCTTTTCTGGGTTGATCATGATCGTAATAATGCGTGGGGCATACGGTGAGAGATCCTTGCGTGGTTCTGGCAAGACCTTGGCCATGGCATCGAGCAGCTGTAAGCGAGCATCTTTAGCTTGTTTAAAAGTTTGCTCAACAATTTCCCAGCTCAGGCCAGCCGTTTTGGTATCCATTTGGAGAGCCGTAATACCTTCACGTGTTCCGGCAATCTTAAAGTCCATGCCACCAGGGCCGTCTTCAATATCTTGAAGATCAGTAAGGACTTTCCATTTTCCGTCGTTACTTGTAGCTAAACCCATTGCGATACCAGCAACCGGTTTTTTAATCGGTACACCGGCGTCCATGAGAGCGAGCGATGACCCACAGGTCGAAGCCATAGAACTCGAACCGTTCGAGCCCAAAACTTCCGAGACAACACGGATCGCATACGGAAAATCTACTTCGGGCGGAAGCATTGGTTCGAGCGCGCGTTCTGCCAGAGCACCATGGCCAATCGCCCGGTTACCAGGTCCACGCATTGGACCAGCTTCACCGTACGAGGCTGGAGTATCATTGTAATGGTGCATATAGCGCTTTGTCCCCTCTTCTTCCATTGTATCAAGCGTCTGCACATCACCAGGCGCGCCAAGCGTTGCCACCGACAGCACCTGCGTGTCGCCACGCATAAACATACCAGAACCATGTGTACGAGGAAGCAGCGCGACCTCAATGTTTAAATCACGAATATCCGTAAGCGAGCGACCATCAAGGCGCTTACCAGATTCAATAATCGCAGCGGAAATATATTTTTCAACATACACTTTGACGCGACCCAAAATAATTTTCATTACTTTCTCATCGGTCTCTTTAGCTACTAACATTTCCTGAATCGCCACCTGGAAACGGTCAATCATCGCGACGCGTTCCGAACGACCACGTTTGACACTGTCAAAAATCCAATCTGATACATGGCTTTTAATAAAAGCGTCGACCTCCTCTTCAGTTTTTTTAAGCGCCAACTGTTGTTCGGTCGGTTCTTTTTTAGGATCAAGTTTTGGTTGCCCCGCTTCTGCCTGGATCTTGGTAATAAATTCAATCACACTTCCCAGCTCTTTGGCACCAAAACGAATCGCACTCACGACATCATTGTCTGCAGTATCATTACAACCAGCTTCAACCATCACTAATTTTTCTGGAGTTCCCGCTACAACAATATCCATGTCGCTCAGTTCGCGCTCGGCAAACGAAGGGTTAATTACGAATTGACCGTCTTTCCTACCAACGCGCACACCAGCAATCGGACCTTCCCATGGAATAGACGAAAGAGACAACACTACTGAAGCAGCAACAAGCGCTGGAATTTGAGAATCGTTTTCTCCGTCAACAGACAGCGCTGTTAAAATAACCTGAATATCGTTGCGCACGTCTTCGCTGAACAAAGGGCGGATTGTCCGATCAACGAGACGGCCGGATAAAATCGCATCTTCACTTGGACGTCCTTCACGCTTGATAAAGCGACTACCTTTAATTTTTCCAGCTGCATACAACTTCTCTTCGAAGTTTACCATGAGCGGGAAGTAATCAATACCATCGCGCGTATTTTTACTCATGACGACTGTCGCCAATATAACCGTGTCGCCATAGCGAACGGTACACGAAGCGTTGGTCTGGAAAGCGTAGTGCCCGACTTCGACAGTAAGCGTGCGTCCGCCCCATTGCAGGGACCAATTTTTGATGTTCATACTTTTTCCTTTCTTGAAGCTGCTGCAGGTATATGAGTATTCAGACTGAATACTTATATTCCGACACCAGCTCCATTAAAACATTAAAGCACGAGAACATTAAAAAAGTTTTAATGTTTTTATGTTTTAATGCTTTCTTTGCTATACTTCGTCACCAAAATCGAGCCCATCGTTCTCTTTTGGTTTAAATGCCCTCGCAATCCGGCGAACGCCTGGCTTAACCCCGCTCATTTTATTGGGGATCAAAAACCGCGCCTTATCATTACTCAAATCAACAAAGTCATCGGCTTCTTCTTTCAACTTGCCCGAAGCAGTATTACCAAAGGCCATAACCTCAACTTGTTTACCCTGGTTCCGAAGATATTCAATAAGCGGTAAATAATCACCGTCCCCGCTCACGAGCACGATCGCATCAAGGCTTGGGCACAAACGGATCGCATCAACAGCGATGCCCACGTCCCAATCAGCTTTCTTTTCGCCGCCATAAAAAATCTGGAGCGGCTTGTCTTTAGTCTCGATCCCCTGGTTATAGAGAGCATCAAAAAAGGGCTGCTCCTCTTTGCCTTCGGTCGAGACCACGTAGGCAATGGCCCGAATTAGTTTGCGGCCAGCCGTTGCTTCACGCACGATGTTACCAAAATTTACCTTAGCTCCAAACAAATTCTTGGCGCTATAGTACATATTCTGCACATCAATAAACACCCCAACGCGCTGGTCGGGGTGTTTAAGAGGATGATTCTTTCGATTGAGAAGTGCGGACATTGGGTTAGACCTTTGGCTCGATCTCTTCTTCCATTACTTCAACTTCAACATCGGCGGCAGCGGCACCTGGTTTGGCAAGGACGCGAGCCTGTTTAATCTTGAGTTTTTTGACGAGCTTATCGTAACTTTCTAGATTTTCTTTCTTCAGGTAGCGCAAAAGGTGGCGGCGTGTACTGACTTTACGCAAAAGGCCGCGGCGGGAAGAATGGTCTTTTGGGTGCTGTTTAAGATGTTCGATGAGCTCTTCGATCTCGGTCGTTAGGATCGCGATCTGGACTTCACTCGAACCAGTGTCTCCATCATGGATCTGGAATTTCTTGATAACACCTTGCTTTTTCTTAGGGTCTAACATACTTAAAATAATTCACCGGGCTTAACCAAAGTATGTTTCGGTAAGTCCAGACTGCCAACCCAGTTTACCTGTGGCTGGAAGAGAGTTAAAAGTACCCCCAGTGTAGCTGAAGACCCCCAAACTGTCAAGCTATTGACCAAGCCTGCTAAAGACAAATTTCGTCAGGGCGTAGGACAAACTAACGATAACTAAGCCAATAATTGCGGCTGTCAGGGTGTCTTTGGCTTGTTGGATAAACTCGTCATTACCCCGAGCCAGCATCCAGCGGATACCTGCGTAAAGGGTAAGGCCAAAAAAAACGAACATAAGGACAACCAAAGCACCCGAAATAATCTTGTTAACCAAGGACGGAACCGTATTGCTTGTTCCTGATGTGTCGTACCCCACCGCGCCCCCGGTTGTGTTGAGACCATAACCGTCGGCAGCCAGGGCGACCTGATTACTTGCAAAAAAAGAGGCAAGCAAGAATAAAAAGACGGCTGTTTGTTTAAAAAAATTTTTCATAATCCTTAAGACAGTAGAACATGTAAACAAGTACGCTTGTTTCAATGCTCTACTGTTATTGTTTTCATGTTTTAATGAACAAATAGTACCATACCTTGCGTTTTGTGTAAAAACAAACTAGAATAGCCTCGTTTTATGTCCCTGTAGTTCAATGGATAGAACGAGAGCCTTCTAAGCTCTAGATCTAGGTTCGATTCCTAGCGGGGACACACTGAAAAATATCAAAATCCTAAGTCCTAATGCCTAAAAGCCTAGACGCTTGCAAAAATATTAAAATCTAGGTACTATCAGAACGTCGGCTTCCTTTTTAGGAATTAGAAATTAGGATTTTGACATTACTTGCCGAAGGCAAGTGTGTGATGGTGGCCATGGTATAATGGTTATTACGGGAGGTTGTGGTCCTCTCAATACGGGTTCAATTCCCGTTGGCCACCCCTAAGAAACACCCGCCCAAAGCGGTTGTTTTTATTTTTAAATAAATGACCCTGGTTCACTGTGAACCAGGGTCATTATTACTATTTTCCCAAGAACCGTCCCTACCCCTAGCAAAAAAAGTTTTTTACCACAGGTAGGAGGACGGTTCAGGCTGAACCCTTCTCGAAGCCAGTGCTACAGGAGCTTGGCTGAGGAATAAGGAGCAGAGAGACTAGTTCGACGTCAGGACTTCCGCATCCGCGAGGGTCGGCAGGAACTCACGACAGCGATACCGAGCTTTGTACGAGTCGATCTTGTGCGGCTCGTATACCGCTCCGTCGACCAGGTCGCGGAGCATGTAGTTGCAGGTGGCGTAGGCCGGGTCGTCGGCGGGCTTCTCGTCAATGACGACATACACGATAGCCCCATGCGCGGCATCGCCCGGCGAGAGGATCTTCTTCTTGGTTCCGCACAAGTACTTATTATCGGCCACGCGCCAGCAAATCTTGCGGACACCTCCCCGCAGCTCGATCGAGTGCTGCCCAACCGGCGTCGCTTCCCCACCACAATACAAATCTGCCTCAGGATTCGGCTTGCCGTCATCATCGAAGTACTGATTGCCGACAGCAACCCAACCTTCTTCGGCGCACCATGGAAGCGTGCCCGCAAAGGCAGCGTGGTCAGGTCGACCAGCGTCTTTCACACTCTGGCCAGCACACGCAAACAGGCACAAAAGGGCAATTGACAAGAATCTTTTCTTCATCAGCTCCTCCCAAAAGGATCATCAGTACATAGCACAAAAAGAAGTATCGGTCAAGATCTACACCGAAAACATTGCCTTTTTTAGCCATTTTTGGTATACCTACTTATATAACTATGCCTACTAAACGCCAAAAAATATTGATTATTTCCTGCCTTGCAGGCATGGGTCATGTCCGAGCAGCCCAGGCACTTCTTCTGAGCGCCTCGGAAAACCATCCCGAGTTTGACTGCAGGCACATTGATGCTGTCGATTATTGCGGCCCGCTTTTAAAAACCTCGATTGTTGATTCGTACGAAATTCTTATCAAACATTGGCCCGGGTTATTTAAAAAAATTTTTGAGTACACCGACACCCCGGCTGGCAAAGATTCTTTTGAAAAAAGCATTTTTTTATTGCAGCAAGGCAACAAAAAACTTATCGACTACATTAAAGATTTCAAGCCAGACCGTATTATCGTAACGCATTTTTTGATCCCCCTGCTCCTCAAAAAATTTAACGGCCGCTTCCCGATTGACATGGTGGTTACTGATTATTACGCCAACCTACTTTGGATCAATCCGACCGTCCGGCACCTCTTTGTGGCGACCGAAGCTATCAAAGAAGCTTTCAAGACTGACCACCCGTCAATCGTCGTCAGCGGCATTCCGGTCAATCCTCGTTTTTTTAAACCCAAAAATATTCCCGAACTTAAAAAGAAATTTGGCCTTCCGGCCGGAAAAAAAGTAGTATTGATCCTTTCGGGTGGAATGGGACCAATTGACACCAGCACCGCAACCGAAACCATTCTTCAGCAAGTGAAGAATATCAGTGTTATTGCGGTTGCCGGAAAGCATAATGGCGAGCTGCTTGAAAAACTGCAAAAATTATCAGGCGGCAAAAACCACTACCAAGCGCTCTCCTTTGTGGAAAAAGTCGACGAACTCATGGCCCTCGCCGACATTATTGTCACTAAACCCGGCGGGCTCACGACGAGCGAAGTATTGTATCTTAAAAAACCCCTCGTGATGATTAACCCTATCCCGGGACAAGAAGAGAAGAATGCCGGTTTTGTCATTAAACACAATTACGGGTGTTTAGCGACTACAACAAGTGAACTTCCGGGGCTCATTAATCGAATACTGGATGAACCAAATTTTTTGACTAAACCACCTGATTTACCAAACCCAAACGAAATAATCCTCACTACTAACTAAAAATCCCCGGCCGAGCCGGGGATTTTTTAAATAAGTAAAATACTTAGCCCCATGTCCCATCAAGCAATATCTCAAATACAGCATAGGTTATAGCATAGGCCGACAGAATAATCGCAAGGCCGATGGTAGCGTTAATCATAATTGATTTGGCCGTACCGATCTGCTCACTATTGCCGCCAGCTGTCATCCATTGAAACCCAGCGTAAAGCATGAGCACCACCGCAATGATCCCGAGGATTCCCAAAAAAATCCGTATCGTAAAGGCTACGGTATCGCGCGGATCTGATTGAGTGAGGCCGGTCTTGGCACCACCCGCATCCAATTGGCGATTAATATCGTTGGTTAAACTATTTTGAGCATAGACTGGGACCGATAGAAAAGAGCCCGCCAACACCACCAAAAGAAAACGAGTAAAAAAAGATTTCATACTTTTTAATCTTCAACACAAATATATCCACCTGGGCAACTGTCTGTCCCCTCCGGAACTTCTTGGTCGTTTGGCATCATGCTGTCTTCGTCCACGCACGCAGTGTTTGGTAAATCAGGCGAATCGCATTGCAAAATATCACCGTCCACACCTCCAATTTCTACCCCTGAAGTAGACTGAGTTAATTTATCCACCACAAAGGTGGTAATTGCATACGCCGAGAGAGTAATAAAAAGACCGATGATTGCAGCTGAAATAATATTTTTAGCAGTAGTAATCTGCTCTTCTGCGCCGCGAGCAGTCATCCAAAGGAAACCAGCATACACGGTCAGTGCTAAAAAAATAATACCTGACAGCGATAAGACAGCTTTAATAACCCGGCCAACGGTCTCAGCTAAAGCGGTGTCACTAGCTCCAGAATCATAACCAGCAGTACCAGCCACCTTACCCGCTAAACCATTACTGCCAAGGCCGATGTCGGGCGCCCCTTGGGCACTGGCTAGCGGCAAGAAAAAAGAAAGGCTAAGTACTGCCAAAAGAAATATTTTTTTCATAAAGACTATTTAAGACAAACATCATTTGCCCCCGGACAATACCCACCATCAACCGGAACTCGGTTATCACCCGTATTCCATGGTCCACAGGTTCCACCAATCTGGGCGCATGGCTGGCGCCCCTCACTGTCAACGGCATTACCACCTGAATTAGCATTAGCGAGGCGACTGCCGATAAAATACGTAATTGCATACGCCGACAAGGTAATAGCAAGACCAATAATAGCCGCACGGATAATATTTTTGGAAGTCGTAATCTGTTCTTCCGCGCCGCGAGCGGTCATCCACAAAATACCAGCGTAGATAATGAGTACCAAAAAAATAGTACCAATAAGCGACAGGACTACCTTAATGATTCCACCAACCGTTTCCCCAAGGTCTGCCCTGCTTAAACCCGTGGATTGATTGGCCGCATCTAGTTTGTTGAGGCCAGCACTGAGTTGCGCATGACTGGCGGCAAAAGGCACAAACAACGCCGTAGCTAGGGCAAGAATGAAAAAAAATCTTTTCATACGTAACAAATAAAGTGTTTAAGACGGTTTAATACTGCAGAGCAAAATATCCTGTCCATTTTTGACACAAATACCACCGGGCGTCGAATTTAAAACACAGGTATCGAGCTCTTGTTTTCCACGACATGCAATTGCTGCGGCATCTTCAGAACTCGCACCGCCAGAACCGGTTGTTACGCCACCAACCAAACTTTCGAACACAAACCGTGAAATAGCATAGGAACCCATGACTATCAACAACCCAATCACCGCAGACTGCATAATATCCTTTGCCTTCGTAACAGCTTCACTGTTGCCGCGGGCTGTCATCCACATGATACCTGCATAAAAAATAAGCACAAAAAACACCAAGGCCAACAGCGAAAGAATCGCTGCGATAATTTTACCGATGAGCTCAGGCACGCTACTCGCATCAAGAATACTTTCTGGCAAAAGGTCGCCGGTCGCATCACGCGTATCACTAATACCATATTTGTCAGCACTAACTATGGCCGGAACAAAAGAAAGCCCGATACTAACTACCAGGAGGAGGAGAAGTGTCTTAACAAAAGACATAGATAAAGACATTAGAAGATGAAACATTCCCGTCAGGGGGCGCAGCGCCGCTTGCCCCCTGCGGAAAAACTTCTTATAAATTACCGCCTGAGGTAGTCGCTGTAACGAGACTACTGACGACAAAGTTTGCGATAGCGTAGGCTGACAAAATGATTGCCAAACCGATGATACCACTGAAAATCCATTTTTTAGCTTCACCAACTTTTTCTTCGTTACCTCCAGCTGTCATCCAGGTAAAGCCACCGATCAAAATGATAACTACGGCAATGATACCGAGGAGCCCCATGGCTACTCTGATGATGTTTCCAATCGTAATGCGGACGTCTGTTGAAGCAAGTCCGGTTGCTGCACCATATTGAATACCAAGGTCGCTTTCGTTAATTGGTCGAGTAGGCTGAGCTGCTGGAACTGTTCCAGCCCCTTGCGCGTTAACCGCGAGCGGGAAAACAGCTGTCATACCCATCACCAAAAAAGTAGCGATGCTTGCAAGTTTGTGTTTGAATCGTGTCATATCTTCACCTCCTTTCCAAGACTGAAAATAGTACTCATAGAAGAACAGTTAGTTAACCTGTTTAGTTCTTATTTGCGTCTTCAGTATAGCACACCAAATTATTTACTGCCAGTTAAAAACTCGACGTAGGTTGTTAAGAATAGATAGCTGCCGAAGACGACCGCAAGACCGATAACCGCCCAGAGCATTGTTTGCGTGCCTTCATGCACTTTCTCGTCATTCCCTGCCGACGTCAGCCATTTGAAACCACCCAAGACTAACATAAAAAGCGTTACTGAACCAACAACCCCGAGCGCTGCCTTGATGATCGTACCAATAAGGGAAGTTACCTGGAGCTTGCCCTTAAGTGGGCTTTCAAGACATTGGCGGCCTTCCGGACAAGTTGTGCTAGTGGTTGCCGGAGCGGTTTGGGCAAGTGCGGCAGAGGGCGCGGTAAGCAATAAAAAACCAAGGAGTACCGCAAGCGTAATATTTTTAAACATATACTATATTAGCCAAGCGTCTTAAAGATAAAATTAACCAAGATGTAACTCGACAGAATCGCAACAACCCCAGCCGTTGTCCAGATAATAGTCTTTTTCGCGACTTCAATACTTTCACTACTCCCTGCTGCGGTCGCCCAACGGATACCACTCCAGACGTACAAAGCGAGAGCAATGGAACCCATGAACGAAAGCAGCACTTTAATTACTTGACCAATCACAGCTGCTGGTGATTTAAAATTAGGCAACTGGTTAAGTGTTGCGGCTTCAGTCAATAATTTATCTTTGCCAATACCTGGATTTTGTTTATCTGCGGCTGCCTGGCCTTGTAGGGTTAAAGAATCACACTTTCCATCAGCCGGGAGCGGATACGTCTTTATGTTTTCGCCAGTACCACACACCGGGAAATCACCATACCCATCAACTTTTTCGCAGTTATACTTACTAGCTCCCGAAATAGAGCTTTTTTCAACAAAGGTACAACAGCACTTAGACGTTGTATGGAATACGGGCTTATCGCAAAAAAGCGAAGCCCCCATATACTCCTTTGGCTTACAATTATTAGCGCCCTGCTCACAGCGCAGAGCACAACCAGTAGCTGGCGTTAGGCGAGTCAAAAAATCATTAAGCTGGTCTGTAGCCGGACCTGGGTCAGGCTTATTTCCACCTGCAAAGGTAATTTTGCTATGATCTTTATAATCAACAATTAAATCATAATTTCCATAACGTCCTTTTTGCCCATCCGCAAGCGCCGTTGTGCTCCCGCGCTGGTACGTATAATTATATTTACAGGAGCAGCCATCTGCCAGCTTATCTTTTTTAAATTCGCAGCTAGCGTTACTACCCTTTATAATCAAGCCTGTCGAAAACTCCAGATTACAGGTTGGATCCGCGGCGGTTGACCTGATAGTCATCGATGAACGAACTCCGTCATAGTCGGAAAAAATACCGTTACTTTTATAGTACAAGACCCGGTTGTTGGAGTTACAAAAATCTAAATTAAATTTAACCCCTCCCACATTCCCACTACACGCACAACGAACCTTGCCAAAGGCATTAAGATAATTATCACATTCTTTTCCTACCGCAGCCTTCATGGCGTTGATTATGGTGTTAGGATCCTCCATCGCAAAAACGGTTTGGCCCAACAGAAAACTTGCCAGGAAACCTATAAATATGAAAGCTTTTTTCATAACTAAAATTACAAAAGACGAAACGACTCTTGAAGCCCCAAACTCTGACCTAAGAAATTAACCAGTATATAACCACCAAAAGCAATCAAAAGACCAACCACGACCGCAACCATAATATTTTTGCCATTCTGAATTTTTTCACTATTTCCTTGGGAAATAATCAGTGTGAAACCGCCATAGACGAACATAAGGAGCGACAGTCCTCCAATGATCGAAAACACATAGCGGCTAATATTAATAGCCAAAATAATAAAAATATTAATATCTCGACATTCACTTGTTAGCTCATCTTGCAGCGCACAATCGGGGATAAACTGACTCTTGGTAGAATTGATGCCAACGGCTGCCGAAGCAGTCGCTTTCAATTTTGCTTCTTTATTCTTTACCCAAACTTGGTAGGCATCCTCACAACTAGTCTGGTTATCGAAATTGTTAGTACAGCCATCGTAGTCTTCGCCATAGAGCGCTTTAATTCCTTCTGCCGTACACTGATTCTGCGGCACCTTGTCAGCGCAGTGGTTTGCTGCCGTTACTTCATCTCCCACAGTTGCATAATTATCGGTAGTAATCTTGTCGAGATTATCATTGCACATGCAAAAATCACTGGCTGCCTGAGCAATCCTGAAGCTTCCTAACAAACCAACGGCACAAAGAATTCCCAAGAATATTAGCCGTTGCCTCTTAAAAAAAAGCATAATTTTTGATTTAAAGAGTCTGCTGCACCTTGGCAGCAGCCCGGTTCAAAATATCTTGTCGCCATTCGAGGGTGCGGTCTGGATTTGGCGCCGGCACCAACCACTCATGGATCATGTCTTTGATGGCGCGGCTGGCGGCTTCGTAGTTATTACCACGATACCAATTATCTGCAACCAAAACCTGACTAATAAACGGCACTAATTCAACTTTTTCCATCTGTGAGGCGATATAGGTGCGTAGTGCTGTTGGACGCCCTGTTGCATCAAGATACTCTTTCGTAGCCGCCGAATGTGTCAAAAAATCTACCAGATTCCAGGCAGCTTCTTGTTTTTTTGACTTAGCAGTAACTGCTTGAACCCAGTACTGCGAGACATTTACCGGCTGCTCCGGATCAAGCTGCAAGAGAGGTAAAATGCCCACATTTAGTTGTGGGGACCTGGCTTTAATTATCGGCGCATAATAGCTGTAGCCGAAGAAAAAAGCTACCGTACCGTTTGAAAAAGCATCGAGTGCATTATCCATGCTTTCATTCCATGTATAGGTATCACGGGCAGGATTAGCGAAATCAGTATAAAAATTCATAACCGACATAGCTGGCGTCTCGGTACCGTTCTGAACACCTGGTGTCAAACGATTAAAAACCGGCTGGCCATTTTTGGCGACAAAATCAAGACCGCTCTGTTTAAACAGTAAATAGACCAAGTCGTCGCTGACTGAAATATTATTAGAAGTGCCAAGCGCTGCCCCGGACTGTACGATAGCATCGGTTTGGCTATTATACTTAGTAACCTTTTTGACTGCAGCTTGAAATTCTTGCCATGTTTTCGGTGGCTCAGCCACTCCAGCCCGGTCAAGCAAGTCTTTGTTATAATAAAGAGCCATCGTATCAAACGACAAGGGCAAACCGTAAATTTTATTGTCAATCAAAACATCGTTCTTGACCGCCTGAACATAATCGCGATCGAGCTGAGCAGGGGTGAGCAGTTTTTTTGCAACCGTAGTAACGGCTGTATTAGTACCAACGGTGCCTTTGGTAACAACTACCGTGGTGTCGTTAACGCTTTCTGGCATCGAAGCAAGCTTACTCTGGAGCGCGCGAATGTTTCGATTCGAGACCGAAACAATATCTGGGCCTTGGTCTTCGGCCAAGGCTTCTACGAGGCGCGGATAAAGCTCGTCCGCTGTAAGTTGGCGAAGTTGGATTGTAATATATGGGTGAGAAGCACGAAATTTGGTGATGAGGGTCTGGAGCGCATCAACATCGTCAAAAACAGTCCAATATTCGAGTGTGATCGGCCGGGTAGCAGCCTGTTCGGCAGTGGTCGCACCTTTACAGCCAAAACCGGCGACGAGAAAAAAACCTAGTAAGGCGATGAGCAATGGAAGACGTTTTTTATGGAAAAAAGAAATCTTGACCATGATATATATTATAACGTCTATTATACCACGCTTTGCAAATATTTTCTAAAGTCATCGCGAAGTTTGGGGTCGCGCAGAGCAAAATCAACGTTAGCTTTAAGATAGCCGAGTTTTGAACCGGTATCGTAATATGTCGCATCGGTAACTTTGCAGGCATACACAGGACGTTTTTTGGCCAGCGCCTGGACCGCTTCGGGGAGCCAAATTTCGCCACCCTTACCCGGCTTGAGTTGTTTAAGTTCATCAAAAATATCCGGAGTCAGCAAATAACAACCGTGGGTAGCGAGTGTTGAAGGAGCATCAGCTGGCTCGGGTTTTTCAACCAAAGATTTTATGCGGTACACATTTCCTTCAACATCTTCAACATCTGCAATACCATATTTGGAGACATCCTCCCGCGCAACTTCAATTGCCGAAATTACCGGCGTGCCATATTTTTCATAGACATCAATACATTGTTTTGCCCGCGGCGGATTGGAATAAATAAATTCATCGCCCCACAAAACTACAAACGGCTCGTCGCCTACAACATTTTGGGCACTAAGGACAGGTGTGCCGTTACCGTACGGCCCTTTTTGGCGGACATAAATAAAATTGGCCATTTCCGCTATGCGGCGGATTTCAGCAAGCTGCTCTTCTTTGCCCTGCTTGATGAGCCAACTTTCCATTTCTGAATTGTAGTCAAAGTGGTCTTCGACAGCACGTTTACTGGCTCCGGTTACTAAAATAATATCAGTAATTCCCGAAGCCACCGCTTCTTCAACGACATACTGAATAATGGGCTTGTCGACAATTGGAAGCATTTCCTTAGGCATGGCCTTAGTGGCAGGTAAAAAGCGAGTTCCAAAACCAGCGACCGGGATGACTGCTTTACGGATTTTCTGCATAAAAAGCGCTTATTTAAGGATATGTTAACTACGCCCAAGTATAGCAAAACATAAAATAAAACTCAATATATATAGCAAGTTAAAAATACATATGTCTAATGGCAAATAAAAATCTACCTACCAAGTGCACCATTAAACACTGCGCTCAAATCTCCTCCCAGCTGATCAGATTATACTCCGAACCAACCGGAAAACCTGGAGGCGGATTGTAGGTGAGGTTGACGTCGTAGGTCGAATTAGTTGTCTGGTACCCGGAAATAACGGTGTTATTAGTGTTAACCCAGCTCCACGTCCAAATGCCCGCCGAAATTACTGACCCATATATGGTAAGCGCCGTCTTAACATTGTTGGAATAATAATATCGTTTTGTTCCCCCATTTTGAGCGAGCATTGCGGCATTCACTTCGAGCACCGACGGCGAATCACGAGGAACCAAAACATTCTGTTCGGCAATGAGACCAAGGACATGCGCACCGTCTTTAGCATAGTATGTAACATTGCCATTGATAATAATTGATTTTCCAGTCGCCACCCCAACCGTGGCTCGCCCCCGTACCACACCGTCAACCCAGACCGTGTCATCCACATAAATAAGTCCATTTTCTGGCAATGTATAAGTAGTAGGATTTGCCAGCGTTTTTACATCGATACAGTAAAACTGGTACTGGGTGCCATTAACATCAAGGCCAGAATAACAATTCGTTGCGTTAACTTTATATGCTTTAACCGTACCATTGTTAACAAACTCCAAACGCCACCCCTGTTTGCCGGAGGAAGAAAGATAAATACCTGCCGCTTGAGCACCGGACTTAATTTCTGAAAGCTTGGCTGTTACTGCGCTAAAATCCTGAGCCGGCTTCGGGAAGTCCCACAAACTCGTTGGTCCACCCACCCCCCACACGCCTGGTTTCGTCAGATTATTGCAACCGTGATATGAACGGCAAACATACGTTGGAACAGCACTTGTTATCTGAGCATCCCCGACACCATCAAACCGAATACCGCCATTGGCGTGAAACTTGCCATGAGTGACTTCGCTGTCACCGATCCAAGCATCGGTATTGGTAAGCAGTGCATAATCCGTCAACGATGGAAAGCCGACCCGAACCCTGATCGTACGGCGACTATTAGGCTGGGCATCGAGCCAGCCTGTTGAAGTAATTGTCACTACCGTCGAACCACTCGCAGGCGGAGTGATATCCAGTGAAAAATGTCCGATCACTGTACCATTCTTATCCGCATAACTATGAACATAGGGCCCCGGCAATCCGGTGCCGTCTTGGTAATCTGTCTTATCATGAGCCAAATGCCAACGGTAATAATTAACCCCCGCTTCAGCAATCTGAAAAGCCATCTCCCGATTCTCCTTATGATACGCCGCCCTGTTTTCAATAACGCCGTAGCTAGCGACCCCCAATACAATAAAGGTAAAGCTAAGAGAACCAAAAACTAAAACAAAAAAAAGCATTGAGCCGCGCTGATCGGTTTTGAATGTGGTAAAAAACGACTGTATCCTCTTAAACATAAAAATAATCTTTTACTCAATTGCTTTTTAAATTGCGGATATCGGTCTTGGCCTCAATCGTAAATGGTGCTGATGCGGTAGCCTGATTCTTTTCCAAGACCAATTTTATTCCCACCACACGCACCTCCGAAATATCAATCGGCAGGGGTAAATAATTATCAACCGCACCGGTGTACGTTTCAGCATAGTAATAAAAAACTGGTGCCGCACCATTACCTACCAGCCGAGCCACATCAGTGATTACTTCGCTGGCCCCCGGATACGTTGCCGGACTGCCGACCGGCTCAATTACCCCCTTTTTAAGGGTAGTGCCTGACAAAAAGTACCGCACCCGTTCACGGCCAACATCCACATCGTTATTGGTAAAAAAAACAAATTGCTGGGCTTCGGCAAGCTCAATTGGGTACGCTCCAATTTCGGAGTAAGTCGCCCGCCGGACTTCGTTAATAAAACGATCAACAACCCGACGACCATCCCCCTGGGCACTCAGTTGGTCAAAAATAATATTATTCGATCGATAGCTCACCAAAAAAATTTCGGTGATTGCCCACATTAGGAGGGCAGTAATACCTAAAACCACCACAATCTCAACGAGGGTAAAACCTTTAGCGTTCGACGAATGTAACAATGATTTTTTCATGTACTAAACAATTTCTCACTTAGTATCACATGTGATATGCGGTACGTGTAAAATTAATTACTTGACAGCGTTACGGTCGTTTCAGTTTGACCACTAACACTAATAGTGCCGGCATTGGTAGCATACCCTGCCGCACTTACCGTCAGTGTGTACGTCCCTGCCGCGAGACCGCTAAAAAAAACTTGGCCGGGCGGAGTGCAATCCGTAGTATAGGTAAAAGCCAGTTCGGACACCTGCGGCGTATACTGACTATCAGCTGTACTTAAAAATACCCGGTAGCGCAAATAGCGGTCGCCATTGTGACCCTCATATATACCCGTAGTCGTGAGGGTATAAAAAGTGGCTGCCGTGCCATCTGGGCCAACAAAATCCCAAGTTTCTGGTGTGCTGGTCGGACTAGTTGCAATCTGAAAACGGATAGGTGTCGCACCGGCTTCAACGGGTTGGGTCAAGGGCTCAGGCACGATGGAACGAAACGTTACACCGACACCTAAATCGATAGTCGATGATTCCAGCTGCCCACTACCGACATAGGCCGCGCCAATCTTCTTGAGCTTAATATCGCCTGCTGGTGTTGTCGTATCTAAATTATTGTCTGTACTCCAATACTTTTTTTCATCAGCAAAAACACTTTGACCATAC
Source organism: uncultured Gammaproteobacteria bacterium (assembly GCA_964634875.1). Classification (GTDB taxonomy): domain Bacteria; phylum Patescibacteriota; class Patescibacteriia; order Magasanikbacterales; family GWA2-37-8; genus CAZECR01. Next base: position 29,786 of record CAZWKA010000009.1, read on the forward strand.
CCACCCGACCAGTCAGTTTGTCGAGTATACCCCAAATTGGTTACTGCAGTCTGATTATATGCCGTGCCTACCAACGTAACAGTTGCGTCCGATAGCGGAAGGCCAGTACCAGCATCTGGGACTTTGACCAACAACGAATGGGTAGTATGCGGACGCAAGATCATAGCTAGTTGGTTTGTTGAAGCAGGCACAACCCGGAGCGGAAGCAGCGGGATGGTTCCCGCCAAATCATACGCCGTACTTGAATTACTCACGCGGTACGTGTCCCACTCGAGCGCCTCAAACGCAAAACTGCCTAGCGCGTCCATGGTCGATTGTTGCTTAAATTTATGAACTGGAGGCGCTGTGCCAATCATTTTCTCGCCCCATATGTTAAAAAGTGTATTTGGAAGCACGCTGCACGCTGGGGTAAGCGTTGTTACTTGGAGCGCTGCTGTGCGGTCAATCGCAAAACTGAGGTCAGTGATCGACTGACTAACCACGTTCGCAGGCGGCTTGGTTGGATGAGGATTATCGGCCGAACTCAAAACTGTAAAATCAGTCGAGTAGCCGCTTTTACTAACAGTAATTTGGTAACCAAGCGTGCTCGTCGGAACATCAATTAATTTAAGCATCCCGCCATTATCGGTAACGTCGTCAATAACCAGATTAGGCGTAACCAGCGTGTTAACAATATGCACATCGGCACCAGCAACCGAAATACCATTAGCATCAAAAACATGTAAAAAAAGCGCCCCGTTATCCGTCGCTCCTTCTAAATTTTTGGGCGCCACAATCGCGCTGAGGATGAGCGGCGACTGTTGGCCGCAAGCTGGACAGAGCACCTCGACCTGCACGAGTTTATAATCTGCTGGCGAAGTATCGTTTGTCGCACCGCCGATTGTACCATCAAAGGGATCGTCAATATTACGCACAGTTGTTGTGAGCACAAAGGTTGCCCCATTGCGGACAATTGTCTGGGTGTGGGGCAATACGCCTGGTGGGGAGCCACCCACAATACCAACGCTGCCATACGGGACATTCCGGGCGGTTTCGAGCCACTCTGCCGCGAGCGCTGTTTCCAAAGTACGCGTACGCGACTGATACACCATTTTCAAAACTGTTTGAATTGAGCTATAAATACCCACTGCGAACAAAGCAAAAACCGCCATGGCGACCACGACCTCAACGAGCGTAAATCCTCCTGAAGACTTTCTCATGGTTATAAGTATACCATATCTTGCGCCTCGTTTCTCAAGCACTACAGCCATCTTGAGTTACATGTTACAAAATTCGTGTTACAAGCAAACAGGCTTTGACAACTAGCAGTTTTTTACTTATCATAGGCGCAGTTTAAAAACACACCCGCTACTGCCCGGGTGGTGGAACTGGTAGACACTCAGGACTTAAAATCCTGCGACTTCGGTCATGCGGGTTCGATTCCCGCCCCGGGCACATACACAAAAGCAATTAACACATCCTATCCACTTCTACTTCCCAACATAGTTTTTATAGCAAAGGGAATCGAACAGGGAAGGCTTGGAAACCGAGAGGTTTCCACTTTTGCTGAGGAGAGCGCACGAGAGGGCGGAAGCCCTTTGGTGAAGGACCCGCCGCGGCGGGGACGCGTGAGCTTCCCGCCCCGGGCACATACACAAAACCACTCCGACTATTGACGGAATGGTTTTTTTGTGCTACAAGCCCTTCCACGGTCGCCACAACAGACCGTTTTGGAGAGCACTCAGTCATGAACAGAACAAGCAAGATTTGCCTCGGCCTCTTGGCAGGAGCTGCGCTGACCCTCGGTCTCACCCCTCCCCCGGTGAACGCCACGGGCAGGAACGGCCTGACCCAGACAAGCTGTGCCCTGACCCCGGTGGAGGGCGACGATGACCACTTCTTCGCACTGACCCGCCAGGAGCAGCCCGACGGCAGCGGCTACTTCATGCTCATGTGTGGCGGCAACAACGTCTACCGTGACTTCACCTGCCCCAGCAACAAGTGGCCGCACGCGGAGATCAACAACACCGACTACAAGGCCGTCCTCACCGATGACGGGATGACCAAGGCCTTCGTCTACACCGAGGATGGCACCGTCAACGTCAGCTTCCGCTGTCGCGGCAACTAGCCGCCACCCCGCACGTCCTAACCTTCAGTACACCAACCCACCGCGCGGCCCCCTGGCCGCGCTTCTTCTTTTTTAAAATTACCGAGCACTTTTTTCGAGCAGTGCCAAAAGTGATGTAGCGCGTTTCTCTGCTTCAGCGTTTATTTGCTCACCACTCATCCCAGGATTTTCTTCAGCAATTTTTTTCTTTTCTTCGATAAGCAACGCCTGGCTTAAATCTTTTAACTGCCCTTTCAGGTCAACCATTTTCTGCTGCAACTTGCTGAGCACTTTTTGGTCTTGCCCCACCGACGGAATCTTCCCATCATCCGCAAGTGCCAGCTGCGCCCGGAGCGCCGACACCGCCTTTACCACCTGCTGCATATTCATCGTAATATTCTGCATCTGTTTTTGGGTGTTCTGTACTTCTTGCGACACAACTTCGGCACGCTCGCGCGCACCCATCGCCTTTTCTAAAGCATCGTCTTTAGATTTTTCCTTAGCTTCAGCGGCAATTTCTTGACCCTCGGTGCGGTTACGACCAAATTGTTTTTCCTGGTTTTGTTCAAATGACATATAGTATAGGGTAAATAAAGTAAATTTCTGCCTCATCACTCTTGACGATGTGAGACGAAAATGCTAGCGTAAACTCTCACTTTGCGTCAACGAGGAGGAATCCATGCACCGATCTATACCATTCACCCTGTGGGTGCTCGGCGGATGCGCCACCGGCCAGGTTGCAGCGACCCCCACCAACCAGCACCCTTCCGCGGAGGAGTGCACCAGCCTGAAGGCCGACGCCAGTGTCCAGCTGACGACTCGCGACGGGGCCGAGCAGACCTACAACGAGTGCGCGCAGGCGAAGTGTGCGGACACGTCCCAGGTCAACGAGGGGGAGTGCTGGGGAAAGGGTGAGTACGAAGGCCGGGGTGTCTGTGAGGCCGAGTACAAGGCGAAGAACGCCACCAACAGCGCCTACAACGCCGCCGCACTCGCCGCCGGACGCTGCACCTAGCGCGCCAAAGCAGCCGTCACACAAGTCATAACTGAACCCCCTTCTTGCCGCCGCGCTACCCTCTGGGAGTGCGGCTCTTATCTTTTAAAACTCCGTAATGCTTAAACACTTCGCTTGTCCCCCACGGCAATAAATCGTGTCGCGAAAAACCAAGTCCTCTAGCAACTTGCTCGAGCACTTTTTTGGTGGGTGCCTCTATTTCAAGATACGTTGGAATTTGTTTGAACGTATCAAATTCAAAATGAACTTTACCGAGCACATACGAACAACGGTGTTTTTTGAGCGGATACCCTTTTTTAGGCTGCAGACCAAGTGCCGAAAGAACCTGCACCATCGCCGCGCCGTCCTTTATTTCTGTTTCTATTTCTTCCGAAATTTTCGCCCCTACCTTGGAAACCAGTTTTTTATAGGTCAGACGAGTGCGACTTCCCTCTTGTCGAAGTCGAAGTAAACTTTCGTGTTTAGACAACCGTTTATCCTTAAAATCAAAAAGTGTATATACCATATCACCATCAAAAACCTTCTTAGCGCCGAGCGCCCGCAGCTTCTTTTCTATTACCGGCACGTTTACCTCCAGTATTTTCGCTTCTATTTCATGCATAGACAAGGGACTAGTTAAGTAGACTTCAAACCAGCTTTCCCGTATAATAGTAGCATTATGGCTACTGATAATCAAAACCCTGCCGAGGAACGCCTGGTAGAGGCTGCTGCGACCCCCGAAGAAACGACGCTAGAAATCACGCTGCGACCCCAACAATTTGAAGATTTTATCGGCCAGGAACAGATCAAACAGAACCTACATATTGCTATCCAGGCCGCCAAAAAACGCCAGGAACCCCTGGAGCATATTTTATTATACGGTAATCCTGGTCTTGGTAAGACAACCCTCTCACATATTATCGGACGGGAAATGAATGCCAACGTTAAAGTTACTTCCGGGCCGACGCTTGAGAAAGTTGGCGACCTCGCCGCTATTCTTTCCAATCTCCAGGAGGGCGACATTTTGTTTATCGACGAAATCCACCGACTCAACAAAACCATTGAAGAAGTTTTATATCCTGCGCTCGAAGATTATTCCCTCGACATCATCATCGGCAAAGGACCGGCTGCCCGCACCATCCGCATGCCGCTAGCTCGATTCACGCTGATTGGCGCGACCACCAAGCTTAGTCTTTTATCATCGCCCTTGCGCGACCGTTTTGGCCACACGTACCACCTGACATTTTACGAACCAACTGACATTGAAAAGATCCTCCGCCGCAACGCTCAGATCCTTTCAGTTACGCTCGACCCAACCGCTACACCGCTCATTGCTAGCCGCTCCCGCCGCACCCCGCGTATTGCCAACCGACTCTTGAAGCGTATCCGCGATGTGGCTGAGCTTGAAAACGACGGGCTCATTACCGACGCAGTGGCTAAACGCGCTCTCGCCCTACTTAATATTGACGAACACGGCCTCGATGAAGTTGATCGTCAGCTACTTTCCATTCTGATCCAGAAGTTTAGTGGCGGACCAACCGGTCTTAATACACTCGCAGCTTCCGTGGCCGAAGAAATGGATACAATCGAAACAGTATACGAACCCTTTCTATTACAACTAGGGTTTATTGAACGCACACCACGCGGACGCGTCGCTACCGCTGCCGCCTACCAGCATCTGGGGTTTGATATGCCAAAAAAACAAACACTATTTTAAACGTGTACTTAATTTTTTACCATGTTCTCCATTCCCCTCGGAATTTTTCTCATTATCTACGGCGTGGCACTGATTATTATGGTAATTTTTTTTCTGGTTAACCTCCTCCACCTCATTCACACCGGCACGTTCACCTTTTGGAGCATAGCTGTGACCGCCGCCGTCGGCGCATTCATGGTACTGGTAGTGTCCGTAACCTGGGGGTATATTGGCACCCTTGATTGGCAGGAGCCTGTTGTTATTTGGAATAACAGCGGCTTTAGTTCGACACTTTAATTTTTTTATTATGCACCTCTCAGGTTTCATCCGCCAAAAAAGTTACGAACATATTGTCCGCACCGTGCGCCGCAGTTTCATCACGTTTATTCCCACCATTCTCCTGACCCTCATTCTGCTCGCCATCCCCGTCATCCTCAAATTTTTCTTTGACGCCTTGTTCCCTAATTTTTTAGCCAGCACCCCACTCCTCCCACTGTTTATTTTGTTTGTGAGCGTCTATTATCTATCAATCGGTATTTTTTTCTACTCGTCATTTGTTATTTTTTACCTCGACATGCTCGTCATTACCAACGACCGACTACTCGATATTGAACAACGCAACCTGTTTGCCCGCTCCATTTCGGAAACCGATCTCTACCAAGTGCAAGATGTCAGCTCTGAGGTCATAGGGGTTTTTGCCACTATTTTTAATTATGGTAATGTTACCATCCAAACGGCCGGTGCGGTTCTTAAATTTATGGTTCACAACGTCCATGACCCAAACGGTTTACGCGATGAAATTTTGTCGCTCGCAGAAGAGGATCGAAAGTACCACACGTCCCATACACCAGGGATTGAGAGTCATTAATTTTTTTATTAACACTTCGAAGCAACCACCCTCCCCTACACCGCCCTCATATTCTTAAACCTCTTCCCTATGAAAAAGTATTTCTGGCTCGGCTCTTTGGCGCTAATTATTATTCTGGTCGGTGCTGGGTGTTCGGACTTAAACAAGCGTGTTCCCGCCAGCAACAACCCGTCAAGCACTGTTTCGACCCCACCAACCACAACAAGCACTGAATCAACCCCAGTGAATCGCCGCTACAAAGCCAACGGGCCGGATGTCTGCGCCCGCATCAAATTTGCCTGTGAACCTGGTGAACATTACTTCAGTGACGCTGGCGGCTGCGGCTGCGAGCTCGACGACACAACGCTACCCCCTCCAACCACCAAACCACCAAAAGATGAGACTTTTTGTACTATGGAATATAAACCCGTCTGCGGGGAAAAAACTGTCTACTGCATCCGCGCGCCATGCCCGCCAGTAAAACAAACCTACGGCAACCGCTGTGAAGCGGAAAAAGATGGCGCGCAAAATATCGTTGAGGGTGCTTGTGAAGAAAAATAAATCTCACGTAACACGTAGCACATACCACGTAACAATCACTCGCCAACAATAAAATTACAATAAAAAATAATCAGCCCAGCAGGCTGATTATTTTAATTTCAAACACTTCAAACAATCACAATCGTTCAATCCCCGGAGCATTTGGCCGACACCCGTACTAGCCACAACGAGTTCGAACAGTGCTTTAGCAGCAGCACTACGTAATCAAGGGGATTGCTTCGCTCGCAATGACAAAAGCTATTTAATAAATCTTCTCCACTTCCGTCCCTGAATAATAATACCGCAGTATCTGGTCATACTTCCATTTATCAAGCTGCGCCCTGCGGCTGGCATCCGCCCCACTCATCCCAACACCGTGACCGGCTTTCACCTTACCCACATCATGGACAGCGGGCACACTCACTAGCCAAGGCTTAGCCGCTCCGCCCCATACCTCTGTCCAGCTGCGCGTACGACCATCCGTTCGGCTAAAGTAGGGCGTAACAACTGGTGCGCCTTTGTAGGTTACCAGCTGCCCGGCCGTGGCGTAAGCTGCAAATGCGACCCGAGGCGAAGCAATCTCCGCCGCATACCCCAGGTACAACTGATCGGCCGTCGTTGGCACGACATCAAAAATAGCTTTTTTACCGGCTCGGGCATAGGTACGTTTATAGTACGCATAGCTGCGCTCAGCGATGGTCTGCGCGAGCATATACTCAAGCGCCGAGTCGTTCGATGTTTCGGCTACCCCGGCCACATACTGGTCTAGCGGCAGCTCATTAATTACATAGACCGCCTTACTGTTCGGCGCATACGCCAATTCCACAGTACCGCGATAGGTATTAAAATTTGCTTTGCGACTCGAGTAACGTCGATCGTAATTAACGAGCGTAAAAAAAGCTTCAGGGTCGATGGGGACTAAACGGATAGGATCTTTACTTTCAAAGCTTATACTGCCACCCGAAAAATAATACGTCCCACTCTTATAACTTAATTCACCTTCTTCACCGGCCGGCAAAACCCCCTCAGCCACACTACCTCCGAATACCTGGTACTCAGACGTCGATTTCACCACCACTGGCTTTTGGGTAGTGTACAAACCAACTCTGATGTCTGGTTTAGAAACTAGTGTCCGAGTTGGCACAAAAGAAACTGGCTGGTAATTTTCTGGCGCATCCTCGTTCACAAGTACAGGAATCTCCAGTACTGCACCCGGGACAGCCTGACCACCAGTCCGCAAAGCAAAACGAACTAAATATTTACCTTTTTTTACCGGCGCACGGAACATAAAGCTCAAAGGAAGTTTTGCTTCTGGTTCTACCCTGGTATCAAGACTAAGAACGACCGTTCCAGTTTGCCAAGTAGTATCAGCAACATCAAGCGGCAATCCGATTGTTGAAGTTGTAAGCGGCCTCGTCAGCGCCTCGCGCCATTCATAACCATCCCAGGCACTAATCCCCTTATTCACAAGCTCAAGATTGACAGTGAGCTGTGTTCCGCCCGCAGCTTCGATCTGAGAAGGTGAGGTATTCTCAATAACCGCCGCCAAAGCCCCGGCTGGCACTGGCGTGCTACCCACAGACGCTTGAACTGGAGCTGGCGATGATTCAGGGGTTGAGCTTGCCTCACTGGCAGCTACTGTTGTCGGCAGAGTTCCAACTTGCTTTGCTGGCATTACTTTTATTTTGAAATAAAAAGTCCCACCTTGGATCCAGGTTGTGTCTTCGGCGGCTAAAGAAAAGTATTCAGTATACTCCCCTGCTTTTGTTGGGGCAGTAAGATCAATAACCAACTTCGCTGTTGCACCCGGTTTAGTTACTGTCGTTAGGACAGTAGGCTGATCGCCACGCAACCAGGACTTTGCTCTAAACATACTATCGCGGTACTTTGGAGCGATCGTATACACTGACACAAAAGCTTTTCCAGTCGCACTCCAGCCAGTGGTACCCGTATTTTTCATAGTCACGGTGACACGCTTAGTTTCACCAGCAATGATCTCAACCGGATCAGGAATACTTTGTGAAATAAAACTAGCACGGTAACGAGTATCGGTAACTGGCGGCTTTTCATACTTTACAGCCAAGGCTGGATCGAGACCGCCAAAAACCGCAGAAAAAATTAGTAGTACCGCCAATAACCGTGTCGTAAAATGAGTAAAAAAAGAAATATTTTTTTGCATAGACAGGTACTATAGCATCAATTGCGACCACGAACAACGCGTGCTATACTACTGACCAGATGTAACGCTAAAAACATGTCTACGACGCAAAAAATTGCCCACAATACTGCCGTACAGTTGGTCGGAAAAATTGCGTCCACTATCCTTGGGCTTGTGGCGGTCGCTATCATGACTCGCACCCTCGGGGCGGAAAAATTTGGCTGGTACGTCACAGCCACCGGCTTTCTCCAATTCATCGGCATCCTGAGCGATTTTGGTTTTACGGTGACAACGGCTAACATGCTTGCCGAACCGGCTTTCGATAAAACCAAACTCTTCAATACCATTTTCACCTGGCGCGTTATTACGGCGCTTATTTTTCATCTTGCCGCACCTGCACTCATTCTCTTTTTCCCATACCCGCCCGAGGTTAAGACAGCCGTCCTTATCGCTTCACTGTCATTCTTCGCCATTGCCATCAATCAGGTCTTCATTGGTTATTACCAAGCAAACCTCCGCACACACATTCAAACTATTGGCGAAGTAGTTGGACGCATTATTTTGGTTGCAGGCGTCGGCTTCATCGGTATCACCAGCAAAAATTTTCTGGCTGTAATGGGCGCAATCACTCTAGCATCACTCGCAAACACTACGTATCTTATTTGGAAGCACGGACATACCTCCTTTTCACTCGACCCACTTATTACCCGTGCTCTTGCCTCCAAGATGTGGCCGACAGCGCTGGCTGTTATTTTTAATGCGCTGTATCTGCAGGGCGACCGCGTCATCCTACCGCTCTTTGTAAGCCAGACAGCGGTAGGTTTCTACGGAGCCGCATATCGCGTGCTCGATATTGCCATCCAGCTGGCAGCAATGATCATGGGCATCCTTATGCCGCTCGTTACCTTTGCCTGGACACGCCAAAACCTTGAGGATTTTAAAAAATACTACCAACTCAGCCTTGATCTGGTGGCTTTTTTTCTCATCCCCATCACGGTCGGTATTTTTGTTCTTCACACCCCCCTAATGCGCTTTATCGCTGGTTCTGAATTTGATGGGGCAGCCTCTATACTTACACTACTCAGTATTTCAATTTTTGGCACCTGTTTTGGCATGGCTTTCGGCCATGTCTGTCTAGCTATCAATCGTCAGCGGCAGGCTCTATTCATTTACGCAAGCGACGCCATCCTCAGCATCATTGGTTACCTTATCTTTATCCCCCGCTACGGCGTCTACGGCGCGATCGGGGTTACTATTTTTTCCGAATTCTACGCCGGAATCTTGCTGTGGGGACTGGCTATTTACCACACCCGCTTTTCCCCGCGGCTGGGGACTTTTTTCAAAATCGCCTTTGCCAGTATCGTTATGGGGGCAGGCTTAACAATGACCAAAAACCTTCCCTTACCTGCCAGTCTTGCAATCGGAACAGTGGTATACGGCATCGGAGCGCTAGCGCTTAAAGTTATTCCATGGAATCTTGTCCAACAAATCCTTGGTCGGGAAAAAATTGTGAAAACCGGCTAAGTCTGTTAGTATAACTCTACATATTAACCCTACTCGTATGGATTTTGATAAAATTCGTAATTACGTATTTTTGGGCGCACTCGCCCTGGTGACTATTCTATGCTTTTCACTGCTCCGCCCTTTTGCCTACCCTATCTTCTGGGCCGCGGTCATTGCTGCTATTTCCTATCCGCTGTACCAAAGACTGTACACCTTTTTTCACCACCAAAATCTGGCTTCAGTCATGACACTTACGATAGTCACGATTATCATCCTTATTCCACTCACGACTATCGGCACACTGCTCATCAGGGAATCTATTAACCTCTACGGATTGATCAATAATCCCGATTCTCCTATCAACACGACTATCCAAACAACAATTGATTTCTTTAAAAACAGTGCGTTCAGCCAAATCATCCGCGACAACCAACCTTTCCTAAGCGAAAAAATCTCTGAATTCGCCAAAACAGGGCTTTCGACTGTTTTTACCACCCTCACCAACCTAACCCAAAACTCCGTAACCTTTGTGGTGATGTTTGTTCTGATGCTGTACACCCTCTTCTTCTTTTTACGCGATGGTGAAGGGATGCTCAAAAAAATGATGCATATTTTCCCCCTGGGTGATAAATATGAAGTTTTGCTCTATAAAAAATTTACTTCCACAGCGAGTGCGGCAATTAAGGGCACACTCGTTATCGGTGGAATCCAAGGCACATTAGGAGCCATCCTCTTTTCCATTGTTGGCATCCAGGGCGCATTGATCTGGGGTATCATTATGGCCTTTTTCTCGATCGTGCCTGCTGCCGGCTCTTCGCTCGTATGGCTCCCCGCCGGGATTATCCTGCTCCTTACCGGAAATATTTGGCAAGGTATTCTAGTTTTAATTGTTGGCGGACTCATTATCAGTACCATTGATAATTTTATCCGCCCGATCTTGGTAGGCAAAGACACCCAAATGCACCCGGCTCTTATTTTATTTTCAACGCTCGGCGGCATCGCGCTCTTTGGTATATCGGGCTTTGTTATCGGCCCCATCATCGCCTCGCTGTTCCTCGCCTTCTGGGAAATTTATGAAGCATACTATCGAAGGGAACTAACAAACAACTAAAAGTTGTACGCAAGGACTTGGATAATCCCAGGTCCTTTTTTAAATAAAAAACCACCTAAATAAGTGGGGGGGGGGATCTGCCGCCGGAGCGTTTGCGGCGGCAGACCAAAACGACAGAACCTACCCTTGAAGCTTCAGGTATTTCTGCTCAAGGATGCAGGGGAAAACAATGGCGATGTTTCCTGCCGGATCCTGTATCAAAGAACGGCGGTAGGTTTTCTCCAAAGTGAACGTCACCAGCAGGTCATCGCCCTCCAGCATCGCTGCCTTGATGCAACAACCGTCGGAGACTTGGGAGTAAACCGCCCCGGCGATAGTGAGTAGTAGGCAGCCGCTCGGACTCACATCCACCGCATCGATGTGCTGCGGGGCATGGAGGCGCGGCCTATCCAAAAAAGAAAGCGTAAAACCGTTGCCGAACCTGGCCAGATTATAGCTGTCGATACCACCATCATCCCGCTCAAAACTGACGTAGCGGGGCAGCCGGATGGTCACCTCAGGAAACGTGTCGATCGAAGCCACTAAGTACTCGACCCGACTCCCCTGAAGGTCGTGGTACCAGCCAGGACGCCCATCAACCGGACGGAAATTTTGCTCAACTTCCTCCCTGGTTACATAGCACGTGCCCTCGTCTTTCACAAAGACGTAATAATCCCCTTCGAGGACTACACCAGAAGCAAAGCGAACCGAGGTCGCCCCAAGCCTGATCAGATGCCGAGAAGTCGGCTTCCTGACCCAGCGGTCGGCATTCTCTGGAGACAATTGTGTGGGTTTCATTTTTCATTTCTCCTCAAACGTTACCATATACAACCACGATCTTGCCGGAGCGTCAATATTTGGGCATAAAAATATAACTCCCGATAAATATCGGGAGTTATATAGCAACTCTGTTGCGGGGACCGGATTTGAACCGGTGACCTTCGGGTTATGAGCCCGACGAGCTTCCAGGCTGCTCCACCCCGCTCTCTACGGACCATCGAGACGATGAACAACAGGGAGCGAACTGCTACACAGGTTTAAAAGATGCTTTTTTATTGAGCGGCAGACCGGATTCGAACCGGCGACCTCTTCCTTGGCAAGGAAGCGTTCTACCAACTGAACTACTACCGCTTGATGGTTACTTTTCTACTACGGACGTAAGTATACTACAAAGGCTTTTTTTGTCAATAAATAAACTGGGTTGTCTTAGTTGAGCGCTTCTACACCAACCCAAAGACTTCGCACCCCCAAACAGCACCTAGGAAACCAAAAAATATTTGCCACAAAAAACATCCCCATAAGCATGGGGATGTTTTTTTGAAAGTTTACTTGATCGAATTAAGCCGAGTTCGTGTTTGTGTTCCAAAGCCATTTTCTTGGATCCCTTCTTTGGTTTGAAAATCCAACACTGCTTTAGCGGTAGCTGGCCCAAAAACGCCGTTAGCCCTGGTTGTTTTTGAAAAATAACCAAGCTTCTGGAGACGAAGCTGGAGTTCAATTACCACCATGCCTCGGGAGGCGTTGGCAAGGTTGGCCCTGAACTGGTAGGCGGCGGGTGTTGGAGTTGGGGCGAGCGCCACCGCTTTGGGTTCTTCTCCGCGCATAAGAGCATTCAAAATGTTTCTCGTTTTTGCCCTTACTCCTGTTTCAACGACACCATATTTCTTCTGGAGCGATTGAAGAGAAGCAATCGTAGTTGGCCCAAAACTACCGTTTGCCCTCACACTCTTAGGAAAGAAGCCTTGGCGCTGAAGAAGCAGCTGAAGTTGGATAACGTCGGAATTGACATTTCCACTACTTAAATCTTTTTTAAACAGAAAAACAGCAGGTGTTGGTTTAGGAGTGGGTTTAGGAGTTGGTGCTGGAACCGGGGTGTTTGGCACAGTTGGTGCCGGGACACTCGGGGTTGGTGCTGCCGGGGTTGAAGGAGTCGGGGCTGGCGAAGGTACGCTACCTCCACCACCGGAAGAGCCCGATCCCGATCCAGCACCAGTTGAACCAGCGGTTCCACCTGTACTCGCTACACATGTACCGCTTCCACCCGGGGTAATAACCAAGCTATGTGCCGAGTCAGAATTACTAACACAATTTATAGTTATTGAAGAAGCGGTAGCGGTACAAGTGGTAGATGCCACCGCACAATCAAGATCACCTCCCAAAACAAAACTACTTCGGTCGCTAGAAGTGAAAACGGCTGTCGAACCGTTGGCAATACTTGCCGTAATAGTATTAGTATCAACAGTAAGCGATTGCAATTTTGCGCTAGAATTAATCGAGTAGCTCAGTCCATTTCCCGGCAAAAGCACCGTGACACTATCATCTCCAAACGTTAATGTGTCAAACGCAGCCTTAGTACCAAGGGGGAGCAGTAAAAGCGTTACCAGTACCACCAAATAATGTTTGTTGCTTTTCATAAAGGTTTGTACTGACTTATTTTCTCTCAGTATTACATTCGAGAAATAAGATCTAAGTTAAGGCGCTTAATTTCTAAAGACAGAAACTGTCCATTCACCACCATCCGGATTAATATCAGCATCGGTAGAATTACAGGCAATTATAGAAATCGTATTCGCCGTTGAAACCCAACCGCTCCAAGTGATTTCTGGAACATTGCTCGGGGGACCAAGTAAAACAGCGTCTCCTTCTCTGGCTCCCAACAGAGTCACGGTCTCCGCTCTGCACGAGTCAGCATTTGCATTCGCAACCAAATTTGCGAAATTTACAGTTGCTATTGTAGTCAAATACTTTGCAATATTGCTACCACCTTCCCCGATTACTAAGCCACCATTCAACGTTGTGCTAGCAGTGATAGTCGTGGTTGCCAAGGTTACTGTCCCGGTACTAGTTAAGCTTCCCAAAATTGCTGCACCACCGTAAATAGTTCCTGAGGCGTACACATTATTAAAAGCCGCCCCAAAACTACCAAGGCTTGGAGCACCATTAACATCAGCCAACAAATTGCCGCGGAACGTAGCCACACCACCAATTATCAATGTACTGCTCACGGAAGCAGTTCCATCAACTGACAGATTACCCGCAGCATTAATACTGCCATTTGCAAAACTGGCGTTGTAACTTGCTGCTGGGCCACCAACACTTATATACTGGCTAGTTGTTACAATAGTAGTAGTAACAGACCCGGCAGTTAGAGCGCCTTCAACAGCAAGCGTACCGTAAAACCGGGAAGCACCCGAGACATTTAGGGTGCTACTGACCGTGGCCGCACCAGCGACACTCAGTGCATTACCCACACTAACATTATTTCCAACTACCGTTGCTGCTTCTGCCCAACGTGCCCCTCCAAAACTTGCCACCAATAACCCCCCAACCACGAGAAGCAATACTAAAAATTTTTTTCCTCTTACCATATAAATAATTAACACAGGTCATCCTGCTAAATAAAACGGTTTATTTATTAAAATGAATGACATCCACAATCAAATCTACCGAATGATCGTACAAAATCGCTCGATCCGCATAGAGGAGCACCTTATCCCCTTGTTTAGCCAACTGAAAATCGGGGTTATCCTTACGCAAATTTTCTGGATCAATCACTGTCGAAACCGTCACCGAACCATTTGGCAAGACAATATGCTTTGACACCTTTGTCACAATCTCAGTTACTTCTTTTGTTGTACCACTTACTTCAATTATTGGCGGAACACTTTGAGTGTTTTCGCTCGTCACCGCTCTTGATAACCCATTTAATTCTGACGTGACAGCTGAATTCTTTTGTCTAAAATCAAAAAAGAAAAACGCACTGATAATCAAGCCAATAAAAACAAAAACAATAATAAAAGGTACGACCTGACTTTTTTCCTCTGGCAAATAGACTTCCTCGACTGTCTTTTTAGACATAAAAGATTTAAAGATGGATATAGTATATCACACTTTAAAAAATTACTGCAGTATTGACCGGCGTGCCGAGGACTTACGTGTTCAAACTCAAAAAGAACCTCCTCTCGCTTGTCTAAAACGATATTTTCACCTATGCTATAGGTACTGTTTTTAAAATGTGTATGAAAAAAAAGCTCATCTTGGGCGTATTACTTTCTTTATTGTTTTTCCCTTCGCTCGCGCAGGGCGCCCCTTCTCCGGGAGCACTGAACGCTGGTTTCATTAGCGGCATTTGGTACTCAACAAGCTCTTTTTTTATTGGCGATACAATCCGTATTTATTCAGCAATGCAAAACAACTCTGGTTTTGACATCATCGGTAGCATCCATTTTTATAACGGTCAAAACCTGATTGGCACAGCTGACTTCTCGGTTATCGACCGCCAGCTTATCGAACGCTGGGCTGACTGGACAGTGACGCCTGGCACCCACAATATCTACGCCAAAATAGTTAACCCGCGCAAATCTGAAATCGGCAAAGAACCTGAACCCATTTCCTTGGCTGCGGACGCCTCGGTACCAGACGTGAGAATAGCCACCATTGATCCTAACCGCCTAGCACCCGAAATTCCAAACACTTCTTCGACCACCCCGACGACCACGACAACTACTAGCCCATCCACAAGTACCGACCCCTCCCCTGAGGGGGAGGAGGGCGTCTTAGACAAGCTTGTCGAAAGTGTTAAAAAAATCACTGACGCACTCTTTGGCACAAGCGACCCTCCTAACTCCGAAACAGGCACAGCATCAGACCCACCAGACCTGGTTGAGACCCCTGGTATGGCGCCTACGCTAGCTGAAACCAACGATACTCCCCCGTCTACCACCCCGCCGAACGGTTTTGCCTCATCATTAGCTGCAAAACTAATTGATACAAAAAATACCCTCGACCAACGCCTTGGCCAGGATACGAACCCAAAACCTATTACCCTTTTTGCCAAACCCTTGGCTTCACTTGAAAAAAAATTTAACTTTCTTAAAATTCCTCCTGAATACATCCCCACCACCGGACGGCTCTATAGCTGGTTTTTGGGACTGCTTATCACCATCCTCAGCACGTGGTGGCTACTTTTGCTGGCCTCGCTATTAATTCTCCGCTGGATATGGAAAATTTTTCGTTTCTTCTATTTTAGAAATAGGGAGTAGAGCTGAGGAGTACGGACAGCCGTCATAAAGAGGCCCGACCGTCTCCCCCGCTCAAAATTTATTTTCTTCCTTAGCCGGGATAGGCGTAGCACAAGCGCCCGGAAGAAAGCGCTCTCTGCGCTGAAGGAGCGGTGCGGCAAAGCGGAAAAAGGCACCAAATTCTTCTTGGACAGGTAGCGCCACAGGTTCCGGAAGAACCATGTTGAGGACATCGACAAAACTCTTTAGGACTCCGAGCGCACCTATCGACCCCAAATCAATACCGTGCTGTTGAACCTCCTGATGCCACAAGAAAAAAATTTTGATGGTTTCTCGGACAAAATCAGCCGGTACCAAGTCTTCGGTGCGAACCAAATACTTGCTCGCGTAAGCAGCGAAGACGCTGGTTAAAAAAGGAACCGTAGAATGCCGGTCACCAACCCGCTCCAGTTTCACGCCGACTTCGATCATACTGACTCGCGTCATGGCCACCTCCTGCCTGCTTTGACCCCTTATATATAACTACACCATACTAGTAGAAAAGTAACAAATTACCTCGTGACCCGGCTAGCGAAGTGACTGATACCCACCAGGTACGCCTTTTTTAGAAAAAACAACCTGCCAAAGCTGGGTGCTGCGTGCCCGAAACAGCCCCGCACAAGTGAGGAGGTAAAACCTCCACATTCGGTAAAATCGTTCATCATAGCGGGCACGCAAACCACTCCACTGCTGATTAAAATTATAGTACCAGGCTTGAAGCGTACGGTCATAATCTGACCCAAAATTATGCCAGTCCTCCATGATAAAAATACCCTCGACCGCCCGGGTAATGTGCACCGGCGAGGGCAAAAAGGCGTTAGGGAAAATATATTTATTGATCCAGGGATCCATCACTTTGCCAGTGATATTGGATCCAATTGTATGCAATAAGAAAAGGCCGCTCGGCTTGAGGCACCGTTCCACAACCTGCATGTACGTATGGTAATTTTTGGGGCCAACGTGTTCAAACATGCCGAGTGAGATTATGCGGTCAAACTGATCAGTAACTTCACGGTAATCCTGAACCCGTATTTCAACAGACAGTCCGCTGCAACGCTCTTGAGCCAGTGCTGCCTGCTCTTTGGAGATTGTAATACCAACCACGCTCACCCCATATCGCTCGGCAGCAAACTTGGCAAAGCTCCCCCATCCACAACCAATATCGAGCACCCTCATACCTGGTTTCAAGCCCACTTTTCGGCAAACGAGATCTAATTTCGCCTCCTGTGCCTCCTCAAGTGTCCGCGCGTCTTTCCAATAACCGCAGGTATAGGTCATTCGGCTATCGAGCATCGCTTGGTACAAATCGTTCCCCAGGTCATAGTGCTTCTCCCCCACTTCAAACGCCCGCGCTGTTGACTGCAGGTTAACAAAGCGCGCTTTAAGGTATTCCCAAATAAAACGCGACTTATTTCGCACTTTAGTTTCGAGTTTTGCCGCAATCACCCGCGCCACAAACTCATCAAGCGCCTCGCATTCCCACCACCCATCCATGTACGATTCGCCCAAAGCAAGCGATCCACCAGAAAGTACGCGTTTATAAAAAGCCGGGTTTTTAACCTGGATGTCCCATGGGTTAGGGCCATTAATAATAATCCCCGCTTCAGCTAGAAGTTCTTGGGCAGTTGTTTCAAGAGAAGATTTCGGCATAGATTATAATTATAAACGTATACTACTCTTTGAAGAAAAAAGGTCAAATAAAAAACAGCGAAAATTCGCTGTTTTTGTATCTGTCGGGGTAGTGGGACTTGAACCCACAATCCTCTGGTCCCAAACCAGATGCTCTA
>CAZWKA010000010.1:0-41664 GCA_964634875.1 uncultured Gammaproteobacteria bacterium
GAACTGACGACGCCAGCCTCTTCAGGGCTGCGCTCTACCACTGAGCTACCGCGGCGTAACAGTTACTTTAAACTGAACGATAGGATAACAGAGGTGGTTTTCAAAGTCAACCCACTTCCAAGCTTTCAAAGAGAAAGGCGCGGGGCTACAAGCCCCGCGCCCAAAAAACCTGGGTCCCTGGCGACTAGATGTCGAGCCGCCGCTGGGGCACCACTATGCCGGGGTTCACGTGTGGCCGGATGGGCGGCAGGCTGGGGTCCGGCACGCACTCGAGACTGATGTAGGCGGTCGAACGGCCATGCGGGTTGGGATCATCCCCTTCCTCGAAGTTCACCCGCGCCAGGTTGTCCCCACCGACCCCATCGGAAGTTGTCCCGAATGGTTCCGAAAAATGACCACTGGCCGCCTTTAGCACTGCATACCCATCCTGGCAGCTGATAGCAGGAGGACCGACACGCTCCGGGGTATCACAGAGAACTATCAGGTGGCGCGGCCGCGCTGCCTCTTCATCAGACCCATACTTAACAAGGAGATAGTCCTGATCAACCGAATCCCGAAAAAGTCGACACGGGTAGGTCTCGAGTGACCCCACCACTGGCAATGGCTGGTGTGACCGCTCGCTGAGCTGCCCAGCGCAGCCCACCAATACCAGGGTCAAAAAAAGCCGTCCGCATTTCTCTCTCATGTTCTGTCTCCTCCTAGCCTTCGGTTGGGGGTTCCCAATAGCCGTCATTCTCCGGCACATCGCCCGGGATCGGTCCGTTCGGATCGAAAGCCGGCTTTTTACCGTCTGGCGCCTCACACCAGAATTGGATAAGGACATAGGGCACAGCGTCGCGCACCGGCGAGCCTTCCTCATACCGGCGATGCCAGTGCGTTGCCCCTTCTGGGGCATTTGGCCAACCGTGAACTGCATCACTGAGGTAACCCGTCGGTCGGCCATCAGCATCGACCACTTGGTAATCGAGGCGCTGCCGGTCCAGGCATTTGCGCCTGATAATCTTGTCGCGGCACTGGACACTCAGCTCACCAACCAAACGCGATGACGGCGCAACAAAATCAAGCAGGAGCGCAGGTGCACTATCGTCATTGCTTGGGAGCAAGTAGCAACCAACTGGCAGCCCCAAAGAATCGTTTTTGGGCAAACCGTCCGGACGTATGACCCCGACTTGGCAGCTTGCCGCCAGAAGCAACAAAAGGATACGAGGAATTCTGGACATGAGTTCCCTCCACTACAGGTAGCTACCAGCCAAGCATATTTTTTTAAAGATGTCAATACTCTTCGTAAAATAAAAAATCCGCCTGAACGACTTCGTCCAAGCGGATCCCACGACAAGTAGGCAAAATTTACCAGTCCAGCGTTCCACCAACCTTATACTCCGTAACTCGTGTTTCAAAGAAATTTTTCTCTTTACTTAAATCAATTGCCTCACTCATCCACGGGAATGGGTTTGGGATGTTATATAGTGTCGGAAGGCCAACGCGTGCCAACCGGCGATCCGCGATATATTCAATATACTGCTTGAAGCCATCCGCATTCATCCCAAAGATACCTTTGGGAAAAACTTCTTGGGCAAAGGTGTACTCGAGCACAACAGCCTGTTTTACCAAGTCCACGATATGCGCCTGGAAGTCTGCTGTCCAGAGCTCGGGCTGCTCTTCTTTGATCGTATTGATCAGGTTGATACCAAAATTCAAATGCTGCGATTCATCGCGCATGATATATTGGATTTGTTCCGCGGAACCGATCATTTTGTTGAGGCGCTGGAAACCAAACATAACCGCAAACGAACTATAGAAGAAAATACCTTCCAAAATCAGCGAGAAGACACACATGTTTTCGAGGAACTTCTGGTCACTGGCAAAAGTACCGGTCTTAAAATTCGGATCGAAGATGCCGTCATTGAAGCCCAGGATAAACTGGTCTTTATTGTAGATCGCATCGACTTCGCGGTACATGTTGAAGATCTCGCCTTCGTCGAGGCCGAGGCTTTCAACAATGTACTGGTAGGCATGCGTATGGATTGCTTCTTCATATCCCTGACGAAGGAGGTACATGCGACATTCCGGCGAGGTAATGTGCTTATAAAAACCGAGCACAACATTATTAGCGGCAATCGAATCAGCTGTCGTGAAAAAACCAAGCACTGTTTTTAGCGCCTTACGCTCATCATCGTTCAAGAACGTCGGCGACTTCCACTGCTCGATATCTTTTTGCATACTGATTTCGGTCGGCAACCAATGATTGGCGTTTCCGGTGTTGTACGCTTCCCAGGCAAACAGATGCTTCATCGGGTAGAGCTGGATTACGTCCGCATCTTCGCCGTTTATGACGCGGCGCTTGTTAATATCAACGCGGTTCGTTGTTTTCTCGAGGGGCATATCAGAAAGTTAAAAGCTAAAAAGTCAAAAGTAAAAACACATGAATCACTGCGCGATATTTTTTTAGAGCCGGTGAGCCGCGCGAACACCACAATTTTTCATTTTTATTTTTGCACTTTACACTTCCTACGACTGACACGATTCACAGGTCGGATCGGTGATAAGACATGCTTTGATTTCTTTCAAGTCCGGTAGCTCGCTCGTTTGCATCATCATAACCACCGGTTCAGTTTTTGGGGTCTCAGGAGCAACTACCGGGGCGGCCGACGTTGTTGAGGCGCCACCAGCAGTACTCGTACGTGTATGCGTTGAGCCATACTTACCGGTATCAACAGTAGATTTCTCAACTTGCGATGCTGCGAGTGTGCGCAAATAGTACGTGGTCTTCAGACCCATTTCCCAGGCATACATGTATACTTCGCTCAACTCCTTACCGCTCGTGCCGTGGAAATAAATATTCAACGATTGGCTCTGATCGATCCATTTGCCGCGATAGGCTGCGGACTTAATGAGCCAGCGCGGATTGATTTCGAACACTTCTTTATGTTTGGCGCGAATATGTTCCGGGATCTCGTTGATCTGTGAAATATTACCGTCGTGGTACTTGATCTTTCCGAGCATTTCAAAATCCCACAGGCTCAATTTCTTAAGGTCATCAACCAAATACGGATTGATGATCACAAAGTCCCCGGCCTGGTTAGATTTAACATAAATATTCTTATAGATCGGTTCGATGGTTGGCAAACAGCCCACAATGTTTGCGGTCGTTGCCGTTGGAGCAACCGCCAAACAGTTGGAGTTGCGCATACCATATTCTTTGATCGATTTCCTGACCACGCTCCAGTCCATGCGGGCAGTGCGATCAACATCAATGCGTTCACCGCGTTCTTGTTCCAACAGGTCAAGGGTGTCGAGCGGCATAATTCCACGATCCCATTTCGATCCACGGAAGGTTTCGTAAGCACCGCGTTCACGAGCCAGATCGCTCGAGGCAAGGATCGCGTAGTATGCCACAACTTCCATGCTATAGTCTGCAAACTGTACACATGCTTCGGAATCAAAATTAATTCCTTGCAAGTACAGCGAATCCTGGAAGCCGCGAATACCGAGACCAACCGGTCGGTGACGCATATTTGAACGCTTTGCATCTTCGGTTGGGTAGTAGTTAATATCGATCACGTTGTCCAGCATGCGCATCGCGATCGTAACTACTTCCTTAACCAAAGCTTCATCGTACTTACCGTTCACAATAAATTTAGCAAAGTTGAGCGAGCCCAAATTACAGACCGCTGTTTCATCGCTCGAAGTATTGAGCGTAATTTCAGTACAGAGATTGGAATTATGAATCACACCAACATGGTCTTGCGGTGAACGGACATTGCATGGGTCTTTGAAGGTAATCCAAGGATGGCCAGTTTCAAATAGCATGGCAAGCATCTTTTTCCACAAGTCACGCGCCTTCATTCGTTTAAAGAGCGCGACCTTTCCCTCATCAGCTAATTTTTCGTAGCGTTCATAACGTTCATCGAAACGTTTGCCATAAATATGGTGGAGTTCCGGCGTTTCGTCTGGGCTAAAGAGTGTCCATTGACCATCCTCACGCACACGCTTCATAAACAAATCCGGGATCCAGTTTGCAGTATCCATATCGTGCGTACGGCGGCGTTCGTCGCCCGTATTTTTGCGGAGCTCGAGGAACGCTTCGACATCGTAGTGCCAAGCTTCCAGGTAAACACAGGCAGCACCGCGGCGGCGGCCGGAGCGGTTGATAGCTACCGTAACATCGTTAGCAATCTTAAGGAAAGGAATTACGCCTTGACTCTCAACCCCCGTTCCTTGAATGAAGGCACCCGTACCACGAATATTAGTCCAATCCGTTCCAATACCACCTGACCATTTAGACAGTTGCGAATTATCCGCGTAGGTTTTAAAAATATTATCCAAAGAGTCCGAAACAGTATTGAGGTAGCACGAAGAAAGTTGTGGTTTGTGCGTGCCAGCGTGGAACAAGGTTGGTGTTGAAGGCGTATACAAGAGCTTCGACATGATGTCGTAAAAACGGATGGCGTGTTCATAGCGATCTTCTTTTTCACCAATCGCGCTACCCATCGCAATACGCATCCAGAACATTTGCGGCGTTTCAAGAACCTGTTTCGTTGCGTGATCGCTGAGGAAATAACGATCGTAGAGCGTCTGCAGACCAAGATAGACAAACAAGTCATCGCGCTCAATAACCAAAGCTTGGCTTAATTTTTCAAGATCAAAGGTTAGCAGTTTTGGATCTAGGCGTTCGATTTCCACTCCACGACGCATATTACGCACAAAGGCTTCGCGGTATTGTTTTTCCAGGTTGGTAAAATCAATCACGTCCGCACCGATCGTGTCTTTGTAATTAATATTAAGCAGCAAACGTGCCGCTACTTTAGCGTACGCCGGATCTTGCTCAATCATAGCGCGAGCGGTCATAATGAGCGCGCGGGCAATGTCCGAAGTCTTGATCCCTTCGTAAAGTTCTGAGCGGCACTGATTCAGAAGCGCTTCAGGGTTAATTGAGTCTTCGAGCCCCTTCAAGGTATAGCTGAGCGAACGGCGGAGCTTGTCCAGTGAAAAATATTCTGTCTTGCCGGAACGTTTGACCACCGTCAGATCATTCTTTTCAATCTTTTCTAACACTTCTTTCTTCTTTTCTTCACGTTCCTTGGCATGTTCGTAACGATACAAGATATACGTTTTTGCAACATCAAACAAACCCTCTTGCATCAGCTGGCGTTCCACAAAATCCTGCACCGCTTCAACAGCCGGCGTTGATTCTTCGAACGTTTGCTCGAGCTGCTCAGTAACATTCTGCGTAATCAGAGCAATCTTGGGCAGGTCTGGCGTGCCGCGCACTTCTTTATACGCCTTAGCGATGGCGCTCGAAATTTTTTCTGGGTTGAAGTCTGCGATCGAACCATCGCGCTTCTTAATCTTGAGTATCGTCGACATAGGGACGAGTTAAAAAAATAATGAAATTCCTGGTTAGGAATTTCATTATACCATAGATAGGATACTACCTGTAGTGGTCGAACTGTGGATAACAACACTACATGTTGTTTTTTGAAGGTTTTTTTGAGCACTCTTCGAGCGTTAGAGAAGTATACCATGTCGACCTCTCGGAGGCAACAAAAAACAAACTACAAAATCATTAAGGTTTTTGAGCAAAAAAGACAATCCCCTTTCCCACCCAACTGCCGGAGTGGATAAGTCGGTTGTACTCCGTAAGCGAGGTAGTGAATCGGGTATTCCAACCACTAGAGCGATCCATCCGATAGACTGAAACAGTATTGGCCGAAGGAGCGAGCACGGTTCCGCAAAAAACGGTCCCATTATTATTAAACTGACCAGAAAAAGCGCTGCCGTTCAAACCCTCCAGTTCATAATCAGCAGTAATATAGCGAAATCCGCGCCCATTTTTAAGCGCCAAACGGCGCACTACTGCAATCTCAGGATTAGTACATCGTCCTGCGGTCGGAACCCTAAAGACAATCCCTTTATCCTGCCAGACCGCACTATTTTTGAGAAGCGCCAACCGTTCTGCGGCGTTTACCGTATAAAAATCCAGACCATACACACGATTATACAGATAATATACGGGGCGCGTTGCGGCAGGTTGCCCACCGCTCGCTGGCGGCGCGGGTGTTGGAGGTGTTGAAGGCGCTGGCGAAACACCAGCTGAGGCCGTAACCGTAGCGTTTTCGGTAAAGAAGTGCAGTACACCGGCACCACTCGCTGTAAAGCCTGAACCAGCAGCAATATTTATTTTGCCATTAACAGCCGTAATCGCATAAGATCCACTCGGAACAAGACCGGTAATTATATGTTCTGTTTGGGCCATTAACACCGTATACCCAAGTGTTGCGTTATTACTACTACCACTAAATACAACCGCAGTATTTTTTGCTCCACCCAAAAGAACCCCGGATGAACCAGCCGCCCCGGTTACTGCCAACATGCTTTGCTGCACCTGGCTAGCCCCAACCTCAAATGTGGTCAACCATGTTTGAGCAGTAGCGGCTGTACCCGGACGGACTTCCAAACGGTATACTTTATTACTATCAAACACATTAACCAACCCTACCTTATTCGACGCGGGCAAGAGGGTTGTTACTGTTCCTACTACTCCCATGCTATTTGTTACCCGAACCTGGCGCGCACCCGCAACCGCGGAGGTGATTTCTTTGGGTGTTGCTGCCAAATACCACGCGTGGAATTGGTCTTTTGCTGCCGGAATATTCGTGCTATCAGACAGAACAAAAATATTCGGCCGGACATACACCAGGCGTCGCGTCCAACTCGTTAGCGTCGCCTTAGGGTACATGGCCTCCAAATTTTTACCCTCAACAGCAACATAGCTTCCCCCGTCCTCAAAATTCGCCAGACGAGTTGCGGGCGCCTTGGTCAAATCATTTAAATCCGGTGACAACGCCAACTGCCCGGCACCGGGGTAAAAAATATTCGCTAAAATTCTTTTTTTACCGCCATACCCATCATCATAAATCTGGTCGCCGTACGACGGGTCATCTTTACCAGGCACAACATTCCGATTCAGCGCTCCGGTTGGATTAACTAAAAACGGCGTATTTGCCTGGACAATCGCCAGACTACCCTGGTTGAACGACGCCTCGCCTGAACCCGGATAGTTGATGTACGGGCCAGCCGTAAATGACGCCCAGATTGCATCTGTGTTCCAGCTCGAACGCATTGCTGCCTGCGTTACTCCCACAAATGATGTTGGCTCAGTTTGATAAGCAACCGACGGCGCAGCACTGTCCCAGAGCAAAAATTCTTGCCAGAGCGGCGCTTTACCACTTGCTGCCCGCGTCGCTTCGGCATATTTTTGAAATATTGGAGCAACTGGTTTTTTGAGGAGTCGAAGGGCAAAAGCTTCAAAAGTATATAAGGCTGAATTTGTCGGTGTTGGGTTATCGCCCTCATACACCGTCCCAGCATCGTCAAGCGATTTCAAACTCGGCCAGGCGAAATGCATCAGGTTGTACGCCTGATCTTGCACCAAACCAAAAGGTCGGGCCTGATCCCGGGTCAAATCAATTCCTTCGGCTGTATAGGCTGCAACCACGGGCCACAGCATATTTTGGGTCGCGAGTGCGCCATAATTCCAGCCTTCAGGCCAACCACCGCCCTTCATCCAGGTTTGGTAATATGGCTGCACAACCGTTTCATACTTTGTTTTCCAGCTCGTCCATATTTTTGCCGCCTCCGGATTATCTCCGTCTGTTGCCAGCGCCGTCAGCGCTTTAGCAGCAAAATACCCGGCAAAATAATTGCCTTGTGGATGCTCATAACCAAATCCTTTTCGTTCAAATTCAGCAATCCAATGATTTAAACTGGTATAGACTTGTTTTTTCTGAGCTTCGGTCATTGCTTCCGCGAACCAATCATACCCAATCGCCATACCAACACCAAAGTTACGAATACCATAACCACTGTCGGTAAGCGGGTTATATGCATGTGCTTTTCCAGGCGGTACTGACATCTTCATGAGGATATCAATTCCTTTGGTTGCATATTTTTGCGCCGCCGGGCTGTCTGAATTTTTAGTGAGTTGGTAACAAATTCCCAAATTAAAAATTGGCTCAACATACCCGTCGCCTTGATAGCCCTGGCCGATCAACTTGCTGTCACCATAGGCTTTACCATCTGGATATTCAACAGTTGCAGCAGCATAACGGTCACACGCCGCTTTAAGTGCGGTCCAGGTCGCATCATTGGCTGCCATCTTTTTTTCGGCCATAACCAAAGTTTCGCCATTCAATAAAATGCGCGGGGAGGCGACGGAAGCGCCCTGTACTTTTTGAGAAAACAAAAAGGTGCTAACAGTAATCGTGGTAATGAGAACATAAAAAATACTTTTTTTCATACAAAAATTCCAAAAATAAACCCTCCCCAGGTATCTTGAACGAAAAAAACACACCTGTCAAAGGTGTGAGAAAAAAAGCTTTAACCCTAAAGACCTTGTTAACGGCCGCTTCCCGGAAACACGCTATCCCACAGCGCTCCGGCTGCATTTACAACCTCACCGTAAAGTGGGTAGTGGTGCAAATCGATAAACGGCAGACTATTGCATTCGATCACACCCGACGGCATTTGCTCGTGCCACGGCCGCGCCATGTCTTCGATAATAAAATCAACACCAACGAGCGGATCCGCCATAAACACTCCAATACGTTCAAAAAGTTCTTTATTTTCTGGATGCAACACTTTGGTAAAATCCGTTGTTGAGCCTCCGGAACCACGGCCAACTTTTTGACCGAGCGCCACCAATTTTCCGTGCGGAGGAATACTGTCGAACGTGTAGCCTTGGTAGGCAAGCTCAACCACAGCTTCATCATCTAGATGTAGCTCATGAAAGAGCGGCCCCTGGCGGGCAGGGTTCAGATTTTCTTTTTCCACCAGCTGCCGGATTGTTGATACCCCGTCACCCACCACATGTGGCGGCTCGCGACGCATGACGCCAACCACTTTTCCTTTGACCAGCGTTACCCGGTGCACATATCCTTTTAATTCTTCTTCAACAACTACCCAAGGAGATAATTCTTTGGCTATCCAAAATGCTTTCACAAGCTGCTCGCGCGTAGCAATATGTATTGTCGTATGGCGGCTACGCGAACCGCTGCGCGGCTTAACAATCACCGTTCCCCCAATCTTTTCAAACAAGGCAGTCGCTTCTTGTTCGGTTTCGGCAAATCCGCCGCGGGCAATCGGAATATTTTCTGGCGCAAATTTAGTTCGCATGATTCCCTTGTCGTCCATCCAGGCCACGGATGGTGATGTGACACTACCAATACGCGGTAAAATATCAAAGATAATTTTGCGGCCGTTGTGTTCGGCAACAAAAATGCCTTTAGCTGCTGCGGATTTGAACAGAGCAAATTTGTACATCGCTATCCCTCGTTTCTCTGCTTCGGCCCAGAATACTTTTGAGCGGCTGTCTGGTTCTTCGTGGTGCGTAGTAATAATTTTACCCACCCCCAGGCGCGCCAAGCCTTTAAAAAGATAGGGTATACCCTGCTCTACCCGAAGGACTTCTAAAGCGCTGCCAAGCCCGCGCCAGATGAATGTCGAGAGCTGGGTTAGTGAGGTCAGCGTCACATCAAGCCGCGCAAGCGAGCGCTGTGCTCGGTGGTTAGTAAAATTTGGCCCACAATCCGGACAGGTTTGTTTGGCTGAAGACATAGAAACTAAAAGTGTAAAACGAAAAGCTATTTCCCTTTCCGGCGTTCGGTATTTTCAAAATGTACCAGCGCTGTATGGAACTCGGCTTTACCAAAATCTGGCCAATGCGTTTGGGTAAAATACAATTGCGCATCGGCAACATCAAACATCATGAAACCACTCGAAAAATGCGGATCACCATGCGTACCGGTACGGATGACGAGGTCAACGGATGGCAGATCTTTGGTATATAAAAATTCTTTGATCGTGTTCGCGGTTATGACCATTTCCGGGTCTTTAGCTTTTGTGGCTGCAATTTTTTGGACAGCTTGGGTCATTTCTTCCACACCACTGTACGCGAGCAAAAAAGTCAGGTTGTGGTTAGCGTTTTTTTTGGTCGCTGCTTCTACCTCGCGCATGACTGCCTGACAACTCTCTGGGAAATACTTTTTCCAAGCGCCCAGAAAACGTACCCTGACTTCGCGCTCACGCACCACCTTACTTTTCAATAATTTTTTAAAATGGCGCTCAAACAATTCAAAAAGGAACTTGACCTCCTTAGGATCTCGCTTCGTGACATTATCGATCGAGCAGCCCCACACAGTAATATTTTTGATTTGTTCGTCAAGCGCCGCATACAGGACTGTTTCAAACGCCTTAGCCCCCTCACGGTGGCCCATGAAACTCGGCAGGCCCTTTTCTTTGGCCCAGCGGCGGTTACCATCGGGGATACAGACGACGTGTTCAGGAAGCGACATACAAAAAAAGAATTAAAAACTACCATGAGTTGTACTCTTTTTTAAGGGTTTGGTCAATGTAACTAACGGTTTTCTTAACTGCCAAAAATACGCCCTAAACACACTACTTCTACCGATACTTACTTTTCTTTTTTAGAAGCGGCCCAAACAGGGGCGCATACATATCATCTTTCAAATCAATACACAATTCTTTTCCATCCACGATACTACAGAAATCAATCCGCGCCTTTTCGATAATGGCCAGTGGAAACCGCTCACTCCCCTCACCCATCTCGAGAACAGCCGCTGCTGCCAAACTGTCGGCGACATCGGTACGGGAAAATTTGAATGTGCGATCAAAAATATCTGGTTGCCCGCGATAATCCCGAATACCTCGAAAACCAGCGTACCCGAGCGCGACACCGGTTACCCCAGCACGGAGTGGCATAGTCCGGCTATCAGTAACAAGCACACCTAAATCCTTAAGCCCCCATTTTTGCCGGAGCTGTTTACGCAATTTTTTAGCCGACAAGTAGCTATCCTTGGGGAGCAAGATTAATTTTCCATTCGCATTTGATTCATCAATCCCTGCCGACGCCATCAACATCCCATCCTTCAGCGTCAACCAAACATATTTGGTTTCAATCGCCACATCGCTCTCTTGTCCAATGAGACGTGCTTTCGCTGCAACATCTTTTGGTGTTACTGTCCGTCCTTCCGCCAAAGCAACGATTTTTGAAGTTACAACAACTACCGAACCTTCCGCTGGTTTTTTGATATGCTCTACAACAAACGCCAGCAAATTTTCTTTCTCTTTGAAAATCCTTGTTTTAATTGGTTGTACAATCATAGTAGTGGTTACAAAAAGAATAAATTTTTCATCCTGAGCGAGGAGTCAAAGCAACGACGAGCCTGCCTATCGGCAGACAAGGGGCCTGTTTCAGATTAACCTCGAGATTCCTCGTGTGATGCTGGAATGACAGTTGGTACTGTGGGGGCGGAGCGTTCCCGAAGTAAATAAATCCCCAGGTACGACAACGGGGTGTAGAAAGCACCCATAGCCACTTTAAACAACCACCAAGAAATGATCAGATTGACCAAGAGCCGGGTTTCATACACCCCTGCAAAAGCAATAACCATAAACAACACCGTATCAAATAATTGGCTCCACAGGTTTGATAAAAACGAACGCAACCAAAAAACTTTGTTACCCCATTTTTGTTTAAAAAAGAAAAATGTTACCACATCTTGATACTCGCCAACCGCGTACGCTACGAGTGAGGCTATCGCGATCCGCAGCGACAGGCCAAAAACCTGGCTATATCCGTCGCGCACCCATTCACCGCTCGCTGACCACGGCAGAGCAAACGAAGCAAATGAATACAGAATAAACAAAGCTGTGCTTACAAAACCGGCCAGGACAAAATAACGAGCTATTTGCTTACCGTACACCTCACCAACCACATCCGTCATAATAAAAACCACCGGAAACATTATAATACCAACCGACACATGCAGGCCAAGGGGGAAGGGCATAATTTTAAGCCCAAGGGTATTAGCGGCGAACAACGACGTCAGATAGATCGCTAGGGCCACACACAACTTTCTAAGTGAAGCTGCTGATAACTGAATCATACAAAAAAGAAAACGAGTAAATAAAAACCGCCTTTTGGGCGGAAATACATACTAAATCACGCCCAGCTATTTAGCTTGAGCGATTCTCCTCGCGAATCCTGACCATGTTTTTATACGCCGGTTATGCAGCATAGGTTTTATTAGTATCTTTCTAGGTTTAGAATACCTCATCAGCGGACACAGCGTCAACCACTTTATATTGTGTGAAGATATAGTTTCTCAACCTTTTCTCTCGCCCACGGGGTTTTACGCAAAAAAGTAAGGCTCGAATTAATACTTGGGTTATTAACAAAACAATTAACCTGGATACGCTCGCCGAGCCCTTCCCAACCATAGTAATCAACCAAAAATTCCAGAATCATTTTAAGTGTTTTGCCGTGCAAAGGATCATTTGTTTGAACATCCATAACAGCTTTTTATTTTTTTGCTTTCGGCAGCGGCAATGCTGCGGCCGTTACTCGCACTAATTCACACAACCAATCACTATCCTCAATCTGTTCGTTATCAATAACCATCGACTGTTTAGCACCAGGATATGCCGATCCTTCTTTGTATAAATCGCCGACAAACTTTTTCCCTGGTTCAGTAATTTTAAGATACAACGTATTATTGCAAATTAGGGCCACCACCTTGCCGTCAACATAGAGCGCATACTCCCCAAACATCTTGCGGGCTGCAACACTACCAAGGGAACTCAGTTGGTCGAGAATAAAATCGATGGCGGATTGCTTGGTGGACATGAAGAAGTTACAGTGTGGACCAATGGGGACTCGAACCCCAAACCCTCGCGTTGCAAACGCGATGCTCTACCAATTGAGCTATTGGCCCGTTTTGAACAAAACAATACTACCAAGTATATAAATAAACGTCAATATATGATATACTAGCTATTCTAAATTACCTTTATTTTAAACCTATGGATGAAGTCTTGTACCTGGGACAACTCCTTCTTTCGCTTGTACTTGGGGGAACGCTAGGATGGCAGCGTGAGCGCGTGGGTAAGCCTGCTGGGGTCAGAACATACGCCCTGGTTACTGCTGGTGCCGCCCTTTTTACGATTCTTTCCGTGCATGCCTTTGGCTCTAGCGACCCTTCGCGTGTCGCTGCCCAAGTTATTGTGGGTATTGGTTTTATCGGTGCTGGCAGCATTATCCAACGTGAAGACCACGTTGAAGGGCTCACTACTGCGGCTGGACTCTGGATGGCGGCCGCAATTGGCATGGCTATCGGTACTGAAAAATATCTTGTAGGTATCGGAGGAGCATTGCTCATTCTCATTGTACTCATGATTGACGACGGTCGTTTTCGAAAAAAATTACCCGAGCCAGTTGCGGAAGTCATCAAAACACCTAAACAAAACCGCTCCTAGAAAGAGCGGTTTTTACTGTTTTAATAAAATTGTTCCAGCCACCCCTAAAAAAACCATATACACAAATCCTAGTTTCCAGCGCCGTAAAAAATTTAAAAGATAGAGCAAGAGCACAAAAACTAAACCAAAAACTACCAAAGGATTTCGCCGCACCTGCCTCTGGCTGACCTGCCAGAGCGCCCGCGCGTCTCCTTCGGACGGAATTGCTTCAAGCCCAAACACGATCGCGAGCCAGACAAAAAGTATATTTCGCCAGGTTAAGAAAGGAGCTTCTAATCCACCAAACAATACCAGCGCACCCAAAGAATTAAAAATTAAAGGGCCGAAAGAAATCAGCAGGTTCTGGATAAATGTTTCAGGCTCTGCGTGCTCTACATACCCAGGTGGGTTACCAAACCCAAACAACTTTATTTTAAAAACCCGTATGCCCGAGAGCCAGCAGAATAAAGCGTGACTGAGCTCGTGCAGAATAATGCCTGGGGCGAGGAGTACATTGACGAAGTAATAAAGCACAACAATGAAGTAATGAAACAATGCGACAACGAGTTATCGTTGCATTGTTTCATTATTTTTAGTATTAAAAAGCAAAACTAGAGCTGCCAAAACCCAGAACAACATCGCTAAATCATTTTTAAAATACGGTACGTCAATAAGGCCGTGGACAAAAAAAACGACCAACATCGCTACCAACCCGGCACCCCATATTTTGTCGCCCTGTCGATACACAACATACGCACCATGCAGCATATACGCATAGATACTCGCAAACGACAGCATTCCCAACAACCCCGTTTCTGTCCAAAAATTTAAGAAAATATTATGCGGATAAATAAGGCGTTCTAATTTTTTTACATCATAATACGGCTTCTGGATCTTACGAAAAAACTGCCGCACCCCCGCGCCGAGGACAAAATTCTTGGGCGAGGCTGTCAAAAATTCTTGGGAATATCTCCAGAGAATTACTCTGTTACCCGCTGATTTATAATGCAGTGGTAATGCGTTTGGGGAAAAAACAAGTACTCCAACCAACACAACTCCACTTCCCACCAAAAACAAAGCACTTTTTTTATAACCAATTAAAGCAATAAATACCACGAACCCGGCAGCCAAGGCGATAAGAGCCCCTTGCGAAAAAGTAAAGGCGATTGCCATAAGTGATGCAGCGACAATAACAACCATACTACCGGCCTCACGCTGCTTATTTTCTTTATACAATTTTGCAGCAAAAGCAACTCCCAAAAAAATAAGCGGTGCCAGATAAAGTGCCACAGCATTGGGCGAGGTATAGAACGCAGTCACCCGGCGCGTAGCTGCAGCTGTCCATTCTGGGGTGGCAATACCAAAACCAGTGAATTTTTGAACAACCGCGTACACGCTAAGGCTTAGCGTTGAAATAGCCAGAGGCCAGACAAGCTGCCCCGGGGATAGGGCTCGACTGCGCGCCACAAGAATTAAAAACAAAACCATTGGCTCTAAAAAATATGCCCGCCATTGGCCAAACGACAAAATGACCATGTCACTCACCGCAACACCAAGAAGTGAGGCTACAAAAAAGAGCGCGAATAACGCAAAAAAATAACGGTGCTCGCGGATTTTGGTAAACAAGACTGGCAAGTCGACTCGCACATACAAGATCAACCAAGCCAAAAAAACTACACCAAAAACAACTTCGAGGAGTGTCGAGGGTAATGATCCAAATTTGAGCCTGACCACATAGGCCGGAAAGGCAACGATTAAAAAGCCTAGCGCCCAATTAAATTTTTTTAAGGCAACACCAAAAAAAACGGCTACGCCTACCCCAAGTACACTATACATCATGCTTTTTTCTTTACACTCCGGCGAACTGAATGTTTCTTTTTTTCCATCAGCGACCCCCAGGTTGGGAGTGTGGTAAACTCATTCCTAAAAATAGTGACAATAAACCCGGCTCCGACAAGCGAAAAACAGCCCACAAAAATAAATAGATGCCGAAAGGAATACATTTGGGCAAAATAACCACCAAGCGCAGCTGTTACCGCAGTTGCCAAACTAATAATCGTATCGTAAACACTCCACTCATACCCTTCTTTCTCTTGGTGAGCATAACGTGTAAACATGATTCTCCAGCTCGGAAACGACAATGCCCCGCCAATACCATACATGACCTGGATAGCGTAAATATGGAGCAAATTAGTAGAAAAGGCATAACCAAACGGCGTTATGGCAATCAAAAACGATCCAATCAGCAATGTATACAGTTCGCGGCGATTACCCGTTTCTTCGTCGTCCCACTTACCGACTAAAATTTGAAACAAAGACTTGGTTAAAAGTTGTACCGCAAGAGCAATACCTACCCCAAACACGGTCGCGTCTTTGACCCCCTGCAAAACAAAAATGGCAAAAATCGGCTGGATAAGACCAAAACTACCTACAATAAATAGATCGGAAACAATGAGCGTGCGAAGGACTTTATGCATACCCCCTTTTACTTAATTTTTAATTCTGTCCCGTAGGTTTTTTTATAACGGTCTTTAAATTCTTTCACCGTAAACTGGTGGTGCTGAGTCCCATACGACTCAACTGCATAGCTTGCCGCCACACTCCCCATCTGGCCACAGACCTGATAGTCAAAGCCCTTTTCAACCCCCACAAAAAATCCTGCCCGATAAGCATCCCCTGCTCCAGTTGGGTCATCAACCGATTCTGGTGGGCAAGGTGCGATATCAAACTCTTCGCCGGTAGCAGTGGTCACAATTGAACCCTTCTCACCAAGCGTCGTAATCATAACAGGGGTATTTTTCAAAATTTCATGGGCATCCCATCCGGTTCGCTCTTGTAACAATTTAATTTCGTAGTCATTCCCGATCACAAAAGCGCTTTGGCTGAGCGTCGTTCGGAGCTCGGCGTCATTAAATGTCGTAATCTGCTGACCCGGATCAAACACCGCCGAAATTCCGAGCTCACGGCATTCTTTGACATGCCGCATCATCACCTCTTTGGCGGTTGGTGCCACGATCGCCAAACCAAACTTTTGCTTCAAATCGTGAATCGAGATCTCTCGAGCCCGTTCCAAGGGGCCGTTGTAAAATGCTGTTACCTGGTTATTGTCCTTATCGGTCGTAATATGGGCAGAAGCCGTATACAACTTTTCATCTTCCAGAACAAGCGCCGAAGCTATGCCATTCTTTTTGAGGTACTCAAGATATGCCCCGCCGTCGCGTCCGACCGCTGATACAATAATCGGATCATCCCCCAACATTTTTAATGTATAGACAATATTTCCACCCGTCCCTCCCCAGCCGCGTTCCAACCGATCAACCGTAAAACAAACACTCAAAATATGTAACTGGTCAGGCAAAATATGATTACGAAAAGTATCCGGAAAATTCATGATATAATCGTACGCAAGCGAACCCGAAACCAGAATTGCCATAAGAACCGATAAAAAATTAACAGCCCTACTATAGCAAGAATTACTACACACGTCTATGCAAAAGCACCCTTGAACTAAAGCAGTATCTATGGCATACTCGAATCCATCCTTTTTACTTACCTTTCTCAAAACTATGCGTATCGTTCCGGTTGCAGCAGCTGTTGTATTCGCCGCTGTTTCTTCAAGCATTGCCCGTTTTATTTTGCGTCGCCGTCATTTCACCGTCCAAGGATTAGTAACTCCCGGCAACAAGCAGGGAACCAAACTTGGCGCAGCTACGGCAAATCTACCAATCGAAGCAGCTCAAAAACTCCCCAAAGGCCTTTACAGCAGTACCGTCACCATTGGTGCAAGCACTGCTCCTTACCGCGGCCTTCTCTACTACGGCTATAACTCGCTTACAGGAAAAGACTGTCTTGAGGTCCATTTATTTGATTTCTCAGCCAACCTCTACGGCGAGCACCTCACCATTACCACTAAAAAATTCCTGCGCCGACCCAAAAAATTCTCTGATCCAAAAAAACTTGCAGCTCAGATTGAACAAGATATAAGAAAAGCGCTCAAATCTTAGTACGTAATCTACGTAACTAAATTGTGCACAATTCGCATTTAAGGCCAGGCACTAAAACCGGTGGGCATCCGTTGTGTTTTTTAACCAGTCCTAGCGCAAACCCAGCCAAACCGCTGCCGCAAGTACAATCCGGTACACACCAAACGGCTTGAACGTATGGGTTCGGACGTACTTCAAGAGCCAGGTTACAGCGATAAAAGCAGTGATCGCACTTACCGCAAAGCCAACTGCCAAAACTGGCACAGTCTCGGTAGTAAATAAAGAATAGTTCTTAATGATATCGAGTCCACTGGCAGCCAGCATAGTAGGTATAGCTAGGAGAAACGAAAACTCAACAGCGACTCTCCGGTCGTGTCCGAGCAGCATAGCACCGACAATTGTTGCTGCTGACCGTGAAACACCCGGAATCATGGCTACCGATTGGCATAGACCGATCACAAAAGCATGCCTATAACTGATAGTTTCAATTTCCTGGAGCACTGTTTTATTTTCTGCCGCCCCCCTTTTCGCCGCCCAGCGCTCAAAGACCAGAAGAACAATACCTCCAATGAATAAGGCCGCTGTCACGACCATGCTGTTACCAAGTAAATAGTGCTTAACACTTTTGTAAAGTATTAACCCCAAAATTCCGGTTGGTAAAAACGCTACGAGCAAACGTTTAATAAGTTCCCACGAAAACAACTTTCGAAAATAGATCGCTACCACAGCTAGAATTGCGCCCAACTGAATGATTATTTCAAAACTTTTAACAAACTCGCTTTCCTGAATCTTAAGTATTGCCGTCGCCAAAACCAGGTGCCCGGTCGAAGATATCGGCAAAAATTCGGTTAGTCCTTCGACCACCCCTAGAATAGCTGCCTGTAAAAACGTGAGCATAGTTTTGATTATTTTAACAACTTCTTTTGCTTCCGGCTGACAATAATTGCCCCAATAACAATAACCAGAATCAAAAAGGCAATCTCTGGGGCGCCGTGCAAATGCCGGAGCCGCCGCCAACTTTCGCCAAAGAAATATCCAAACAATAAATATACCGGTGCAGCGATGAAAGCGCTAGTTACATTATAAAACAAAAATTTTTTAAAATCCATTTTTGTAAGTCCGGCGATAAAAGGAATGATCGGCCGAAAGGGTCCAAAAAAACGGGCAAAGAACACGCTCTTGTTTCCATACCGCTCAAAAAATTCATGCCCTTTTTCGACATATTCTTTTTTAAAAAAACGGCTTTGTTCACTAAACAACGTGATACCATGCCTTCCTAAGAAAAAACTTATTGTATCCCCAATTACACCGCCGAGCGCTACACACCAAAGCAAAGCTCTAAAATCGAGGAGATGCCGAGAGGCCAAAACGCCCGCAGCCAAGACCACCGTCGTACCCGGCACAATCAAACCAACAAAAGCTAAAGATTCTAAAACTGAAATAATAAAAATAATGCCGTAGAGCCAAAATTGACTCATTGCCAAATATGGAGCTACCAAGGCGGCAAGGTCGGGCATACACGTATTGGTTGTTCTCACCTTAACTAGGGGGGGGTAAAACGAGAAATGGGGCTAATTTTTGCTAAAACTACATCCGCACCGCTTTTCTGGTGAAATATTGCATGACACTGAAAAGCACAATACCAATACCAGTTACTACAGCGAACGAGATAAGCGGATTTACATCAGCGTAGCCTAAGAATGAATACCGAACGAGGTTAATCGTATGATGGAGCGGATTAAACAAGCTAATCGTTGACCACGGCGCCGGCAAGTTCGCTACCGGATAAAACACCCCAGCCAAAAAGATCATCGGCTGCAAAACGAACGTTGTAATAAAGGTCAGGGCTTCAAAATTCTTGGCCCACATACCAAACACGACGCCGAGCATACCGAAGACCAAGCCGTTCAAAAGAATAACACCAATAAGCATAAAAGGGTGGAGAAGAGTGAGGCCTGGAACGAACCACACTGTCAGCAAAGCTGAAAAACAAATCGTGAAAAACCCGCGGGTCAGTGCTGCTGCCGAATAGGCTACACCGATTTTCCACGGCTTAATAGGAGCAACTTGCAGATCCACAATATTACCAACATTCTTCGCGATGATGAGCGCGAAGCTCGGATTGGAAAAACAGCTATTAACCATAATCATGCCGAGAAGCCCGGAATACACGAACGACAAATACGTGTGCCCGCCGACAGTCTGTGTTCCCGTAACCACACCAAAAACCGCCAAGTATAAAATCATCGATACGATCGGACTAAAGATAGTATCAAGCCAAATTTTCTGAAAACGTTTTACTTCACGCGCGTACAGCGCCCACATATAGGACATATTTTATAGTTTGTCATTGCGAGGAGGCCGATTCGCATCGGACGACGCGGCAATCCCCTGGATTAAATAGTATGAATTTTTAACAAGTACACTCTCAGATCGAGGGGGTTGCTTCGTCGCTTCGCTCCTCGCAATGACAGGGCAGCTATTTCGTCAGATCAAGAAAAATCGTCTCGAGTGACGGTGCGGCATTACGTACCGACTTCAGGTTCTCGCCATAATGCTTAATTACCCTGGTCATATCGTCAGACAAATCAGTAATTGGAAATTCATATTCGTTTCCGACCGGGTTTACACCCGCAAGTGGCGCTTGCGCACGGTCAAACAATTCAAAGTGGATCACATTCTTCGAAAATTCTTGTTGAATTTTGGAAAGCTTACCTTCTTTCACCACCTTGCCGTGATTAATAAACGTGACTGATTCACAAAGCTGCTCCGCTTCTTCCAAATAATGTGTGGTAAACAAAATGGTTGTGCCCTCGCCGTTCAAGCGCCGAACTAATTCCCAAATTTTTTGGCGCAGAGCCACGTCAACACCAGCGGTCGGCTCATCGAGAATCAAAAACCTTGGTTTATGCATAATCGCTTTCGCGATCATGAGCCGGCGCTTCATACCGCCCGACAAATTACGGGCACGTTCTTTGCGCTTATCGGTCAAACTCAAATCTTCCAAGACTTCGGTAATCCGCTTAGCGCGTTCAGCGACCGGAACACCGTACATACCTGCAAAATAATACAGCACTTCTTCAACAGTGAACGCCATTTCAACTACAATTTCTTGCGGCACAATACCGAGCGACATTTTAGCCTTTTCTGTTTCTTTCGCCACATCAACACCAAACAGTTTTACCTCACCACTTGTTGGCACCAAGATGCCGCTTACGATACTAATCAGCGTACTCTTGCCAGCGCCATTAGGCCCCAGGAGGCCATAAATCTTACCTTCTTCTACTCTGACCGACACGCTATCAAGCGCTTTAAGGTCGGCTTTTTTCTCTTGTTTAAAAATTTTACTGACGTTCGTAATCTCTAGTGCAGACATAGACCAATTTTAATGTGAATAGAGCCATTGTACTCGCACCTGATGTCAAAGTCAAAGCTTGGGCATTAAAGTAAAACTAAAAAATGGCTTATATTAGCCAATAATTACTCCTACCCCCTTGACAAAAGGCTGATTTTGTGGTATAAGGCCGTCAGATTTACCAACCCTAAAGGGGGTGTACGATGTCCATCAAGTTGATCCGAGCATTCGTCCTGGCCCTTTCCGTTCTCGCCGGCTGTGCCCGTGCCGATCTCGCTGACCCGAACTACTGCGTCGGGGCGTCGGATGTGAAGCGACCCGGCCAGTGCTGGCTCGGGGAGCCCAGCAGGCTCCTGACCAAGGTAGCCCTCGGTCCGGGCGGCGGCTGCTTCGACGTGGGCAGCGACCACTTCCTTCTCGACTCCGGTGGACCCGCCGCGGACCCGCGAGGCGAGGGAGCGGACTTCCTCGTGAAGTTCGCGAATGATGGTTCGAGCTATGAGCCGCTCGTGGCCAGTCGTGTAGTCTGTGGCGCCAAGGCCACCTTCCGCATGATCAAGTGCGCTCCGAACCAGCCGATGAACGACCTGATCAAGCACGGCGTCGACCCCGAGACCGGCCGTATCACGACCCAGCTGGTCGAAGTCGTCCCGGCACCGCAGTCGCCCGATCCCTGGGCCACCCGACGCGACGTAAAGGCCGCTATCGCGGTCTGCGTCGCAAAGTAGCGACGACACTACACAACACCACAGGCCGGCGCTCCCAAGCGCCGGCCTTCTCAATTTTTATCATCGACCGAGTTCGCACGAGTGGAGCCTGCCAGGCGATAGACAGGGAATCCCGTAAATCCAATCTCTATTTTTAGGTTGGTTTATAAACAGACGCCAAAGGATTCCTCAATTACGCTTCGCTTTATTCGGAATGACAAAAGATCTACTTCTTTTCTTCCTCAATCATTTCCTCCAAAACATTATTCAGTGCAATTTCTTTATAGTAGAGTGCCGACTTGCGCGGCCTACGCTCCATCGTTGCATAATCAACTTCTACGAGTCCAAACCGCGGATGAAAACCCTTGTCCCACTCGAAATTATCAATCAGCGACCAATGCAAATATCCGCGCACGTCTACCCCAGCTTCAATCGCGCGGTGAACATTTTTTAAAATCTCACGGATATACCACGAACGGTCTTTGTCGCCCGCATCTGCCAAACCGTTCTCCGTAATATACACGGGCTTATTATATTTTTTCAGATCTTTAAGGATGTGGAAAATCCCTTCCGGATGCAATTCCCAACCCAAATCGGACATAACTTTATTCTCATTCCGAATCATAAAAAAATTAATCCGGTTATGAAAATAATAATTAAGCCCGATAAAATCTTGCCAGGCGTCAATTTTGTTTAAAAAATATTCATTCCACCACCAATCGGAAAGGCGCTTAGCAATCCGGTTAATGGGGTGGTTCGTGTGCGGTTCAAAGTAAATATTATTTTTGGCGATACCGATCTTGGCATCCTTGTTATATTTTTTGATAACCGGATATGCCCGGCAGTGGGCTTTGATCAGATGCCGAAGCACACGCACATAATTAAAAGGATTTTTTTGTTCAGGTGGCCAGACGCCTGTCAGGTATGATTGCGTTGTATAAATTTCGGGCTCGTTGAGTGTAATCCAAAACCGCACCTTATCCCCCATTACTTTCATTACTTCTTCTACGTAGCGTTCAAAGTATTGGATCACTTTTGGATTACTCCATCCGCCTTTGTCGCGCAACCAGAGCGGTATTGTCCAGTGCCACAAGGTTACAAATGGTTCAATGCCGGTTTCTTCAAGATGAGCTATGGTGTCGCGATATTTATTGAGCGCCTTTTTACTAAACCGACCTTCATCTGGTTCAATGCGCGACCACTCTAGCGAAAATCGGGTACTATTGTGCCCTAATTTTTTTGCCAGTTCAAAATCATCGCGAAATAAATGGTGGTGGTTGACAGCTTTCCCAGAAATAAAATTAGGCTTGCCATGTTTTTCAATCTGGCCGGATTCCGTTAAATACTTCAAGCGTTTTTCAGATTGTTCCCATTCGGTCCAATCATTTACATTATGTCCTTCGACCTGATGCGATGACGTAGAAGCACCCCAGAAAAAACCTTGCGGGAAATGATAGGTTTTTTTGGACATACCTTACTTAGCTTTGGTTTTATAAATCGGACGAATCGAGTCACCGTAAATTTCGGCCGGGTACATGAGCTCCATAAATGACCTGAGCCCCTCAGTAGAAAAAAGGCGCGAGACACTATAGTCACGGTCGTCGATTTTTTTATACTCAAAGTCAGCCTCTCCCGATTCAATCCGATCAACACTTCCGTCACTCTTTCTAATAATTCGTGGCAGAAAAATTTGCATTTCACGATTGCGTACCACGCCCGCACTGTCC
The DNA here is from genome assembly GCA_964634875.1 of uncultured Gammaproteobacteria bacterium. Lineage (GTDB taxonomy): Bacteria > Patescibacteriota > Patescibacteriia > Magasanikbacterales > GWA2-37-8 > CAZECR01. The sequence goes on from CAZWKA010000010.1 coordinate 23,087, forward strand.
GTATGCTCGACATAGAACTTGCCCATACGCACATTCCCCGTGCCGCCTGGTCCACTACTTGCTTTGAAGGTTTCTCCTTCCGGAGGAAATTCTTTATATTGCACAATCCGGACCTGCTGCCCTTGACGCTTAGCTTCCTCAAGAATTCCACTAATAAGTTCGCGAACGAAGTGCGGCATCTCCACCTTACCAACGGGTTTGTATTTTTTATTGAGAACCTTATCTTTAAAATCAATCGTTTCCATAGCAAGCGCAGCGAGAGCTTTACCTGAAGTTTCTGTAACTACAATTGATTTAGCAAAAGTGTCCATGGCTTCCTTTTTAGAAACTTCATCCCGTACAATAATTTTACGAAAATAGGAAAGCAATTCTTTTTCACGAGTATATGTTTTTACCGCATAATTTTCTGGACCAAAAACCCCTTCTTTTACGACAGCTGTCCCTTGATTTTTAACAACCTCAAACGTACCAAGCGCATTCTCAATATCTTGAATCGGTTTAACTCCCGTTGCAAGAACCTCTTTTTGTATTTGTTCAACCTCAAAAAGCATCATCATGAGACCAAGTTTACGCGACGCTTCCCAGCGCACCATGCGTGCCTCTTCTGGATCTTTGGGAAGTTCACCACTCATATTAAAGGCAATATCCCATAGTTTTAAAGCATCAGCATTTTTGACGAGCGCATGCTGATCAAGCGGCACATCCTTAACATCCGCGGCAGCGTACAGTGTTTCAAAGTACTGATCAATTTTTTGGCTAAGCTCGGGAAGCTCCTGAAAAAACTCTGGCGAAAGAAGTGTCTTTCGTTCCGCTTTCTTCATTTCTTGCGAATTTTCTGGGTGTGAAATAAAAGTTGCCGAGCTAAAGTAGGCAATGGCTTCTTCAGGAATTTTGTCTTTAGGAAAAGCTGCTAGGGCTTCTGGAGTAATTTTAAAACGTTTTGCCAAGGTTGCAACGCTTTTGGCCGCTTCGTCACCGTGCTCTTGCACTTGGCGCAGATGCCAAAAGGTATCGGAAATTTTCATGAGGCGAAGCATCTGCGGATTACGCATGAGGGTGCGGCGCTCACGGAGATCTGACTCGTCTGAAATAAGCAAAGGGAAAATAAAATTTATGGTTGGCACACCGGCGCCTGTTTCCAAATCGAAACGTTCCGTCGCGTGATCGCGCATCTCTTCAATATTAGAATTTTTGAGCGCACGCCTAATCTGCTCCGGTGTACACTCGTATGCTGTTACAACAGTTTTCCACAGCTCTTCAGCTTCGCGTACAGCCGCAACAACCTCCTCTTTGGTAATTTCTTTTTTTGACCTTTTCAAGATGTTGCGCAACGATTCAATACGCGAAAAAATTTCTTGCCGTTCCTTATTAAAAATTTCGTACTCTTCTGCATGCAGTGCCTTGTCCTTGAGCCGCACCGCCCACATCGCATGCTCGAGAACAGAAAGTTTTTTTGCTGCCTCAACTAAAGAAAATTCCGACAAGGTTTCTTTATGAATTTTATCAAGACTTTCGTTGTCCGTAGTTATTTTGTCCGTTCGCCCACCGTCACTACGCAAGCTATCAAGAGCGGACAGTGTTTCACCATCAATAGAAGCTGATCCGTCAGCTAAGAGTTGCTCAAACTGATCTCTGCTTAAATACACAAAAGAAGCTATCTTATCTTCTTCGACATCAAGCGCATACGGACGATCCATTGGCCTCGGCAAGATTTGACCAACGTAATAACGAACCAAGCGCTCCATTTTTTTGCCACCACCCAAATCTAGACTATATTCTTGATTTTGCTGTAACTCACGTGTGCTGCGGCTGGTTGGACGAAGATGGGTTTCCTCCACCACCTCACGACGAGCAGCCATCAGCGGCTTTTCACCTTTATTGATTTTGCCGCCTACAGGTGATAGTTGATCAGTTGATTTTGTTCCAGCCTTTTTAATTAAAAGTGTCTCGGTAAAATTCCAATTTTCAACACTCCATGTTGTAGGCAAGCTTCTGGGGTCAATCGACTGAAACAAAAAAACACGTGCTACTTCAGTAACTTTTTCTTTATTTTCCTTTTGTTCAACCACCCGTCCTTCGCCACGAGGTCGCTCACTCATATATATTATTATTTTTTATTTCCATCCATCCAATTCCGCCTGACGTAGATTCAAAACTAACTTAGGCATACTCACGGTATCACACCAAAGGGCCAAAATCAAACATCCTACCCTCAGTGAAAGTAGGATGTTTTATCATATATGACGCCTATTGTTTGACAGCAACTAGGTGCAAAACAACATCTGCATTACCAGTTCCAAGCCATGTCTTGGCCTCAGCTGGAAGCTCGGTACGACCCGCCTGTGTTCCGGCAGTCGTTGAAATCGTAGCGTCCCCGACGAGCTCACCGTTCTTTTCTACGAACGTAATCGGGAAGGTAATTTGCTTACTCCAAAAAGAAGCCCGAAGTGTACCCGTTACTTCGTAGGCGGTTGGTGCTGCTGCCCGGACGTCTACGCTATGAATTTCGTCAATTGTAAATGTTACCGCAACATACTTGGCCGCATTGAGGTAAGCATCTACTTTAAAATGGTCAGCCGCCAAAGTATTACCGCCATTTTTAACCAGCGAGGCAGTATCAAGCGCAAACGAACCACCTGTGACGCCAGATTCCTCGGTAGTGAAGGTACCTGATGCTAATTTCATCGCCCCTTCCCCACTAAAACCACGCACTTTGGTGATTTTCCAGTTGAGCGTGCTTGAAGCGCTCTTTAACAAATAGGTTTGTACCTGCTTTTCTTCCTGATCAACCGCGGTGCTGGGTTCAAGCCCGAGACGGGCACGCCAGTTGCAACCAGCGGTTACTATTACTACAAAAGTTAAGGCACTTATCAAAAAAACTTTCTTCATAGAGGCACAATTACAAATAAATTTTCTGAGCATACTTTCTTTTACTATAGTGCCGCCAACCGCTGCTGTCAACGCCGCCTCTTGCCGCTGTAACTTTTTGCCTACCCCTAGTGTATATGTATAGAGAAAGAGAAAAAGGTCGGACAAATCTTTAAAAACACTTTAAATTATACCTACCCATCTATGAAAACAGCTTCTACAGTCATTGGCTTAGCAGCCATGATCCCCTTACTTTTACCTACCACCGCCCTTTTAGCAAAAACTAATGACGTTCGCCTCGGCTTAAATGTTCCAGGGCTCAGCACCGAAGCTCAGCTCAAGAATAAAGTTGGCGAAAAAATGGAAAAGAGATTAGAGAAGAAACGTGAAACTGTAGTGCGCGGATCAGTCAGCACGATTAACGGCATGCATTTGACCGTGGTAAGTAAAGACGGTGTCAGCCATGCAGTTGACACTACCAACGCCAAACTCGTAATGAAAGGCGGCGGCAAAATGACTTTTGATGAAATTAAAACAAACGATAAAGTGATGGTCAACGGTTATACCACCGGTACCAGCACCACTATTATTGCCAAACTTATTCGTAATGAATCCCTGGAAAGCCGTAATGGAAGCTTTTCCGGCACCGTTACTTCCACCACCGGCACTGGTTTTATCATCGAAACTAAGAACGGCCCAGTAACCGTTACCACAAACAGCAGCACAACTATCAAAAAGAATGATCGTTTAACTGCTTCACTTTCTGATATCGCAGTCGGCACAATGGTACGAGTAACCGGTACTTTCAATAGTACAGCCAAAACCATCGCTGCCCGCCTCGTTAACATCATTGCCCGCACTCATCCGATCACGGTAAGCGGCACGGTAACTACTAAAACTGATACCGTCCTTACAGTTAAAAACGAAAAAGGGATTATCTACACTGTGGCGACTGGAAAAGTTTCTTTCTTTGGAAAGGAATGGAACACCCTGACACTCGCTGACGTAGCTGTTGGCGACAAAGTAAGCATCTACGGAACACAACTAAATGATTCCACTTCAATTACAGGTATCTGGTTACGAAGTAGCGTAAAATAAACATCTTCACACTACCCAAAAACAATCCCGACCTGCCTGCTGGCAGGCTAAACCGGGGTTGTTTTTTTATTTATTGACCATTCTTTTGCATTTTTCGTTTTTTGAAGAAAAGTATAATCGTTACCACGATAAGTAAACCGTAATTCGCCGTCATAAACACCGGATGACTCCACGAAAATCCATTCACTTTAAAGCTCGATAGAGGCCACAAAAAAGGCGTTGGATAAAAACTGGTCGAATGTGTTGGGATATCGGCCAGTATATGAAGCGGCCACGCGAGCATTACCCACGGCACGAGTTGCCACCACAGCTTATGGTGGTTGCGCAAATACCTTATAACAAATATCCCCCCAAAAATAATCAGAAAAAGTACCAAGCTGTGACTGTAATTATATAATTCAAGCGCTAATTTAAAAACCGGAGGACCCATCTGCTGAACTTCTATTCCCGCTTCCGGACTGGGAATGGTTGAGCGATCTAATGTCCCCGTAATTAACCCACCAAGCGTCCACACTGTCGGCAAAGCAAACGCAAACACATCCGGGAACACGCCCCACCAGGCTGCACACCAAGGATTAAGCTCGACTTTCTTCGTCGATAGATTAGCAGCTTTAGCCAGCGTTGCGCTCCAGAGTCCGTGTGAAAAAAAATCCATAGTTTTTATACTTATAACAAGACTACTATATCATCCGCACATCGCCGACACAATCTCGCACAATCACATCGCCATCACTCCCCGAGCGCCTGAGCACTGAGCCCAGCAGTTCGAGACGAATCAAAACGTCCCGCAGGGTAGCTGCCACGGTTCCAGCACATGAACATTGGCAGTTGAGTTTTGATGAATCCGAACTGGCTGCGAAGTGATCACTCGCTCGGCAGTTTTTCCCCTCGACAGTACCACAAAGGCCGGGGACAGGTTGCTCCACTCCTTTTGCTGCCAAAAGGAGTGGAAAAGAATGCTACCTACTCCAAACCCTGGATTCCCGCCTGCGCGGGAATGACAGATGCGGTGCCATAGCGAACGGTAATAAAAAAATAAGACGGTTTTTAACCGTCTTATTCTCAAAAAATACTTTAGTAGCGTCGGCGCTGATAGCCGGTGGGCGTCTGGCGCTGTTGCGCGGCCGCACTGCCTGAACGCTGGTGACCACCACGACCACCACTGTTTCCACCAAAACCAAACCCTTGGCGTGGGGGGCGGGCATCACGAGGCGGCATGGCAACTGGCGGACGGGCTGCTGGCAATTCTGGCAACTGACTCACCACCAAATGCTTCCGAATCAGGCGTTCAATTTGATACAAATCTTTCTGCTGGTCTGGCGCAACAAACGAAATTGCTTTACCGCCTTTACCGGCGCGCCCTGTACGGCCAATGCGGTGCACATAATCCTCACTCTGATCAGGCAGATCATAATTCACGACAAGCGCAATATCATTTACATCAATACCCCGCGCAGCAATATCGGTTGCAACAAGGATACGGAATTTACCGGATTTAAAGCCTTCCAAGGCTTGGCGACGCTGACCGAGTGAACGATTTGAATGAAGTTCGGCAGTTGTGTGACCCATGGCCTGAATTTGGCGACACACTTTTTTTACACCGTGCTTAGTACGTGCAAAAACTAAAACCGTCCCTACACAATCAGTGAGTAATTTATCAAGCAGCCGCATCTTGCGATCATTTGGAATAACAAAAATTTCTTGTTCCACCCGGTCCGCAGTAGTACCTTGCGTAGCAACTTCAATACGCAAAGGCAGCTTCATAAAGCCGGTCGCGATCTTCATGATCTCGTGCGGCAGTGTGGCCGAAAATAAAAGCGTCTGCCTTTCTTTTGGAACGTTCAATAAAATCTTTTTGATCTGCGGCGCAAAACCCATATCAAGCATGCGGTCGGCTTCGTCGAGCACCAAGACGCTCACATCGTGGAGACTAACATTCTTTTGTTCGAGATGGTCTACCAAACGACCAGGGGTTGCAATAATAATATGCGGATTAGCCCGAAGTGCGCGGGTCTGGGGTTGAATTGGCGCACCACCAATCAGAACAGCAGTCTTAAGTCCAATTGGGCGGCCAATTTTTTGAAAGGTTTCATCAACCTGGAGAGCGAGTTCACGGGTTGGCAAGATAATCAAAGCGCGGCCTCGGTTTTGGGCAATATTCTGGATAGTGGGAATACCAAAAGCCAAGGTTTTTCCCGTTCCGGTTTGGGCAATACCCACAATATCTTTACCTTCCAAAGCTGGCGGAATTGCCTGGTGTTGGATAGGGGTTGGGGTGGTAAATTTGTTCGCGTCGAGGATCTCCAAAAGTTTTGGAGCAATACCGAGATTGTGAAAACTCACATCTTCGGTAGAAGAGTTCTGTGTCATATACATTGTTTACGTGACCCGCTTCCTAAGTCACGCATGAAATGACACTAGAGGATTCGAGTCTGTCCTGCCAATTTGGGCAGGGACTGAATTAATAACAACTTATTCTAGCTTAAATACGCTATTTTGTCAATAGCTGAGCGCAAAAATCCTATGACTTTCCACTTAGCGACGCTAAAACTGCCCTAATTTCCCCATACGTCACCTGTTCACCCAGCATATTTTTTATTGGTGTTAACCGCGCCCCATCCATTTCAAGCACCACCCGTTTAATGAGCTCAATTTTCTCGGAAGCGACTACCTGCTCTAGCTGCAAATCCCCTACCTCAATCCAATATGCCAAATGGCCCTCAACGGTTGTTTCGGACAAATCACGCTCCAGCGCAATTTCCGAAACACTTTTTCCTTCTTGGAACAGACGCAGCGTTTCCCGTTTCGTATCACTCGATTTCTCCGCCCGAGGTTCGCGCCTAATTTTTACTTCTTTCTCATTCATTTTAGAGCCAACCTGGAATCGGTGACAATACTCTACAACCACACGTAAAAACTGCTGTCCGTACGTACGCAACTTAACTTCACCAAATCCAGAAATTTGCGACAAGTCTTCGAGCGATTGCGGATAATACGTAGCCAGCTCGATAAGCGTAGCATCTGAAAAAATAAGATAGGCGGGAACATTTTCAGCGCGAGCAATAGCCGCGCGTTCAGCCTTAAGGAGATCAAACAAATCTTCGTTATATATCTGATCGCCAGAACGACTCTTCGCCCGCTTCACCGAGCGCACTAATTCAACACGCTCTTCGCCACGGAGCACCGCTTCGCTTTGTCGTGTTAATTTTACCACCGGATACTCATCCCCCACTTGCTGCAAATAACCGCGGGCAATGAGTTCTTTGATATACCGAAACCATTCCTCTTTTGAAATATCTGCCCCAACACCATACGTCGGGAGCAAACGGTGGTCAGACCGAATTTTTTCCGATTTTGAGCCGCGTAAAAAATCTACCACATACGTTAGACCATGCGTTCCAGCCAGGCGCGCCACAGCTGAAATAGCTTTTTGGGCAATTACAGTGGCATCAATCCGCTCATAACTACTTAGGCACACGTCGCAGCTAGCACACGTCTCCGGCGCTTCTTCTCCAAAATAATTCAACATGTTTTTGCGGCGACAAATACTCGTTTCACAGAGCGCCGCCAGCTTCGATAATTTATTGAGCATAATCCGGCTTTGTTCCGGATTATCTTCCATCGTAATGAATCGTTTCAGTTTCATCACATCCCCCGGACTGTAAAATAATATTGCCTCACTCCGAACACCATCTCGCCCTGCGCGACCGGTCTCCTGGTAATAGCTCTCAATATTTTTGGGCAGATCAGCATGAATCACAAAACGCACGTTGGATTTGTTAATTCCCATACCAAAAGCAATCGTCGCAACAATTACTTTTACTTCGTCTTTCAAAAATAATTCCTGATGCCGCGCACGCGTCGTCGGATCAAGTCCGGCGTGGTACGGCAGCGCCCCAAAACCAAAGTCTTTTAAATCTTGAGCGATGTTTTCCGCCGACTGGCGCGACAGCGTATACACAATCCCCGAATCATCCGGGTGCTTACGTAAATATTCCACAATACGTTCACGCACACTCTTTTTTTCTTCAACGAAATAATGAATGTTCGCACGGTTAAAACTTGAAACAAAAATTCGCGGGTTCTGTAGCGCCAGACGCTCCACAATATCCCGGCGGGTCAAATCGTCCGCGGTTGCGGTCAGTGCAATCGTCGGAATACTAGGAAAAACCTGTTTCAACTGCGACAACATCCGGTATTCCGGACGAAAATCATGCCCCCACTGCGAAATACAATGCGCTTCATCAATTGCAAAAAGTGACACGTTTAAACTTTTTAAAAAACCCATAAACTGTTGTCCACCACTCATTAAACGCTCCGGTGCAACATACAATAATTTCAGTTTATTCATCCGAAGCTGCTGAAACACTTCTTCGCGCTCCCACTGGTCGATCGAAGAATTCAAATATGCCGCTTCGATACCATTCAGGCGGAGCGCATCCACCTGGTCTTTCATGAGGGCGATGAGGGGCGAAACGACGACCGTGAGGCCGTTAAACATGAGTGCCGGAATCTGGTAACACAGGGACTTACCCCCGCCCGTCGGCATAAGCGCAAACACATCTTGTTTATTCAAAACAGCGTCAATAATCGCCTCTTGATTGAGGCGAAACGAGTCGTAGCCAAAGGTTGTTTTGAGAAGTTCGGTAGCGTAGGGAGACATAGGATAGTACTTTATTATACTACCTTTAGAAGGTGGTGAAAAGCATGCAGGTATTTTACAAAACTCAGCTTCCCTTCTATACTTAGAAACACACGCTCATACACCTTATCTGCATGCAGATACCAAAGTTTTTCATCTAGCACCGCACACTATAAAGCCCGTGACACCCCCATCTAAGTCACCATCCTTAAAATACTATGAAACCCAAATCAACCTCTTGGAACAAAGTAGCACCCTGGTACCAAGAACTTCTTAGCAAAGCTGATTCATACCAAAATACGGTCATCTTACCAAACCTGCTGCGCCTCCTTGGACCTATCAAAAATAAAACTATTCTCGACCTCGCCTGTGGCCAAGGGTTTTTTTCGCAAGCACTCCTCAACGAGGGTGCCCACATGGTAGGAGCAGACGCCGCCCCCGACCTTATCGCGCTGGCCAAAAAAAATATTCCCAACGGCACATTCCACACTTCTTCTGCCGACCATCTCCCGTTTATTAAAGACGGTTCTTGTGATGCTGTTATTATTATTCTAGCCATCCAAAACATTAAACCTGTTGACGGTGTTTTTACCGAAGTAAAACGGGTCTTAAAGCCAGGCGGCCGCTTACTGCTTGTCCTCAACCATCCGGCTTTCCGTATTCCAAAACAAAGTTCCTGGGGCTGGGACGCCGAAACAACGACGCAATACCGTCGGCTCGACCGCTACATGTCTGAAATGACCAACGAAATCGACATGCACCCAGGTCAAAAAAATTCTGTTTCAACCGTTTCGTTTCATCGTCCGCTCCAGTATTATTTCAAACTCCTTACCAAACACAACCTCTTAGTGAGTCGACTTGAAGAATGGATTTCGCCAAAAAATACAGCCGCAGGCCCAAGGGCTGCGGCTGAGAATCTGGCGCGGAAAGAATTTCCGCTCTTCCTCTTTTTAGAGGCGACCAAATCTTAGGCTTATTTTGCTTTTTCTTCAATCGTTACTGTCTTTACCGTAACCGGGGTTACGGGTTGCGACTCTTCACCGGAATTGCCTACGGCAACTGGGGCGGTCGCGATCGCATCAACGACCTCAAGGCCTTTGGTTACCTTACCAAAAATGACATAGTTCTTCGGCAGCGGGACGTCACCATGCATAATGAAAAACTGACTACCATTGGTGTTTGGTCCGGCGTTGGCCATCGCCACTGTACCACGTGTGTACTCGCCGTCGAACGGCTCATCAGCAAATTTGTACCCTGGGCCGCCCGCTCCTGTCCCTGTTGGGTCGCCGCCTTGGATCATGAACCCTTTAATGGTGCGGTGGAAAATTGTGCCATTATAAAAATCTTTTTTGGCGAGTGTCACGAAGTTGTTCACTGTGATCGGCGTGGCGTCTGCCGCCAAGGCGATTTCAATATCGCCTTTGTCAGTCTTAAGGACGGCGGTGTAGGTCGTGTTGGCTTGAAGGGTCGATGGCATAGTATTTGAATTAGGAGCACCTGGTGCTGGTTGAGTAATTGGGGTGTCAGATGGACTGGTACTGTATGGGTCGGTCGAGACGGCTTGCCCAGCAGGTTTAGTGCTGCACCCGGCGCCTACAAGAATAAGGAGTGAAAGAGCGCTAGCAATAAAAACTGTAGTCTGTTTTTGCATATGTTTATTTCTCAAGTTTAAAGTACCACAGGGCAAAGGAGTGCCCGGGGATCAAACGGTAATGAATCTTGCCGAGATACTTCCCGGGGGCGACCTCGACGATCTCGTCAAGGATCGGACGAGCGTACCACGGGCTGGCGGTATCGGCGTAATCAATCTTAAAAACGTCTAAGTTCTTGTCGCGAAGCCCTTTGCCAACCGATGTTTTAAACGGGTACTTTTCAACATCTTGTCCATCTTTTTTAAAGATATTAATCCCCGTTGCAGTCGCTGCGTCAATCTTTTTTCCCTGCCAGCTCGCCTGATAGAAGTCAGTAGAACCTTTCAAAAAACCATCGGGTATTGGGCTTGGCACCGTACCAGCCGCAAACTGTTTCTGGTAATCGCTATGCTCACTCACAATCGTAATAATGATCGCCGCCAAGAGCACTAGGGCGAGCAAACTCAAAAGTGTTGCCATAAACCGCCTCATACGTAAAAAATAAAAATAGAGTGTGGTTACTATACTGCTTTTTAAACTTGTTGGCAATTATCCTCACTCTCGGAAGAATCCTTCGCAGCAGCTTGGCCACGACTTACTATTGACAAAAGAAGAAAAAAACACCTATACTGCCGCTGATCAAACCAACTTGAGGCCAACAATGAGACACCTTGCGTTTATAGCGCTGTGTTCAGCGCTCCTCGGCTGTTCCGGCACCTTTCACTCAATTCACGACCCACTGTGCGGGCAAGGGAGGGATGAATACCTCTGCCCCAGCACCTTCGAACCACCACTATCCGGGCCTGATGGCCAGATGTTCGTAGTGGGGTCACTAATCGGTATTGGCGGCGGCAAGCCTCCACCCGGAATAACTCGTCAGGTAAACCGGTCGCTAACTGCCGGACGAAGAATAGTTGCTGAAGCGAAGCTGTACATAGACGACGTCGAGAAGGGCATTACCAACGAGTACGAGCGACAGCTACGCCGAGGAGTTGCCGAAAGCGAACATGCCCTGCACCAGGCCTGGCTTGAACTGGCTGAGCAAGAGGCCGAACTGTCGGCACGTCTCCTGCATAGCCGGACATTCTTTGAAGCAGAATCCGAAGGTCTCAAACAAGAACTGCGCGCGCTCGGCCGCCTCGCTGACGATGAACTCGTCAAAAAACAGCAGCAGCTGAATCTCACGCTCGCTGAAGTACGGCGGTATCTTGCTGAAGTCACCAAAGACAACAGAAACAATCCTTTTGTCCCAGAAGAAGCAATTGAAGCTGCCCGCCAGGCCGAAACAGGACTAGTTCGGCTTTGCGCACGAGCTATGGAGATAGTCAGCAACCGCGCTGGCGAGCTCAACTGAAAATATAGACCAGCCTTCCTCCCGACCCTCTCTTGCCAGCAAAACATTTGCTCGCGCGAAAGCGGGAGGAATAAAAATACTCCCCTTAGAGCGGAGTATTTTTTAGTAAGTTACTCTTCTAATTCTTCGATGCGGCCTTGATCATAGGTTTCAAATGTCGTGGTGGCTCCCCGCTCTTGGTATCTGACCCGGGCCACGTCAAAAGCGTTTGCGGTTAAGGTTTTAGTTGGAGCTACACTGGCTCTTGAAACGTCACGAGCATCAACCCGCACGTCTTCCGCTATAAAACCAGCCGCTTGAAGCGTAGCCGTATCTTTGAGCGTGGCGGTAAAACGACGCGCCTCGCCTTGCACAAATGCCCGCGATACATCAGCTAAATTAAAGGTCGCCTCTTCAACTACCAAACCGTCTCCCTGTAGCCAGCTAGCATTACTCAAAATAAAGGACACACGCTGTGCTTGCCCGCCAAGCGTCAGACGGCCAACATCACGAAGTGTTGTAGTAACCGCAGCAGCTGACAAGGCAGCGTCAACCCGACTCGCATCTTCAAGATATAATGCCAAGTCTCCTGTGAAACCCGCAACTGTAACTTGGCTTGCTCCGGCAGTAGTAAGCGTACTTAGTTCGGGCAACGTAATCTCACCATCAAGCTGATCAAGTGAGCAAAAAAAGCATGGACCAATGATCGTGTCTTCACCTTCGGTGACAACCAATTCACCATTCTTAACTTCAAAATTCAAACGATCCAGGTGCGGAGCGCGCCCCGTAAATGTAATAGCGAACTGCGCCCCCTGCTGCACCCGGATACGAGCATCCGTATCAATTTTAAGTTTGGTAAAACCTTGCTGTGGGAATGTGCGCGTAGTCTGCTGTTCTTTGGCGATTGCTTGAGCCCGTGTATACGCCAAGGGTATAAGATCACTCCCCGCCCCAGCACCTGCAGACAGGCTGACGAGCCAAAAAGCAGCCAATATCGCCATCGCTCGGGCTGTAAAAACATTTTTGCGCTGTACCAATGTCCGCCCTACCCACACCATGAATACGAGCGGTAAAAAAAGAATAAAAAATAAAGCGACAACTCCCACATAATAGAGCGGTCGAGCAGCTAATTCCGTAAGCGGCAAATCAGAAATAATGTACGGCGAACGGATACCAAACAGGAACAGTCCAGCCGTTATCGTGAGTGCTGCCATAGCAACCATTGCCCCGCCCAGAATCAAGACACCAATACTTATACCAACAACCGGAATAATCGTTTGGATAATTCTCTTGATTGCGCTAATTATCGCCTGGATAATAATGACTGGAATAGTAACAATTTTACGAAGTACTGAGTCGTCGGCTTTGAGCCGAGCAATAACTTCTGTCCCTTCGCTTTTTAGAATTGCAGCTTTTTCTTTAACCACTTCTTGGATCTCACTGACGTTGACTGGCCGCCCGCGCATTTCAAGCTGTTGTGCGCTGGTTTCTGCCCGAGGCACAATAATCCAAAGGATGATATATGCAAGTATCCCGAGACCATTAGCAAAACCCAAAACAACAAAGGCAATGCGCACCCACAAGACATCAATACCAAAATAAGCTGCCAAACCCGAGCACACACCCGCTATAACCATGTCCGATGGGTTACGATACAGACGTTTTGTAGCAGGCGCTTCCGGAGCTACCGTGGCCACAACATCATTTTTTTCTTCACCGGCAATTTCGTCCACCCGCCCCATGATCGCGATTACTCGTTGAGCTTCAATGATCGTGATTGCCTGCGTTGTACTGTTTGCTTTTTCAGCAAACTTTTCCGCAAGGCCCGATTCAATATCCGCCAGAATTTCGTCAGCATTTTTTTCACCGGCAAAATATTGTTTCATGGAATTCAAATACTGCTCGAGCAACTGGAAGGCATCTTCCTCGACCATGAATATGTGTCCACCGATAGTGATTGAGAATGTTTTTTTCATACAGGACTAATGAAATTTTTTGAGCAAAGTATTAATTGAAGTGTCCAGGTTCTGCCAGGTACTTAGCAGCTGGGTCAAAAACTTTTTACCTTCCGGAGTCAATGAATAATATTTACGTGGCGGACCATTTTTGCTTTCTGACCAATCATAACTAAGGAGTTCGGCATTCTTCAGGCGGTTAAGAAGGGGGTAGAGCGTCCCTTCGACCACGATCAGGTCTGCGGCTTTCAGTTCTTTTAAAATATCGTTCGCGTAGATCTGACCTTCGGAAATGACCAACAGGATACAAAACTCCAATATGCCTTTACGCATTTGGGCTTTGGTATTATCGACATTAATAAGTGCGTTTGTTTCCATAGAGAATAGTTAGATGTTCATAGTGTACCACATATTACTATGTATTGCAAGGTAGTTGGTTATCCACAGGTTAATACGCCTTCTTCTTGGGCTACCTCCTTGACGCGACCCGCTTTTTATGGTTAAATGGGCAGTCTGCTTATTTAGCTAAGCGCTCTCAAGCAGCACCTATCTTTGACAACCAGACCAAACGCCTCCCGGAGTGTTCCGGGGGCGAGTATCAACGTCCAAAAACAGGAGAAGGCCAGATGAAGAACACTTTCCTTTGCCTCGTGCTCGCGCTGCTCGGCAGCGCCTGTGATGGGAACGCCTTCAAGGGCGACCCCGGCGCCAACGGCGACCGCGGCGAGCAGGGCCCGGCTGGCCCCCCAGGGCCGACGGGACCGACGGGCGCCCAGGGCAACAACGGCTTCAACGGCGTGCCCGGGCCCGAGGGACCCAAGGGCGACACCGGCGTGCCCGGGCCCAAGGGTGATCCTGGTGCGCCGGGCGGCACCCCCGTTCCCTACGTGAACAAGTGGGTCGTGTCGACCCGCAGCAACACCGACAACCAGATGCAGCAGAGCTACACCGTCTCGACCGACGGCGCGACCTTCAAGGTCAGCACCGTCGCGAACCTCAGCCTCGGCGGCAACGGCGGCAGCCCGCCCTCCTCGCACGGGCACATCGCCTGCGGCAAGGACATGACCGTCGCGGTCAACTATGCGACGAACAGCGTGACCATCACCAAGAAGGACGGCGACGGCAAGTACGCCGTGCTCCAGACCTTCGGCGTCCGCACCGGCCCCATCAGCAGCGTCTGCGACGTCCAGGGCGCCCGCCTCTACGTGCTGACCCGCAACCGCTTCGAGTACCACACCCTCCTCGGCGACGGCAAGTTCGACTCCGCCGAGGCGAACAGCCAGCCCCTGGTGCGCCAGGACGGCACGGCCGCCGACATCGTGCTCGCGACCCGTGGCACGAACAGCTACGTGGTGATCACCGAGCGCGGCGACGACACCATCACAGGCGAGGGCGAGAGCCGCACCTTCGGCAGCGGGGTCGTGGAGGTCTTCCCGGTCAACTTCATGACCGGCTACCCCACGGGCACTCGCAACATCGTCCCGCTCAAGAATGCCCAGACGCCCTTGGGCATGACGGTCACCGACGACGGCAACGTGGTGGTGACCATCGCTCACTCGCTCCCGAGCCAGGTGCTCCTCGTCAACCCGGCCACGGCCGCGGTGCTCTACACCATCATGACCCCGGGCCAGCCCGACCGCACCGCCGCCTGCTGGGCCGCGGTTCTCGGCAGCGGGAACATCGTCGTCACGAACACCCTCCAGAAGTGGGTGGGCTGGTACTGGAACGACGCGACGACCCTCAACCCCATCCCGCTCGGCATCACGACGGCGGACGTGACGATCGGCGGCAACCCCACCGACATCACCACCCTCGGATCCGTGACCGCGTTCATCGTGAAGGGCACGACCACCGACTACCTGTACATCTTCCGGGAGTCGATGACCGGCTTCACGCAGGTCGTCCCGCCGATCCCCCTGGGGATCAAGACCGCCACCGGCGTCGCCATCCAGGCCCTCTAGCCCAAGCGGCCGCGTCGACGCCACCCCATCCTTCAGGCCGACTTCCTCGGCCCCAATACTTTGCCAAAGAGTGTCTGCACTGTTTAGCAAAGTGTGCCGAGGAAGTACGCTGCATAAAAAAATACTTCACCAAAATAGGTGAGGTATTTTTTTATGTACAAAGCGCTATTGTTTTTTCTCACAAGCGTGTACAGTACCTAAATACTCTTAACAAAAATCCTATGCGTCTTTCCAAACATCATCTCGGTATTGGTATTTTTATCTTTCTCGTTATTGTGGGCGTGGTTGTGTATGAAAAAACGAACGCCCTTCCTCGTGAAGTCGTCTTAGCTGTCCCCTACGCCAGCCAAGCGCCGTATGGCAACTGGAAGGCGCCGTGGGACGAAGCCTGCGAAGAAACAAGTGCTGCCATGATCGATGCCTATTACAACCTTAAAACAGAACTCAGCATCGAAGAAACCAAAAAGTTTGTTGAAAAAATCCTAGCCTGGGAAAAAGACAACAATATTTCCCTAGAAGACACGACTGCCGCAAAAACCGCTCAATTCATAGCAAAGAACACTTCCTTTCAAGCCAAGCCCAAAAAAAATCCTTCGCTTAAGGACATTAAAAATGAATTGGCCGACGGCCGTCCGGTGATCGGTCTCGTCAATATGTATAAACTCTATGAAGAACGAGACGACGGTGATTCCTACCATGTGTTTGTCATCATCGGCTACAACGACGAAAAGCAGACCTTCATTATCAATGACCCGGCTCGCACCAAAAAAGAATACTCCTACACCACGCTCATGAATGCACTCCACGATTTCAACCCGCAAACCAAAGAAGCAGATGGTACACCAACAGTTTTGTTTACCGAAGTCTAAAACTTTCTCTACAATGAACCAGCCAAACCTTAGGCTGGTTTTGTTTTTTACACAACGCAGCCTCGACAAATCTAAAAAAATGTGTATACTAGTGTCAGTTAAGCAGCGCAACTTGCGAGGTACTCATGTCGAGCAACAAAAAATCCAGCACTCCAATGATCAATTCAGCAGACGCCCTGCCTGCCGCCGCCATCCGTCCTTGGCTGCGCACCCTTGCTCTCATCACCCTCATCTGCCTCTGCGCCCTCCTGACCCACCTCCTGCTCTAACCCCGCTCTTTCCCCACCCTCATCCTTCCCCTATCAGATGCCCTTCACTTGAGCGTGGAAGCATGCGATATTTGAAGGATGACTAAAATAAATAGCCCCTCCTAATTAGGAGGGGCTATTTAAAAATTGCTCTACATTATTTAATCTCAAACGTAGCAACACTTGCGTCAGCTGCCGATTCGTAGGCAGCATACTGATCATCCGACGCGGTGTAGGTGAGGGTGTATGCAATACTGCCATCGATCACAAGATACTGCTTAAGCCTGGCTTTAAAACCGCCTTGCTCAATAGTATATACCGTCTGCCAAGCGTCTCGATTGCCAATTTTTACTTGCTTTGACTCAGCTCGTTTCAAATTCTCAACCGACTGCTCGAGTGCTGCACCGGTTTCTTCGGCTAATTCAGCCAACGGAATCGACGACGCGTCACCCGAAAGCGGCTGGGCATTTATCCCAATATTTTCTTGGAAAGCATCACTCGGCCCTTCGAGCGGCGACAAAAAAACTGTCCCGGCGGCGTTGGTTTGTACGGCCCAGCTCTCGGGGTAGGCAATACTATACTTCTGATCAGCGCTTGTATATGTTTTAGTACCGCTCGGCGCGGCGCCTTGTTGGTTTGTGTTTTGGGGGTTAGGCGCGATACCTGTAGCCTTTCCACAACCAGTAAAAAGGACAACTGCGAACAAAAGGGCTCCGAATTTCTTCAACATAAGTAATGGGTTAGGTAGTAAATCGAGCTTTTGGACTCATTAGAGGAGTATACAGGAAAAATGGGGATGGGGTAAGAGCAAAGAGAAGAAAGCGTTTAAGCATTCTATTTTTTTCCCACTTGTCAGCCTGCTTTTAAAAAATCTTTCTGTTTCCTTATCCACAAAATAAACATAACAACCTTTCATACCTCTAGTCATAAGGATTTTATAGATATTTCGCACCAATCGACTAAGCTCTTGAGGCTTATCTTTCAAACCTCTTTTTCCCTGCGTATCTTTATACGCTTCATAATCACTCTCGTAAGTAAATGTTCCTGGATTAAAAGAAAGATCGCTTCCAACGATTACACCAACATAGTCAAACTCCTCCTTTAGAGGATTAAAATCCATACCTTACATATCCATCTCAACTGCTACTGGACAATGGTCAGACCCTAAAACATCGCTATGAATTGTGGCTTGGATAACTTTTGAAGTTAATTTCTTGCTGACGAACATATAATCAATTCTCCACCCAACGTTGCGAGCACGGGCGCCAGCGAAGTGACTCCACCAGGTGTAATGACCATTACCTTGGGTAAACATACGGAAAGTGTCCACAAAGTCATGTTTAATGATATTTTCTATACCCTCACGCTCCTCATAGGTAAACCCTTTGTTGCCGATATTTTCTTTGGGACGCGCTAAATCATCTTCGGTATGCGCTACATTCAAGTCACCGCAAAATATAACGGGTTTCTTTTTCTCAAGTTGGCACAGATAATCCAAAAATGCTGGATCCCAGTGCTTGTGGCGCAAAGGAACACGCGACAGATCGTCCTTGGCATTAGGCGTATATACCGTGACCACATAGAAGTCTTTGAATTCCAGGGCAAGGACTCGTCCTTCGGCATTCGGATCACCGTACGCATCACTGACCAGGTTATGTTTCGTGGCAATCTTTTCCGGAATTCCTACTATAACAGAAATCGGTTTAATCTTAGTAAATATTGCCGTGCCGCTGTACCCTGGTCGCACTGCAGAATTCCAATACTCCTCATACTGAGGCAAATCGACTTCGCTCTGATGCTGCCCGGCTTTGGTTTCCTGCAAACACAAAATATCAGGTTGGAATTTTTCAACAAAAGGCACAAACATGCTTTTTTTGTGTACTGCCCGAATTCCGTTGACGTTCCAAGAAATTATACGCATGGTATTTTTAATTTCTTACAATTTAACCTGTACGGAATACTAATATGCGGTG
>CAZWKA010000011.1:0-37428 GCA_964634875.1 uncultured Gammaproteobacteria bacterium
CCGCATACTAGAGCCCCTTAGTTAAAGGGGTTTGGGGCCATAATTTAATCCCGGTGGGATACAAAGACGGGTTTGGGCAGTATATGAAAATAAAAATCCGCGCTTACCAGTCGCACGAGGCAAAAGAGTTGGCCGACCTCTTCTACCATACGGTTCATTCAATAAACAGCGCTGATTATACCGTGGAAGAATTAAATGTCTGGGCGCCCACTCCTATTGATTACAAAAAGTGGCAACTCCGGTTCGACGTAACCAGGCCGCTTGTTGCAGAAATTGAGGGAAGAATAGTTGGCTTCGCCGAGCTAAAGGACAATGGGCACATTGATTGTTTTTACGTTCACCGAGACTTTCAAAGACAGGGGGTAGGTAAAAGATTGATGGAAGAGATCCTTGATAGAAGTGCTGAAAAAGGCTTGTCCGAGTTAGTTACGGAAGCTAGCATAACCGCAAAACCCTTTTTTATTTCCTGTGGTTTTATAACAGTAAGCCCTCATACGGTTAAACAGGGCAACTATACGTTGAAAAATTATATAATGAAAAAAGTGGTTGCTGTTCCGTAGAAGTGTGTCCTTGATAAAAGTATTTTTGCAAAATAGTTTTTATTAGTGTGCGAGCCGTGCGGGGGAGGTGAGGCAAGTGGAAAATGGTAAACAGTGGATAACTTGCTGTACATTTTGGCCCGCGAGAGTAAAGTAGAAATGTACTCCCCTAAGTACATTTTTATTTTTAACCTTTGACCATATGGGTATTATCGCTTGGATCATTTTAGGCGGCCTTGCGGGTTGGGTGGCCTCACTCATCATGAAGACCGACGCTTCACAAGGCACGTTCCTCAATATCATCGTCGGTATTATCGGTGCGATGATCGGAGGCTTCATTATGAGTTTTATCGGCAAGTATGGAGTGACCGGCTTCAACATTTACAGTTTCTTGGTGGCGCTTCTGGGTGCGGTAGTGCTCTTGGCGATCGTTAAAGCGGTTAGATAATAATAATTACAAAAATAAAAAAACATGCCGTTTACGACGGCATGTTTTTTATTGTATAAATTTACTCCACAGTGTGATGCCCGAAAAAATGCCAAAAAAGAGGAATGCAAGAATGATAACCAGGCGGCGCAGAGGGTGCGGCTGGATTTCTTTGGGTAGTTCACGGTAGTTGAGCACGTTGACCAGGCCAATATGGATGAACATGCAAAAAGCATTAATTACCGCGCTCAGGGTGAGGAGGGTGAGTGGTTCCTTGAGACCAAAAGAAAATACTATTACCCCAAAGAGTATTTGCGTCCAGAGAAAAATATAATATAAGCGTGAAATATTAACTGGTTTTTGTTGCCCCATTGAGAGAGCGGCGTAATTTTCTGAAGTGATCCGACTTGTTGAGTCTAGAACGCTGAACTGAGTAGAAAAAAGCATGATTCCTGTAATCAAGGCAAAAAGTGTGCCAATAAAGGGTAAAGTACGTTCGCCGATGACCCGGGCTTCATTTACAACAAAACGGATACCTTCAGCATTGTCCGGCAGGCCGTATGTTGTTGTGTAAGCCAAAAGTAAAAGGAGTGACATCGTTACCGCTCCGGTCAGGTAAAAAACCGCCACATGTTCACGGTTCACTGCTTTCCACCAGCCGCGGAATAAGGCCAAGTTTTGTTGGGTGGGAAAAAATTCAAAGCCATTAAGATTGACCTGTTGCTTGCCGCCGGAAAAAAGCCCTTTGATTTTTTCAGTGTAGTGACCCATACCGTACCCTTTTTCTCGGATATAACTTGATTGGGTTAGGTTAAGATTACCGGCAGCGCCACTAAATGCAAACGCAGCCAGGAACGATGCCAGCGGGATGCCGACGGGCAAAAACCAATAGCCTTCTCCGCTGCCAATGAGTCCACCTGCTAGGGCCGTCCAGTCACTGCGGCCAGCTAAATAAAAGGTCAGGATCAAAATTGAGGGAACACCCAAACCAATGATTAGTTGGGAGAACTTTTCAACCGTGGTGTAGATGTATTTGCCAAAACTGAGGATCAAACCGATCAGGATGAGTAGCCCGACAGCGATATACGTGCTGTTCCCGCCAAAAATTGAGGAAAATAAAAAAGCTGACGAAGCAATAATGCCAGGCCAACCAAAACCAATCAGTGTTGAAGCGATTAACCAGTAGGGGACAATTTTCCACCGGCGGGCGAGCCCGATAAAAACGCTTTCTCCGCGTGCCAGACTATAGCGCTCGATTTCCATGTTAATAAAGTACTGGAATGTGATTCCCAGCACTGCGCCCCAGGCAATTCCAAGGCCATAGTTCGAAGCCAGGTAAGGCCAGAGAATGATTTCACCTGATCCGAGACCCAGCCCGAGTAAAATAAAACTCGGACCTAATAATTTTTTAAAAGGAAGTGGGGGAGGGAGTGTTTTTTGACCTGGTTGGAGCATAGGATTACTGCTGACAGCAGTATACCATTTTTTTGTGTATCTGAGGAGTCGCTTTGCGCTTGGTTAATCGTTAAAAGGTATTGTTTTTTTAATAAAAACAGTGGTATACTCAGGGTAATAAGTTTTAATTCATTAATTAAACTATTTCCTATGGAAATAAACTTACTTGCCGTACTTGCGTGTGGTATCGTCTCAATGGTGATCGGTTTTGTGTGGTACGGTCCATTGTTTGGTAAAAAGTGGGCAGAAGTTATTGGTGCAACGGACATGGATATGGAAGCGCGTAAAAAAATGCAAAAATCAGCCGGTCCGCTGTACGCTGTTCAATTTTTACTCACGTTGTTCCAGGCCTATATTTTGGCTGGGTATCTCGGTGGCTGGAAAGAGGTCTCTGCTCTCCACCAGTCGCTCCTTATCTGGGCTGCTTTTATTATGCCTGTTGTCGCGGGCAGCTGCATGTGGAATAATGACCCTAAAAAAGTTGCTTGGACTAAATTTTTACTCCAAGCCGGGTACCAGCTTGTGTTATTTGTTGTCTTTGGCTTAATTCTTAGCTATTGGAAATAAGATTTAAATCTATATTTAGAATATATGGAAAACAAAAATCAAACGGTAATCGTTGGCGTTGTTCTTCTCCTGGTCGGCCTCGCTATTGGGTACGGAATTAGTACCGCTCGGGAACACAGAATGGAGTCTGTAGTTGAAAACCGCACCCAGCCTGTAGCTGAGCAAGATCACGGTACTATGCATGGAGCTATGGAAAGTATGACAGCCGGCCTCAAAGGTAAAACAGGCAAGGAATTTGAAAAAGCTTTTCTTGACGAAATGATCATCCATCACGAAGGTGCGGTCGACATGGCAAATATGGTGCTCGATGTTTCAGAAAACGAAGAATTACGCAACCTGGCATTTCAAATCATCGCTGCCCAAACCACTGAAATTGAACAAATGAATTTCTGGCGGAAAGAGTGGTTTAAATAAAGTAAATAAAAATCCCGCCAGTTGGCGGGATTTTTTTATTGCCCCAAGGCTTTGATGTCTTCGCGGTACTTGGCTGTCGTCTTCAAGACATTGTCGCTATAAAAACGGTATTTAGTATTGGTTCCACCCGAAAAATAGCGCATGGCTGCTTTCCAGTTACCGTCGTCCGTACCGTTGGCTCCATTGGCTTTAAGAAGCACGGCTGCGGCGACAAATGCGTCCCGGATATCCCAGGGGTCAGCGGCTTTACCGGTAATTGCTGCGACTTTGTCTTTGTAGCCTATCCAGGTTGACGGGATGAATTGGGCGGGCCCCATCGCGCCGCCCCAGCCTAGCTGGCTACCGTCTTTATTTTTCATCGGGCATGATACAGGAGTCGTGTCGATGTCCCGTCCTAGCTCGGTCGTAATCGTTTTAAAAGGTTCTTGATCACGTGTTGGCTTCATAATTACTTTCCAGCTTTTTTCTGGCGGGTCACCCTTCCTGTTACATGTCCCAACATTTTTGCCGAGGCTCGATTCCTGTGTCAAAATGGCCAGGAGAAACGCTGGTTCAACGCTGGGTACCACACCTGAGACCCAGTTGGCAATCGTCACTGCTTCGCCAAAGTCAATTTGTTTGCCGCCGCCGAGGAGTTCGTACATCCTGCTTTTGATTTGCGCTGCTTGTTTTTGATTTGCGGCCAGTAATTTTTGATAATCAGCTTCCCGTCCTTGCGTTTCTTTGAGCAACTGGTTTTGCTCCTGTACCTTACCCGTCAGTTCGCCTTGCTGCATGGTGGTAACCTTCAAAATATGTGCAGCATCATCTTCTTTGGCGCTGTATTCTTCTTTGTCATTTTCAAGTTCCACAGCCAGTTTTTTGGTTTCGTTCGTTAAGATACCAACGTTTTTAACCAGCGTCTGGTAATTAGTTGCGGCGATAAAAGCCTCGCTCCAACCACCCGAGGCGACCAGTCGGAAGACGGGTAGTTCACGGTCTTCGTTGTTAATAAGGCGGAGGAGCTCGGAAAGTTGAATACGCAAACGTTGTTGCTGTTCGGTTGTCGCTACTATCTTTTGTTCGGTTGTGGCTAATTGCTTTTGTGCCTGGGTTAGCTCCAGGGCGGCTGCCTTGATTTGGAGCCTGAGTGTAGATTGTTCGCGTTGTAATTGTTTAACTTTGTTCGCGAGCGTATTTTTTTCGCCCTTAGTTTCAGCGATTTGACCTTGTAAAGCATCGATTTGGGCTTGTACTGCCGCTAATTCCTGCTCCAGAGCTGCTTGTTCAGCAGCAATATCAGAGGCGCCAAAAACACCTTTAGGCAAACAAAGGCTGATAACCAGGAGTGCGAGTAAAAAGGGGCGCAAAAGTTTCATCATATAGCAGGTACTATACCAGTTATTCTTACCCCCTTCAATCTAAATCATTGGCGTATACGACTTTAAAAAGTAACCTATATATGGTATAGTGTGTAAAAATGGCTAACATACTATGGATTCTAACCAAAATACTTTTGAACGCCTTAAACAAAGTCTTACCAATGCCTATGATGCGCTGAAGGCTTTTATTATGCTGTCCGAAGATATGGAAAAAGAAAAACGCCGCATTATCCGGGAGGCTGTCGAAGCCGCTGAATTAAAAAAACGCGAACGTATTTTATCTAGAATTAAAAATTTATGACGAGCCAAGAACAACAGCGACCTCAAGAGAAGCCAATGGAAAAAGCACCGGAACAAAAACGGTCCGGGGTATGGGGAAAGATCACTGACAGTTTTTCCCGCATTAGGGAGTCGTGGCAGAGTGGTAAAAGAGTCGAAGCAAAGAAACAGTCCGGGGAAGCAGTTCACCTGATGGCCGAAGTTGCTCATAATCAGGCGCGAAAGACCGAAGCATCGATTCGGAATGCGGCAGCTGAAGCCAAACAGATTGATGGTGATGTTGACGCTGCGCAAATTGAAGCTGATGAAAGTGCGTTGATTGATAAATTTCTCAAGCGTGAACAAGATTTCGACGCGGTTATTAAGGAAAGTGAAAATGAGATCGCCCTTGTGGATGATGATTTTGAGGAAGTTGATGATCTAGCTGATCGTCGCGCTAAAAATGCTGCCGATAAAGCTGAATTAAAAACAGATGCCGAGCTCTATGAGGCCTTGCAGGCGCGCGAAAAAGCTTTGGGCGAACTTGGCTCACTGTATCGAGAAATTAAAATTCAGACTACCGACATCATGAACGAACAACAAATGGGTGTTAAAAATTCAGCGGAAATTGGCAAGATGATTCAACAAGTCGAAACGTTGGTTGGGGCAGCCGGCAAAAAATTTGCTGATTTTATTAAACAACCGCCCGCGATGAAAGATCGGGAGTTGAGTGAGCTCTTGCCGGGTAATCCGATGGATCTTATGACTCGTGCGGCCGGTCTTAAAGACGGTTTAAAAAATTTACAGCGTCGAGCTGATATTGCACCTGAGCAAAAAATGGCTGAAATAGTAAAAGCACAAAAGGAACAGCAAAATGTGGAGGCGGTTGGGGTTTTTAAAGCGATTATAGATAGTGAAGGTGTTCTTTTAAAGGTGCAGATGGAAAAAAATAATGCTAGAATCAAGGAGCTTAAAAGTTCTCTGGCTGAAGCAAAAAAACAAAATAATGAAATAAAAGTAGCTGGTTTAAAGAAAGAGATAGCAGTGTTGCAAATGGAGAATTTGCCGTTTGAAGAAAAGATGCAGGATCGGTTGGGTGCTTTTTCCCTCAAGGCCGACAGTAAGGCTGGTGCTTCAGGGAGTTCGCCGGATAGTTTGAAACCCCTTTCTTGGAAGGAAAGACTGGCTTTTAAAAGTACCGCAGAACTTCAAAACGAGTTAAGAAAAGTGCAGGATGAGTGGAGGGGTAAGGCCTTACAGGCTCGTCGGAACATTAATTTTCCTAACGCCAAAGGCTACCTTGGTCCAGATACTACACTAGAAGAGATGCGGCAATTTCATAAAGCTGCAGAGGATCTTAAAGAAGACATGGCAAAAAAGGAAAAAATGTCTGCTGATGACCAGGAAGAGCTCGTGTATCAAGGTCTTACAATATCTATGTTTAATGAGCTCCTTGCTTTGAAAGAGCAGGTTGCTTTAACAGAAGCAGAGTTGTATAAGCGAGCAGGGACCGAGGAATTAAAAAAAGTTGTTTAATTATTTAGTTCGTTGTATATGATTGACCATACCTCGTTACGTGTCAGTGACTACGAAAAAGCCAAAGAATTTTATGCAAAAGCCTTGGCACCGCTCGGCTATACCGTCCTGACGGACTTGCCGGAATGGAAAGTCGCCGGACTGGGTAATGGTAAGCCGGACTTGTGGGTAAGTCAGAAAGAACCGGTTGGTCCTGTTCATGTGGCTTTAGGTGCAGAAAGCCGTTCGATAGTTGATGCTTTTTATAAAGCAGCCTTGGAAGCCGGAGGAAAAGACAATGGCGCTCCGGGTTTGCGCACCGAATATCATCCTACCTATTACGGCGCTTTTATCCACGATGCGGATGGCAATAATTTGGAAGTAGTCTGCCACAAACCAGAGTAATACATTTTAAAAAACCACCCCACATCGGGGTGGTTTTTTAATTTAACTTTCGCGCTTATGTTGCATCAACATGGCCACCGCGTGGTCGAGCGACCCGGCGCGAGTAATCTCGCCTGAATTAATGAAGAAAATTTCGTCAGCATTTTCAATTGTATTTAACCGGTGCGCAATAATCACTTTAGTAGTTGTGGCCGGTAATTTTTTCAAGATCTCTTCGAGGAGCTGTTCGGTAATGGTATCAATGTTGGCAGTTGCTTCGTCCAAGACCAACAGCTCTGGTTTACGCAGTACGGCCCTGATAAATGCGATTAGTTGTTTTTGTCCCAAGCTGATTGAATCTCCGCTCGCGGAAATTTTGGTGTCGACCCCTTGTTCAAACCGGGTCAGCAAGCTCTCTAACCCTTCTGCTGTGAGGAGCTCTGTTAATTTTTCATTCCCCATACCAGCGTGTTCCTCGTTACCGTACAGAATATTGTCTGCGACCGTACCAGTAAATAAGAATGGTTCCTGGAGAATAAAACCGATTTTCTTGACCCGTTCACTGTCAGCGTAGCAGCGGATATCTTTTCCGGACAAAAAAACTGTTCCCGTGGTTGGGTCGTAGAGGCGCGCCATCAGCGAAGCCGTTGTTGTTTTGCCGCCACCGGTTGGTCCGACGAGCGCATATGTTTTACCAGGTTCAAGAACAAAATTAATCTTGTGGAGCACTTCTTTGCCATCAGGGTAGCCAAAGCTCACGTCCTTGAAGGCGAGTATGCCTGGTTCAGTCGTGCTGATGGTCGCTGGGATAACAGGCAGATTTGATTCCAACGATACAATATCTGAAATACGGTCCCAGCTGGCCAAAGCTATTTGGAAACTCGACCAGAGTGATGCAATATGCCGCAAGGGATCATAGAAGCGAATCAGGTAACTGAGGAAGCTAATCAAGAGCCCCATGGTAAATTCGCCGGTGGTAATAAGATAAATGCCATACGCCAGGACGATGAGTTGCGCCACGTTTGACGCAAAACCATAGAGCGGAGTCAGGAAAACCGTATTAACCATGCCTGCTCGGACGCCGGTAGTGTAGGTGTCTTGGTTGACACTGTTAAATTTTTGGCGGAAATAATCACGACGGTTAAAGGCGATAATGGCTTTAAAGTTGTTGAGGCTTTCTTGAATTTCAGCACTCAGGCCACCAATGCTTTTAAGACTCAGGGCATTTTGTTTTTTGATCCACGGCGAAGCAAGTTGTGTAAAGACGAGGAGGAAGGCGGCGGGAGCCAGTGCTGCAGTACCAAGGCGTGGGTTGATCGAGATGACGAAGATGCCGGCACCCACCATCATAAAGAGGTTGGCGACAAATTGCACCAAAGCCTGAGAGAAAAACTGGTTCAACTTGTCCGTGTCATTATTGATGCGTGAAATCAGATCGCCAGCTTTATTCTGGTTAAAAAAAGCGACGGGCAACGACTGTAGTTTCATGAAAATTTTGCTCCGGAGGTTAAAGAGCGTCCGTTGTCCAACCCCGCCCATAATGATCGTTTGGAGGTAGGCGGCGACTAAACTAACCAGGTACATACCAAGCAAAATACCCGCATACACCACTACGCCACCAAATTGTTTGGTAACAATAAATCTATCGATCGCTTGCCCCATTAAAATAGGTGCAGCTAAATTAAGCCCCGAGTTAACGAGCATGGCAATAAAAGCCAGCCCGATATTTTTCTTTTCCACGGCCAAAAGTGGCCAGAGCTTTGTGAGCCCCGCGAGCGTACCTGTTTTTTGGTCCAATTGTTCTTTGGTTTTATTAAGCGTGTAATTCATAGGTGTTGGTGCTACGCTGTGAAGTATAAATTTGAACATATTCAGGACAGGTCTCCATGAGTTCGGCATGTGTGCCGCGACCTAAGATTTCTCCTTCCATGAGGAGAATGATTTGGTCGTACTGTTCGACCGAAGCAATTTTTTGGGTTACCGAAATAAGGGTGATTCCAGGATAATTTTTTTCTAAATTTTTGAGGATGACCTGCTCGGTATTCGTGTCGACCCGGGCTGTAAAATCGTCCAGGAATAAGATCTTGGGGTCGAGCGCCAATGCGCGGGCAAGCATAATACGCTGCTTCTGGCCGCCCGAGAGGCTGTTGCCGCGTTCGGATACCATAGTATCAAGCCCCTGCGGTAAGCTGGCCACAAAATCACCAAGCTCAGCAGTGTCGATGGCTTTTTTCAGGGCAGCGTCAGTTGTGGTTGTGCTAAAGGCAATATTTTCGCGCAGCGTCAGGTTAAACATAACGCTGTCCTGGAATACCAATCCGACCTGGTTATGAAATGACCCTTTGTCATACGCTTCGAGTAACTGGTCGTCGTAAGCAACACTGCCATTCGTGGGTTTAAGAAGTCCGACTAAAACCGACAGTAGCTGGCTCTTTCCTGCAGCAGTCGGCCCGATAATCGCTGTCTTCGTTCCCGCTTTACTCACGAAAGAAATATCCTTCAAAGTGGTTTTTTCCCCAAATGAAAGAGAGATATTTTCGGCGCTGACCTGGCCTTTAAGGGCGCTTGTCAGTGTGCCAATTTCTGGTTCTTCCGGTGCCTCGAGGGTTTCAAAAACGCGCTGGTACGAAGCGCTGGCCTGGGCAATGACATTGCTCATGAAGCCCATGATGATTATTGGAAAAATAAGGATTGCAATGTAGCTATTGAACGCTGCAAAATTACCCAGCGTCATTTCGCCTTGAATAATAAAGTAGCCACCCAGCGTGAGTACAGCGAGCGTTGCCAAGTTAACAACGAAGGTGATGATCGGGATCATGGCGGCAAACATGCGTAAAATCCCAAAACCCGTGTTGAGGGCAGCGGTATTCGCACCAGTAAACTTGATCTGTTCTTGAGGTTGGCTGTTCAAGACACGGATAATCGACGCGCCTAAAATACTTTCGTTAATAACCTTATTCAGCCAGTCGATGATTTCTTGACGTTGTTTAAAGAGAGCGCTGATTTTACGGAAGACAAAAAAGAACGTTCCGCCGATGATCGGGATTATGGTCAGGACGACTAAAGCTAATTTCCAGTCAGTCATCAGAAGAAGTGCGCTGGCCCCAATAATTAAAAATAACGAAGAGATGATTGAGGCGATCGCCATGGACACGAATAATTTTACCGAATCAATGTCTGCAGTGAGGTTGGTAAGTAGTTTGGCGGGGGAGGCGGTTTGGATATACGTGTAACTTTGACGGGAAATTTTAGCGGCCACTTTTTCACGCAAGTCCCGGGCGACGCGTTCGGACGCATAGGTCTGGACGACGCTCTGTAGGGCAGTAAAAACCAAAATACCAACTGCCGCAGCAACAAAGTATGCCGTCAGATTGGAAAAATTGTAGGTACCTGCTGTAAAAGTATCAATACCTTGGGCGGTAATTTTGGGGATCAGTAAGTTGATAGCGTTAGGCGCGATCGACAAAACTACCAAGAGGACGATCAAGCCGCGGTAGGGTTTAAGGAGGGCCAGAAGGTTGGCTTTGGCTACAGGAGGAACGGACTGAGTGGAAGTAGACATAGGTTATGTAAGAGAAACAATAATTTTCTGTTGTAAGCGGCAGAGCTCTTGTACTTCGCGGTCGCTGAGGACAGCAAGCAATTTAGTGAGTGTGGCTAAGTGCAGTTTCTTGGCAGCAAGCAATTTCTTTTTTCCACGTGGCGTCAGTGTTACTGAAATTTTGCGTCGGTCTACTTTGTCTTCAGTCCGAGTAAGAAGTTTTTCATCTACCAAACTGTCGACCAGCTGGGTCACCGCGCTCGACGAAAGGCCAAGTACGGTCGAAAGCGTTTTAATGCTCTGCGGCCCTTCCTGGTGGACTGTAAACAGTATTCCTACCTGAGCGGGGGTAATAGTGTGTTTGGCATCGGTTTTGTGCACGCGGCGCATCAGCTGTTTGAGGACGCTGATATTCTCTAAAAACGAAGCGATATTTTGGTACCGTTGCATACGGATATATTATGTAAGGTGCTTAATAATATATACCCTTACCTAATTAGTGTCAACCTGCAAAGGTAAACAAAACCCACCCTCTACCTGATTGCTCGAATACTCCAGTAATCAGGTAGTTGTAGGGTGGGTTGAGTGAAACAGGGGAAACCCAAGCGGTTAGGGCGTGGCCACCAGGTAAAACGTGCGTGCCGGCACCAGGTCGTTCTGGGCAGTGTTGGATTCGAGATGGCGCCCATCACTCTGGAAGCTGATCGCTGGGTACGCGCCATACATCCGGTAGGGGGTGTAGGGGGCCGGGTACGCGCTCCCGATTGCCAGTATTTCCGACCCTTCGGGCAGTTGCGGCACAATGTCGTGAGCGATCAGGTACCCGTAGACCAACAGGTCGCTGTAGTTCCCGCTTCGATAGCCGCGACTCGTGATCTCACCCGCGGCCTGGCGCGGGTTCACGCCCGGCAGCTCGATCGCCTTGAGGGTGGCGTTCGGGTTCGGCGAGTTCTCTTCAAACAGCGTTTCACCTTTTTGCCTCAACCAGATGTTGACCCCTTGGTAGTTCCCGCCCTGGATCAGTTCAGCGTAGCTGGTCGGGATTGCTTCGTTCGTGGGCGCGGTGCCCAACAGGCCGGTGCAGCCAGCGAGGGTGAGGTACAGCGCCATGACAAAGGATCGGGCATTCGGTATACGCAGCATGGATTCCTCCGGGTTGGGTTGTTTCTTGATTATAGATATTTATCAACTATTATAGCTGGTTTGTCAAAGTTTAGAGTTTAATAAACGTCTGGCTTAAAATAAAAAAACCAACTCAATAACGGTTGGAAGCGGTGCCGTCGGCCGCGCACTGGGGCGCGACCGAACGGTGGGTGGGAGTTACGACAGGATGTCGATCTTCTCGAAGCTGTGGTAGTGAGCCTGCTCACCATGGATCTGGAAGGTGAGCGCCACGACATCGTGGTGGTCGAGCAGTATCTCCTCGATCGTCAGCATGTCGTTGAGGGTGTGCCCCTGTAAGAATCGGATCGCAATCTCGACGCTCAGCTCATCGGCCACGACGAGACCGACACCATTCCTACGGAGCCGCGCCGACGTGCCGGCCACCTTGTAGGCCAAGGTCTGTAGCGTCTCGCCGACTCTGCGGCCACGCTCGTTGAGGGCGAGCCGTGCGCCAACGCTGTGTCCCTGCTCTAGCCTCGGTAGGGCAAGGGCAATGTTCTTGGGGGTGTCCTCGCCGTACTCCGCGCGGATCCAGGCCACGATCTCTCGCTGGAGCTTGGGGTCGAGGTTGTTGTTCGTGAACAGGTAGTCGAAACAGTCAAAGGCTCGGTTGCTGTCGACCGGGCGCCCCAACAGCATCCGTTTGCCGGCCTCAGCAACAGAACGGCACGTACCCGTCCGGAGCTTCACCACCTGCAAGTTGCCGCGCGCGGCCAACATCTGCTGGAAACAATATCCAAAACCAGTGGTCGCGAACAGCGACTCGCGCAACTCGTTTCCAGCCAGTGCACGGGGACGGTGGCACACGATGAAGACTTGGACAGTCTCGGGGTTCATGGGCAAATCCTCCTGTAACGTTACAAGTGTACTATCATAAAAGGGTGTCTATGTCAATGGTTACGGATGCGAAAAATACCGGACGGCGGTGGAAAAACTTGTTGACTGATTATTGTTTTCATCCGTGCGGTATGGAATAATGGGGATACAAAAAATTACTTACTTAAAATTTTGTATGGCCAACGCTGTAAATGTAAAAAAGAAAAGAACACTCATTAAAAAAATAGAGATTGCGTTTGGGTTGGTGGTGGTTGCGGCGTTAGTTTTATTCTTGGCGTTGTGTGGGTTGCAGAAGTATGAGGATTGGAAGTTTAATCGGGAATTGGTAAGGATTCAAGCGGAGGAAGACCGTCCGTATCTGGAAGATACGTATGGCGGAAAAACACCTAAAGAGACGCTCGAATTATTTATCACAGCTGTCGAGAAAGGGGATTATGACCTCGCGAGTAAATATTTTATTTTAAGTAAGCAGGAGGAGTGGAGTAGCGGTCTTGTAAAGATAAAAGAAAAAAATAATATAAATTTCATAATAAGTAAATTAAAAGGAGTTTATAATGAAATGGATAATTCTGATCCAACTGAAGGATTGAATGGTCAAAAGTTGTTTACAGTTGGCAGTGATGTTCCAGTAACTTTTATTAAATATCCACAGGGAAATTGGAAGATAGAAGATATCTAAAAAATATGGATTCGTTAAAAAAGAAAATAGTTTTTCTTTTAGTGCCACTTTTAATTTTAAGCGCTGTAGTTAATTTAAATTCTGCGCAAGCTTATAAAACACACACCACTCATCCAGCGTTAACCGAACAAATAGTTGATTTTTATAATGTTTCTTACGGCGATCAAATAAGTAGCTTAGAAAAAGACCAGATTATTAGGGGTTCAATCGATGAGGATACTCCGCCCCGCTGGCTAAATCATTTTTATGACCCAACCAGCGGAGACGGTTGGCGAGCGGAGAATCTTGGGGTAATTCCTCCAGGTCTATTGCAAATT
Source organism: uncultured Gammaproteobacteria bacterium (assembly GCA_964634875.1). Lineage (GTDB taxonomy): Bacteria > Patescibacteriota > Patescibacteriia > Magasanikbacterales > GWA2-37-8 > CAZECR01. The sequence continues at coordinate 13,459 of CAZWKA010000011.1, forward strand.
TTTAGCAAAGTCTTTCTCAACGCTAATACCGAAATAGTTTCCTCTAAAAAATGGGCTCATAGTGAACTGTTGCAGACTAAGTATGTTAGCTATGGTGGTAATAATACCTGGGAAAACGGGGTGCGTGCCTATGCAGAGGGAGACACCAATAAAGCTTATTACATTCTTGGTCATATCCTCCACTTACTCGAAGATGCTACAGTACCAGATCATACCCGGGGCGATACACATGTCCACCCGGGCAGTGGTTTAACTCAGGATCACGGTAGTCCTTATGAGGATTATGCTGATCAATTTAACCAAGGAACCTTAAAAATGGTTCCAAGTTTAGTAAAGGCCAAAAAGCAGCCAGTAATCTTTAAAACATTAGATGAATACTTTGAGCGCTTGGCTACATACTCTAATAATTATTTTTTTAGTGAGGATACGATTAATTCTAAAAAATATTCAAAGCCAAAAATTATAAAAGAAGACGAATTTGGATATGGGTATGGAACAGATGAGAACCTAAAAGAGTTTCCAATAATAAAAATATTTGAGTTTCCAGATTTAAAAACGGGTGAAATTGTAAAAAATTACACTTTAAAAGATGATAAGCGTTTTATTTTAAAAGAATATTTTTCCCGCCTGTCCGAAGCCGCCGTCCTCAATGGTGCGGGTGTCATTAAACTTTTTAAAGAGGAGGGCGAAAATGCCAAGAAAAATCCAGCGCTACTGTCGCCTATACCGACCGTTGTGCCTGGAAACAAGATGTACTCACTCGGTTTTGGTTATATTTTGCCGGCAATTACTTTTTTACAAAATACTTTTAATTCTTTATTTGCCACTGCTGCCCCATCTGCTCAAACACAAAAAAGTGGCGAGCTTATGAGTGGTCCAACTTTGCCGGTAGTTGAACCGGCACCTACGGATATACCGCCTGCCGAAGTTCCAAAGATCGTAAAACCCAAGGCTGTGGAAACAGTGCCGACTCTTCCGCCTAAAGCAGTGCTCGGTCTTAAAATTGAAGACCCGGTAAAACCAATTCCTCAAGCACCTGCAGCTGCTACTATTCCTAATATAAAAAGTGTTGTCAGTCCGAATGCAGGAAGTTCCGCGGCCGGAAAATCAACAGCTGGTAGCGAATCCGAGACTGTGGAGGTAATTCAGGATGTGCCTGAGGTAATTATTACCACGACCACAAATGATATTCCTGTTTCAACCAGTACTCTTGCGGTCACGACGACGGTTGTCACTGCTACCACAACTGTTGTGGTAAGCACGACTATCCCCGTCGATACTTCAGCTTTAGAAGCGACCACCACCACATCAACGGTTACCCAGCCGCCGCCTGCTGATCTTAATCCGCCTTCAATTCCCGGTATAATATTAAAAAGCAGTGTTAACAACACATCATTAATAAATATAACTGTCACCAGCACGGATGCAGATTCTTCCGGTATTTATTTTGATATTGCGTATAGTATTTCAACAACGACCGAAAAAGTCTGGCAGGAACTGGCTGTTGGTACGACCAGCACGATGTATGCCATAGAAGGGCAACGAGGAGTTAAGTACTTCATCCGCGCCCGCGCGAGCGATGTCGTGGGTAATACGTCCATTTGGAGCGAAAGCGCAAGTCTCATCGTTCCGTATACTCAAGAAGTTGTTATTAATGAAATAGCATGGGCAGGTACAAGTGGCGACACTAAGAATGACCAGTGGATCGAATTGTATAACACCACTGATGCAGCAATTGATCTTAGTAGTTGGAAATTATTTATTGATGCCAAAGCCGTTGATATTGTTTTTAAAAATAAAATTATCGCTCCTCACGGTTATTATTTACTGGAAAGAAGCAATGACAATGTGGTTCGGGAAATTTCTGCTGATGCGCTTTATTTTTATGCGGCCGGGCTTAGCGGGACGGGTAATAGGATAGATTTAGTTAAAAATAATAGTGAAATGAGTGATCAGGTTGATGCTGCTCTGGGTTGGTTTGCTGGGGATGTCCAAAAATATCGCACCATGGAGCGTTTGCGTACTGATTATATTGGAAACGATGCTAATAATTGGCAAAGCAACCAGGGTTCGCGCGGTGTGGGCCGTACTAATAATGGTGGTGAGATAATGGGTTCGCCCCGCCAAACAAATTTTGGTTTCCTGATGCTAGCGGGAAGGCAAGAAGAAACCAATCGCCTGCTGACTAAGAATAATAGTCCTTACATTCTTGGTTTTTATGAAGTGCCTGCTGGTTCAACGTTGACGATTGAACCAGGTGTTGTTATTAAAAGCGGCTTCAAAACTTCGGTCATTAACGTTTTTGGTTCACTCAGTAGTCAAGGTGCTGTCGCTGACCCGGTCGTATTTACTTCGGGGCGGGATCATAGTTTTGATAGCAGCGTGTTAAATGTGCAAGTAGGTACTGGTTGGAGCGCTCCCGATCCTGCTTCTAAAGACTGGCAAGGTTTTTGGTTCCACCCCGGCTCAATGGGGAATGTGAATGCTACTGAAATTCGTTATGCTGGACGGGATTTTCGGGTAGATAATTTTATTTATCGCAGTTTTGTTTCAGAAGCGATTCGTGCTGAAAATGCTCTGCTTACTATAGATGGAAGCAATTTTTTTGCCAGCGGTGGTACAGATATCTACTCGTATATGAGTACCACCACTATCCAAAATACTATTTTTATTAGCGGTAGTCAGCTAGCTGATTCCGCTAACACAGCTGTAGAAGCCGAAAGTTCTACGCTTAATCTGACCGGTGTTACGTTTAAAGGTTATGGTAACCCGGCCGGACCTGTTTGGGTAAAGTTTACCTGGCCTACCTTAGCTGACTTGGTGTTTATCGACAACGCCCTCGATAGAGTTTTTCTGGATAGAACTGAAACTGGAATGGATCGGGTGCTGAGTAAAAGTTTGCCCGTACTTACGAATGGTTTAACGGTTAGCGCTAGTACCACGCTGACCATAGATCCCGGGGTAACTGTCCTGCTGCCTGATTATGCTGCAGTTCAGGTGCAAGGAAGCCTTCAAGCGGTTGGTACGTCCGAGGAGCCAATTATATTTACTGCAGCGCCCGGTTCAACGTATTGGGATACTATTAATTTCGATCATTCTACCTCAGCACTCGAGTACGTCGTTATGACTAAAGGAAATCGTCTTAGTGGTGGAATGATTTGTGCTAAGGCAAGTAATTTAAGTATTGGCCGGAGCACGTTTCTTGATAGTCGGGCACCAGGAGCGACTTTTGATTTCCAAGATACAGTTTTTACTGCCAAAAACAGTATTATTGGATTTACTGACAGACCTGCCTTCAATAGACTGGTAGGCGTCCGCGCAACGGGCGGAGAATTGCATCTTGACCAGGTAACGTTCAAAAATCTTACTATCGGTATTGAAGGTGCTGGCGACCCGCTTCCAATCTTGCGCCTCAACGGCATGAACGAAGACTATTTCCCCAACGTTGATCTCGCCTGGTCGCCAGCAGTGTGGGTTGGTAGCGACGGTAATACCATTAGTGTTGGTGACCCCAACGCCGGACAAACCCCGTAGGTTATAGTCTACTAGGCTTGAATTTTTACCTTAATTTTCTTTCTGCTGCTGCACCGCTCGTTACTTTGCTTTGTTTCTGTTTTTATACAACAAAAACCCACCCCTACACCAACATCCTGTAGAGATGCTCGTGTAGTATGAGGGTGGGTTTTTTGGGGGATAAGTCGAAGGGTCAGTCAGCAACACCCAGGTAGTAGGTAGTCTGGCACGCTGCTTCGGCGCCGCACTCGACCGCACCCACGAAAAGGTCGCGCACCATGTCCGCGCCCGGCCCGTCTGACGGTCGGCCGATCAAGACCGGTGCGCTCACACACCTTTCGACCGGCAGGCATTTGTCGAGCGGGGGCAGTGTGGTGCCCGGGGCCACGATGCGGTAATAGTCCGTCTGTTCTGCCAAGAGGCCTTGGCCGATCAGATAGCCATACACCACCAGGTCGCTGAACGTGCCTGGCTGCAAACCCCGCGCGGCCAGCGCGGCGATGATGCCGCCCTGATCGAGCCGGTCGGGGAGTTGGACGGGCCGAAGCTTGTCAGGCCGAGCCGGAGTGCTGACGTCGAATAGCCTGCCTCCTTCGCCATCGCTCCGGAACATATAGTTCACGCCCCAGTATTTTCCGCCCTCGAGGAGCTCGTCAAAACTGGCGGGTACGCTCGGCACGGGTGGGCGGTTGAGCCCCGGCGGTGGCAGCGTGGCACAACCCATCAGGGTTGCAGCAGCAAGGCACAAGGCCAACAAACGTCGCGGTGTTCTATGCATGGTATCCCTCCATAACAGGTAGTGAACTCTTACATTTTTTTGGGTCTGTGTCAACCGTGTAAACAAAAAAACAGCCTTCGATTGAAAGCTGTTTTTTGTTGGGGCAGACAGAGTCTGCCAGGTCGTACCCTTGGTTACAAGGGTGGGAGGAAAAAGCTTGGCTACGCTGCGGCCGCAAGGAGCCGGGGTGGCTGAATCTGTCGCAGGCGAACCTTGCCGGGAGCTTGGTAGGGCTCCGATTTGAGGAGCACAAGCATGCGCTGGTCAGATGGGTGCATGCTTCCAGGGAAGCCGGATGCGAGAAGATCGATGACTATTTCCATTTCCTCCTGAGGAGTGAGGGGAGTATTCGGAGGTGCGAGCTGTTTGCGTATGATGAGTGCAAACTCGATCGAGAAGAAGAATATTTCCGCCGGGTAACCATCGACCTCCACCGACCCCCATATCGTTGTTCCCATGCGATGTTTGGAGTAGAGCATGTACGAGCCTCCATAGCCAGTATACCCATATTTATTGGGTTTTGTCAAGGTATTAAAAAAATTGATCTTGTAAATTCTTTGTAAGAAGACTACAGTATGCTAAGACAATTGTTTACTAATGTAAGTATATGAAGCTCGTTATCGAAAACAAAAAATTGATCATTGACCTTGAGGGTTGGGAAAAATTTTTCACCTTCAAATTCGACGGCCATTTTGAAATACCGCTTGCTCATATTACGAGCGTGAGTTTTGCGCCACCCAAAACGGATTGGCGCGAAGCCCGGGCACCGGGTATGTTTGTGCCCCGTCTTATTAAAGCCGGCACGTGGTATTCGCCGCGCGGCAAAGAATTTTGGTATGTCAGGCGCAGCCGTCCGCAGACGGTAGTTTTTGAGCTCCAGAATGAAAAATACGATCGACTTATCCTCGGTTTCCCAGTGGGCGATATGATTGAGAGTACACTTCGCGCTCATCGTTTGCCTGTAACAACCCCTTAAAGGTTCTATGCAGCACACTGTTATAGTGGGTGGCCGGTCCATCCGCTACGAAACCCGTGTTTCGCTGCGTGCGAGGCACCTGCGCCTGTCGATTAGCGAAGCGGGTGTTGTCATAACCCTTCCCCAGCGGATGAAACCGGAAATGGGAGAACGCTTTTTATACCAAAAAGCCGATTGGGTACTCCGCAACCTTGGTCGGGTAGAAAAAAATGCTGCTCGCCACCGTATTCCCGGTGGACATCTGCATTTTTTACGCCACAAAGCTGTAGCTCGTCGGTTGGTTGTAGAGTTGATCGAAGAGCTGCAGGCCATCTACCATGTTCCGGTACAACGCGTCATGGTGCGCGACCAAAAAACGCGGTGGGGGAGCTGCTCGCGTGACGGTCGCCTCAGTTTTAGTTACAAAATACTATTTTTACCACCCTCGGCACAGCGGTATATCGTGGCACACGAACTGGCGCATATTAAAGAGTTTAACCATTCCAAAGCGTTTTGGGTTTGGGTTGCTAAAGCCATCCCTGATTACAAAGAACAAAGAAAAGAAATGAGGAAATGGTCGCTCCGCTAGTATTTGGTTTTTACATGTTGATAAGTTTATTTTTAAGAATGAAATAGCCCAAAATAGTTGCTTGATCTTTTACCTTTTTTACTTCATACTAACTACGGGATTTTAACAACTTCTTTTTGTTTAAGTAAATGGTTCGTCGTCTTACGAGGGTTAGAAAAAATTGAGAAAACAAAGTTAGTGCTTGTCATTTGTTATTTATAAATTGTGTTCGTATGGAACTCACGCTCATCTTAGGGCCGATGAAAAGTGGTAAGTCCTATGACTTAATTAGCTATTTTGCGCCCCTGCGCTATACAAACATTCCCCATGTCTTGTATCAATCCAAGCGCAATGTCCGTGACGAGCACATTACTTCGCGTAATGGTGTCGCTCTGGCTGCCCAAAAAATTACCGACCTCCGCGAAGCCCTCGCGGGCGATTGGCGTGTTGTTGGGATCGATGAGACCCACATGTTCCCGGCTAGTACAGTAGAAGTCGTGGAAGAATTATTAAAAAAAGGTGTCAAAGTAATTGTGTCTGGGCTTGATTTAGATTATCGCGGCCATATGTTCGAGATTATTAAAGGCCTCCTTGAGCTTGGCCCCAAGGAAGTGCGCTACAAACGGGCAGTCTGTGAACGCTGCAAGAATCCAGAAGCAATCTATACTCAGGTCCTTAAAATGGGGGAGCCGATTGTCGCTGATCTGCCACCGGTGTTGCCCGATGATGGCACCTATACGTACATGACCACCTGTCGTAATTGTTTTGTTAAACCTGTCTCAAGCGAATACGTGCGGAATAATTTGACGCTACCGCTTGAACAAGCCTTGGCCTAATTTTTATAATGAAACAGCCAGCCCCAAGTACGATCGTGCGTCTTGACGCACGAATCATTCATGCGTTGCGTCGGCTCCACAAACCGCTGAGCCGTTTGGCGCTTTTTGTTGTCTTTTTTTGGTTTGGGGCACTTAAGGTTTTTGCTGAAAGTCCGGCTAATCCTTTGGTGCAAGAATTACTCCTGAAAACACTGCCTGGAGTACCGTTTCAAAGCTTTATCATTTTTTTGGGTTGTTTTGAAATGGTACTTGGTATTCTGTTTCTCATCCGCGGCCTGGAACGCTTGGCGATTGTAGTATTGCTTGCCCACATGCTCACAACGGTTATACCTCTTTTTGTGCTACCGCACCTCACCTGGGGTGGGTTTCTCATGCCCACGCTCGAAGGGCAGTACATCATTAAAAATATTGTCATTATTGCCCTGGGGATTGGTATTGCTGCCGAACTCCATCCGCTGCCCCGTTCGAGCTAGACTTTAACATGTTTCATGCTATACTAAGCATGTGTAATGGGTGAGTAGTATGTGGTTAATTTTTCTCCTCGGTACAGCCTGCCTCATTACGGCCGCGGTCGGGGCGTATTCCCTGGCACCCTGGCTACCCAGTTTCGAGCGTGATTTAACGCGCGTTTTTGCATTAGCAGCGCTAAAAAAGGGTGAACGGTTTTACGACCTCGGTTCAGGTGATGGTCGGCTTGTCCGCTACGCTGCCCGCAATTTTGGCGCCCTGTCTCAGGGGATTGAAATCGCTCTCCCGTTGTACCTTTGGTCAGTAGTAGTACAGGCTTGGCAAGCTATCCCTGGTGTTTCATACCGTTGCCGCAATTTGTTTGGTACGAACCTCAGCGATGCTGACGTAGTATATATCTTTGGCCGCCCAGGAAAGCTCGGTCAAAGGATTGCTCATAAATTCACTGCGGAACTTAAGCCTGGAACCCGTGTCATTAGTTATGCGTTTCCACTTGAAGGGCGCACAGCTACTCATGTCGATAAGCCAACTTCCCGCGATCTCAGTATTTATTTCTATCGTTTTTAAGTAACGTTAATGTTTAACCAAGGCAAGACAATTGAAGCTGCAGCCGGAAATCTCCTTAGCGAGGAGGCTTTGGCTGTTGCACTCGAAGAAAATTGGGCCGATTCAGTTGAGCAAGAGGGTCAATTAGTTGTCGATGTCCTCGAAACGCCCAGCGAGGTAGTGGTTGTTGCCACGCTTGCTGGAACGAAGCCCGATAAAGTCAGTCTGCATTTGCATAAAGATTTGTTAACTATCCGCGGTGAGCGCGCCATGCCCGTACCTGAAGCGACAAACTATTTTTACCAAGAATGTTTTTGGGGGCGTTTTTCTAGAACCATAGTTTTGCCGGTAGATATCAAAGAAGATTCAGTTCGCGCTGAATACCGTAATGGGATTTTAGTAGTCCGTTTTGTAAAGAGCCAAGCGAGTGGTGTCATTCCGCTCCTGGTTGTTGAAGAATAGTTTTTTGTATGATCGAAGCAGTTAAAGAAGTCTTGAGTAAGGAAAAAATGCCGGACAAAGGCAATAAAAAAGTACTGATACGTATTGCTAGTATAGCTGCGGTCATAGTTGGAGTCCTGCTCGTGGTTGTCGGCGGCAGTTTTTTCTATGAGCGAAGCTATAGAGGTAAGGCATACCCTGGGGTTGGCGCAGGGCAATACAAACTGAGCGGACTCACGGCACACGAGATCAAGAATGGTATTGAAAATTTTAATAACCGCTATTCCCGCGAAGGACTGGTTCTCGATGTTACTGATGCACAAGGCCAGCCACATCAGCTTAAGTTTGAAACCGTGGTCAGCGGGGATAATGGGGTAGAGCTTATTCGCCTGGATGGTGAAGCGCTCGCTGCTGAAGCGCTTGCTATCGGACGTCAGCATCCGTACCCGTTTCGATTATTTGAGCCGCTTCTGCTGCTCGTGCGTCCTGTAGAGCTTGTTGTCCCTGTCGTTGTCAACGAAGTGGCGCTCGATGATACACTTCGTGCTACGCTTTCGTCATTTGAAGAACGTCCGCATAATGCCACAGTTGCCTTTACCGACCTAGCACCGGTAACTTCCACCATAGTACCCGAAAAAAGCGGTCGCATTTTTAATTACCGCGAAATTACCGAACGCATCAAGCAGCAGTTCCAGTCCCTTCAATTTGAGACGCTCGCTATTAGCACCGAACTTTTTGTGCCCACTATTGGTGTAGCAGATGTCCAGGGTATTATCGACCGCTTGCCAGATGTTGTGGGTCGAGGGGATCTTGGACTCAGCCATATTGACCAGGCAACAGAAGCCCGGCGTGATTGGGTAATGAAGCCCGCTCTTTTTGCCCCCTGGATCGAAGTTGCCCGCAATACTGAGAATGATTTGGTTTTTGCCCTAAAAAAAGAAGCGGTTCAAGAATACTTCAATGACGAAGTTCGACCGTTTACCGACACTGAACCCGCAGACGCCAAATTTGTGGTAGAAGATGGTAAGGTAAAAGAATTCCAGGGAAGCCGGAGCGGTTTTGAACTTGATGGAGAAAAAACATTTACCGATCTCAATAACGCCTTTATTGCCCGCAACTACGAGTCCGCTGAAATTCCAAAGACAATTGACATTTCAATCAATGCCACGCTGCCGAAGATTACCACTGCAGACGTCAATGATCTTGGTATCACCGCTGTTGTTGGGGTCGGGTATTCAACTTTCAAAGACAGCCACAACAACCGCATAAAAAATATCGCCCACGCGGTTGAGCGTTTGAACGGACTGCTTATTAAACCCGGCGAAGAATTTTCGGCCAATAAATATGCGGGTCCGTACACGCTCGAGAACGGGTATCTGCCAGAAGCAGTTATTAAAGGAAATGAAATTAAAAATGAAGTCGGTGGCGGCATGTGCCAAATTGGCACGACACTGTTCCGTATGGCTATGAACACAGGCCTTGATATTACCGAACGCCGCAACCACTCGCTCGTGGTCAGTTATTATGCCGACCCGGTGAACGGTAACCCCGGGACTGATGCCACCCTCTATGAGCCGATACTTGACCTTAAATTTCTTAACGATACGGGGAATTATTTACTTCTCCAAACCGAAATTGATTATGCCAAGCAGCTCCTCACCTTCACGCTTTGGGGTTCGCCTGATGGCCGCAGTGGTTCGTACACCCACCCTACAGTGAGTAAGTGGATACCGGCCGGAGCCCCACAGATGATCCCGGTTAAAACACTGAAGCCGGGTGTTAAAAAATGTCAGAATGCTTTCCGCGGTGCTGTGGCTAGCTTCACGTATACTCGCACCACACCGCAAGGCGAAATTATCGAACGGGTGTTTGATAGTTACTACCGCCCGTTGCCGCAGATTTGCCAAGTAGGTGTTGAAGAGGCTACTCCGTCAGATGATGGAGCTCCGATCGATGGTGCAGATCCTGTAGTTGAGCCTTCTCCTGAACCTGTTCCAGTGCAATAAACGAAGAATTGTTAAAAAAATATCCCGTCATAGAGCGGGATATTTTTTTATAGGTATAAAATTTATTTTTTCTTTCCTTCTTCTTCGTCATCATCATTCTCGTACTCTTCTTCGGCTTCTCCCCATTTTTCTTTGAGGGCATTCATGAGGGTATCCTTGGCGTCAACTGCCAATTCTTTTTTCTTGGCATACACTTCGGTTACCTGTTCTACGACTTCTTCATATTTTTCTTTGGTAATGTCTTCAAGTTGACCAAGTTGTTTTTTTAATTTTTTGGCAAGCGCCTTGAGATCAGCTTGCATTTCTTCGGTTAGCTCCTGTCCTTTTTTGGTGCGGGTAAGGCCAAAAACGATACCGGCGGCGGCAAGTATTCCACCCAGGACAATTCCCTTTTTAAATTTATTTTCCATATGTAGTAGCTTAAGAATAAAAAAGCGTACGTCTGAATAAAGCAGGCGACCTTTATCGGGTGTACCCCTCTTTATTCATAGTAGCACTCCCGAAGAATATGGCAAGTATAAAAAACCACCCTGGTTCCGAAGAACCAGGGTGGGTTATTTTTGGTGAAGGGGACGAACCCCTCCTAAACCGCATCCAAGAAGGTGAATTAAGCGTAAAGAGTAGCATTACCCATTCTTCCGTCTAACTCACCCCCATGCTTGTCGTGGATACGGGCGGCTCATGAAAAAAATTTTCAGGATTCGCCTATACCCAACTTGTGTACATTCATTACAGCGTTTAATTTCTTAGCTCGTCAATGGTAGTGTACGTGTGTCCAAGCTTCGTGGGATGCGAGGAGTCACTTGAAGCGACTGGTAAATATACCAGAAAAACCCATTTATGTCAAGGGAGTTATCCCCGTCTAAAGTTAAAAACAGTGCATTTTGGCTAAGATAAAGGCTTTGTGGTTGCTGCTATCTTTTCTCTTTATCTTGACAAAAAGGTTTTTTGAGTATATAAGTTTTTATACCCAAAAAATGGGTGGGAGCAGTCATGTATCGCAGAAATCAGTGGTGTGTTGTTGTCCTGTTTGTCCTTGGCGCTTGCGCCACCACGGGTGTCAACCAGATCCGGCCACAAGGTCGGACGTGCGCTGAACAGACCGCGCACTTGATTGCGGGTGCTGATCCTTTGCTTGCCGAGCTCGATACGACTCGATCAGAAATGGAGGCTATCAAAGCCTCAGGCAAGGTTGATCCGGCGTATGATCGAATCATGGATCCCTCAACCGGTATCCTGGCAATAACCGAAGCCCGTCTCCGTGAGATGAAGGCGGCGGCTGAGCAGGCTGCTGCTACCGGTGCCGATCAGAAACCCGACTCGACGTGGTGCACAACCGAAGAGCCGGCACTCCGTGCCTCGTTCAAACAGTACCTGCTGGATGCGGCCAAAGCCGAGGGTATCGACCTCAACCAGCCCCTCCCCGAAGAGCAGTCGCCCGCCCCGTAGTCGCTCTTTAGACTAGCTATATATTCTTTATGGCCAGCCCACTGATCATTCCGTTATTTAGTATCTATAGTAACGAGCGGAAAAATCAGTGGTGATAGAGTATAAAAACACCTCTGAATTCAGAGGTGTTTTTATTGAGCTGTTGTATACATAGTTCGTGGTTGAGGCTGCTGGCCTGAACCAATCTTGACAAACGCCACCTGGCTCTATAGAGTAATCGCTCTACTTGGGAGGTGAACCTTGCTGAAAAGAATGCTCGGTGTGCCGGTTCTCTTGGTGTGTGTTGTGCTTGCCACTGCAGCGGGCTGCCGCGTGGTTGGTCATCCCCTCTGGGGAACGATCTACACGTTGAAAGCCATCGAACGCATCGACAATAGCTTCGAGAAGATTGAGGCCGACTGTGGTAGGAAGATCCTCGTGCTGAAGGATCTGGATGAGCGGTTGGAGCAGATGGCGCTTCGCCACCCGCACGAGCAGTATGTGGCCAAAGTCCAGGCGTTGCGTAGTGGACCTGTCGAAGGGCTCCGTCTGAAGTACGCGAGCTTTATCCAGGCTGCCCGGGAGGGTAAGCGCCACTTCCATGCCGAGGGTAATATCTGCTATGCCGTCGGTGAGTTCGATGGCTATGAGCTGGATATCAAGCACTTGGCTGATGAGCTTGTGCGAGCCGCTAAAGAGCTTGATGAGCTTCATGACCAGCTCTATCCTGGGCATGACGACCCTGCTGGCGCACAAACCGTCGTATAGAACCGTGCGCACTTAGTTTGCGCTTTAAGTCTGTCTTCGACCTTTGCCATGTCTCCCCACCTATTCTTTATACATTTTTTATAAATAATAGGTGGCTTGGCAAAGGATAAAAAACTCCGCCAAAGAAATTTGCGGAGTTTTTTGTTCGGTTATTATTTGATGACTTTATCGATCAGTCCGTATTTGAGTGATTCATCTGCGGTCATGAAGTAGTCACGATCTGTATCTTTTTCAATCACGGCCAAGTCTTTGCCGGTGTGGCTGGACAGAATTTTATTGAGCCGTTCCTTGATGCGTAAGATTCGTTCAGCACGGATCTTGATATCACTCGCCTGGCCTTCCATGCCGCCCATGACCTGGTGGATCATAACTTCTGAGTTTGGGAGTGCTAAGCGTTTGCCTTTGGCTCCGGCAGCGAGGAGGACGGCAGCCATGCTGGCAGCAAGACCTACACAAATAGTACTGACTTCTGGTTTGACGAATTGCATGGTGTCATAAATGGCCATGCCAGCTGTAACCGACCCGCCGGGGGAATTAATATACAATTTGATATCCTTTTCCGAATTTTGGTTTTCGAGGAACAAGAGTTGGGCAATAATAACGTTCGCTACCTGGTCGTTGACTTCGGTGCCGAGGAAGATAATCCGGTCCTGCAGCAGGCGCGAATAAATGTCATAGGCGCGTTCGCCGTAGTTGGTTTTTTCAATGACAGTAGGGATGAGATATTGGGAAAACGGAGCATCATTCATACGGGTAGAGTTAAGAGTACTGCTTCAGTATACCGAATGTTTACGTGCTGGTCAAAATACGATCTAAAACTTCTTGGATGGTGCCGGTTGTGGTAAATCCGGCTGCCTTTTTGTGCCCACCACCATTGAGCTTCTTGGCGAAAACAGTGACATCAACATCGTCTCGCGTCGTGCGGAAACTGCCTTTAATTTTGTCGTCAGCCGTCTCTTTGAGGATAAGCGCGATTTTGGTGTCTTCTAAATTATTCAAGAAATTAGCAATGCCTTCGCTTTCTGTATCGTTCAGATTGTGATCCTTTAAATCTTGCTGGGTAATATAGGTATAAGCGAGACTAAGTTCTTCATTTTTTTGCAAACGAGCGAGAACCGTCCCCCAAAGACGCAGCGCGGCAATCGATTTGTTTTTAATAGTCGAGCCGGTAACCGTATTAAGGTTGCCGCCGTGGCGAATAAGATCGCTCGCCGTATGCATAACATCGGCAGATGTCGCGGCGTTTGTAAAGCTGTCTGTATCGGTAATAAGGCCGGTCAGAAGGGAAGTGGCCATGGGTTTGTTGATCGCGGCGTTGCCGTGCTTGAAAAAATGATATAGCACTTCGGTAGTCGAAGAGGCGGTTGGCAGCACTAAATTATAGTGACCGAAATGTTCGTTGGTGGCATGATGATCGATGTTAATAATGGTGGCCGGATGATCAGTCAGCAAATCGGCTACGCCAGCGTAGCGCAGGTCGCCGGAATCGAGCACGATGATTGTGTCTACTTTAGGATTTTTAATAACTTCCGGGTTGCTGGTAACACGTTCCGCATGACGCAAAAATTCCCAACGTTCCACTTTGATTGGGGTAAAACAAAAAATATGGGCATCTTTGCCTTTTTCTAACAGATGCTCGAGCATAGCCGTGGCAGCGCCCAGCGCATCGCCGTCGGGGCTCTGGTGCGGCACAACCACAATTAAACTGGCGCCTTCAAGGTGTCGATGAATTTGTTGGGCAATATGTTTCATACGGAGAACGCGTGAGTATAGCGTATCATTTTTGGGCTGTCAAGGATATGGGGTATTCACGAAAGAGGTGTTTGAAAGAGATTGGCAACTTGTGACAAGTTTTTTGAGTATGGTATACTATTCTGCGTTATGTACCTGAAGCGCCTGGAGATTCAAGGATTCAAATCATTCGCCAACAAAACGGTGCTCGATTTTTTGCCGCCAAAAAATGGGGTGTTTAGTATTACAACGATTGTTGGCCCTAATGGTTCCGGCAAATCAAATGTGACGGATGCGATCCGCTGGGTCATGGGGGAGACAAGTCTTAAAAATATTCGCGGTAAAAAAAGTGAAGATGTTATCTTTAGCGGCTCGGAAGCCAAGGGTGCGCTGTCCGCTGCCGAAGTTACCATGACACTCGATAATAGTAATCGCGTTGGTGGTATAGATTTTGCGGAAATTGCGATTACCCGCCGACTATATCGATCGGGTGAAAGTGAGTATTTAATAAATAACAGCCCGGTTCGTTTGCTTGATATTCATCTTTTGCTCGCTAAAGCCCAGTTTGCAGAGCATTCGTATAGTATTGTGAGCCAGGGCATGATTGATCGTCTGCTCACGGTAACGACGGCCGAGCGCAAAGATTTTTTTGATGAAGCCTCAGGTATTAAAGAATTTCAAATCAAACGACATCAGGCGAGCCTGAAACTGGATCGCACGGATGAAAATATTAAGCAGGCCGAAACGCTTTTGCAAGAAGTTGAGCCACGCCTCAAAATTTTGGCCAAACAAGTTAAAAAATTGGAGCAGCGGCATGAAGTGGAAACCGAACTTATTAGTGCTCAGGAAAAATATTACGCCACCCTTCACGATCGCAATCAAAAAGAAGTGCTCCAATTTAATCAAACACTTGCTGGTGTGGAAACAAAATACCGTACAGTTTTTGATACCCTAACTAAGGTGCAGAATGAATTGGCTGAGTTGGCCCGCAGCGAAAGCCGCCAGGAACATTTTGATCAGCTCCAAAATAAATACCAAGAAGCCGTGCGGGTGGGTAATGAGTTTGAGCGTCAGTTGGCCATTCTAGAGGGTCAGATGCATACAGAGTACAGTCAGGCCGGCAAACAAAATGTCAGTTGGCTTACTAGTAAGATTGCTGAATTTAAAAATAGTCTTGAGTCAATTAATAGCACCCTTATTGAAGCCCGTGCGGCGTCCGAGCGCGCAGAAGCCGCTGTACAAGCCCAGAAAAAGAGTGTTGAAAATTGGGGTGTCGAACGTACGCAGAAACAAATTAAAATTTCGCGTTTACAAAATGCCATGCTTCAGGGTGAGAGCGAGCAGCAGTATCGTGACTTCAGCGGACTTACTGCTGTAAAAGCGGTTTTGGAATCACGGCAAAAGTTCGGAGCCGTCCATGGAGTTGTGGCTGAGCTCGGTGAAGTTGACGATCAGTATAGTCTGGCGCTCGAAGTTGCGGCGGGTGCGCATATGTCATCGCTCGTTGTGGGTGACGAAACGGTGGCGCGGCAAGCCATTGAATTTCTCCGCGACAATCGCTTGGGCTTTGCGACCTTTTTGCCGCTTAATAAAATTCAAGGTCGTCAGGTATATCCTCAGGAACAAGCGTTGCTCGGTGAGCCTGGGGTTATTGGGTTTGCACTCGCGCTCGTTCGTTTTGATAAAAAGTTTTCCGAAATTTTTTCATTTATTTTTGGTTCCACGTTAATTGTTGAAAGTTTGCTTGTTGCCGAACGTATCGGACTCGGGAAGGCGCGAATGGTTACGCTTCAGGGTGACATTGCGGAAAAGAACAGCGTTATGCGTGGTGGTTTTCGAGCAAGACGTAATAACCTCAGTTTCTCGTCCCGCTTATCCCTGGGGAGTGCTTCGCAGGTAGAAGAAAATCGTGCCGAGCTTCAGCGTGAACAGCAAGAGCTCGCTGAACTTGAGCGTCAGATTGAAGTTGGTAAAGCGGCACTGCTTGACCGGACGATTACCGCACAGTCTGCTCGTTCTCAAAGTGAAGTATTGGCTTCACAGCAGAATCGTTTGTCTGATGAGTTAGAAGGATTGCGGCGTGAATTATCTGTAATTGAAAGCAGTCCCGAAGAATTTGGTGAACACTTAGAAAAATTAGGAGTCGAGAAAAAAGAATTGGTTGCCAAAATTGCTGCACAGGCAAATGTAGTTCAGGCGGCGCGTGAAACAATTGAAAAATATAATGCGGCCGAAGAAGCCAAGAAGCAGCAAGTATTTGCCTTGCAAGAAAACATGCAGCGTTTACAAAACGAACTTAACGGTATTTTGGCCGAGCGTAATGAGCTCAAAATTAATTTGGCCAAACTCGAAACCAAACAAGAAGATTTAAACCAAGAAGTATGGAATGATCTCAAGATGTCGTTGGTTTCAATAATGGAACGTCGCCCGGAAATTATTGAAACAGAAAGACTTCCGGAAGTAGCTGATAAAATTCAAAAACTCAAATACCAGCTCAGTCTCATCGGTGGTATTGATGAAGATGTGACAGCCGAATATACAACAACCAAAGAGCGTTTTGATTTCCTCAGTGATCAATTAAAAGATTTAAGCGCCGCCCACCGCGACCTCACTGCTATGGTTGAAGATCTGGATGAACTCATGAAGAAAAAACGTTCCGCGGCGTTCAAAAAAATTCGAAAAGAATTTGACCGCTACTTCCAGATTTTGTTTGAAGGCGGCAGTGCTGACCTTCAAGAAGTGTATGGTGAGCCTCCAGCCGAAGCCGCCGACGAGGCCGGCAATCCGATTGTGCCTGCAGACGGCGAATTGACTGACGAAGAAAAAGCCAAAGCAGCCAAGAAAAATAAAATTCTTACCGGTATCGATGTTATCGCCAACCCGCCAGGTAAGAAAATTAAATATCTCAATGCTATGTCGGGCGGGGAGCGCACCCTGACATCGATTGCTCTTATTTGCGCGATTTTGCACAATAACCCGTCGCCATTTGTAGTTTTAGATGAAGTTGAAGCTGCGCTCGACGAAGCCAATACCCGTCGTTTTGTACGTATTATGACCGAACTTTCGGCCCAGTCACAGTTCATTATTGTGACCCATAATCGCGTTACAATGCATGCGGCGGATGCCCTTTATGGCGTGGTTATGAACCGTGATGGAGTCTCCAAGCTCCTTAGTGTCAAAATTGAAGATGTGCCGGAATATCAAGTCCCTGAGGTTACTCCAGCTAAGTAAAATCTGTATGTCACGACATGGTCGAGAAGGTTTTATGCCTGAGCAGGATAGCCAGAATACTGCTTCCAGAAGAGATTTTTTAAAATTTGGTTTGGGTACCGTTGCGGCTATAGCCACAGAGGGGGTGGTGGGGAGTGCGGAGGCACGTGGCCGCAAAAAAAAGGACAGATCATCTCACCATGCTTCGCGTGAGCGCGTCGAAAACAAAGAATCAGCAGTGGCGGATGGGTTAGAAGAAAGCGCCCGCCAAGTAGAGGGATGGTTAAAAACTTTTAATCTTGTTGATGTAAATGGCGCAAAAACACTCACCTCTGAAGAAGTAGGATTCCTCCGTGCGACGTTTAGAACTACATTACAACCTCAGGTTGAGAAATCACTTAATGCCCTTAAATCTTTGGTGGGTTATGTTCCCATGGCCGACAACGATCTGCGCGAAGCAGTTGGTTACAAAGACCCGAGTGATGAGCTAAAAAAACCAAACCACGTGCATTATCTTAGAACACATCCAGATCTTAAGATTTGTTTAGGAAAATTGTATGATGCTTTGGCGTTAGCTCGTTGTCATGGTGTTATTTATAAAATGCTGCATGATTTGGATATCTTTGAATTCTATCCTAATGTGCTCGACATGAGATTTGGCGATAATAAAGCTGCTGCCAACTTGGACGATACTCATTTTTCTTTTTACGTTGAGGACTGTTTACCGACCGCTGTTCGCCCCGAAGAAATTGAACCGATCTTAGGGGCGCAGTTTTTGCAAAAAGGGTACGTCCAAAAGCCGAAGCTCGAAAATTTAAAGAATGCCTGGTGGGTTAAGCCCGAACATCAAGCACAATTTTTAGTGGTGCTGAACGATCCGGAAATAAGAAAACAGTTACAAAAAGAGCCGGGTTTAAACTGGGTAAACGCTTGCGAAATTATTCGCAGTGCAGTTGAACGAAAACTCTACGGTGGTTTTAATAAGCTAGACGAAGAGGAAAAAAGTGATTATGAAACAATCGTTTCTCGTATTTTGTCGGAACGAAGAAGTTTGAAAGATAAGCAGATATATGCTCAAGGCCGTTCTGTGTTACGCTTATTTGCTACTCATATCGAGAAAAGCGGGTCAAACCTTTTCGATTCAGAAAACTGTCGAGTGCTGGACGAGACCATTGGTTGTACTGCTCGCTATTTCGAGCGTCCCGATCTAAATCCCAAAATGGTTGATGCTTTTTTACAAGCAATTGCATCAAGCAAGGGTCCATTGACCGTCAGTATTAATGCCCACGGTGGAACAACCTATGGACGAGAATGGTGTTCACGTAAGGTTGAACAGGATGAAGAAGATGTATATCTTTTGGATACACGCCGCCTGGCGGAAGCTTTTCTGACTCGCTATTATGAAACATTTATTACCAAAATTTTTTCAGAAGCCTCACAAAGTCGTTTTGTTCAAATGGAAGAAGTTATTACTGACTTGGAGAAAAATGTTGTCCTTGTTGCTAATTCATGTAACGGTGAGAATAATACGTTTATAAATTTGGCTGAAGCCTTTAATGAGTTGTTTGAATCTCAGACAATGAAATTAGTTATAGATAAAATTATTGCTCGAGAGGTCGATAAACAAGCCAAGAGAGGTGCTTCTGTGCATCGAAGTTTTGCTGCCAAATGGGAAGCGCATCCCATCAAACGATTGGATTTTTTTGGTCATCAACCGTCCTGGGATGAGTTTGGAAAAAAAATAGCTGGATATTTGGCAGGTAGGTACGTATCATTACCGACTGTCATAGGTCTTGGTGGTCCCGAAACGATTGCTTATTCCTCATTAGAAAGAAATGCCGTTCAGTTTACAGGCATCTTTGCAAGAACACGTTCGCTGCGTTTTAAAGATTTGTGGGAAACTATAGAGCCATATTCCTATCCGCGGTACGGAGCGACGAATGTTTCGGGGGTTGGCGAAAGAGTCCATAAAGGAGATAGAATTCATCCCGTGCTGCGGCCTATTGGTCAAAATGAGTCCGAAGGGCCTCGCGACGAACAAGCTGTTTAGTGTAATTGACCGTTAAAAGCCCGGGCTGTTGACAAATAAAGGGTTTTTGGGTAGTATAGCGTTGCTCTACAATAATCGTCACTTTCTAAAAAATCAATTTTAACTTTAGGTATGTTAACTATCCGTCTTCAACGCATTGGAAAAATCAAGAAACCGGTGTACCGCCTGATTATTTCAGAAAAAGCTCGCGACACCCAGGACAACTTTTTGGAACTCCTTGGAACCTTCGATCCACATGTAAAGGAAAATGGTTTCCAGCCAAAAGCTGACCGTATCAAATACTGGATGGACAAAGGAGCTGACGCTTCTCCAACAGTTCACAATTTGCTTGTCAAAGCCGGCCTCGTCAAAGCAAAACTTAAAAAGGCTGTCTTCATCTCCAAGAAACGCGCAACCAAAATTGCTGAAAAGAAAAAAACTGCCGAAGCAGCAGCCTAACACAATTCAAATCGTCTATCCTCCTCAGGGTAGACGATTTTTTTTAACTACGTTATAATCAGTCAGATTCATTGAATTTATTTCTATGTCTAATCATCTTACTTTTTTAGAAAATACCCCAACTACCAGAAATGTTTCTGTGCTTGGTGTTCCGTTGGATTTGGGTAAAGAAAATATTGGTACCGATGCCGGTGTTGCTGCTCTTCGAAATGCTGGGCTTTTAGAAATGTTTTCGTTTTTAGGAATAGCGGCAACAGACAAAGGTGATGTTGCCTGCCCGAGTCGCAGCGAATCAGAAGTTGGATCAAAAAATGTTAAGTACCTTAAGCCGATTGTTAAAGTTGCTGAAACAGTTGCAAAAATTATTCATGAAGAAGTGGCTAAAAATAATCTTACTTTTGCAATTGGCGGGGATCATGCGATCGCGCTTGGCACAATCGCCGGTGCGTCTGCTGCGGCGAAGGGGGGTCTCGGTGTCATTTGGATCGATGCGCATGGTGACATGATGACTGACCAAAATACTTTGTCAGGCAATATTCACGGCATGCCCTCGTCGGCCGCCTTTGGTGCCGGGCACCCCGATCTCACGGGTATATATACCGGGCAGCGAAAAGTTGCACCCGAAAATATGCTCTACATTGGACTTAAAGATCTGGACCAGGGTGAAATTGATTTGATTCGGAGTGAAAAAATAACTGCTTTTACAATTTTTGATCTGGTGCAAAATACGTGGGCGCCTGTTTTTAAAGCCATCGAAACACTATCTAAGCGCGTTGATAGCATCTGGGTAAGTTTGGATATTGATTCGATCGATCATGCTTTTGCTCCAGGGACGCCCATGGTTAATAATGGAGGATTGACGTATCGGGAAATTACGAACTTGGCTCGGTATATTGGTAAGACCGTGCCACTTGCCGGCGCGGATATCGTTGAGTATGCTCCGCAGCTAGATGTGGAAAATAAAACAGCCAAACTCACGCTTGAACTTATTGCTGGATTATGTGGCGCGGAGTATGGTTGGTACCAACAATATATGCAGCAGGAAATGAAGAAACAAGCCGGACGTTAAAGGTTACTTATTCGTCCACACCCGTAATTGACCCAAAGATAAATTTTCTGCTATACTAATCTTGAAACGCAGTACTGGTGGAGATACGTCTCCCACGAGTGTCGACATACTGCTCTTAATAAGAGTATGTAAACTGAAATGTTATGGAAGCAGATCAAATGTTTGTAGAGATGGTCATCAAAGCTATCGTCAACAATCCTGACGCTGTGAAAACAGTGCGCACGATCGACGAACGCGGTGTCCTCATTACGCTCGATGTTGATCCATCCGACATGGGGTATGTTATTGGCCGCCAGGGTCAGACTGCCCGCTCCGTCCGCACCTTGCTCAAGATCGTTGGCGCAAAGCACAATGCTCGCGTTAACCTCAAGATCAACGAACCGGTCGGTGGCCGTGGTCCAAACCCACGCGGTATGATGGGTGAATCCCAGCCAATGATGGACAACCAACCGATTGATACCAGTGCAATTGACAACCTCGGAATTTAAGAACCAATAGACACCAAAAGCCGCCCTGTGATAGTATCAAGGGGCGGTTTTATTTTAACCTAAAGCACAAAGCAAAAAACTAAAAATAGTGGAATCGCACCAAGCGATACGATTATTTTTAGCTTTTCGTTTTTAGCTTTTCGCTTCCCACAGTATGCAATTTGATATCCTTACGCTTTTCCCCGACATGATTCACTCATACGCCAGCGAGAGCATTCTTGGCCGTGGCCAGAAAAAAGGTGCGATTGCAATTAAGGCCTACAACTTCCGTGACTACACGACTGACCGTCAGCGCCACGTTGATGAACGCCCGTATGGCGGGGGGCCAGGAATGATTTTACAGGTGCAGCCGATTTATGACTGTCTTAAAAACATTAAAGCTTTGAAGCAAAATGGTAAAACGACTAAAGAAAAAATAAAAGTAATTATCATGGATCCGGCTGGTAAAAAGTTTGATCAGCGCATGGCCGAAAAATATGCCAAGCTTGATCGGCTCGTCCTCATTGCCGGGCGCTATGAAGGCTTCGACGCCCGCATCTATAAACTCGCTGACGAACGGGTGTCGGTGGGGGAGTATGTGCTTGCTGGCGGAGAGCTTCCCGCGCTCACGATTG
Source organism: uncultured Gammaproteobacteria bacterium (assembly GCA_964634875.1). Taxonomy (GTDB): domain Bacteria; phylum Patescibacteriota; class Patescibacteriia; order Magasanikbacterales; family GWA2-37-8; genus CAZECR01. Next base: position 35,366 of record CAZWKA010000011.1, read on the forward strand.
TGGAGGCGGTTTCACGGCTCGTTCCTGGTGTTCTGGGAAATCAGGAATCCTTAAGCGAAGAAACATTTGGAAAATCTAAAACAGATATTTCTAAAGAATATCCCCAATATACTCGTCCCGAAGATTTTATGGGAATGAAAGTTCCGAAAGTTTTAACGACTGGTGACCATAAAAAAATTGCCGAGTGGAGAAAAGGTAAAACAAAATAATTTTGGTATATGGAAAATGCTAAGAGTATTGCTAACTTTCTCTTCGAAGTCGGCGGTCTTTCTAAAACTCCCCGAAGCGGCTTCCATATGCTTGGCACCGGGAGTCAGAGTGTTGCCGAGCATACGAACCGTGCTGTATGTATTGGCTACACACTCGCGATGCTTGACGGCACCGTAGATGTTGGTAAAACGATGAAAATTTGTCTCTTTCATGATCTCGCCGAAAGCCGCGTGTCTGATTTGAATTACGTTAATTTAAAATACGTTGAAAAATCCGAGAATAAAGCGATCGATGAATTAGCAGATAGCCTACCGTTTGGCAAAGATATTCAGCAAAGTTTTGATGAATACCAAAAGAAAGAAATTAAGGAGGCGCTCTACGCCAAAGACGCGGATATTTTAGAATGGATTTTATCATTGAAAGAACAGGCTGATATTGGTAACAGCCGGGCTAATGGGTGGATAGAAATTGCCTTAAAAAGATTACGAACTGATTTGGGAAAAGAACTTGCTGAAGAAATTGTAAAAACTGATTCACTAACTTGGTCGCATGGTAATTTAAAAGACGAGTGGTGGGTTAATCGTAATCAAAAATAAAAGAGTTTTTTGATCTGATTGATCTTGACTAAACGTTATTTTTAGGGTATATCTCCTCCGCTGGAATTTTTTCCAGGAAAGTGAGATGCCAACATGAGAAAGCTCATCCTTTCTTCTTTCCTTTTTGCCGGTTGCGCCGCGCCTCAGCAGCAGGTTCTGCCGCCGGACGCTCCGCCGTCCGAGAAGATCGTCCAGATGGTGAAGGCCTGCGGCTCCCTCCAGAAGGCGGAGTGCCCGCACGACTACAACACGCTGGGCAAGAATCACTGCTACGCGTCGACTGCCAAGACCACGCGCAGCAATGCCTGCTTCGCTGCCCTGCTGCCGCTGCCCGGCCCCACCCAGCTGGCGCTCCAGCAGTATGGCTGCGACATCCTCCGGATCGCGGGCCCGGCCGCGGACGAGCGGATCTCGCTGGTCATCGACTGCAGGAAGCCTGTCGAGTTCTTCAACTAGATCGGCAGAGATCCACCCTTCCCGTAAGACACGCCTGACCGTCGCGCTTCACGCCTGATTATTTCTGGCAAAAGCGCGGCGGTCAATTGATTAATAGCAACTCTCCTGACTCCACCTTCCTTTTCCGCGCTTAGTAATTTTCAGTAAAAATTACTTAAGTGTGGATCTATTGTTCTTTTGGAAAAAATAGCGTAAGGTTATCCACACCTATCGCCCTTGACACCCCCTACCAAAACCCATATACTGATGAAACGAAAATAAACACAAAAAACACCTCCAAGCAACTTACAATTTATTACTCTTCTAAGTCTGCCCGCTGAAGCCAAAGTGGCCCACCGAATGGTCGAGATACTGGAAAGAAAAAAGAGCAACTTCATTTATGGGTTTCTCTTTTTTCTTTCTCAAAGTGAGAAAGAAAATTCATTGACAATTTGACAGCACAAAAGGTGATAGAAACCACAAGTCTATCTATTCTTAAGATGATCTCCTTATGGGGGACATCTTAAACAACAATAAATAAATCCATATAACTCGTTCATGTGAACGAAGTCAAACATCTTTTTTGAGAGTTTGATCCTAGCTCAGGATGAACGCTGGCGGCGTGTTTAAGGCATGCAAGTCGAGCGACGTGTTCTCTAACACTTTGTTAAGTGAGTGAAGTAAGATAAGCAAAGTAAGTTCTAAGCAGATTAAGTATCGTGCTTACAAACTTAATCTGCCTACTCTGCTTAGTACTCGCTGGCAGGGTGTTAGAGAATTACGAGCGGCAAACGGGTGAGTAACACATTGGTAACCTACCTC
>CAZWKA010000012.1:0-36638 GCA_964634875.1 uncultured Gammaproteobacteria bacterium
AGAAAAATAAAAAATCCGAGGTCTATACCTCGGATTTTTTATTTATTTTTTAACCCTCAACCTTCACACCCATCTGCTTAGCTGTTCCTTCAACCATACTCATGGCTGCTTCGACAGTGTGGGCATTGAGGTCGGGCATTTTCTTTTCGGCAATTTCGCGAACCTGAGCGCGAGTGATTTTGCCGACTTTTTCTTGGAGTGGTTTGCCGGAACCCTTTTTGATACCAGCAGCCTTCTTGATAAGTTCAGCGACTGGAGCAGTCTTCATGATGAAGCTGTAGGTGCGGTCGGCATAGACAGAGATAATAACCGGTACAACGTCTCCCTTTTTATCTTGGGTCTTGTCGTTGAATTCTTTACAGAAACCAGCGATGTTAAGACCGTGTTGACCGAGAGCCGGACCGACTGGTGGTGCTGGGTTTGCAGCGCCGCCAACAATTTGGAGTTTGATTTGCGTAAGGACTTTTTTTGCCATAACGGAAATTAATTTTTTAAATTAGTAGCTAGTCTGAGAAGCCCCCGTTTGCACGGAGCAGCCTAGTTTATACTTATACTTTTTTCGCTTGCAGCGCATCCAGTTCAACCGGCGTTTCGCGACCAAACATGTTGACCATGACTTTGATGCGTCCGCGTTCGTGGTCAACGTGACTGACTTTACCTTCAAAGTTTTTGAACGGCCCATCTACGATACGTACCATTTCATTGACTTCCATGTCGATCTTTTGTTCCGGTTCGCTGCCGTTAATTCGTTTGAGGAGTGAATCAACTTCTTTTTGGTCGATTGGGGTTGGTGTGGTACCTGAGCCGATAAAACCGGTAACGTTCGGCGTGTTGCGTACAACATACCAGGAATCGTCGGTAACAATCATTTCGACTAAGATATAACCAGGGAAGATTTTTTCTTCAGTTGAGGTGCGCTTGCCGTTTTTGATTTTGATCTTTTTTTCTTTCGGGACGAGGACGTTAAAAATTTTGTCCTGCATATCGAATGATTCAATACGCTGGCTGAGGTTGCTTTTAACGTTTTCTTCGTACCCGCTATAGGTGTGAAGTACGTACCAACGGCGTCCTAGATTGAGGGTTTGCTTGGCCATAGTTTTTTAAAGTCTCCTCCTTTGTAGAGAGGCTCCTAAAATTAGCGAGAAATTAAGGTGGTAATACCTGTTGAAAAAGCGTAGTCAAGTACTGCAAAGAAGATGGCAAGTCCCAGGCTGAGCGCAATTACAAGAATGCTGTAATTGATTGTCTGTTCCTTGGTCGGCCAGGTTACCTTTTTCATTTCAGTGTAGGATCCGACAAAGTAGTTTTTGGCTGAAGTAATAATGCTCATAAAAAAAGGTTTTTTAAAACAGCCCTGGGGCTGTGTTTACAAAGAGAATATACCGTAGAAGTGATTATTTGTCAAGAGTATTAAAAAAGCCGCTTAAAAGCGGCTTTTTTAGTATGAAAATTAAGGGTTTTTGCTCTAGATATCCAAGTTCTGTACCTGCTTCGCATGCGTCTGGATAAACTTTTTACGTGGTTCAACTTCGTCTCCCATCAGGATCTCAAAGGTGTCGTTCGCGAGCTGGGCGTCGTCAACCGTGACCATTTTCATCAGGCGCTTGGCAGGATCCATGGTTGTTTCCCATAATTGCTCAGGATTCATTTCTCCCAAACCTTTGTAGCGCTGGATGTTTACTTTCACACCGGCAATAGTTAATACTTCGCTGTCGTTTTCCTCATTTTCGCTACCGGAAGTTTCTTCAGCATCTGGCGCGGCTACTTTTTTGGCAGCTTTAATTCCTTTTTGTTTTTCGATGTCGGCAATAATATCTGCTTTCTCTTCGTCATTATAAGCGTACTTCATTTCTTTGCCGTATTTTACGCTGTAGAGCGGTGGTTGGGCGATAAAGACGTGGTTTTCGGTAATAAGTAATGGGAAATAACGATAAAAGAAGGTGAGCAGAAGCGTGCGGATATGAGCGCCATCAACGTCAGCATCGGTCATAATAACGATGCGGTTGTAGCGCAGCTTACTGATTTCAAATTGTTCTCCAATGTTGGTGCCGAGCGCAATAATGAGCGATTTAAGTTCATTGTTGGCCAGGATTTTATCGAGACGGGCACGTTCCACATTGAGTACTTTACCGCGCAACGGAAGGATGGCTTGAATTTCACGGTTACGACCTTGTTTGGCAGAACCGCCGGCCGAGTCTCCCTCAACAATGAATAGTTCGGTGGATTCGCTGTCTCGGCTGGAACAGTCGGCCAGTTTACCAGGAAGAGTAAAACCTTCGAGGGCACCTTTTCTTAAAATAGTATCGCGGGCGATCTTGGCAGCGGCGCGAGCGCGAGCGGCCAGTAAACATTTACCAATGATCGCTTCGGCGTCTTTAGGGTGTTCTTCGAGGAAGATCAAGAACGCTTCGTTCATGACGCTTTCCACAGCAGTTTTTGCTTCAGTGTTACCAAGTTTGCCCTTGGTTTGGCCTTCGAATTGGGGCTCCCTGATTTTAACGGAAATTACTGTGGTTAAACCTTCTTTGACATCTTCACCGGTCAGGTTCGTATCTTTTTCTTTGAGTATATTTTTGTTACGGGCATACGTGTTTAAGCTGCGCGTGAGGGCAGTGCGGAAACCGGCGACGTGCGTACCACCGTCACCGTTGAAGATATTGTTAGTGAAAGCAAAAAGGGATTCGGAAAAATCATTATTGTATTGGAGTGCAACTTCGACGTTGACGCCTTCAGCTTCTTTTTCAACGTAAAAAATTGTTTCATTTTTCGCTTCTTTGTTTTGGTTGAGATAGCCGACGAACGACGATACGCCGCCTTCAAAATAAAATTGATAGGTCGGGTAAGGAAAATCAAGAGCAGTTTTATCTTTGGCTTTTTCTTCCGGAGGGCGGGCATCGGTGATAACCATGTGGATGCCTTTGGTCAGGTAGCTGTGTTGGCGAAGGTGTTCAATAATCGTTTTCCATTCAAAATCAACTGTTTCAAAAATACTTTCGTCGGGACGGAAGGTAATGGTTGTGCCTGTATCCTTGCACTTACCAATGCTTCTTACTTTTTTTTGCGGGACACCGATCTTGTATTCTTGTTCCCAAATTTCGCCGTCACGGTGAACCTCGGCGCGGGCATAGGTAGAGAGGGCGTTAACTACGGAGGCACCGACACCGTGCAAACCACCAGAAATTTTATAACCGCTGTCGCCGAATTTGCCGCCAGCATGGAGCACTGTCATGACGATTTCAAGGGCGCTAATTTTTTTCTGGGGGTGAATGTCAACTGGAATACCGCGACCGTTATCACGGACTTCAATATGGTGGTCGGGAAGGAGGGTAATAAAAATTTTGCTGGCAAACCCGGCCATGGCTTCGTCGATCGAGTTGTCGACAACTTCCCAGATTAAGTGGTGCAAACCAACGGCGCCGGTTGAACCGATGTACATACCGGGACGTTTTCGAACCGCTTCGAGCCCTTCAAGGACAGTAATGTTTTTAGCGCTATAATTAGATTCTGGAGTAGTTTTAGCAGCACTCATACAAAGTCGCTCAAGAGAAATATAACAAAATAATGGCAGTTAGCCATTAAGAGTGTACCATAGTTAACGTGAGCCTGCAACCCGATTACTCGTAAGCTTTAGTGGTAGAGTGAGTCTGGATGCTAGTTTTGCGGTGCGGTTTTTCCTGTTTGCTTTTGGTCGTAGTGTCTGGGTGCTTGGCTGGGTTTATTTCAAAGCTTGGTTTGCTCGTCCCAAATAATTTCCAGTTGGGTAGCAGGCTCAGTTTAGGTGGGGTAACTGTCTGCACAGTATTCCGGGCTTCTTTCTGGAAAGCGGCAAATTCAGCAGTATATTCTTGCCAGCTTTGGTTTTCTGCTGGGGACTTGTGGAGTATGTATTGGTGGAATAGTTTTGGATCGGTGTTACGGGGTACTTGGATAGCATGGTCGCCTAAAACAAGGTATGTTTTTATTTCACCGGTTTTAGGGTTTCTAATGTACTCAGTGTGTAGCGGTGCGCCAGCAAACAACGCTTCTTTTTCTTCCGCAGTTTCGTTCTCGAGGGTTTCTGTAATTGCAGTCCCGGAAAGTTTTCGGGATAACCGGTCGATAAAGCTGTCCGAGGACTTTTTGTCGATGGCTTTGGTGGGCTGGCCAAGCCTAGATTCAGATTTTAAAGTTCCTTCAGATTTCATAGGTAAAGTAGTATATATAGTATAGCAGGTTTTTTGTCCCAAGAGAATGGATAGGGCTTTTTTGTTAAGCCAAAAAAAAGCACCTAACCATAGCGTAAAATGAGGGTTTTTTCAAGTATTATTGGCTAATTTTAGGCATTTTAGTGTTTTTTGTCGGTACTTAGGTCGGCAGCCAGGAGTAAGCCGCTTGACTTTTGGTGTTGTTTTTCCTATACTTAACCCACTTTAATCACTCATTAGCCTTGGTGAGCGCCTCACGCTTACCATCATTTTCCTCCCTGGGCCACCCTGGGGCGTGGGCTAAGAGGCAGTAATAAGGAAAAATATGCAAAAACTCCCATCTCTCGTTGAGATGCTTAAGGCCGGCGTGCATTTCGGCCATCAGGGTTCCCGTTGGCACCCTAAAATGCAACAGTATATTTTTGGTTCAAGGAACGGAATCCATGTAATCGATTTGGAAAAAACACTCGAGCAGCTTGAAATCACTTTGGGGTATGTTAAAGCACAGGCTGCGGCTGGTAAAACAATTTTGTTTGTCGGCACCAAACGTCAGGCCCGCGAAATTATCAGGGCTGCTGCTGAAAGTTGTGGTATGCCGTTTTTGGTAGAACGCTGGATTGGTGGTCTTCTTACTAATTTTGATGAATTTAAACGTCGTCTTAAAAAATACACTGGCCTGAAAGATCAGGTTAAAACCGGTGAGATTGAAAAATATACCAAAAAAGAACAGTCAACCCTTAAAAAACAATTAGAAAAAATGGATAAGTACCTCAGTGGTTTGGTAGATGTAACTAATCTTCCGGATGTTTTGTTTATTGCTGACCTCCGTGTTGAAAAGACTGCTCTTACCGAAGCCCGCCGCGTTAGCTTGCCGGTGGTCGCTGTTTGCGATACTAATGTTGACCCGACTAAAGCAACCTATGTTATTCCGGCCAACGACGACGCCGTGAATTCGATCCGCATGATGGCTGAACTGGTGGCTGAGGCGGTAAATGAAGGCAGGAAAGAAGCGGAAAAGAATAAGGCAGCAATGGTAATTGAGCGCGAGAAGGAAATGGCTGCTGCCAAAGAAGTCAAAACTGTGGTAGAATCTAAGGAAGAAAAGAAACCGGCCGCCAAGGCTGCGGCTCCTAAGAAAGAAAAGCGCGCACTTCAGGTTGGAGAGTCCATCTAGTTGCCGGATAAAATGCAATCAGCCTGACGCTCATTCTCGTTCGGGAATGAAGCTTCACATTAGACATTAATATTATTACTATGATTACAGCTGCTGATATTTCGAGGCTCCGTGCCTCAACCGGCGCCGGTATGCTTGATTGTAAGGCCGCGCTTGAAGAAGCGAACGGTGACCAGGATAAAGCTGGTGAAATTCTTCGTAAAAAAGGCGTGGTAAAGGCTGCTAAACGCGCTGACAAAGTTGCAGGCGAAGGAACGGTCGCTAGCTACATTCATGGCGGTGGTCGCATTGGCGTCCTCGTTGAAGTTAATTGCGAAACCGATTTTGTAGCACGTACTGATGGCTTCAAGGATTTGGTTAAAGAAATTGGACTTCATATTTCAGCTGCCAACCCACGCTATCTCGACCGCAGCGAAGTGCCTGCTGAAGTGGTTGCTAAAGAAAAAGAGATCTATGCTGAACAGCTCAAAGGCAAACCCGCTGAGATGATGGAAAATATCCTTAAAGGAAAGATTGAAAAGTTCTACGAAGAAATTTGTTTGGTAGATCAATTCTACATTAAGGATGATAGTAAAAAAATTCACCAACTCCTTGCCGAAAAGACTGGTGAAACTGGGGAAAAAATCACGATCCGTCGCTTTGCTCGGTTTGAGCTTGGTGAAGGCATCGAAAAGCACGCCAAGAATTTTGCCGATGAAGTGGCTGAACAGGTTGGTAAATAAATTACAATTAAAAAGACGTTCCACTGCTGGAACGTCTTTTTTTTGTTTTTAATCGCATCCGAGCTCATATCGTAAAATAATTATTTATTTTACGATATGAGCTCGGATGAAATTTTCCTGAGCCGTCAGCTGCTGTACAGCAGCTGACGGCTCAGGCGTCTAGTTGTGAGCCTTCTCTGTTTACATCTCCAGCCAGCCGGGTTGGGGGGCGCAGACTTGGTCCCGCGCCTCATCGGTGCGGTTGTACATCGGCGCGTCCTTTACCGCGATCGCCACCGATAGCCGCTGGCAGACGTGGGCCCAGCCGGGGGATAGGTCGGGGTTCACGCCCGACATGTCGAGGTTGACCGTGCCGGTCCAGCCCTTCTCTTTGGGCGGGATGGCGATCCGAACCAGTTTGTTCGTGAGTCCGTCGCGTCCGAACGTGCGGGTCAAGTTGACCCCGTTCCCATCGATCACCGCGACGGTCGACTCATTTTCCATTTTCAGGATGCTTACCTGCTCGATGGTCTTAAAGCCGTCTGTCGAGGTCGTTCCAGTAACCCAGATTTCGTCCTTGGGACTCATCTCGGTGCCGGGTCCCCAGATGGAGAACGAGCCATCGTCGTTGGGGTGGACGAGCTGGAAGGACATGTAGACGATCTCGTTCGGGCGCGCCAGATCCGGGGGGATGGGCGCCATGTCAGCGGGTGTCGCGAGGTCGTTCGGACTGTCGGGGTTGACGCTGGTCTGGGCCGGGTTGCAGGCGGGGGCTGCCATGAGCAGACCAAGACCCAGGGCAAGCGAACCAAGAGAGTTTTTCATCGAAACTGTCCTTTCCTAGCGTTTTAGGAGCAAGACTCCCACAGATTTCTGTAGCACGCGCCACAGGTACCTGATAAGGTTCTCGCGAAGAATAGGAAGACTAGCAGAATTTACGTTTTTGTCAATGGTTAAGCGGTTTTTGTCATTGCCAAGCTATTTATTATTTGGTACAGTACATTCACTAATATTCTTATGATTTCTCTTACTGTAGCTCAAAAACGAAGCGGTCCGATTAAAGGTAGGCACCCTTGGGTATTTTCTGGCGCCCTTTTAAAAATCCCGGAAGGTCTTAAAAGTGGTGATACAGTAAAACTAGTTGACGAGACCGGCACTTTCTTGGCGCACGGATATTTTAATTCTTATTCGCAGATCGCGGTTCGGCTCTGGAGTTGGAACGAAGACGAAACCATTGATCAATCCTTTTTTGAAAAAAGAATTCAGGCCGCGCTTGAAATACGCGAACGTTTCGTGGCAAGCAAAGAAACAGATGGCTACCGCGTTGTGTATGGTGAAAATGATTTGCTTCCAGGACTTGTTGTCGATCGTTATGCCGACTACGTTGTCGTACAATTTCATAACGCTGGTATTGCCGCTTGGAAAAAAGAAGTTACCGCGGCGCTCGTGAGTGTGTTGGAGCCAAAAGGTATTTACGAACGTTCTGATATGAAAACGCGCGACCGTGAAGCAGGGGAGACGGAAGAAAAAAATAATTTACTTTACGGTAAAGTCCCTGACCAGATTAAAATTAAAGAGAACGGTTTTACATTCGCGGTTGATGTTAAAACCGGTCAGAAGACGGGTTTTTTCTTGGATCAGCGCGACAAACGTGCCGCACTTCAGAAATACGTGAAAGGTAAGCATGTTTTGAATTGCTTTTCTTACACCGGTGGATTCAGTGTGTATGCTGCCGCCGCAGGGGCAAAAAGCGTGACGAGTGTAGATGGTTCAGAATCAGCACTTAAACTCGCTGAAGAAAATTTTAAGGTTAATAAACTTGATGAAAAAAAAGCCGAGTTTATTTTGGCTGATGTAAAACAGTATTTGCTAGAACAAAAGAAAGGTAGTTTTGATGTAATTATTCTCGATCCGCCAGCTTTTGTAAAAGATCGTCACAAAGTTCGTGAAGGTCTCCAGGGGTACCGTAAAATCAACGAAATGGCCTTGCGAATTCTACCTGAAAACGGTATTCTGGTAACAGCGTCGTGCTCCGCCCATGTGTCCATGCAAGACTTTCGGTTTATGCTTTCTGAAGCGGCATCTCGCGCGGGACGAACCGTACAAATTATTGAAACCTATACGCACGGCATTGATCATCCCGAGCTTGTAGCGTTTACGGAAGGGGAGTACTTGAAGTGTTTGTTTGTGATCGTTCATTAAGTATGAAAGAAATTTTGTATCTTATAGTAGGGTTGGCGGTTTGTTTTGTTGCTCAAGTGATTGGAGCGGGATTCTTTTGGGTACTTTATGGAGGGCGAACATCCTCTGCGTTTTGGAGTGAATTTCAGAAAGGAATGTTTTTTCGTAATGAAGTGGTCGGGGGTTTAATTATTGCTTTTATTGTTAGTGTTATTTTAGAAATAACTGGTAAAATTAATTTTCTATGATTTCTATCGCTATTAACGGCTTCGGCCGCATCGGTCGCCAAGCATTCCGTGCTGGTTTTGGAAAAAAGAATCTTTCGTTTGTCGGTATCAACGATTTAACTGACACAAAAACACTCGCGCATCTTTTGAGGCATGACACGTCATATGGCGCATATGACCACGAGGTAAGTTTTGACGAAAAAAATATTATTGTCGACGGCACCAAAATTCCAGTGTTTGCCGAAAAAGATCCAAGCGCTTTGCCGTGGGGAAAAATGAGTGTTGATGTTGTCCTTGAGTGCACAGGCCGTTTTACAACCAAAGAAGGTGCCGAAATGCATATTAAAGCCGGTGCTAAAAAAGTAATTGTGAGCGCTCCAGCCAAAGGTGGCGTGCCAACGTATGTGCTTGGTGTCAATTCAGATAAGCTTTCGGGCGAGACTTCAGAGGTTATTAATAATGCTTCCTGCACAACAAATTGCATTTCACCGGTTATGGCAGTGCTTGAAGAAAAATTTGGCATTGAAAAAGCCATGATGACCACGGTGCATGGGTATACCGCTGACCAGAATATTCAGGATGGCCCGCACAAAGATTTGCGTCGTGCCCGCGCTGCCGCAGAAAATATTACGCCGACGACGACAGGAGCGGCAACTGCAACTGCCGAAGCAATTCCTTCCTTGGTAGGTAAGTTTGACGGTCTGGCGATTCGCGTGCCAGTGCCGACTGTTTCTTTATCCGATATTACCGCAGTTTTGAGAAAGGAAGTTACGATTGAAGAAGTGAATGCGGCAATGGTTGAGGCTTCACAGTCCAAGAATTTAAAAGGGATTTTAGGTGTTACCGAAGAAGAACTGGTTTCGTCAGATTTTATGGGAAATAGTAACTCCGCCACCGTGGATCTCAAGCTTACCAACGTTGTTGGGGGAAATTTGGTAAAAGTGGTTGCTTGGTATGATAATGAATACGGGTATGCCCATCGGTTAGTTGAGATGGCGGAACAGTTTGGAAAAAAATAAGCTCAAATACGAAACCTCCCCGGGAAGAGGAGGGTGTGGCGGTGCTCAGCGTGGCCTTCAGCTGAGTGGGTGGTGGGCGGCGTAGTGAGCCGCGAAGGCGAGGGTGGCGAGGCTGACGAAGATTGGTAACCAAATAGTCCTGAGCCTTTCTGCTGTCTTAGCAGTGCCCTCAAAGAAAAGAGCGTGGAGTGTTGTGACCAAGATCTTCGTTAAGCAGAATATTGCAACTGCTGTAAGTACTGCTCCGGCCATACCAAACAACTGTTCCTGACCCCGCATGTTTGGGTCCATATCGCCTCATCGCTTCCGTGGAAGAAAGCGCTAAATATACTGTATTATTTTACGATTCTTGTCAAGTTAAGATAAATTATATGAAACGTAGTTTGAGTGTAGAAACAGTCGGTCAGGTGGGGCAGGAGGTTCTTTTAAAAGGCTGGATCAATGCTAGGCGCAACATGGGTAAAATTGTGTTTTTGGATTTGCGTGATCGGGAAGGAATTACACAGCTTGTTGGCGTGCCGGCCGAACTCGACGAAGTGTCGCAAGAGCGTCTTAAGGAAGTGCGCCCAGAGTGGGTGATTGAGGTTCGTGGTATCGTAAAAGAGCGTGGTGAAAAACAAAAAAACCCAGCTATGTCCACAGGGACAATTGAAGTTTTGCTTAAAGAATTGATTGTTTTAAATACTGCTGAAACGCCGCCGTTTGAAATCGATAAAGATACTAAGGGTATTAATGAAGAGCTCCGTTTAAAGTATCGCTATCTTGACTTACGCAGCGAGCGCATGCAAAAAAATATTCGCATGCGTGACAAAATTATTACCTTCTTCCGTGAGTACATGCACCGCAATGATTTTTTGGAAGTTGAAACGCCGATTCTTATGAAGGGGACTCCAGAAGGGTCGCGGGAATATATTGTCCCATCCCGTCTGCACTCTGGACAGTTTTATGTGTTGCCGCAATCGCCGCAGCAGTTTAAACAGCTCCTTATGGTGTCGGGCTTTGAACGTTATTTTCAAATCGCTCGTTGTTTTCGTGATGAAGATCAGCGCGGGGATCGTCAACCAGAATTCACTCAGCTCGATTTTGAAATGTCGTTTGTAAAACAAGAAGATATTTTAACGTATACGGAAGCAATGTTTATTGAACTCATAAAACAAGTTGCGCCCGAAAAAACTATTTCAACGACGCCGTTTCCTCGCCTTACCTATGCTGAAGCTGTAGCGCAGTATGGTAGTGATAAGCCGGATATGCGTAAAGACAAAAATGATCCGAATGAGCTTGCTTTTTGCTGGGTGTTAGATTTTCCAATGTTTGAAAAAGACGAGGAAGGAAATATTCAGGCCATGCATCATCCGTTTTGTAGCGTCAAAGAAGGGGATGAAGCACTTCTCGATTCTGATCCGATGAAAGTACGTGCTAATGCCTATGATTTAGTTTTGAACGGCTTTGAGCTGAGTAGTGGCAGTATTCGTATTCACACACGCGACATGCAGAAAAAGATTTTTGATCTTTTACAGATTAGCGAACAAGAACAGCAAGAACGCTTTGGTCACATGCTTGAGGCTTTTACCTTTGGCGCTCCGCCGCATGGCGGGTTCGCACCGGGAATTGATCGTATCGTTATGCTCCTTGCCGGAGAGCCAAATATCCGCGAAGTGATTGCCTTCCCGAAGACGGGTGACGCCCGTGACCTTATGATGGGCGCCCCTTCCACGCTTCCCGGCAAAACACTCGACGAAGTTCATGTTAGCCTCAAAAAATAAACTGCTATGGCGACGACCGTCAAATTAAAACAGTTTGAAGGACCGCTTGATTTATTGTTGTCGCTCATCGAGCAGCAACAAATGAATATTAGTGAAGTATCGCTTTCAGATATTACTGAACAATACTTGAAGTGGGTGAGCGAGCTCGAAGAACGTTCGGAAGAGTTGGCAGATTTTTTGGTTATAGCCACGAAGCTTTTATACCTCAAATCCCGTCTTCTTTTGCCCTACCTCTATCCAGCTGAAGAAGAGAGTGGTGTAGGTCTTGCTGACCAGCTGAAGCTCTATAAGCGGTTTGTAGAGGCCAGCGAGCACGTCCATGAGCTCTGGCAGCGCCTTTTTGTCAGTTATGGTAGAATAGAGCCTCCCGTAAAACAGGAGGGGTTTATGGTGCCTACCAATGCCACCCCGGAAAATTTGCTGGTGAGCATGCGTCTCTTGTTAAAGCGCCTCAAGCCAGTTAATCCGCTTCCCCAAATATCGATCGACCGCACCGTGTCCGTAAAAGAAAAAATCGAAGCAATTTATGATGCTCTTAAAAAAATAAAACAGCTGAGTTTCAAGCAGGCGCTTGGCTCGGTCGAAAACCGTAGCGAAATTATCATTACGTTTTTGGCCATCCTTGAACTTGTTAAACAAGAAAAAGTAGTGATAGACCAGGTGGATAGTTTTGCTGATATGATGCTTAAAAAAGTGTAAATTTCTATGTCTCTTCGTTCACAATTAGAATCAATTTTATTTGTTGCCAGTAAACCGCTTGCGCTCAAAAAGATCGCGGCTGTTCTTGGTGTTGGTGAGGCAGAAGCTGAAAGTCTTCTAAAGGAAATCGTCTTGCGTTACAATGATCCAAATTCGGGGATCGTGCTTATTCAAAACAATGATGAGTGGCAATTGGTTTCCCGTGCTGAAAACCGCGAATTAGCCGAACAGTTTTTGAAAGCAGAAATTACAGAAGAATTAACCCGTCCCCAGCTCGAAACGCTGACGGTGGTTTCATACTGTGGCCCCATCACCAAGCCAGAGCTTGAGCAGATCCGAGGAGTTAACTGCAGTCTCATCTTGCGTAACTTGATGCTCCGAGGTCTGGTTAAAGAAGTGGATGATGAGCTTCATTTACTGCCACGTTACCAGGTGACGATGGAGTACCTTCGTCATATTGGTTTGACAAGCGTTGAGCAGTTGCCAGAATACCACGAACTCCACGCGCATGAATTTGTCGAAACTATCCGGGCCACCAGCGAGCCTTTTCCTAAAGAATGAGCCGACATGTCAAAAGAGAAAGTGCTTAATTTTTTTTCGGTCTATGGTCCGATAACTCTCGGCGTTGTTTTGTTATTTATTGGTTCGGTTTTTTTTGGCTCAACCGAGCCGACTCAGTATCGGGCGTTTCCGGTGGCGGGGCTACGTTCAGAATTGGGCGTTGGGGGAGATGTGACTTCCCCTTACCTGCCAATTGCCAGACCAACAGTACCCCTGATTAAAAGTGCAACGACTAGTTATGATGGTGTCTTGACTGCGGCAGCGGCGGTGGTGGTCGATGATGCTTCTAATGTTGTTTTGTTCAATATGGGTGGTGATACTGTGAGACCGCTGGCGAGCATTACTAAGCTTATGAGCGCATTGGTCCTGCTTGATCTGCCGCTGTCGTGGGCAAGTACGACGGTAATTACTGCAGATGATTGGGATGGTGAAAGTCGCCTGGTCAATGTTGGTGAGAAATATACGCTCGAAGATTTGTGGAACATTGGCCTTATCGCTTCGTCGAATACGGCGATTAACGCGCTGGTGAGGAATAGCACCGTGACAACCACCCAATTTATTGCGCTCATGAATAAGAAAGCCGAAGCCCTTCATCTGTCGACCGCTTTTTTTGTTGAACCAACCGGACTTGATGCGGCCAATGTAGCGAGCGCGCTTGATACGGTGGTACTTCTGAAGGAAGCAATCCGTCGGGATAAAATTTTTAAGGCACTCCGTACGCCAGAGTATTATGCCGCTCCGCTGTCAAATGTTAAGCCGCGTCGCTTATGGAGCACAAATTGGTTATTGACTACCTGGACTCCAAGCGTATTTACGGCTGAGAGTATTGTGGGTAAAACTGGTTTTATTAATGATTCACTCTATAATTTTAGCGTTCGTCTAACTAGCGAGCGGGGACATTCGGTTCGGGTAGCGGTCTTGGGTGCGGCAACTAACGAAGAACGTTTTTCCGAAGCGCGTGATTTGGCGATGTGGGCTTTTTCGGCGTACGTGTGGCCAACTGACCCGGGCTACGACGCCTTGGCAGAGTAGAGTTTTGGCAAAAAGTGTGCTATACTTATCTCGTATTCTACTACAGAAACGTGTATGAAGTTACGCACACTGTCGGAGACGGGTGATATTACGGGTAAGCATGTGCTACTCCGGGTTGATTTTAATGTTCCGCTAAAAGGCAAGAAAGTTATCGATGATTTTAAACTTCGCCAGACACTTCCAACCATCGAATATCTTCTTAAAAAGAAGGCGCACATTATTATGGTCAGCCACCTTGGTCGTCCGAAACAGCGTGAGGCGCAACTAAGCCTGCGTCCGGTTGCTAACCATTTTGCAAAATTATTGCAGCAGAATATTTTTTTTACCACACTTGATTTGGTAATGGCGACTCGGGCTCGTTCAGCCAAAATTGTTTTTTTAGAAAATATCCGTTTTTATAAAGAAGAAGAAAAGAATACTCCAGCCTTTGCACAAAGGTTGGCCAAGGTAGCTGATATTTTTGTTCTGGATGGCTTTGGTGCCAGCCATCGTGCGGGGGCCTCAATCGTAGGGGTTTCGAAGCTTTTGCCTTCGTACGCGGGTCTTTTGTTTGAAACAGAGATTGGGGGACTGGCACGGGTAATGCAAAAACCAAAAAAACCCCTCGTCGTAGTTTTGGGCGGAGCCAAGATGGAAACAAAAATTCCTGTCCTTAAAAAATTACTATCAATTGCTGACCATATTTTGATTGGTGGGGGGATGGCTAACACCTATTATGCCAGCAAGGGTTACCGGGTTGGTAAGTCTTTGGTAGATAAGAAATATATCGCAGAAATGGCGACGTTAAGTAAAAATAAAAAAATTATTTTCCCCATCGATGCTGTTTACGGTACAGCCGAAGGAAAACATGTTGGAGTAACGCCCGTCGGCCCTCAATTTAAACTCCCTAAGGCAGGGCTCGGAATTTATGATGTTGGCCCGGCAACAATCCAGCTGTTTACCAAGTACCTCAAAAAGGCCGAGACTATCGTGTGGAATGGGGCATTAGGGTATTTTGAACAAAAGCCGTATCAGTATGGAACGTATATGATCGCCGAAGTATTGGCGCAGCGTGCCAAGGGCAAGGCTTTTGGTGTAGCTGGTGGCGGAGAGACGGTGGAAGTCATTAAGAAATTGGGGTTGCTTGATAGTATTGATCTGGTTTCAACGGGCGGTGGAGCTATGCTTGAGTATTTGAGTGGTGCGCAATTACCCGGGGTTGTTGCGGTAAGTAAAAAATAAGTTAATTTATTTTATTTAAACTATAAATAATCTCTCAGACGAAGATTGTTTATAAAGGAGAAACAAGTATGGCAACAATGAGTCGCCCGATGATGCCGCCCGAGCCGCCTCGTCGGCCACAGCCCCCCGTTGGGCCGGAGAGCCACGAAAGCCACGGTCGTGATCCGTGGTATAACCGGGGTAGTTTTTTTAGGAAGTTTATGAGCGCACTTGTTGGGGTGCTCCTGGTATACGTCATTTTTTACTTTGGGACAATGATCCGCAACAATATTAAAGCCTATCAGTATATTGGTCGGGCTGATAAAATGGAGCGTGCAGTTACAGTTAATGGTTATGGTAAGGTAACGGGTAATAATGATATTGCTGTTACTTCTATTGGGTATTCTAATACTGATAAAGACGTTTCTGTTGCCCAGGCGGCCAATAAAAAAATCATGGATAGTATTTTAGTTGAGCTAAAGCGCCTGAATGTCGAGGATAAAGATCTTAAGACTGATTATTCAATTTACCCGGAGTATAACTATACTCAGGATAAAGGCCAAGAGCTAAAAGGGTATCAGGTAACCAGTAACGTTACAGTAAAAATTCGTGATTTGAGTAAAATTCCCGCTATCCTTTCGTTAGCTGGTAAATATGGTGCGACCCAGGTCGCGGGGCTTAACTTTACGATCGATGACCCAGAAAACCTTAAAACTCAGGCACGTGAAAAGGCACTTGCTAATGCTCGCGTAAAAGCCGAAGAGCTTTCAGCGGCCTTAGGTGTCCGTATGGTAGGGGTTATGTCATATAGTGAATACGAGGGCAGTGGTTATGGCTATGATTATGCCAAGTCAGTTGTGCCAATGAGCAGTATGGGCTACGGTGAAGGTGCGCAGGCAGCGGGACCCACGGTTTCTTCGGGGAGTAAAGATGTGGAAATGAATGTGTCGATCACCTATGAAATTTTGCCTCAGAGCAGGTGGTAAAGGATGATTTCAAAGAACCCTGGAAACAGGGTTCTTTTTTATTGCGACGCATGTTGATTGAGTGGATGGCTGATTTAATGGTGGTATGGTATACTATTTTTTGTACCTTAATTTTTTTGTATGAAAATCAAGTCTATCAGTGCACGGGAAGTGTTGGACTCGCGGGGTAACCCCACAGTAGAGGGAAAGGTAGTTTTAGAAAATGGCTTGGGGGCAGTTGCAAAGGTACCATCTGGTGCTTCGACTGGCACGCACGAAGCTCTTGAACTCCGTGATGGTGGTAAACGGTATGGTGGAAAGGGTGTGCTTAAGGCGGTAAAAAATGTTAATACGCTTATTGCAAAGGCTCTGGTAGGTAAGGATGTTGAGCAGATGGCACTCCTTGATCGAACGATGATTGAGCTTGATGGTACCAAGAATAAAGCGCACCTGGGTGCTAATGCTATTTTAGCGGTGTCACTCGCCGCAGCCCGGGCGGGAGCGCTTGCAATGAATTTACCGCTCTATCAGTACATTCGTTATATCTATAAAATTCCAGAAAAAGGATTTCGTTTGCCGGTCGCAACCATGAATATTTTGAATGGTGGGCGGCACGCGGACAACGGGTTGTCGATCCAAGAGTTTATGATCATTCCTAAAGCTTCACTGATGAGGGAGCGAGTGAGGATGGGGTCGCAGATTTTTCATTCACTAGCAAATCTTTTGGGTCAGAAAGGGTATGTTACTAGTGTCGGCGACGAGGGCGGTTTTGCTCCAGAATTATTAAATAATGAACGAGGTTTGCAGCTTATTGTCGAAGCAATTAAATTGGCGGGTTGGACTCCGGGGAAGCATGTGTATCTTGGCCTTGATCTAGCCTCATCTGAATTTTACCACAATGGCAAGTATTATTTTATTAACAAGAAACAAGGTTGGCGGGGCGAAAAAATGATTGAAGTGCTCGCTGGTTGGATAAAGAAATATCCGCTTGTTTCACTCGAAGATGCTTTGAGTGAAGATGATTGGGAAAATTGGCAGTCATTAACACGGGTACTTGGTCGCAAAGTCAGTCTTATCGGTGATGATTTGTTTGTCACTAACCCCGAACGTTTAGCTAAAGGTATTGAGCAGAAAGTGGCGAATGGTATTTTGATTAAATTAAACCAGATCGGTACGCTGACCGAAACTATTGAGACGATTCTCCTAGCTAAGAAGCAGGGGTATCAAGTAAGTGTCTCGCACCGAAGCGGTGAAACAGCTGACACCTTTATTGCTGACCTTAGTGTGGCGGTGAATGCTGATTTTATTAAAACAGGATCTATGTCCCGTTCGGAGCGTGTTGAAAAGTATAATCGTTTGATGGAAATTGAGCTTGAGTTGGGATTGTAAAACTTTTTTAGCGGATAAGTTTTGTGTTCACTACCAGTTTAGTCAAAAAATAAGTGCTTCATGACTAAGACTCCTACAACTTTGCTGTTGATTTTAGATGGTTTTGGTTTGCCGGGTCCGAAAGATAAAGATACTGTGGTCAATGCTAAAAACATGCCGCATTTTTTCAGTTGGCTAAAAAAATTTCCCCATACTTCGCTTGAGGCGAGTGGTGCCGCAGTAGGCTTGTTTAAAGGGCAGGCCGGTAATAGTGAAGCGGGTCATTTAAACCTGGGGGCAGGTCGTATCGTCAAACAGGACGCGCTATATATTTCAGACGCGATTAAAGACGGGACATTTTTTAAAAACAATGCTTTCCACGACGCGATTCATCATCTTAAAAAGTATCGTACGGCGGCTCATGTTATTGGGCTCTTGTCTAACCATAACAGTGCACATTCATCGCCAGAACATTTGTATGCCTTGCTTGAATTTTTACACCGTGAGGGCGTAAAAAAAGTCTATTTACACCTGTTTACTGACGGTCGAGATTCTGGTCAGCATGATGCCATGCATCATCTCAAAAAATTGCAGCAGCATTTTTGTGGTAAAGAAAAGATTGCTACAATTATGGGTCGTTTGTACGGTATGGATCGTAATAAGATTTGGAAGCGTACTAGAGCTGCCTACGAGGCTGTTGTGCTTGGCGAGGCGCTCCATCATGCTGCTTCCCCAGAAGAAGCCTTGGCTCAAGGGTATAATCGCGGCGAGACTGATGAATTTATTTTCCCAACCGTTATAACCGATACTAAGCGTGAGCCGGTAGCAACGATTAAAGACAATGACGCCATGTTCTTTTTTAACCTACGCAGCGATCGGGCTCGGCAGTTGACCAAAGCGTTGGTGCAGCAAAAGTTTGAAAAGCTTAACCCTGGAGCTTTTCATCGCCGCGGATTGCCAAAACATACTCGTTTTGTGGCTATGACTGATTTTGGTCCCGACCTGCCGGGCGTGTTAACAGCCTTCCCTAGCCGGGATATCCAGAATAGCCTGGTTCAAGTTTTATGTCCGCTACGGCAGCTCTATATTGCAGAATCAGAGAAATTTGCGCATATCACGTATTTTTTTAATGGTGGGTACGCCCAGCCTTTTTGTGATGAGGCCTGGGTAAAGGTTGCTTCAGATACCGTAATGAGTTATGATACTAAGCCTAAGATGCAAACCCGTAAAATTGCTGACCAGGTAATTCGGGCGCTCAGCTCCAAGCAGTATGATTTTATTGCGGTAAACTTGGCTAATGCTGATATGGTTGGCCATACAGGCAACCCAAAAGCTGGTGTGGAAGCGGTACGTGAGCTTGATGACGAGCTCGCTCGTATCATAGCAGCTCTGCTTAAAACAGGGGGTCAGGGAGTTTTAACTGCTGATCATGGTAATATTGAAGAGTTAACCAACTTGAAGACGGGCGAAATTGATACGGAACACTCCACTAATCCTGTGCCATGTATCGTTTTTGGCTCACCTGCTCAATTGCGGGAATGGAAGCTCGTTAATCGTTCTCTCCGAGCGAGAGGGGCAAAGCTCTGTCAAGTTGCACCTACCGTAATCAAAATGATGAGGCTTCCAAAGCCCAAAGAGATGACCGCCTTGCCGTTATTTTAAGGAGTAGTCCCAGCCGTTATTGTATGAGTTATAAACCAGTGGTACTCGCTATTTTTGATGGATGGGGTGTTGCGCCTGATAGTGAAGGAAATGCTATTACTCGGTCACGGACGCCGAATTTTTTGTCGTATGTTAAAAATTTTCCCGTAATGACTTTATACGCCTCGGGAAATGAGGTTGGTATTAACCAGGGCGAAATGGGTAACTCTGAGGTTGGGCACTTAAATATTGGTGCTGGTCGGGTATATTACCAGTCATGCCCCCGTATTAACCAGTCTATTTCGAGTGGTGATTTTTTTACTAACAGTGCTTTCCTGGGTGCAGTTGAGCATGCAAAGAAAAATAAATCAAAAGTACATATCGTCGGTTTGATTGGGGTTGGAAACATCCATGCGAGCAGCGAGCATTTGGCTGCTCTCTTGGAGTTTTGCAAGGCTCAGGGAGTATCAAAAGACGTGTTTGTCCACGCTATTCTTGATGGACGGGATTGTACATATAATTCCGGACTTAGTTTTTTAAAGGATCTTGAAAAAAAGATGGTGGAACTCAAAACCGGTAAAGTGGCTACGATAGCCGGTCGGTATTACTCCATGGATCGGGACAATCGTTGGGATCGTATCGAGAAAAGTTATCGGGCAATGGCCGAAGGGCTGAGTGGGCAAACGGCCGAATCAGCCGTAGCGGCGCTTGAGGCTTCTTATGAACAAAAAAAATACGATGAAGAGGTTGTTCCTACTGTCATAGTTAAAGATGGTCAGCCGGTCGCAACTGTTGGTGAAGGTGATGCTGTGATATTTTTTAATTTCAGACCAGATCGGGCCCGTGAGCTGACGCATGCGTTCGTATTGCCTGGTTTTGAAAAATTCAAGCGTGATTACCTAAAAAATTTGTTTTTTGTAACCATGACCGAATACGAAAAGGATTTACCGGTCGTGGTCGCTTATCCGCCAATTGTAGTAACAAATAGTCTGGCCGAAGTCATCAGTAAGGCTGGCTTAAAACAACTGCATATTGCTGAAACCGAAAAATATGCTCATATCACTTTCTTTTTAAACGGCACTGTCGAAAATCCTTTTCCAGGAGAAGATCGTGTATTGGTGCCGTCGCCTCAGGTTAGCAGTTATGCGGAGGTGCCGGAAATGTCCGTAAAAACAGTTGTTAAAGAAGTGATTAGAGGTCTGGATGCTGGAACGTATGATTTTATTGCGCTTAATTTTGCCAATCCGGACATGGTTGGTCATACGGGGAATTTAGCAGCGACGATTGCTGCGTGTGAAGCGGCAGATGCTGCCCTTAAAGATGTGGTTGAACATACTTTGGCCAAAGGTGGTGTGGTGTTGATGACTGCTGACCATGGCAATGCCGAGGGGGTAATTAATTTACAAACTGGCGAAATTGACAAGGAACATTCAACGAGTCCAGTACCGCTTCTCATTGTGGGCAAGGACTTTGAAGGGCAAGCTGGCCCTGGTGGAGATCCGCCAGATGATGATCTTAGTCTTTTATCACCGGTCGGAATTCTCGCGGATGTGGCGCCAACGGTTTTGAGGTTAATGGGGCTAGAACAGCCCCCCGAAATGACGGGGACACCGCTTGTGTAAATAACTGTAAAAAAACATCAGTCCTGCAGGACTGATGTTTTTTAAGTTGAGCCAGTTTTAACCCTCGCCAATTCTTCAGGTCGATCTTACTGAGCGAGGGCGGTTTTAACTATTCCAAGTACTTCTTCCTCACTTTCTTTAAGCGATTTATTTTCCAAGGTAAACGTAACTTGCTTTTTATCGCCGCTGGCATGGAGTTCTTTGCCGAGAAGTAAAGCGTCGTGGTGGCGTTCGCATGAAATAAGGCCGCGAACCTTTCCGGTTTCTAGGTTGCCTGGAAGTTCGTAAAGAAGGACAATAATTTTTGCTTCCGGAGAATTGCTGATAAGGTCGTCAACCACGCCTTTTAAATCTTGGGCTTCAGCACCGGAGTGGATAAAATCTTCTCGGGTAATAATTGTAGAAACAACTCCGACAGACGGCTCACTTTTGAGGTGGGTGAGCGCTTGCCCCCAGAGTTTAAGGGTTGCCAGTGACCGGGTGCGGTAGAGGTTGTGGATGATCATTTCTCGCTCACCGCCGAGTTTGATGAGGCTGCTCGCTACGTTGAGAGCTTGCGGGGTGACATTGGCCGTTTTGAAACTTTTTGTGGCAGCGATCATACCGGTCAGAAGTGCGGTAGCAATTTCTTTGCTGATTGCAGCTTCATCTACTTGGCGTAAGAGCTGGTAGACGATTTCTGATGTTGAGGTGGCAGTCAGGTCGATGGCGTTAATTTGCCCATACCGTTCGTTGTTGCCGTGGTAGTCGATGTTAACAACGGGGGTGCGGTAAAACAAGTCAGTATTATTTAAGAAAATTCCACCGAGCGACTCCAGGTCGGGTGTATTGAGGGTGATAATTAGGTCGAATTTGAAGCTCGACTGTGCCGTACGCAGTTCATTTTTAGTGATAAGTCCTTGTTCGGGGGTTAAATAAATCGAGAGCCAGTTGTCTTTAATATCATAGCTGATGGTTTCGAGTTTTACCTTGGAAACATCAACCTTGATAATAAATTTTTGTAGATGACTGAGTTCGTTTTTAATTTTTTCAGCCCCTGGCAGAAAATGGAATTGCTTTGGTGTGGTAAAACCATCGGCGGCCAGTTCGACTTGTTTGTTCGTCCGCTCCAAAAAAAGTTTAAGTGCAACAGCTGCACCGATTGAGTCCGCAGTTTCGGTACCATTAAAAACCACCAAGACGTACTTGCTGTTTTCAAGAAGTGTTTTCAGTTGTGCCGGCTCATTCAAAGCCATATATCTTAGTTTGCTAATAACGAGTGATTCTATCAGGTAATAAGCGGCCTGTCAAATTTCCTACCCCCGACTGTTTTCTGCTTAAAATAGCCCCAAAAAAGAGCTGTAGCAAGACCAAAACCCTTGCGTTTTTGAGGGTTTTTTAGTACGATAGGTAGGTATTTTATCCCCTATGAAAGAACTGCCTAAAGCCTACGAACCAAAACTGTACGAAGACGGTATTTATAACGCCTGGGAACAGAGCGGTTTTTTTAATCCCGATACCTGCCTTACGGCAGCAGTAACCTCTGAAAAATCAGATTATTTTTCGATTGCTTTGCCCCCGCCGAATGTTACTGGGACACTCCACATGGGTCATGCTGCAATGCTGGCGATTGAAGATGTGCTAGTGCGGTATCACCGCATGAAAGGGGATAGAACACTGTGGGTGCCGGGAACGGATCATGCTGCGGTTGCAACTGAATCAAAGGTAGAAAGCTTGCTGATTAAAAATGAGGGTTTTAAAAAACCAAAAACAGAACTTGGACGTGATGCTTTTTTAGAACGGGTTAAACAATTTGCCAAAGAGAGCCATGACACGATTGTAAATCAATCCAAAAAAATGGGCGCTTCACTCGACTGGAGTCGTGAAGCGTATACGTTTGATGAAATTCGCAACAAAGCCGTCCGGATGGTGTTTAAAAAAATGTATGATGACGGGCTTATTTACCGCGGTTACCGTGTTATAAATTGGTCGGTCAAAGGCCAATCAACGTGCAGTGATGATGAGCTCGAATACGTCGAGCGTCCGGCTAAACTATATTACTTCAAATATTCTAAAGATTGTCCGATCACAATTGCGACGACCCGTCCCGAAACAAAACTTGGTGACACGGCTATTGCAGTGCATCCGGAAGGACGATGGAAAAAATATATCGGGCAAACATTTACGATTGCTGATTTTGGCGAAACTGGACACACGCTTACCCTCAAAGTTATTGCCGATGAAGGAGTTGAAGACGCTTTTGGTACGGGCGCACTCGGTGTTACTCCGGCGCATAGTGTAGTTGACTTTGAAATGTACCAGAAGCAAAAAGCAGTAGAGAACGATATCGGCCTTATCCAGGTGATTGGTGAAGATGGGCGCATGACCGCTCAGGCCGGGGCTACCTACGCCGGTTTAACCGCCTCAGAAGCTCGTGAAAAAGTAGTTGGTTGGCTTGAGCAGTCCGGGCTTGTCGAAAAAACCGAAGACATCGTTCAGAATGTTAGTATCTCCGACCGTTTCAAAGACGTCGTTGAACCGCTCCCGAAAGTGCAGTGGTTTGTTGCCGTCAATAAAAAGTTTGTTTTGCCGCAGTCGAATATTGAAGGGATACGTAGTGGCCAAGAAGTCACTTTGAAAGAATTGATGCAGCAGGTAGTGACTAACAAACAAATTCAAATTCTTCCCGAACGTTTTGAAAAAACATATTTTCACTGGATTAATAATTTACGCGATTGGTGTATCAGTCGCCAGATTTGGTTTGGGCATCAGATACCGGTGTGGTACAAGGGTGAAGAAATGTACTGTGGAATAGAAGCGCCCGAAGGTGAAGGTTGGCAGCAAGACCCTGACACGCTCGACACTTGGTTTTCTTCCGGACTCTGGACATTCTCGACGCTCCTCAATAAAGATTTTGACCAGTATTCTTCGCTCGAAGAGTGGCTCCAGAGTTCTCCTGACTTCAAAAATTTTCACCCGACAAGCGTGCTTGAAACAGGCTATGACATTTTGTTCTTCTGGGTAGCGCGCATGATTCTCATGACAACCTACACGCTCGGCAGCATTCCGTTTAAGACGGTGTACCTGCACGGCCTGGTTCGCGACGAACAGGGAAGAAAGATGAGTAAGACGCTCGGGAATATTATCGACCCACTCGACATGATTGCTAAGTATGGCACTGATGCTACGCGCTTGTCGCTTCTGCTTGGTAGTGCGCCGGGGAATGATATGAAGTTGTCGGAAGAAAAGATCGCGGGTTTCCGCAATTTTGCAAACAAACTTTGGAATATTAGTCGGTTTATGCTGCTTACTATTCCAGATCCTACAATGGATAGTGTAGAGCCTGTTGGCACAACTGACGCTGATCTCTGGATTCTGTCCGCTCTTAACACTTTGGTATACGAAGTCGGAAGCGCTCTTGATACTTATGAATTTTCGAGTGCGGGAGAACGACTCCGTTCGTTTACTTGGGATGATTTGGCGGATTGGTATTTGGAAATTGCTAAAATAGAAGGAGGTAAAGCCGATATCCTCAATTATGTTTTGAATACTTTGCTCAAGCTCTGGCACCCATTCATGCCATTCGTAACTGAGACTATCTGGCAAGAAGTGTATGGTAACGACACTCAGCTTATGGTTCAAAAGTTCCCGGTTGCTGCTCAGCGTCAACCGGATAAACGCGTCGTTGCTTTTCAGAGTCACATTATTCCGGCTGTTTCAAAAATTCGCTCCCTCCGGGCTGATAATAAAATTGAGCCCGTCAAAAAAGTAAATGTACACATTGCCTTTGGCACGCGCCAAGAATTGTTTGAGCGCAATGCGGCAATAATTAAACAGCTGCGTACTGGTATTGATGAATTACATATGGGAGAATCAATCGCCGGTTCAGATAGTATGATTCAAGGCATAACTGAAGCTGGTGACGGAGTATTCATTGAGCGTGCCGGTGCGATTGATTTGGAAAAAGAAAAAGCTCGTCTGGAAAAAGAGCTTGCTGAGGCCGAAAAGTATGTTGCTGTATTAGGCAAGAAGCTGTCTAACGAAGATTTCGTAGCTCGGGCACCCGCTGTGCTCATAGCTGGAGAGCGGGCAAAGCTTGTTGTGCAGCAAGAAAAAATTAAAAAGTTACAGGAACAGTTGGTTCAATTATAAGTCAAAAAGATATGATTAATGAAGGTTCAATGCGTAATCCGGTGGAAATTCCTGATAAGGAGGGAAAAGCGCTTTCTGTCGACCAGTTTTTAGACAGGCTCGCTGACGTGGCAGGTCCGCTGTATCATCTTGCCACAGTTTCAGAACAGGATTTTTTGCGCTCAGATCACACTGCATCGATTAAGGGTTTGCTTGAAAAAGTGCAAGCCCTCCTCACGACTCCCAATTCGGTTGAGTTACGTAAAGGACTTGCTCCATATGACGAAGATACATTTTTTGATCGATGGGCAGCGCTCCGCAATAGTTTTCATGTGGTACATAGTGAACTTGAACAGAACGCGGCAGCCGGTGTATACGCTCTTGAGAAGAGAACGGGTATTGTCCCACATTCCGGTAAAGAGGTTGCAGAGGACGTAGGAAACTTAGCGCAAGCGATAATTCAATTGCAGGTTTTTTTGAATTCTTTCAAATAATATGTCCAACAAAGATAAGCAAGTACTTGAGCTCCTCAGCCGTGGTGTAGATGAAATTATCGAGCTTGAAAGTCTAAAGGAAAAATTACTTTCCGGCAAGCAGCTCCGTGTTAAGTTTGGTATCGATCCCACTGGCTCAGCTTTGCATCTAGGTCATGCTGTTCCCCTTAGAAAATTAAAGCAATTTCAGGATTTAGGCCACCAGGTTATTTTATTGATCGGGGATTTTACTGCGACTATCGGGGATCCAAGCGGACGCAATGAAACCAGGCCGATGCTCAAAACCGAAGATATACAAGAGAATATGAAGACGTATGTTGAGCAGGCGGCCAAGATTTTGGATATTGAAAAGGTAGAGATTCGCTATAATGGTGAATGGTATAAAGAATCAACAGGGCTATTGTTTATGGAGTTGACTTCTAAAGTCACGGTCGCTCGTATTTTAGAGCGTGATGATTTCAAAAAGCGCCTTAAAGAAGGTTCGGATATCCAGATGCAGGAAATTATGTATCCCCTTATGCAGGGGTATGATTCGGTAATGCTTAAATCTGATGTGGAGCTTGGTGGGCGGGACCAAAAATTTAATCTGTTGATGGGGCGCAAGCTGCAAAAAAAATATGACCAGCCAGAACAGGATGTTGTGGGTATGCCGTTATTGGTTGGAACAGACGGTGAAAAGAAAATGAGCAAGTCATACGGAAATTATATCGGCCTTACTGACACGCCAAATGATATGTTTGGTAAAGTAATGTCGATACCCGATACATTGATCCTTCCTTATTTTGAATTGACTACCGACGTTCCGACAGAGCAAATTTTGGAATATCGCCGAGAGCTTGGTGAAGGTGTTAACCCTTTTAAGATAAAAATTGTTCTAGCCCAAGAAATCGTCAGGCTCTACCATGGAGAAGAAGCCGCTAAGAGTGCGCAGGAATATTTTCATACAACATTTCAAAAGAAAGAAATTCCAGCCGAAATTCCAGAGATTACACCGGCTGCTTACGATATTATTACTGTCTTAACACAAGGAAAGTTGGTAAAAAGTAAATCTGAAGCGCGCCAGGTTGTGGCTCAGGGTGGAGTGAAAATTAATGATCAAAAAGTGGAAGCAATTGACGCTATTGTAAAATCTGGTGATGTTGTGCAAAAAGGGAGTCGATTTTTTGTTAAAGTGAAGTAGTGAGTATGATTGACCAAATCAAAACTGATTTAAAAAATTTACTGATTAAAGCCGGTGTTGCTAGTCCGCCAGATTTTACCACGCCGCCTAACGCCGATATGGGTGACTTTGCGCTGCCTTGTTTTACGCTCGCCAAGGAACAAAAAAAGAGTCCGCAGGAAGTTGCTAATGCCATTGTAGACGCGCTTGATAAATCCGAGTGGGAAAAATATGAGCTCCTGCAAGACGTAGCGGCTGAAGGTCCATACGTTAATTTTTTCCTTAAGAATTCTATTTTATCGGAACGGGTGATCGAGGCTGTTCGGCAAGAGCGCGACCACTATGGTTATAATAAGCGTGGAGCAGGGAAGAAGGTGCTTCTCGAGTACCCGGGAGAAAATACGCATAAGGAATTCCATATTGGGCATCTGCGGAATGTGTGTATTGGCAATGCACTGGTCGAATTATACCGCGCCAACGGCTACGAACCGATCGTGGTTAATTACCTGAATAACTTCGGAGCCAATGTGGCTAAATGTTTGTGGGGCTTGGACAAATTCCATGCTGGCGAAATGCCTCCGGAGAACCCGCAGAAATGGCTCGGTCAGGTCTATAAAGAAGCTAATGCTTATATCACAGATCACCCAGAGGTTAAATTAGAAGTTGAAGAAGTGCAGCGGAAACTTGAAGCCCGCGACCCGGAATTATGGCCACTATTTGAGCAGACACTCGCTTGGAGTGTCAGCGGTTTTGAGCGTATCCACCAGGAACTTGGCGTTCGACATGTCCAAACTTTTTTTGAAAGTGATGTAAAAGATACTGGGCAAGCAATTGTTGATGATCTGCTTAAAAAGGGGGTTGCGACCGTGGGGGAGCGGGGTGCTATTATTGTGGATTTGTCCCAATATGGCCTTGAAGTAGCGCTTTTGCGTAAATCAAACGGTGCGGGTTTGTATATGACCGCTGATCTTGCGCTCGCCGAAGAGAAATTTAAACAGTTTGATGCTGCAGAGAGTGTTTACATCACTGCCTTTGAGCAAGACTTCCAATTTAAGCAGTTATTCAAGGTGCTCGAGTTGGCTGGTTTTAAAAAGAAACTTATCCATATTGGGTATGGACTTGTTAATCTTCCTGAAGGGAAGATGTCTTCGCGTTTGGGAAATGTAGTGCTTTATGATGATTTGAAAAATGAAGTTGTTAGTCTTTTGCTTGGTGAAAGCAAGGAGCGTCACCCGGAATGGTCGGTAGAAAAACTTGATGCTACGGTTACGACGATTGCCTTGGCTGCTCTTAAATTCAGCATGCAACAGCACGAGGCTGGTAAAACAATTACTTTCGACGCTAAACAGGCGGTCAGCTTTGAGGGTTTCAGTGCGCCCTATATTTTGTATAGCATTGCACGTATTCTCAGTGTCTTTAAAAAGACTCCTATAGAGTACCAGGAAAATTTACAAACCGATTATGCCCTTCTGGTTGAGCCTGAAGAAAAAAAGTTGGTTATCATGATTGCTCGGTATAGCACAGCACTTCAGAAAGCTTTGGACAACCACAATCCTTCGGTCATAACGGCTTACTGCTTTGAGCTTGCTCAGGCCTTTAATGATTTCTATACTAAACATACGATCTTAAATGCCGGTGATGCCTCTTTGCTTCAAACACGCCTGGCACTCGCGCTTGCGGTTCAACAGGTGCTTCGTAATGGCTTGGGGATTCTAACAATTGATGTAGTTGATGAAATGTAAAAGATAGTGAATACAATTTGTATTCACTAAGCGCTTTAGCATCTTGTTGTTTTTTTCTCAAAAAAGAGGTATACTATTTTTACTGTTTACTTCTTTACATTTTTTAGTAACTTCTTTAGTATGATTTTTCAAAAAGCCGCTCCCAAGTACGTACCCGAACCAGTCCTCGATGAAGAGATGGACTCGGTACAAGATACCCGCGACGAGGTAGAAACTGTCGTTGGTCCATCGGTAAATGTAGAGGGCGACTTTGCTTCGGAGGGAAACATCATCGTTAAAGGAACTGTGTCGGGGAGTGTTGCGACGAGCAAGTTTTTGCTTGTCGAGCAGGGCGCTAAAATTATTGCTAATGTTCGAGCTGGGAGCGCTAAAATCTCTGGCGAAGTAAAGGGTAATATGAAAATTAAAGAATCGCTTGAACTCACTTCTACGGCTAAAGTGCTGGGTGATATTGAGGCGCGTGTGTTAGTAATTGAAGCGGGTGCAATACTCTATGGTAAGGTGACGATGCCCGGTCTTGAAGGAAGTGAGATGAAACCTGCTCGAACCACTCGTTCTTCTACCATCAAAAGATTGGAAGAGATGCCAGCAGTTTAGCATGCTAGCGCTTAGTGCGTACCTCTTAGTGATTAGAAAGCATCCCGCCCCGTGGGCAGTGATTTAGAAAAGCGGCTATGTATGTGTATCTCTACGACAACTTCTTGCGTGATAAGAAGTTTCTTCCTACCATAAAGGCGATCGAAGTACGGTTGACCGACTTTGGTATTACGGGAAAAATTTTACGTCTGACCAATTATGCCGATGCTAAGCCGATTATTGATGATGAGATAAAGCGTGGAGCAAAGACGGTGGTAATCGTTGGCAATGACCAGACCTTTGGGCATGTCCTTTCTAAAAGTGCTATGTGCGACGTAGTGTTTGGTTTTTTGCCAATGGGTCCTGATAATACGATTGCTGAAGTTTTAGGCATACCAGTTGGTGTTGAAGCCTGCAGTGTCTTGTCACAGCGCCGTCGTGAAAAATTGGATGTCGGTTTGGTAAATAACCGTTATTTTGTTTCCCGCCTCCATGTAAAGCCCTCTCGGATCGCGGTTACCTACGATGACCGGTTTATGGTTCGGGCTAATGAACTCATGGAGGTAATTGTTTGTAACCTGCAGCCTTTTTATTGGAAAAGAAGTAATAAAGCAGCCGAAATTGAAGTGGTTCATCCACAGGACGGCAAATTGGAAGCATTTTTACGGCCATTGACAAAGAAGGGTTGGTTCGGGTATACCTATGAGGAGCCAAGCGTCTTCCCGTTTGGTGAGATGCGGATCGAGGGCAATGATCCGTTTGTCGTGGAAGCTGACGGTAAGACTACAAAAGAGTTAAAAGTTACTATTACTATGGCCAAAGAAAAGATCGACATGATTGTCGGTCGTAATCGTAAGTTTTAGCAAGTTGCACTTGCCCAGGTGGCGAAATTGGTAGACGCACTACCTTGAGGTGGTAGCTCCCGCAAGGGAATGGAAGTTCGAGTCTTCTCCTGGGCACTAGAAAATAGAAACCGTACTGGTTTCTATTTTTCTTTTAAAAAAACAGAAAATGAAGTATACTGGTAGTGAATTTAGAGTTTAATTTTGACGGTATGCAGTATATCCTTGGTGGTATATTAGTAGTCATTGGTGCGCTCCTGGTTATAAAATCAGAATGGTTTTTGCAGAATTTTGGCACAGTTTCTTGGGCCGAAGAGCACCTGGGGTATAATGGTGGCAGTCGGCTTTTTTATAAACTTATCGGTATCATCATTATCTTTTTCGGTTTTATGCTCGTTACTAATTTAATGGGCGCTTTTCTTCAGGGCACTATTGGAAAAATTTTTGCCCCTTAAAATATATGGCACACTCAGGATTATCGCTTATTGACCCACATGCTATTTTTGAAAAAATCGGTCTTGGTAAAGGTATGCGCGTGGCGGATTTTGGTTGTGGGCGTACCGGGCATTTTGTTTTTTCGGCTTCCCGACAAGTAGAGGAAACGGGTGTGGTGTACGCAGTTGATATTTTGAAAGATGTACTTGAGAATATCAAGAGCCGGATCCGCTCTGAGGGATATGACAATGTCCAGACTATCTGGTCCAATATTGAAGCGGTCGGCAAGACTGCTATTCCGGCGCAAACACTCGATGGTTGTTTTTTTGTGAATGTGGCTTCGCTCCTTAATGATAAAGAGGCTGCTGTTGCCGAAGCTGTTCGCCTCTTGAAAAAAAATGGCTTTTTGGCTATCATTGAATGGACGCGGCCGCTTGGGAACGTTGGGCCCCGACCGGAACAGCTTCTTGCCCCAGAAAAAATTAAGGAAATTTCTGAAAAACAAGGTCTGGTTATTGTCGAATCCTTCCCGGCCGGGGAGTACCACTACTGTAGTATTTTTAGGAAAGAGAAAGATTTAATTTAAGGATGAGGGGGCCGTAACGTATGTCTATGAGTATCAAAAATTTAATTTCGTGGTCCTATTGGTTTTCGCAGCCCTACATTGCCCGTGGGGGTTTATTTTATGTTTTACTCGGTTTTTTTGGTATCGTAGCCCTTCTGGGTGTCGCGGCCTTTGTGCTTCGTGCCTATGAAAAGGATGCTTTAAAAAAAGAAGTCTATAAACGCTTTGGAATGATCGGTGTCGTTATGGGGCTTTGGGGATTAACCTGGTTTTTTTTCCGCCAACAACGCATCCCATTTTTTTCGTGGCGTTTTTGGCTTTTCCCATGGCTTCCTTTGTTTGCTTGGTGGGTACATAGAGTTATCCGTTTTATGACGAAACGGGTGCCAGTGATCCGGGCACAGCAGCAAGAAAAAGCTGTCAAAGAAAAGTATCTTCCTAAACGAGGCTAAATAAATGGTATATGTCTTCACGGAGGGGGACGTTGGCCTTGGGCGCTTGGGGAGAACTCCAGGCTTGTCATTTTTTAGTTAGACAAAAGTTTTTTATTCGCGAACGCAATTATCACACTACGGCTGGTGAAATTGACATTATAGCCGAGAAAGGAGGGGATTATTACTTTGTCGAGGTTAAAACAAGGACGGTGGGAGAAATGGCTACCGACCTTGCCATTACGCCCGCTAAACTCCGGAAGCTTGAAAAGACCATTAAAATGTATTGTTATCAGCGTAATATTGCCGACCGGTCGTTAATCCTGGCTGGGCTCCTGGTTACAGTAAACCGGGAAACGTCGCGACTCACGTTTAGATTGGCAGTATTCTGTTGACACCGCAAAGGTTTTTTGCTATAGTCCGGAACAAGAAAAGGCTTTGTTTACTCATGTAATTACACGCTTATGAACTTTAAGAAAGAACGCACCTACGCCATGATTAAGCCTGACGGGGTTCAGAAAGGCTTAATTGGTGAAGTTATTCGCCGTTTTGAACAGCGCGACCTTAAAATCGTGGCACTCGAAATGTTCCAGCCAACGCATGAACAAATTGATAACCATTATCCAAAAGAAGAAGCCTGGATCCGCCGGGTTGGCCAAAAGACCTTGGGAACGTACGAAAAATATGGCATGGATGCTACAAAGGATTTTGGTACAAATGAAGATCTTGAAATTGGCAAACAAGTCCGCAGCTGGCTCGTCAGCTACATGACGTCAGCTCCACTTGTTCGCATGGTGGTTGAGGGTGTCCACGCTGTCGATATGGTACGCAAGATCTGTGGCGCAACAATGCCATACCTTGCTGACATGGGTACTATTCGCGGCGATTACTCTGCTGATTCACCGGCAATTGCGAATGTTGAAAAACGCCCGGTAATGAACTTGATCCACGCTTCTGAAACACCTGCTGAAGCTGAACACGAGATTAAACATTGGTTTGGTGGACGTGAAGATGTTATTTTTGACTACAAACGAATTACCGATTAAAACTTCAGAAAATAAAAATTCCGTCTAAAAGGCGGATTTTTTATTTGTACATATCGTGTATCATTCCCGCCTGTGGGGGGGGTGATATGTCTTGTTGAGTATTTGACAGTATTTTTTCATCGTTTTATACTTACAACAGATCGAGCGCTGAGGCGGCAAAAATGTTCTACAATACAAATTTTAGGTTTACTCATATTGCTTAGGCCTGAGGGCCTTTGCTGCGGTTTACCACTTACTTTGACGGAACACGTCAAACCGCTTTAGTTAGCCGATCGAAACCAAGTAACTCCTGTTCGCCCTATGGCGCTCCGGGGTTATTTTTTTACAATGGTATTGATTTGGCGCATTTCTGCGTTCTCACTGTGCTTCTCGTTCGCCGTAGTCCCGGCTACTGCCGACTGCAATGCTCGCGGCGGCCTTGAAGTGCATTCAAATCAATACCATTGTCCTGGTGTAATTAAAAAACCACTCGTAAGGAGTGGTTTTTTGGAAGGTATAGTTATACCGTAGCTTTGGTAATGGTGCGGCGGCAGGTGGAACAAGCCTTGAGGCGGTCACCAGCAACAGAAAGAAGCTGAAGATTTGGTTTCTGGCGGCGAGGCACCTTTTGATTAGAGTGGCTGACATGGTTGGCGCGGACAGCCTTTTTTCCGCAAAGTTCACAGGATCGGCTCATATTGATACCTTAGAGAAAATTGAGTATACTTGATAAATAGATTGAAGTGTCAGTAGTATAGCTAAACACCCCTAATTTGTCAATACTATGGATTTTACCTCACCTGAAGCCTTTATTTCGCTTATTTTTTACTTTGTCATCATTATTCCGTCGAGTATTATTCATGAATATGCCCACGGCTGGATGGCAGACCGCCTGGGCGATCCCACAGCTCGCTATGCTGGCCGTTTAACCATTGACCCTCGCCCTCATATTGACCTGTGGGGAACCATTCTTTTACCGCTTATTTTGTTTATTTCCACTAATGGTCGATTTCTTTTTGCCTATGCTAAACCAGTTCCCTATAACCCGTATAACCTTAAAAATCAAAAATGGGGACCGGCTTTAGTCGGTTTTGCCGGACCTGCTGCTAATTTTTTACTGGCGGCCGCGACTGCTTTCGTTGTACACGTCTTAAATTTGGCTGGGGTTGCCACGGCTTCATTCGTCGGGTATTTAGCGCTTATCGTCTATGCAAATTTAACTCTGATGGTCTTTAATTTAGTGCCACTGCCACCGCTCGACGGATCAAAGATTTTGTTTGCTATTTTGCCTGATTCAATGAATGAGGTGCGTAATTTTCTCGAACGCTATGGTTACATCTTGGTTCTCATCTTTGTGTTTTTCTTATTTGAGCTCCTGTCGCCGATTATCCAATTTTTATTTACGTTACTTATCGGCTCGTGAGCATAACTTCTGTTTTCTCAGTCAGTGAATTCATCAAGAACGTCAACGACATTATTGCTGGCGAATTTGTTATTGAGGGCGAAATTTCACAGTATAAGATTTCGCAAGGGAAATGGATATTTTTTGATATCAAAGACGAGAATAGTTGTCTGAGTTGTTTTTCAACCGTATACATGTTGCCGACACCGCTCGAAGACGGTATGCGCGTGCAGGTTTTGGGCTATCCCAAAATACACGACAAAAGTGGCCGGTTTAGTTTTACCGTACAGAAAGTG
Organism: uncultured Gammaproteobacteria bacterium; assembly: GCA_964634875.1. Lineage (GTDB taxonomy): Bacteria > Patescibacteriota > Patescibacteriia > Magasanikbacterales > GWA2-37-8 > CAZECR01. The sequence continues at coordinate 33,415 of CAZWKA010000012.1, forward strand.
GTGCCGATCGGCGCTGGCGCCTTGCAGCGGGCGTATGCGCTTTTGAAAGAAAAATTAACAGTAGAAGGATTGTTTAGTCCGGAACGTAAGCGTGCTTTGCCAGAAATGCCACAGCGTATTGGTGTGATTGCTTCACGTGATAGTGCGGCTTTTGGAGATTTTAAAAGAATTAGTACTGAACGCTGGGGAGGGCTTGAAATACTTTTGCGTCACGTTACGGTACAGGGTGAAAGTGCGACCGCTGAGATCGTGAGCGCTTTTCAGGAATTTAATACACTACCTGAAGCATGTGACGTGATCGTGCTAATCCGCGGTGGGGGATCGCTTGAAGATTTAGCAGCGTTTAATTCCGAAGCGGTGGTTCGGGCAGTGTATGGGAGTACGAGTCCGGTTGTCACTGGTGTTGGTCATGAACGTGATGAGACGCTTGTTGATTTTGTGGCCGATGTTCGGGCAGCTACACCGACGCATGCGGCCCAGCTGGTGACGGCAGAGCGCCGAGAATTTTTGCAAAATCTTGATCTGGGGCTCAGGCGCATGCAAGACATGCTTGAGTATCGGATAGTGCGACAAAGAAGTGGTATTGATGAACAAGTGAATACCTTTAATCGTTTTTTTGATCGTTGTATTCAGGAGGGACGGTTTATGGTCGAACGCTTCCGAAATGTCCAGCGTACGCTTTTAGCGTTGACGAGCGAACGGTTAAGCAGTGTTATTAGTGCTGAGAAATTAATTATAAGCGGTAATCCGCGGCAAATACTTTCGCGTGGCTATAGTATTGTTCGAAATGTGCACGGTGCCATAATTAAGCGGGCCGCGAACGTAGACAGCGGCGAAACCCTCATGGTAGAATTAGGTGAAGGAGAAATTACCGCCAAGGTTATTTAATCTATTTGTATGGTTGCCCCTGACAAGAAAAAATTTAATTTTGCTAAAAAGCATCAAGAACTTCAAAAGCTCGTCGCTTGGTTCGAAAGTGATACGGTTGATCTGGAGGAAGGCATTGCTAAGTTTGAAGAAGGGATCGAACTGGCCAAAGAGTTAAAAGAATATTTGAATACGATGGAAAATAAAATTAAGGAACTTAAGAAGCTTGTTTAGCCGCTTATGTTTTGGAGGAACCATTTTATTCACAATGACAAAATGCTCATTCTCTAGAGCATTTTGTTGTTTTTAATTATTTTTTGTATGCGACCAGCTAGGTATGCCCTCCCGCAAGAAGTACTCCTGCGCGAAGCGGGTGCAGCTGATGAGGGTCTTAGGACGCTTCTCCTGCGAGAAATTAATAAAGTAAATTATCAGGCGGCACCAGGAAGTTTCAATTTCAATAATAAGAAAGAAATGGTCCGTATTTTACTCTGCCTGCAGTTGGTTGAAACATACAATTACCCCCTCCAGCAAATTCGTATCGAAGTGCTGGTGCCCACAACACACCCCCGACAACGGGCTGATGTGGTAGTGTACGCAAACGAAGCACGCACTCAAGCTTTTTTACTATTTGAATGCCTCAAGCCCGGTGCTTCGTTCGCGGAGTTAAACCGTTCCGTGCTACGTGTTATCCGCCAGGCCAAGATTTTAGGAGCCGAGTATGCTATTGTAACAAGCGGTTCAGTGCGTAAGATTGTTAAGACGGCTGATTGTCGTGGTGCAGTCATACCGCGTTCAGCCTGGCAAGAAGATTGGCCGGCTGCTCAATCGTAAGCTTGCTTTCGGGACTGTTCTATTGGTATACTCACTCAACTTGTTTGTAACTATTCTTTATGAAACTTTTACTTCGCTGGCTCTTTAGTGCTGCACTCCTCATGCTTATTGCCTACTATTTGCCGGGAGTGCATATTTTTAGTTTCTACAATGCCCTTATCGCCGCACTTATTTTAGGCTTGATTAATGCCATTATCCGCCCGATCATTGTTCTGTTGACGCTTCCAGTTAATGTAATTACGCTTGGTTTGTTTAGTTTGGTAATTAATGCGCTGATGTTTTGGCTGGCAGGAAGCATTGTAAAGGGGTTCTACGTAGACGGATTTATACCGGCGTTAATTGGATCGCTCATTATGTCGCTTGGCGGTTGGTTGTTTAGCAGTTTGTTTAAAGAGTAGGTCGGTATGTCAAAATGGTCGAGGTTTAAAAAACACAAAATAACTCGATTAGAAGTATTCTTTGCTATTTGTTGGCTTGTCATCGGTATTTTTGGTTTATTTCTTGCTGCGTACATTGAAGAAAGTTTGTTTACACCGCTTGCTCAAAAAAGGTGTGCAGACCGTGGTTTTGTGTTTGAATCGTTAGTATATCATGACCATCGAGGAGGTAAGATGTTAAGTGGGGTTGATTGCCGACGCCCTGCTGATCTCGCTACTACCCCAAACATACGATTCAATTTATTTTTGGATAACGATGTGGCTAATTGGTTGTTTATTACTTTGTATAACGTAGTTTTTGGTGTCTTCGGTGGTTTCGTTTTCACTGTCTTTTTATTTAAGGTGGGTGAGGATATTAAAAAAAGGTATGTAAAAGCTCCGATAGTATGAAAAAATATTCCTCCAATCGAGCTCAAAAGGGAAAAACTGCCTACCGCACACCCAGTCGTTGGCTAGCCGGACGGCCAGAAGCATTTAAACGCCGTGAGAATACCAAGATTATGCGCGGTATGCAAAAATCAAATTTTCCACCGGGGAATAAAAATTCGAATGTTTAGTTGATAATCTGTAATTGTATGAAGCAAAATTATAAAATTTTATCTGTGGGCGGATCAATCGTTATTCCCAAAGAAGGGTTTGACATTGCATTTCTCAAGAGGTTTAAAGCCTTAATCCTGAAAGAAGTTAAAAAAGGCCAGAAATTTATTTTGGTTATTGGAGGTGGGGGAACGGCGCGTAATTATCAGGCGGCGGCTAAAACTGCGGCGGGATTGTCAAATGATGGCTTGGATTGGGTTGGAATTTATACGACACAATTAAATGCTCAGTTTGTCAGGATGCTCTTTGGGGAGGTTGCGCATGCAGAAATTATTACCAACCCAACTAAAAAGTTTGTTACAAATAAATCGATTATTATTGGTGCTGGGTGGAAGCCGGGACAATCTACGGATGCTGTGGCGGTTGCTTTAGCTAAAACCTTTGGTGCCAGGGAAGTGATTAATTTATCCAATATCGATTACATTTACACAAGTGATCCAAAAATTAATCCAAATGCTACGAAGCTCGAAAACATCGGCTGGAAAGAAC
>CAZWKA010000013.1:0-8630 GCA_964634875.1 uncultured Gammaproteobacteria bacterium
GATCCGTTTAGCATGGCTTGCACTTCTTGTGCGTTAAATATTTTTCCTTTCATAAAAATTTCCGTTTTTAAGTTAAAATTAGGGTCTTTTGCCTTCCGTGTATTTTTCGCACCACTTCGGAAAAGCCTTTGGAATGCTGTTTGGAGCTTCCCTTTTTCCGCTGTTTATTCCGTCAACGTAAACCTTTGCCAAAAATTCGATGTCGAAGCCATTAGCCACTTTCTGCACCTCGATAATATCAGCGCCACTGAGCTGTCCAGTGACGTCAATTACTTTCAGCATCTTGCCAACTCCACCAACCAATTCACCTAAACTTTTAACCCCCTCCCCTCTCTTGGTAGGGGTTGGAGTTTTGCAATATTGGTTATTGGTTATTGGGTGTTGGTTATTGGGTAGGATTGCGCTCGCATTGCCATTCGGATTGCCATTTTCATCTTTTGGCAATGCGGTTGGCATACCTTGGCCTTTATTTTTCCAGCGTTCGTTTGCATTTTCTTTGTTTTTTTCTGAAATCTTTTTGTAGCGTTCCTTTTCTAATTCTGTGCGCGAATTTTGGAAAAAACCATCAACTTTTTTGAATTTTTCAGAAAGCATTGGGCGGACTTTTTTAATGTCTTTTTTTGCGACTCTTGCGATTCGTGCAAGCTTCTCATTATCGTCTGGCAGATCTCGATCATAAGAAGCCAGAAAAAGCCGAGTGTAGATCGTAAATTCAAGAGGGCTGAGGCCGCTTGTGCCGTTGTCGAAATCGACAAGGTTGAGTTGAACTGTGTGGATTTTCACTAAACCCCCGCTTTATTCTCAGCGGCACGCAACATCATCTCGACATCACTTATCGTCTGAAATCGAGGATTTGGGACTTTACCGCGCACAATTCTTGTCATGTGCTGTGGTGAAATTCCAGAATCTTTTGCGAGATCTTTTAAGTTTAATTTGATTTTCTTGGCGCGAGGTTTCCAGCTCAAAATAAGGCTGTTTGTAAGCAAATAATTTCCCGTTTTTTTAGACATAATTTCCCGTTTTTTGTTGATAAATTTTCGAGTCTTAGAAATGAAAAATTAACATTGCAAGCGCAATTTAAAGTTTTTTCGGCTACATTCGCGCGGCCATGGAAAAACGGGAAAACGGAAAATAAACCCAAAAACCAAAAAGAAAATTAAGAGTCAAAAGCAAATAAACAAGCACAAAGCCTCGCCTGTCCTAATTCGGGAAAGGAAACGTTTAATCTGAAAAAAAGTTAATTTTCTTTGTTGACAACTTAAAAATTTAATCCAGAGTGTGCAAATCGCAATTTGACGTTGCGGTTTTTATCAACAAAAAAACGGAAAAATAAAAATGAGAATTAAAACATTACTTTTCGCACTGTCGCTTGAAATCTCTTTCTTCACGGGCTTTTTCGGGCTTTATTATGTTTGCTCTTTCTAAAAAATTTTAAAATTAACGAGGTAAAAAATGTCAAAAGCAGAAAATCCAAATCAAGGCAAGGAAATTGAAATTATTTCGATCGACCAAAGAGAAATTGAACTCTTAGAAAAAAACCGCAAAATCAATCTTCAAAAATTATTTACGCCGGAAGGAATGGATTTGATGATTGCAGAAATCCAAAAAGAAGTTGCTGATTTTTCAGCGGATATTTCAACGAAAGAAGGTCGCGCAAAAATTATCTCAATGGCTGCAAAAGTTGCCAAATGCAAATCACCAATCAAAAACTTGGCTTCTGAGCTTAAAGAAGAATCTCGCAAGTTGATTGATGGCGTCAATGCTCAGTGGAACCGCTACGAAACGGCAATGGATGAGTTGCGCGATAAAATTCGCAAGCCTGTTGATGAGATCGAAGAAAAAGAAAAAGCAATTTTAGAAGCAAGACAATATCGCCTTGGAGCTATTAAATTTGCCAGAACAGATTTAGATTTTATTGCCGGCAATGTGGCAAATTCTTATGAAGAGGCAATCAAAAAGGTAAAAGATCTTTTGGAGTATGACTGGGGTGATTTTGCTTTTGCAGCAGAAACAGAAGCTAATTTATCCATCAAAACACTTGAGGAAAAGGCTGACGCAGCTAGAGAGAGAGCAAAAGAACAAGCGGAACTGGCGCAACTTCGCAAAGAAGCCGCAGAACGCGCTCAAAAAGACCATGAAGAAAAAATTGCACGCGAAGCAGCGGAAAAAGCAAAGCGCGAAGCTGAGGAAGCGGCGGAACGCGAAAGAAAAGCAGCAATTGAAAGAGAAGCTAAAATTGAGGCCGACAAAAAAGCCGCTGAAGAACGCGCAAAAGAGGCTAAAAAAAGGGAATTAATGGCCTTAAGAAGAGAAGATTTGTTTAAAATTGGGATGAAATATTCTGCAAATGAGCAATGTTTTTATTTTGATGATGTAAGAATGAGCATTGATTGTATCGAACATTCTTTAGAAACCGAATGGACTAATGAAGTTGAATTAGCATCACTCTTGATTTCAAAAAGAAAAAAACACTTGTCGGAAATTGCTGAAAAGAAAGCCAAAGAAGATGCCGAAAAAGCAGCCCTTGAAGCTGTTGAAAAAGAACGCTTAAGAGTTGCTGAAGAAAAACGCGTTGCTGATTTGGCGGCTGAGAAATTGGCGGCTGACAAACTACATTGCACAGCCGTTAAAAATGAAGCTTTAGCAGATATTTTTGCAATAATTTTAGATCAAAACCAAGCTCGATTAGTAGTGGAAGCCATCGCAAGTGGTGATGTGGCTCACGTTCAAATCAATTATTAACTGAATCAAAAATTTTATGTTTACTCAGTATTTTAAAGATTTTTTCAAAGCTCCAAAAGAACAAAAACTTTTTGTTTATGCTCACGAGGTAAAAATCACAAATGCAATGGTGATGTGTCAAAATGCTATTATTTCGCAGGGTTATGAGATTGAGGAAAGCAAAACAATCAAACTCACTTTTGAGATTCCTGCGGAATGTGTTAGACGAGACATTCTGACGGATATTTCAAAAGATTTTTCAATTCTAAGAAACAATTTTGCAATTGTCGCAACCACTGACAAATCCGAAATTTTGTCAATCTACCAATAATTTTCACTCAACTTAAAAACGGAAATTTTTATGAAAAAACAGACTAAACAACAAAGAATCAACGAACTTTTAAAAACTTCTTACCAAGTGAGGGGACAAATCGCCGAGTTAAGAAGTTTTTTGCGCAAAATCGACAAAACGCTTGAGGTTCTAGTTGTTAAAGAAAAAAAGCGCGGTTAAAAAAAGAATTTGACAATTAATAGGAGATTGTCAAAGTGCAATCTCCACTTAACTTAAAAAACGGAATTATTATGAATAAAACTTTAGAAGCAGCGCTCCGTGGATATGTCATTTTCAAAGTAAATGATGAATTTTTTTTCCGCTACAATTCAGCATTGAAGCGGAGAAAAGAATTTTCGGAGCAGCGTGTCAATGTGTGTTTCAAGGGATTCAATCCTTTTAGATTTATAAGAGATTTTTTTCCTCATGAAAAAGATCGACCAAATTATCCAAAAGGTTGGCGTGGTTTCTACGAATCAATTTATTTTAAAAATTAACAATAAAAATGGAAAAACTTATGACAGAAAAAACTTTACCAGCAGAAGGCATTTATTTTAATATGCCTTCGCAAGAATATTTCGCGCTTCCTTACTTTTCACGCAGCGCCGCCCAAATCGTAAGATTCAGCGGCAAACAGTTTGAACATTCTTTAAAAAATCCAGTTCAAGAAACGCCAGCGATGGCACTTGGCACGGCGATTCATTCGATGTTTTTAGAGCCGAAAGACTTTGCTGAAACTTACGTGAAAGCACCGTCTTTGGCTGATTATGCGGGCAGAAAAATCATTCAAACGGTTGATGATATAAAGCCTTATCTTGAAGCTTTTGGATTAAAAAAATCTGGCAAAAAAGAAGAAATGCTTGCAAGCGTTCGTGGTTTTCTCGACCCGCGCGAAGTTGTGATTTGGGACGACATCAAAGCAACTTTTGAGCGCGAAAATTTTATCAGCGGCCGGAAAGTTTTGACTGACGAAGATTTCGAGACACTTTCAAAAATGCGCGCAGCCTTGAGCGACTACGAAGAGTTGCCAGAAACCATAAAAAACGGCCGCCCTGAAGTTGTTGTAATTTGGAAAGATCGCGAAACTGGCATCATGTGCAAATGCCGCCTTGATTATGTGCAACCTATCGCCGTCACCGACATCAAGAGCTATTCAGTCAAAGATTTCAACACGCCTTTGCTTGAACAGCTTGAGAAAAAAACGGTTTGGTCGTTTTACAACTTTCAGTTTGCAATTTACAAAGAAGCGCTTGAAGCGGCAATCACTGCAATCAATGAAGGCAGGGGGCAAGTTCATGGCGAAACAAATCAAGAATGGCTGGCGGAGTTCTTAAAAAATCCAGTGAAGCAATTTTTCATCTTGTACGTTCGCACTCAAGCACCTTACCAAATGCAAGCTTTGGAACTGGCGCCGGCAGAAGTTGAAGGCGCGGGGGAAAATGCCTATTATTCAGTGGCTCACAATATCTGGCGCGGCGCGATCAGAAAATATGCTCACTTTTTGAAAACTGGCAAATGGCTTGGCGAAAGTGAAGTTGTGATTTTGCGTGATGAGAAAGTGCCAAATGTTATGTGGCAACAATCAGCGGAGGTTTAAACAATGTCAGATTATAAAATAACAGTTGGATTTAATCGAGAGTTAAAAATTACTTTAAATTTTTTCCCATACAAAAGCGATCAAAATGATTATAAAATAATTTATGGTAAATATTTTACTAAAGAACCTCGTTTTGACGAAAGAGGAGAAAGATCAGGGGATGCAACTTTTCAACATTTCAACGCTTTTTCTTTTAGATCAGCTTTTGAGAGAGACAGAGTATTTAATGAGATAAACGATCTCTTCACTCGATACCGCGATGGCTCACTCTCTCAAGAATTTCCTTTAGGTAAAAATTTTGAAATAATAACTTATTTTGGGTAAATTATGATTTTAGTGGCTGAAATGGAAAGTGGCGGCGTTTTTGAAGCCGCCACAAAGCGAAAGCTTGTCGATCAAATGGCGAAGCACTACGCAGAAAATAATTGCGAGGCGGGTCAGATTAAAGCGATTTTTATGATTAGAGAAGGCTGGACGCCAGACGAGGCAACGCCAGAAATAGTTTCGCGCGTTCAAGCATTGGTTGAAGAGGCCGTTGCAGAATGGCAAAAAGTTTCTTGGCAGCAATCGCAAGAAAACCAAGACCTTCAAAGCGATTATTGGGCGGGGGTTTTATGATTGATTACAAAGAGCTTTACGAAGAGCGCGCCGCAATCATTCAATTTGACGCCGGCTATTCTCAAAAAGGCGCTGAGGAAAAGTCTTTGGCAGAAGTGACCAACATTTTCATTAAAGAAGAAAATTTGAACATGGCAGACCCAAAGACCTACTCGGCAATTGCAAAATTCAAACGAGATCTAAAAAAATGAAAGATATTTCCGAGATCAGAAAAATGATTGAAAAAAACGGCGGAAATTCAATCCAAGTTTTTGACAATGATGGAAAAATTGCGGGGTTTTTTTGCACAAGAAAAAGCCCCACAACAAACCAAAATCCTAAAGTTGAAAAAACAGCCGAACAGTTTGCCAAAGAAAGATTAAAATTAATTTCAAAACGAATAATTATTCCAACAAATGATTAGTGAAAAAATTTATTGCTGCGGATGCTTGAAAGACGTGGACGCAGAATTGACCAGCGGGCAAGGCGTTTATCCAAAAGTAAGCGAGGAAATGAAAGCTCAGATTTGGCACTTGCCGTTTTGGCGCTGTCCAACCTGCAAAAACTTTGTGGGTTGCCATCACAAAACAAAGAACGCAACACGTCCGCTTGGCTGCATTCCAACGCCAGAAATAAAAAACGCGCGCCAGCATATTCACAAGCTGATTGATCCACTTTGGAAAAGTCACAAAGAACCTTTCCGTGCGCGAGGTTGGATTTATCGCTGGCTTGCTTGGAAAATGGAAAAAGAAGAATATCACACCGCAGAAATTCGCAGTGTTGAAGAGGCGCGCGAAATTTATCGTCACGCGCAAACAATTAAAAACGTGGAGGATTGCAGAAGTGAGAAAATATAAAATGTGGGACGGTAAAACGATGTTTGAAAATCACGAGATCAAGCATTATGGGTTGGGAGTTTTGCAAGGCACAATGTTTAAAATGATTGAATCAACTGGGTTAAAAGATGAGAAAGGAAAGGAAATTTACGATGGCGACATTGTGCATTGGAAAATTTTTGATTCTGGCTGGAATGGCAATGAATTTTTCCTCAACAGAAGCAAAATAATCAAGCAAGGAATCGGGCAAGTTTATTGGTGTTCAGATCATTACAAGATCAAAGGGTGCAAAAAGACAATTTCTTCGTTAGTTTATTCAAGTTCAAAGGAAGTGGTCGGAAATATTTATCAAAACTCAGAATTATTAAAATGAAAAACAAAGAAAAAATTTACATCGCGGCCATTTTCCTTGTGGGTTTTTTAGCTTTTTATTTTGCCGTAAAAAGCACCAGACAAATTGAGGTTAGATTTTCAAAGCCAGTTTTTCCGGTGGGTAATTTTTCGGCGTCAGATCAACAAGATCTTTGGCAGGTAAAATGAAAAGCTTTTTAAAACCACCAATTGAACTGCGGCGAGGCTACAAAGATAAAAAAAGACTTGCTTTGATACATTTTTTACCTTGCCAAGTATGCGAAAAATTAGATTTAAAACAGAAATCTAGAACGATTGCACATCACAAAATTGGTATGGGATTAGGGAAAAAAGCTAGTGATTTATTGACCACGGCACTTTGCGAGAATCATCACAATAAAAGCTCTGAAGGCATCCACAATATGCCATTGGATCGATGGGAAAATAAATTTTTCACACAAGATCAATTAATTGAATTTACTAATGAAAGTTTAAAAAAACTTGTTTTATGACAAATGAAATTTGGAAAACTGTTAGAGGATTTGGCGGACATTATGAAGCATCAAATCTTGGAAATATTCGTGTTAAAGGTCGAATTGTAAAAAAACCTATTCATGGCGTAGAAGCACTACAATACTACAAAGGAAGGCTTTTAAAACAATTTAACAACGCCACTGGTTATAAAATAGTTAGATTTGGCTTTGATAATAAAAAATGCACTTCTCAAGTCGGTCGTTTGGTTCTTTTAGCTTTTGTTGGCTATCCAAAAAATGATGAACTTTGTTGTCACAATGATAGCAATCCGGCAAATAATAGAATAGAAAATTTAAGATGGGGAACTCAGAAAGATAACATGAAAGACAGGATGGCAAGAGGAAAATATTTTTCGGGAGAAAAGCATTTCATGGCAAAATTAACAACCGCCCAAGCATTAGAAATTTACAATTCTGAAGAACTTGGCATTGATTTAGGAAAAAAATTTGACATCAGTTCAGCAAAAATTTCAGAGATCAGAAGAGGTAAGACTTGGAAAAAAATTACAGGCGGAATTGATAAAGGATCAAGACGGAAATATTATCCACGGAAAAATTCGGCACGCAGCAAAGCTTGATTTTAGAGATTCATGCCAAGCTTGGCATCGAGATTTACAAAAACTTTTTGGAGGGGAAATTGTGAAAAATTTGGCAAAAATTGATGATTTGAAAGTTGGCACAAAAATAATCGACAAAAAAAATCGCACTGGCTTTGTAATTGAAGACGAAGACGAATTATTTTTTGAATTTATTGATTCTAAACTGTTGGTGCGCGCTACTCAACGGGAAATTTACGGGCGGCAAATAAAAGTTTTAGAAAAGATTTGACATTTAATTTGGGGTTGTCAAATTGCCATTTCTAATTAAGTCGGCACGGCTGAAGATTAGTGCAGAAAAAATGCAGGTTCAATTCCTGATCGGTGATTGAGTTTTGGTAAAGACGAGAGGCGGTTTGAATCCGTGAAATGGCACTGAGAGCCAAAGAATCTGACAGCTCGGAAAGACGGCGATTTTAACAATAAAAACGGAAAATTTTATGACAAAACAAATAACTCTCTCGGATTTAGACCAAGAAACTAGGCCTCAGCAAGGCGAAACTATGATTGCAGTTGAGCAAAGCCGCGCAATCCAAGAAGTGCAAGGCGCAATCGTAATGGCAAAAAAATTTCCACGGAATGAAACCGCGTGCTTCGCGAAAATTATTGAATCGTGCAAGCGCAAAAGCCTTGCCGAATCTGCAATGTATTCTTACCCGAAAGGCTCAACAAAAGTCACCGGCCCTTCAATTCGGATGGCTGAAACTTTGGCGAAATATTGGGGCAACATTCAGTTTGGAATTGTGGAGCTTTCACAACAAAATGGCGCGAGTGAGGTTTTGGCATACGCTTGGGACTTAGAAACCAACACGCGCCAAATTAAACAATTCACTGTCAAGCATTCTCGCTACTCAAAAGCTGGCGGTGTGATGAAATTGACTGACCCGCGCGACATTTACGAAATGACAGCCAACCAAGGGGCGCGCAGACTTAGAGCTTGCATTTTGGGCGTGATGCCAAGCGACATCATCGAATCAGCAATTGAAGAGTGCGAAAAAACATTGCGCGGAGATAATGCTGTGCCTTTGACTGATCGCGTTCGTGCTTGCATTGCAAAATTTGCAGAAC
>CAZWKA010000013.1:8730-13543 GCA_964634875.1 uncultured Gammaproteobacteria bacterium
TGGAGAAGAAGACGCCGAAGCAGTGAATGAAGCGCAGAAAAAACTTTTTAATAAAAATGCTGTGCCTTTGACTGATCGCGTTCGTGCTTGCATTGCAAAATTTGCAGAACTTGGCGTCACGCAAGAAATGATCGAGAAGCGTTTCAATCACAAAATCGAGGCAATTGACGTTCACGAACTGGTTGCGCTTGGCAAAATCTTCAATTCATTGCGTGATAACATGGCGAAAATTGAGGAATTTTTTGAGAAACCAAAAACTGAAATTATTGCTGGAGAAGAAGACGCCGAAGCAGTGAATGAAGCGCAGAAAAAACTTTTTAATAAAGGGGCATAAAATGATTTTAGGCAATAATTCAAAGCAACACCTCAAGCAAATCATCGAAAACATCCAACGCTTGAAAGACCAGCAAAAAGAAATTTCCGAGGAAATTAAGGACATTTTCAAAGAGTCTAAAAGCGCTGGCTTTGACAACAAAATTGTGAGAAAGTTAATCGCGGCGGCAAAAGACCCCGTGAAATTTAAAGCCGACTTAGAAATGTTAGAAATTTATTCTGACGATGCACAACTCAATTTATTTTAACCATGATCACCTTGGCAATAATTGGAATAATTATTTTGCTTTCTTGGCTTGCTTCAATTCCTGACAGCATCCAAGCAAAAAAACAAGAAAATTTACTTAAAAGAATAATTGAAATTTTAGAGGAAAATCAGAATGACAAAAGCAACTAAACTAGACGCAGAAATTGGCGAAAAAATCCGAGTCAATCGAGCAATCAAAAAGCGATCTCAGCCTTGGCTCGGAAAAAATATTGGAAAATCTCGCCAACAGCTTCAAAACTACGAAGCGGGCAAGCATAGGGTGGCGGCAAGCTGTCTTTACACTATCGCGAAAGTTTTAAAAACTCCAATCAACGAATTTTTCCCAGACAAAAATGCTAAGTAAAATTTCAAATATTTTGTGCTATGGCGCTATTTCGTTAATTCTTTTTTCAATGGGTCACGCTTTTACGTGGCAATATTGGTTTATTTTTGCAAATATCATTTGCATTCAAATGGTCGCAAAGTTTGGGGAAGAATAAAATGCTAACTTTTAAACAAATAATTTTAATTTTGCTGGCGCTTGCCCTATTTGGGACCAGCTTTGTTTTCCCCATTTTAATTTTTGGCGGGGTTTTTCTTCTTTTCTGGTCAGAAATAATCGGGCTAAGAAAAGATGTCAGAAAGCTTGACAAAGAAAATCGTTAGAAAATAATTTGCGCGCGGTGTAGAGAAACAGCATCTCGTTTGGCTCATAACCGAAAGACAGTTGGGGCAGCACCAACCACCGCAACCAAGAGCGGAAATGTAAAAATCAGAAGGCGGCAATCAGAAATGAAAGCCGCCTTTTTTATGGCTTAAACTTTTTGGATTTTGTCAATCACAACCCACTGGCCATTTATTTTCGCAGCAGAACCAAAGAAATTGCGATTTTTGGTTGGGTTTAAATTGGTTTGAAGGTGAACACAGCCACGCTCAACGAAAACCTTGTCCACGCTTATTTTTGTCGCTTTGATCGCTAAAACTGCTTCGTGCGGCTCCATTCCGGCAATGTTGAAGTCACAAGCCAAAAATTGCATATGCCAACTGTTAGGCGCTCCGCCAACAGCGGCGTTTAATTCAGCGCATCGAAAACCAGAATTGATTTTAAAAGATTTTCCAATTACGTCACGAAGCTCTTGCATCTTATCAGCAAGAACCATTCCAGCAACTAACTGATTCTGGTTTGGTTGGTTTTTTATGCCGCGCTTTTCGGCAGTATCAGAATGGACAAACTCTTCTGCGGTAAAATTTTTGCGGCGTAAATTCTCAATTGTTAGCATGGCCTTTTTCGTTTAATTGAATAAATTTTTGCCAACATTTTTGCCGAAGTTCAGGCGTTGGCTTACAGTCACAAGCAGCGGTAGTTTCGTTTATCTTTCCCCATTCAAACATTTTCAGGGGCGAATTTAAAAAATACTTTTTGCTTTCCTCATCATCCGGAAAAAGCGCATATTTCGCGCAAAAGGTATCAGTTATTTGCGGCTTTTCTTTCCTCGAAAACAAGCTGCATCCACTCGCGGCGGGCAGCAAGATCAAGATTAACAGAAGTTTTGCCAATGATTCTTTGCTGATAATTCTTGGTTTCAATAAGCTCATTTTTTTTTTCCATTTGTTGATTTTGCTGCTCAATGATAGTTTCTTGCTTGCCATAGGTGGAGAAAAATTTGTAAGCCAAGAAGATTGAAAGCAAAGCAAGAATTAAAAAAGCTAGATTTCTTTTTTGCATTTTTAATTATCTTGAGAATTATTATTAATAATATCGTCCCCTTCATTATCAAGCCTGATTAAAGTGCTTAAGTCAAGCTCGACTACTGTGTAAGACCTATCTGAATGATCTTTTAAATAGAAAAATTCATTGCCTAAGCGATAATAATCAGACCAAGCAGTTGTAGTTTTCCAATGATCTAGGGCTTGTTTGTAAAGCCCCAAGTCTAGCACTTCAATATTGTTTTCGCTGAGGTAAGTTTCGAGTGGGAACGCGCCATTCTGCAATATGTGCAAGTTATTCTGACGTATTAATCCCAAATCGACCCCAGAAACAGTTGCTAAGCCAACTGCTTTTTGATAAAGGTGATCGTACTCTTGGCCCTCTTTTGCTTTTTGAAAAGTTGAAAAAGAGTTAAATCTAAGCAATCCCATAATTACTTTTAAAATATTGAATTAATTGATTTATTTGGCCATCATTTAAAATTTTTTTCACTGCAAATATTTCTGCGATGTCACCATCAAAACCCCTGTCTAATGCAGCCCTGTTTCCTAAAACTAAATTATTGCCCGCATCAGAGGAGGCTGAACCTGTTGGGGCAGAAGTTACGCTGACCGCAACTTCTGTAGTGCTATTTATATACATTTTTGGAGCAGTCGCTAGCGTACTTGAATTGTAGGTCACTACAAAAATAAAAGGCTGACCAAGCGTAATTAAGTTATTTGTGAAAGCCCAAGTACCTGGTACTCCACTTGTCCCCTGCTGAAAACTTAATTTGCAAGTTGAGCCAGATAAATTTGAGACATAAAGTTGCAGAATAGTTTTATCAAAAAGCCTTCCGAAAGAAGCACCGCCCATGCCTATTACCTTAACGACAAAAGCCAAAGTGCCACCTGTGCCAAAAATATTTGAGTTTCTTGAGCTAGAAGCTGCAGATAAAGCCGAGGTTGAACCGTTGAACTTTAAAGCTGATTTACCGCCAATGGCATTTAGTGTATTATTGGGCTGGTTTGCGCTTATGGCTTGAGCTGCAGGAGTTCCAAACATTTTGCCCGGCAAAACGGCAGTCAAGCCAGTTGGAAATTGATTGGCTAGATACCAAAAGCCATCAACTCCATTGGCCAATTGTAATGGTAATGGTGTGCTGATAATCATTAATAAATTGCCCAACCAGTTGAATAATACGTGAAGACGACGCCTGTTTGACTGGAAACATTCCCACCGGTCACTGCAACTCCAGCCGAAGTTTTAACTGTCAAAAGAAAAGCTCCAGAGCTTGCATTTACAATTTTAACCCAATCGCCAACCGTTGGTGAAGCCCATAGCGTCACATCTCTATTTGCGCCGTTCGGGTCTAAAGATACGACTTGACCAGTTGAAATCGCAAGAGTTTTTGCTGCACTAAGAGTTTCAACATTTGGAGTATTTGGACGAATCAATCTAAAAAACTCCGAGCTGCCATCGCTCTTTATTTTAAAAACTTCAACAGGCACAACAGCGCCATCAGGAGTCACTTCAATTGAAAGCTCACCAGGCATTGAAGTTCCTGAAACTGTACCAGTGCCAATTTTCTTTTTGATTGACACCGCTGGATAATAAGCACCAGTTATGCCGGATTGATAGCGTCCACCGTAGATTGACTCTTCAATGATGTCCCCAGAAGCAACTGAAAGGTGCGTGTCAGTGTCTCCCTTTGATCTTACAAAAAGATTTTTAATCCAAGACGTTGCGGAATGTAGATGATGATTGTGAAAATTTAACTCAGCATTTCCAACTCTACTTGTAGTTCTACGGGCTGTTTGAGTGACGCCGGCAAGACTTGGGCCAGACGTTAAGCCTTCGCCAACAGTTTCAATTGATGGGGTGTTAGTTGTGCCAACTGAAATTTTAGGCGCTGAAAGATTGCCCGACATCGCGCCACCCGTAAGCTTCAAATAAAAAGTGTCAAAATAGCTTTTTAGCAATATTTTTAAATTTGCCCATTCAAACATTTTCGGAAACATATTTTAAAAAAATTAAATTAACGAACGTCAGAAGACATTGCGGAATTTTCGGAAAATACAACGGCAGAAGCATCAAAATCATCATCTGCGTGGGTTGTTTTTAAGTGCAAGGCCACTGTTGCACCATTCCAGTTTGAACATCTCGCTTTGAATAAAGTATTGACCCCGCGCTCTTCTCGCGCTTCAAAAATTTTGATGTTTGCGCCGGCTGTGCCTGTAATCACGAACTTGCCAATTAAGGTTTGATTATCTTTGAAATTAAACTCGGCACTTTCGCCGCTTGCCGCATCTAAGCGCTTGAAAACTTCTGACATAAAATGAAATGTTGATTAAAAAATTGTTTTCTTTTTCTAGAATTTTGATCTTTTTTTACAAGAAAGTCAAAAGATATTTTGCCCCTTCGATGCAATCAGACAATCTTAAATGTGCTGAAAAAAACATGATTGAGCAAGAAATTGCTAAAACGAAAACCGTTGAATGAAGCTTTGATTTGAAAATTAACTGAATAAATTTCAGCCAAAAGTT
>CAZWKA010000013.1:13643-31655 GCA_964634875.1 uncultured Gammaproteobacteria bacterium
ATTGGGAAATTTTTGATTGCTTCTGGGTCGCTTAGAAGCTCAAGTGCAGCCTCCAAGCCATTCGATTTTGTCCGAATTTGTGAAATAAAAATGTCCATTGTCTCAATCGCTTGACTATCTTCGGACATTAAAGTGTTGAGCTGCTTATGGGTTGGGTAAGTGGCTAAAATCAAAGCCGCCGCAGTGCCTTTTATTTGAGCAATTTTTTCAACCTTCGCGTCTTCAAGAAAATCAAATGACTCAACCGCGCCACCCTCCACAATCCACTTTTGGATTTTTTGGAAGTCAGAATTTTTTGGGTCGCTTGGCACTGTCATTGAGCTGTTGACCAAGTAGCCATTTTTTAGTTCTTTTACGGTTTCAATTTGCATATTTTAAAAAATTAAAGTCGTGAATTAGCTGTTGCGTGAATAAAATAACCATTGGCTGCGGTAGTGTTAGCGGGAGTCGAAACAATCCAAGCGTTAATTTCGGAGCTGTCCGCAGTCTCAACTATTGGGGTTAAAGGATTGGCAGAAAAATTGGCATTTGCTGCACTGGGGTTGTAAGTGGTGATAGAGGGAGAGCTTCTTTTTGTGACTTTGAAATCCCATCTCACCGCGACCCTAGCATTTGTTGCGGGGGCGATTGTAGCCAAAGTTCCTGCGGTTCCTGCATTTTGTGCTGGGACTACTGAATAAGGAAAAGATTTTTCAAAATATCTTTGGCAAAGCATTATCTCTTCTTGAATAGTTCTATCTTCAAAAGCTGTGGCCACGGAGCCTTTTTCTAATTGCGCGCCGCAAATGTAAAAATCATTTAACGTGCTGTCACAAGCATTTACTTGGTTTGAAGTTGTTAAATATCCGCCAGTTTGCCAAGCATCCTTGGTGGTTTGATAGGTTGAACCTGCGGCCAAAGTTATGCCAACAGAAACCCCAATTCCGTTTGTGTAATCCCACGTTCCAGCTGAAGGCGAGGCAGAAAAATTAACTTCTTTTTTCTCCCAAGTATTAGATGCATTTATTGTGATTTCTCCAACATACGACCTATCGCCACCAGAATTTTTCAAATAAACGCCATAGGTTCCTATTTTCGTAGCTTTGACCCAAATGCCTTTTGTACCTGCTTTTTGAGCTAGTGCGAGCCAATTATAGCCTTCGACTCTTTGCTCAATCACTGCATAATCCCCAGAAGCAATTGAGGCATCCACAGTTGTGCAGCTAATTTTTAATGAATGATTAAATTTTCTTCCAGCCTCAGCAACAGTTGGTACGTCACTTGACCGGCTAATTGTATGTACCATGGCACCAGATTTTGCATAAACCCAACCCTCGGCCGTGTAGGTTCCATTTGCAACGCTAGAAAATGAAGCTCCCTCCGGCCAAATATCAAAAGCACCGTTTATGAAGAGGTTTTTTCGATCTTGATATTTTAAAATATAATCTCTTAATTCATCAACCGTAAGCGCAAAAGTTCCTTCACTGTTTTCAACTGGGAAAATTTTATCACCAAGCAAAGCGGTTTCCGCCTCAAGTTGCGAAATCGTTTTTTGAGTTCGTGAAATTAAAGCTACCACCAGCTCTTCTTGTTCGGGAGTAAGTGCCATATCAATTTAAATTTAATGTAATTTTAGTGCCAGCGTTAGTGATGGCGCGAATAATTGATTGAAGTTGTGAAAATGGAATGTCGGTCAAAAAGGTTTTGAAAAATAACAAATCACCTTCTTTGCTTAACATAATTTCGCCCGCTTTACTTAACCAAAGAGCAAGATTTTCATATTCTGCGGTGACGTTGATTGTTAATTCTAGCGGGCTATTAATAACAATTTCAATCACCGTTTCTTGGCCAAAAAGCGCATATAAAATCCGGCAATAAGAATCCACCGTGCCAATATTATATCCAGCCTTGATTAATTCGTCAAATATTTTAACGAAAAAAGTTTTTTCAATAATACCCCAAACATCAACCGCGTTGGCTTCCCAAAGAGCATTGCCAAGCGCCGGCGATTTATCAACATTGGCAAAGTATTCTGCCAAGTCCGCAAAGGTTTGCTCAAGCATTGCTTCCCAAACAGCAATAAACTTGTCCTCGTCCGCATCATTTCTTGAGAATTTTTGAGCCATAATTAAATTACTGAAACGGTTGCTGCTGCGGTGATGTTGATTTTTTCATTGTAAGCCATTGCACGCGGTTGGTCGTCCCAAGTGCTGCCCGCATTTTCGGAATATTCGAGCAAAATATCGGCGGCAAAAGGCAAATCACGGGCGATTTCTAAATATTTTTCTGGTTCAAAATCTAAACCTAAGCGGTAAAGAGAAGCGAAATTTGCGTTGAAAATATCTCTGACTTGATTCTCATTCAAAATTGGAGTTTTTGCATTAGCTGAGGCGGTCACGGTAATTCTCACTAAAATATCAACAGGAGTGGGCAAGGCGTAGGCATAACTAAAAACTTGACCATTTAGAGCCGTTCTAGTTCCTGTCTCAGTTCCCGAATAATAAAGCCCAGCACTTAGCCAAGCGCCCATTCTGTCAATAATTTCTTGCTTGGTTGTTGCGTAGTCATCGGCCGAGTTATCAACATCAACCACTAAAAACAAATATCCAGCCTCCGCCGAATCAGTGATGTTTTTGATTGTAGAAACCAAACCTAATCCACCTTCAGCAACTGGCGCAAGTAAGCCTTGCGTGAAGCCGTCAATTGCAGATTTTGGTAAATTGATGTTTTCGTTCGCCGTGCGAATGTAGTCAGTCATCTTCGCGGTGATCTCGGCGGTTTGCGCTTCAGATTGCATCACTAATTGAGCGCCAGCATAAAAGAATTTGTAAAACTCAGTGCCAACAATCGTTGTCGTGTCGTAAGTCGTGCCAAATTGGGTGTTTACCTCGTCAGTGAAGGCCTGCAATATCTCTTCAAATGTTCGTGGCTGATAGCCGTTTAGTAAGTCAAAAGCCATTTTTAATTTTCAATTTGAATGTTCAAAACTTCGTCAAACGTGCCTTTGGTGTCTAAAACATCCAACGGATTAATGCCGTTTTCTGAAAGTTTCGAGATCGCGTAAGCTTGAAAAGTTTGGTTTTGTATCGTGTAATCTTCGCCGAAAAATAAATCGTAGTCAATACCAAATTCTGGGGCGTAAGCCAAAGACCCAATTTGAGTCGAAAGAATATTGCGCGCCTTATAAATCAAGGTGTCGGCTGTCCTTAGAATGTTATCTTTAAATTTTAAATCAATCATTTCAAAGCGCCTTTTAGTGTGGTTAAATTTGAATGAACCGCCGCAATATCTGCCTTCGCCGTAGCAAAAGAAGCGGCATTGATTGGCGTGCTGCTAGGGCTGCCAGCGGTCGCACAAGTCACGGTAATTGCTGCAATTGTATCACAAAGCGTTTCCAATTTTCCACAAAGATTTTCAACTTGTGTCAAAAAACTTTTAACGTCCGGCGTTGTCTTTGGAAAATAAAACAGTTTGTTTTCCGCCATCACAACAAAGCCAGACGAGCTGCCACCTTCGCCCATGATTGTGCAATTAGGCACAACTCGGCTGTTTACAGTGACGACACTGGCCGAACAAGTAGCGTTAAAAATTTTCATGTCTCAGGGTAAAAAAATCGCTCAATCTTAAATTTCATAAAATCAACATCCACAAAGCCGTTGAATCCAGTGATTAAGCCGTTGTTATCGTAAAAATAAGCTTGTGGCAAGGTGTTGGTGAAAATGTAATTAGAAACGACATAATCAAGCTTTGTGAAGCCGGAAAATGAAGCCCTTAAAATCAATCGTTTCAAGCCTATGTGGTAAGTCAAACCATTCGCAGCCATTACTTCTTCCCTTTTTCCTGCATAGTTTGCAAGCCCTACAATTACGCCGCTGTAAGTGTGACCAACAAAGCTGTAGTTTGGAAGTGCCGCTAAAACTGGAAAAGTGAAATAATCCTCGCACTGCACCAACTCTACGCCAAACTTGGTTTGAAAGCGTTTCACCTCGGCGATTTTTTCGGGGAAAAATTTATAAAATCCATTTTCGCAAATGATTCGCATTTAGGCGTCCTCATTGATTCCGACCCAATACTGATCTTCAAAAATCATGGCGCCGACTAGATCGTTTTTGGTGAAAGGGTTTCTGCCATTCATGTTTGGAAAAAGAAGGAAGTCGCGAAAGATTATGCCAACGCTGAAATCCTCAGACACGCCCGCGCTTTGGCCTTTGATAAATCTGATCGTTTCAATTCCAATGTTTTCGAGATCAACCTCAATTGTCTCGTCAGGAACGCCATTTTTTAGCGTTTCCGCCACTGTTTTAATTGGATACCAAGCCCAAGCCATAAAATAAAAATTAAGTTCTTGTTGGCCCCGCCGCCGTTCCGCCTGTGTTAGGGGTTGGGGTTGTGGCTGTTGTTTTTTTCTCAGATCTCTTTGAGAAAGTAAATGAAAACTCGCGCAAATCCGTGCCGTCTTTTAATCTTGTCGAAAATTCTTCAAGTGACGCGTCTAAAATGAAAATGTTGTCGTAGAAAATCGTTAGTGAATAGTTGCGATCATCTGATTTTGGCACAACATTTTCGTCAAAAGTTTTCATTACGCGATCAATCAGGGCAGTTAAAACCGTCAAAACAATGCTATCTTTTTTCGCGTGAAATTTTAAATGCACAACATCACCAGAAACTCTTTCAAATGCTGAAACACCATCGCGCATCACGTCAATCGTAATTGTGCGGTCATAGTCATCAAGCTGCATCCCAGTAATTTTTTCGTCTAAATAAACTGGAATCGGCACAAGTGGAATTTTAACAGGTTGCACAGGGCCAAGAGCAGAAACCACAGACGAAAAAGGATTCGTGAAGGTTTTATAAAAAGTAAAAACAATTATTGGTGCAAGTCCGCCTAGTGCCATTCTACCTCCAAAATTTTAGTTTTTTTAACAGATTTGGTACTGTCTCTCTGCACCAAGTAATGATTGCCTCAACTGCAGTCACAATTCTTTCCAAAACTGGCAATAACAATGCAGTCACGTCAGCTCTAATGCCGTCAATGCTTGTCGCCATTCTCTCCTGTGTTGTCGCGAGGTTGGCGAAGATTTCAAATTGTGAAAGTTGGCTGACTTCTCTAAGCATTTTTTGACGCTCTTGTTGGGCTTGGGCGTTCATTGTGCCGTTTGAGATTGCCCTTGCACCCTTCACAAACAAATCATTCTCAAGCTTGGCGCGATTTAACGCTTGGATATCTTCCATCGCGGCCAGTTTATCAAGTCCCCTTCCTGTTTTTTGTGGGGAGTTTCCTTTGCTGTAAACCGCCGTTTTTCTTCTTTCTAGATCATCGCTTTGTAAAAATTCGGCAAGCCTGTCTTCAATTTTATTGCCGAAAACCTTTGAAACTTCAATGCTTCTTTCATTGCCAGCAAGCTTGCTCATTGATTCAGCGAACGAGTAAAAATTGTCAATCAAATCTTTATCGTTTAGATAATTTACAAGCGTGCCGTTTTTGGTGGTGTCGCCAGCTTTGAATAATCGCGCCTCTTGCAATAAATCTGAAAATTCCATCAAGGCTTTGTTTGGGTCGAGTCCGTAGCTTCCCGCGACAGAGCGCAGTTGAGAATATTTCGCAGTGCTTACCCCAAATTTATTTGCATTGGTGGCAATCTCATCGGCTTTTGCGGTGATGTTATTTAGATTTTCGTTTATTTTCTCGAATGGATTTGTTGCGACAATTCCAGCAATGCCTCCAGCTATTGCCACAGCTCCAATTTTTGCAGCAGACTTTAGAGAATTTCCAATATTAAAGCCGAATTTCTTAGCTACACTATTAAAGCGTTTATTTAGTTCATCTTCCAGCTTCTTAGCATCCTCTGGTGACATATTAGGCTGAATTTTAATTGTGTATTTTTCAGCCATTTTGTCTTAGTGAAGTTTGGTTTTTGTAAGTTTTTGAAAATGCAAAATTTAGTAATTCTTCTAATGTGAAATCTCCGCGCTGCCCCAATAAAGTTGCTGCTTCACAATAAAGATCAACCGAAAAATTCGGCATTAAGTCTGCTTGTTCGTTTGATAAAAAAAAACCTTTTTCTTGAAAATCTCACAAGCGACATCAAGCAACACTTCTGAGATTTCAAACGCAGAAAGTTGTTTGATCGATTCTTTACCAAGAGGCACGTTGTTTTGATCTTTTGCAAATAATAAAAGCGCGTGGATTTCATCTTCTGAAAGCATCGCGCCGTCATCAATCGCAACTTTTAAAACTCTGCGCTTTTCCTCATCGCTTAAAGTGTCGAACCAATCAACCGCCTTGAAATAGTCCCTTTCTGGGCAAATCATCGGCAAATAATAGATCGAACGCACGAAAGTTAGGGCTGCATGATACGCCCTAGCTCCGGCAATTCCTCTAAACTCTGAATCAATTGTGAATTTACTCATCGTTTAATTTTTCAGTGACGTCAAAACATTCAACCGCGAACATGAAGCCAATTGTGTCCTCGCTTTCGCCAATTGTAGTTTGACGCGGTTTGTCGCGGATTGCGGCGTTTTTGTAGGTGAAGCCTTCGCCAGTTTTGCGGTCAACAAACCAAAAATTGATTCGTGATGCATCGTTGAAAATCGTCAAAAGTAATTTGTAAATCGCAACTGAGCAATCAACAACCTTTACCTCAGCGGCGTCAGGAGTTTTTAGGCCTTCTTTGTAAGAAATGCCCAGCTTGTTTGTGCCGCTCGCGCCACGGGTTAGGTGGTTCTTTTTGTTGTACGTGTAGTCAATGGTGTCAACATCGCTAAAAGTGTAGTTCACGCCGTTAAAGCTAAAACCCGCATCACCTTGGCTAATTTGAAAAATTTTTGGCATAGGAAAAAGAATTAAGTTTAAATTAGATTAAGCCTTGTTGAACTACTGCTCTGACTCTCCAAAGCGCTTTCGGTTCAGCAATTACTAGATCACCGTTTGCAATAAAGTTGTCTTCTACAAGCGAAATTTTCACGGTCAAAGATTCGACAATTGAAGGAGTCACAAAACGTTCTTCCGCCTTTTCCTCCAAGAAATCTTGAAGCAAAGAAGCCTCGCGCAGTGTGTATTTTGGTTGATTTAAAGCGATGTATTGCACGCCCCAGCCTTGCATTGAAATGTTGAACCATTCAAAAATATAAGGAGCAACAATTGCTTTGCGGTTGTTGGCAAATAACGCCAAGCGGTTTGCGTATTCAGTCGAATTAATGACAAAAGAAATTTTGCCATCAAAAAGATTTTCAGCTTCAGCAATCGTATCAACCCCATCATTGAAAGGCATCTCAATGTATTGCTGGTTTTTCCAGTCTCTGCCAGAAAGCAATTTCCCGAAGGCAAAAAACAGGTTTTTAGCTTTGTTTGTGCCATTTCCGAAAAATGCAGTGCGGTTTGTAATGACTGCTTGAATTGCAAGAAACGCTGTGTCGCTACTGTGGACACCAACAACACCCGCCCAAGTTCCCGCCTCAATTTGTGCGCCAAGCTCAAGGTTATCCTCAGCAAAAGCAGCTTGTGCGGTTGAGGCCGTGCCAGTTGTTGCAACAGAAATTAAGGCCATTGCTTGGGTGCTTGCGTCAAGAGCTGCTTTGATCTGGGTGGCAGTTGAAACGGCGGCCTCCATTGCAACACTAATTTTTGATGCCGTGACCGTCACCACTTCTGCGCCAGCCGTGCCGGTGTCTAAAAATTCAATTGAAATGCCATTGCCAGCAGCGCCGGCAGCGATAGCGGTAAAAATTAATTGAGCTTTTGTTAAAGTCGCTTTTTTGTAAATATCAGCATCAACAAAATCGTCAGAAATTAGCAATGTGAAGAATTGAGAAGCGCTGGCAAGAGGGGTCGCCAAATCAAGATCATCAGCGAGCAAAACGTAAACTTTTGTCATGCCAGCGTTGAAAAGTTGCTGTGCGTTTGCGTTGTCGGTTCTTACTGCAACCGCTGACATTGTACCGCATTCGTAAATTGTCCCCACGTTAGCTTCTTGGCCAGCTTTTGGCTTTGCTACTACGCAAACATTGTTTAAATATTCCGAACTTGGCGAGGCAAGAGGCTCGATTGTCTCAATCGGGAAAGCGTACTCTAAAAGCAAATCTCTCATTTTTTTTAAAATTAAGTTGTAGAAATGGACGCAATCACAAGCTCTTCAATGTCGCCTAGTGGCTTATTGTAAGGAATCGCGATGCGGTAAGAAAATTTTTGACTCTTTTTGACCAAAATAATTTCAGAATCACTGTTTAGAGATTCGTTTGACTCTCTATTTAGCAACCTCAGATTTCCTGCGGCCTCGTATTTCGTCAAAGCCATCCTTTGATTAAAGAAGCCAAAAGAAGTTTGTGACTGATCTTGAATAAATTCTAAACTTCCAACAACGCTAAAATAGTTTTCACCTTCGCGAAAATTATTTTTTACGCCCTCTGGGTCAATTACCACAAAAAGGCAACCTAGCTCTTGGCCGTAATCGGTGTTTGAGTTCGAAAACTCAACCCTGCCCGTTTCAAAAATAGCTTTTAAATCTTTCTCTAAAAATTTTTTAAACATTAGAGCCTTTTTGCTTTTATGGCTTTAAACATTTGGGCGGTATCAATGCCCAGTTTGTTAAAGCCTTTTTGTTTTACTGTCGAAGGTGCGTTGTTGCCGTAATCACCCCGCAAAATCGGATTGCGAATTACAGCTTGCACCGCGTTTTCAAGACGTTTGTTGTCGGTCGATTTTTTACCAAATAGTTGCAGCGCAATTTCTTTGACAACCGCAATCACTTCTTTGTTTTTCGGAAGCGTGAACGGCTTTTTTAGCCATTTGAATTGGTTGTCAGTGTATTTTGCCACCTCTGCCAAAGAAACTTTTTGAGAAGCTTTGCCAGTCGCAGAAACTTTCATCCCTGCATAATTTTTAGAAGAGCCTTTCTTCCGCATCTTCTTAGGTTGGTCGCTCAAAATGCCGACTTCAAAATTGTAGTTGCCAATTTGCTTTGAAATTGTTTTCCCAATGCCTTTTGAAGTTATCTTCACAGCGGCGAACCTAAAAAGACGTTTGATTTAAAAGTTTTTGTTGCCTCAAGCAAAATGCCTTTTGTGGCCGCGTAGGCGTTCAATTTCTTAATCGCCCCCGCGCTGTCCTCTCTCCCGTCAAGAATTGTCGAGAGAGATCTCAACACCGCCTCCAAGCCATCCGCTGTTGTCAGCGCGACTTCTTCTTCATCGTCAAGCGTTGGCTGTTCGATGAAAACTAGAATCCTATTGGCTTGAAGGACGTTGTCGGTCATGACTAAGCGAAAGTGATAGCTTGTTTAATAACTGCGCCGTAAATCTCAGGTCTAACTTGAACAGAACCCAAGAAGTAGCGTGACCAGTAGTAATCGTCTTCTTCGTTCACACCATCATTTTTCAATGTTGGGGTGCCGCAGTGTTCAAGAGTCACTAGGTCGTTTGAAACAACGATAATTCCGTTGCCAAGAGATAATGAAGCAGGAGCTGCAAGGGCAGAAATATCAACGAAGTTCACGGCTTTACCTTCAAATGCTTGTTTGATGTGGTAGCGCACGTCATTTTCTTGACCAGCAGTGATATTGCCTAAGAAAGACAATAAAGCAGCGCCGTAGAAATAAACGGTCAAATTTGTTGAAGCAGTGTTGTCGTTTACTGCGATGTTTAAAGCAGTAGCGATTTGTTTTGCTTCTAAAATTTGGTTGAATCCATCACCAGAAGCGGCAGGAATTTCAGCGCTTGATTGAGTCAAGTAATTAGCATCACTTGAAGTAATCAAGCCGTTGTTTGAACCTTCACCAATCAATGCAGTTTTATCAAAGTGAATTGACAATTGACGCAAGATTTGATCGTGAAACGGTTGAGCGTTCACGTTGAAATTTTGCAAGTTGTCTTTTCTGAATTTAATGCCTTTTGCGTAAGCATTGAAAACGTGAGATTTTTGTGACACTTTTACAGTGTTGATCTCGGTCATTTCAGAAGTTAGGAATGAAGGAATGACAGAATCATTTTCAACATTCAATTCTTTGAAAGTAATTTTATTTACGTCAAGCGCAAATTGTGCGCGTTTCGGTAATGCTAAAATCGAAGGAATGTAGCTAATCGAAGCCGCTTCCATGTATTCTTCTTTGGTTTTTAGGCCAGTTCTAATGTCCATAAATTATTTTGAATTAAATTTGTTAAAACGAGGCGTGCCGTTCAGCACTTTTTCTTTTGGTGCGGCTGATTCCTCTTTTGATTCCTCAGCGCCTTCTTTGAGTTGTTCATTTAGAGCTTCGGCTTGTTCAACGTCAAGAGTGATGGCTTGTTCTTTACCATCAATCTCAACACCAATTTCATCACCAGCTTTCAACTCTTCAACTTTAGAAGGTTTGCTTTTTTCTTTTTTTGACATACTACAGGCCGTTTGGCATATTGATTTCAGCCCAGCGCTTAGTCGTTGATTTTGTAGCTGTGTTTTCGCTTATTCCATCAGTTCCAATAACGCCAGTAAAGGTCGCTGCGGTTGCTGGGTTATCTGAAGAATTGCTTGTATTGGTTGCTTTGTTAGTCACTGCGCTGCAATAAACAACTTCACCAGCGGCAGGAGTAATGCCGGTATCAAGTTGCACTGCAACTTTCATACCAGAAATTTGAACGCCACAGGCAACAGATTCTTGCTGACCCATAACGCCAAAAGGTGCAGCAGAAGCAGAAGCGTTTGCCAAGCTTACGAAGCCCTCAGCACCTTGTTTTACAAACAAACCTTCTTCAAGCGCAGTGCCGCCAGTTGGTTTGCGCGAAATTACTACGTCCGATTTGCCGGTTTCGTAGGCCGTGCCTAAAAGTTTTGCCATATTTATTTTACGTGATTAAATTTTTTATCGGCGGCTGCCATAAGTTTAGTTTGAAGAATATTCCCCGAATCTCCGGTGCTTCCACCATTGATTTTATTTAGAGCCTCAGCCTTCTTTGCGCCTTGCTTTAAAACAATGCCCAGTTCCGCCAAGTCCCAAAATTCTGCCGATCTTTTTTCTTTATCGCTTTCTGCGAGCGATTTATATTGTGCTGCTCTTGCTATCATTGAGCCTTGCAAGACGCCCATATTTTCTTGTTTTTCTAAAAATGAATCAAGCAAATTTTTTCTTGTTAAATTTGCTTTTTCGTTTTCATCTTTGAAGGTTTTTGTTGCGATAGCTGCCAAAATCTTTCCAGACTCTTCAGGCAAAATATTCTCGTTTTTCTTTACAAAATCACCAATGCTAAGGTTAAATTTGATTGATTCCTCAACTTTGGTCAAAGATTCACCAGCAGCTTTGTCAGCTGCCACGGCTTCTTTCGCTTGATCGACAATTGATTTAGCTTTCGCTGCTTCAATTTCTTCTCTTGCTTGTTGTGCGATTGTTTTGCCTTCGCTACCTTGTGGAGCTTTCGCGCCATCAGTTTGACCGGCTTTATCGGTTGCAGCTTTCATGCTGGCCGTCACAATTTCCGCGATTGCTGTTTTTTGCTCGTCTGTAAACATAAAATTAAAATTTCCGTTTTGATTTAAAAAGTGTCCGAGGAATTATCTTCAAAAAAAATTTTCTAGTCAAGAATTTTCTTTTGTAGTTAAAATTTCCATTCCACACTGGCAGCCATAACGCTCTGCCGGCATATTCCCCTCTTCGTCTCCCTCGCCAACTGGGAAAACTTGACCGTAGAGTAATTGATGCTCAGGGTCAGGATTTTCCGCGCCAGAAGGAAGCCAACGGTAATATTGCCCTTTGTTTTCTTCTTTAAGACGTTGCACCTCAGAATAAACCACAAGATTTTCAATGCGCTGCCGCAACAGCGCCTCGCTTCCTTTCGCAAGCAAAGCTGCCCTTGCTCTTGGCAATCCTTCATCGGTTAAATCGTCAATCTTGTTTTGGTAAAGGCTAACAACTCTGGCCACAGTTGCGCTTAAATCTTTTGCCGCAACATTGGTCGCTAGAATCAAAGCTTGCGTGGCCTTCTTCTTCAGTGTTAAATTTTGCTTCGTCAGCAAATTTTGGTCAAAGAACCCTTTCGGCAAAACCTTTTTTTTGAATTTGTCGGGATAAAAAACTACCATTATTTTTCATTTTTTTCAATGGGCATCAGTCGGTCGGCAAAAGCTTTTTTCTGAGCTTCAGAAAACAGCGAAGAATTTTCCACAACAATTGCACTGCCAATCATCGCCGAAAAATAGCGCCAATCATCCGACACGAAGCGAAGATTCCATTTATAAAGTTTGTCGCAAGAAGGTTTAAAAATTGAGTTGAAGAAATCTTGCAAGCCTTCTTCTTGTTGGTTAGTGTCGGCCTCACCTGTGGCACTCATTCCGCTTGTCAATTCGCCAGTGACGAAAGAAAGAGGCATTCCAATTTCGGCACAAAGTTGCGAATAGATCAAAGTCATGGCGTTTTTCACCGAATCAGAATCAAGCGTCAAAACTTCCACTTTGTCTTTCTCGTCAAGCAGGACTGACTGGCCTTCTGTGAGTGCTTCATTAATTGCTTTTGCCTGTGCAATTGGCTCATCTTTGCCGTTGACTGACACAGTGCCGCGAAGCATCGCAACCTTGATTTGTAGAGCTTTTGCAAGGCCCACTTGCGTGTTCATCGAGCTTAAAATGTCGTAGATCATCGACATATAACCTTTAACAAGATCCGTCAGGCAGTAATCTTTAAAGCTCACTAAAATCCCAAGCGAGCTTTTCGCGCTGGTTTCGTAATCCTTTTTGATTTGCTCTTTTTCTGTTGAAGTTGCGAGCCTGACAACTCCGGCTTCGTAAATAATCGCAATTTCTGCCTTATCTGTCATGGCCTTCGCAAGCAATGAAATCAACCCTCTTGGCGAACCAGATCTTTCGCTTGAATCAAAGAGCGATTGGATTTTTTCGACATCTTTTGCGCCTTCTGTCCTAGAGTAGCAACGCTGCAAAATTTTCTTGTAAAGGTTTTCGGTTTTGATTTTCTCAAAATCATCTCTTGAAAACTTCATCCCGAAAGGTGCATTTAGCACGTCAAATTCAGTGCGCTTGTCATTTGTGAACCAATTATCAAAAAATCTTGCCATAGTTTTAAATTTATTTACTGATTCCTAGGTATTTCATCAACCCCGCAGTCGCGTCAGGTGAATCGTCATGCTTTGCGCGGTATTCGTAATTTTTCACTTGCTCAATGAAAATCTGGTTAGCTTGCAAAACTTGAGAATCAAAATTGCCCTCGATCTTCTGAAGTTTAATGTGTTCCGAAAAGAAAGCGCAATTGATTATTTTCGTGTGCTTGTGTTCGGTCGTGTTAAGTCCAACGCACGGCGCGCCAAGTTGTCGCATCCGAATTACTGGCTCGTCACCTAAGCCGTTGGTTTCAAAGCAGACGGATTTTACGCCAAAAAATTCAAACAACAACTTAAATTCGTCAAGGCAATCATACCAAGCCTTTTTGAAAGCGAAGCCCGTGACGATCAAAAATTCAAAGTGCATTCCACCAATCGCAATCGCCGTGTAGTCGCCGCCCTTATGTGAAGGGTCAATGAAAGCCACGCAATTTGGAGCCGAATAATCGCACGCTTGAACATTTCCAAAAGGAAGGCTGGCATCATCGAGGATTTCGAGGTGGTAAGACGCCGCAATGCTTTGCTCAGAAACTCCGGCGGCGCGCTGTGCAACCAAATCAACGTCAAGCTCAGGAATGTCGCCATGCTTTACGGCCAGAGTAGGAATCAGGAAGCGCAATTTTTGCAGCAAATCCAACTTGTGAACTGGTTGCCCAATCAAAACCACGTTTGAGGTGAGCTTTAAGACCTCCTCATAAACCTTTTGAACCCTATGGCGCTCCGCTTCGCTTGAATCGTCCGGCGTGATTAAATCCTCTAAAAATATCATGTCGGGGTGGCGTCCGCGCAAACCTTTGGAACGAACGGCAAGGGTTGTCAGTGTCGGCTCTTTCCCGACTGACCCTTCAGTGTAAAGTTTTCGCTGCGATTGGCCTTTCATTTTGACGCCGACACGTTGAAGAACAACGGCGACCTCGCCCATAATTTCTTTTCCACGCTCAAACTCTTTCGTCATTAGAACGGCGTGGATTTGCGGGTTTTTGTAGATCTCAAAAGCAAGGCCAAGAATCGTGATGTAATCGGTTTTTCCATAGCCACGCGCGCCCAGAATTAAGCGCGGCACTCGCAAATTTTCATCTTCAGGAAAGGCAAAAAGACGCATTTGCTCCTGCTTTTGGTATGGTTTCGGGTAGCCAGCCAGTTCGCAAAATTCCTCAAATGTTTCAACCTTCTTTTGTGATTCAGCAAAGCCGAAATTGAAATCGAAATCGAAATTTAGATTGAGCATTAGAAAAGAACCTCTTGCCGTATGTGTTCTTGATAGCGCTGCTCTGCTTCCTTGAAATAATCCTCATCAAGTTCGCAGCCAAAGAAGTCAAATTTAAGATTGTGGCAAGCAATTCTTGAGCTTCCCGACCCAACGTGGGTGTCGAGGATTTTGTCGCCCTCTTTTGCGTAGTTTGCTAAAAGCCACTCGTAGAGCCGAACTGGTTTTTGAGTTGGATGAATCCGGCCGCCATCCTCGTTATTATTTGCGAGAGCCTTTCCCCTGCTCAATTCAAATATTCTTAATGCTTTCTTAAAAGAAGTCCACGCAAGCTCGCCGTCAGCAAGGCTAAAATCTCGCTGCTCTTTATCCCAAACAATCCAACCCATTGATGGCGGCAAATGTTCAGTCATGTAATTGCCGCCCCAGATAATCTGATTTTTTGAAACCCGTTTCAGTTCGGCAAAATATTCTTTGTTTGGAATTGACGAATCCCAGTCAGTTTGTTTGTATTGTTTAAATCCCCATTTTTCACCACCAGCATTTTGGGCTTTATCAGCTCTAATGCCGTAAGGCGGGTCAACAATCGCCAGCTCAAAATGACCATCAGGAAATTTAGCCATAAATTCCATGTTGTCGCAGTTGTAAAATTCGCTTTTCATTTTTTCGTGTTAAAATTAGTAATTGCGATAATGATAAACGGCATATTTCGTGATTCGCTTATCAATAAAGATTTTTCCGCAGTAATCAGGCTTTTTAACGTCAGCAACAAACTTTTCCGCCGCTTCTTTTGATCTAAAATAAACTGCTTCCCTTATAATTCGGTTATCTCTCAACCACTCTTTGCTCTGCACCTGCTCTTGCCTCGTTTTAAACGCTGTTGATGTTTGTGGCATTCTCCTGCCCACTATTTTTTTGGTAATGAAAAAACTTTGCATGGTTGTTAATGATTATTTTTTACCGCCGCCGACCTTTTCCCACACAGACAGAAGCGAGTTTGAAAGCACTTCGTCAGTCATGCTCGGAACTCTCTTTGCCAGTTCTTCAAGAAGCTTATTAAACAGCGTCAAGGCGTTTTGTGCTGCCGCCTGTTGCACGCGCGTCATTTCTTCGGCTGTCATGACCTCAAGTTTTGCCCTAGTTTGAGCAGAATCAATCTTGATTTGTTCGACTAGGCTTTTCTCCTCTATCCTTTCCCCTCCCCGCGCCTTCTGCCTGTAGGGTGTAATCCTTTTGCCTTTTGCCATTGATTTTTTACTGTTTTTGATTAAACTACCATTAGTCAAAATCTTAATTTAAATCAAATGAAAAACCAAGAAATTTTGCGCGAACTGTTGCAAGAAAAGGTTCAGCGTGCTTTAAGAGTCGATAAAAAGAAGCTTCTCTCAGAATGTCTAAAATTAGGCCTCAGTGAATCGACTCTTTACGACTTTGCGAATTATCAGCGCAGCTATGTCAAAACCGCCACAGCTCAGAAGCTTCACTTTGCGACTAGGGTTGTTTTGGGTTAGTCTTTTGGAAGCATGAAATCTGCGGCGACATTAAAGAATCCTCAACAAAAAATCCGTAGCAAATAGCCGTGTCGTCTTCGCAGCGCGTGAAGTTCTTGCCCATCTTTGGCGCATCTACGCACTTAGCGAAAGAGTTTGCCGGCAATAGTGCTAGGGCGAGAATTAAGATTGTTTTTTTCATTTTTTTAGCTCCTCTTCAAATTGTTTAAATGCGGCTTCAAATCCATCGTTCCAGCCTTTGTTGTAGTGCCTTCTATTTTCAACTGCTTTTAAAGCTGAATCAATCAGACTGCTTGCTGGCTCTGCAAATCCCTGTAGTGGTTTTTCGAACCAATCCCAAAAATACGTAGAAAGTGGCAAGAACTTTTCGTTTGATTCGGCATTTTCTGAAATATCAAGATCCAGTGTTCTTTGATATGGCTCTAAATCGGGCGAATTACTTTCTAAAACTACTCTCCAAAAATTAATTTCTATGTCTTGATGCATTGTTTTTACTTCAAAAAATTTTCCAGAAAGTTCTTTAAATTTGCATTTATAACTATGGCCCACAATTGGCATTTCATTAATCATTTTTTAAGTCCTCCAAGCGTTGATTGATTCTTTTCGCCACCTTGGCTTCGCAAATTACTAACTCGCCGCTCTCAGTTAAAAAAACAGGCTTACCGCGTAAAAAAGATGGGGTCTTGCGTAGCTTCCCAATTTTAAAAGCCCCCGTGATTTTTTCCCTATTAAGTTTTTCAACACACGGAATTTTTGGTCTGTCAAAACCGTTTTCGATTAGCTCTTGCGGCGTCATATTTATTGGATTTTTCATTTTATCTTTAGCTCCTCAGCTTCCAAAGCATTAATAAGATTCTGAACTGCTTTTCCATACAAACCATATTGCGCTGGCAAGCTATTCTGAATTTGTTTCAACTCCTCCAAAGCCCTCTCAACTTCGCTGACTTCTTTCTTGGCTTCTTGTGGGTTAGAGTCTGAGAGTTCTTCCCAATGTTCCCAAAAATATTTTCTACAAGAAAAACACCCTTTATTTGGTTGCTTAAAATAGATTATATGCCCAAGAACATCATTTCTATCAATGGCTGCGACCTCCAAAATTAACTCTATCCCAAGTTCTTTGCGGTACACTTTGTTTCTATACTTTTGTCCGACTACTGGCAATTTACTCGTCATTTTTTACCTCATTAAATTTAACTGGAGATTGCAATTTGCCAACCTGAAGTTAATTGTCAAATTATTTTTTAATTATCCTAAAATTTCCGCATTCGTGGCTTTCAGTAAATTTGCAAATGTCTTCGCCTTCAGTGCCAATAAAAGCCCAACAAGACGAAGTCAGAAGCAAAAGCAAAACGTATTTCATACCTTACCTGAATTTAAATTTTTTTCTCAATTTTGAAAAAAGGTTTATTGGTGGGTAAGCTTGCCCAATGCGTTCAAGAGCGTTGATTTTTGGCGCAATTTTGGTTTCTTTTATGGGCTTTTTAAAACCAATTCTAAGAAATTTTTTGTAAAACTTCTTTACAAATCTTTTTGGCTCCATTAGCTCAACCAAAAGCTCGCGGTCGTAATATCCATGCTTTGAAATCAGTTTTTTAGCGATTGTTTTTTTTATCATTTTTTGCTCCAAATTTAATTTTTTAAACTACCCGATTTCGATCACATTAAAACTTACAACCCAAACCCAAGGGTTCGCTTCAAACTTCTCTTCTGGTTTTTTGTGGGTTGCGTTCCAGTTAAATTTAAAAGCGTCCGTGAAATCTAAATCATCAGCGCAGCCCGTCCATTCGTCAGTTCTTTGCACTCCTTCTTTGTAAGCATCCTCCTCACTAATTTCCGCCAAGCGTTCCACCCTAATCTCTTTAATTAGCAGGGTTAGGCGTGATTGTTCTTGCTTCATGTGTTGGGCTGATCGCTTTTTCCACCAATTAGGATAGAAAACATCGGGATTGTCCCACCTTTCTTGCGCGCCATCGGCTGCATATTCAACCGCAGAGCCAGTAAAAAATGTTTCGTGTTCGCCACTTGGCAATTGAGTTGAGCCTAGCTTTTGAAGAAAACTCTCTTTACAAAAAATCTTTTGTCCTACTTTGTAGGGGCATTGTCTCGGGTAAGAAGTTCTTTTGCCGTCAATGATCTCAATTTTCGTAAAAAATGGTTTTTTAATCACCTCCCTAAACATCACTTTTGATCCGTTTAGCATGGCTTGCACTTCTTGTGCGTTAAATATTTTTCCTTTCATAA
>CAZWKA010000014.1:0-16379 GCA_964634875.1 uncultured Gammaproteobacteria bacterium
TGTAAGTATCGTAAGATATTGAGCGGAGGAATACTAATCGGTCGAGCGCACTACGAAAGCACTAAGCGGTGCTGAGGAGTAGTACATTACATACAACACTATTGCTTTTGCGACAAATTTAAAGAGTTCAACGTCTTGGTGGTTTAAGCGGCAAGGTCACACCTGTTCCCTTCCCGAACACAGCAGTTAAGCTTGCCAGCGCCTATGATAGCCTTCGGGCAAAAGTCGGCCACCGCCAGGACATTGTACTCTTTTTTTGTTGCCAATTTTTTTTATTACGATCTTTTTTTGTTGCTTAAAATAGCAAAATTTGGTACTCTATCTTTGGTGAGGAACTTTTCTCAGTTTTTACGCTATGGCTGCTTCTCTTGTTCAAAAAACAGCTGAATACGTCGGTAAAATTCTCTCTACCAACGGTAGCGGGCAAGATTGGTATCATACCGAGCGAGTGCTTGCGACTGCGCGCCAGCTCCAGGCGCTTGAAGGGGGTAACATGCAGCTTATTGAGCTTTCTGCACTACTCCACGATGTTGGAGATTATAAGCATTTTGAATATAACGAAACTAAAGGTAAATTGGTGCTTAAGGCCACAATGGATATTTTGGAAATCGACCAGGAAATGCAGCAGCAAATTGCTCGCATTATTGATGAAGCTGAGTACGCTGGTGAAGAGACTAAAATTCCAACGTGTGTCGAGGGGAAAATCCTTCAGGATGCTGATTGGCTTGATTCTATCGGTGCCTTAGGGATTGCTCGAATATTTGCTAACGGTTGTTCAGTGCAGCGCCCTATTCATGATCCAAAACGAAAAGTGCGTACCCGCCTCACACGCAATGATTTGAAACTCAAAAAGAAAGAGGGTACAAGCGTTAATTATTTTTATGAAAAAGCGCTGAAATTGCCGGGCATGATGAATACGGAAGCAGCCCGCAAAATTGCCGAGGGCCGGGCAAGATTCATCGAAGTTTTTTTAGAAGAATTTATAGCGGAGTGGAAAGGGGAGAAATAGCATATTTAAAAATTATGACCTTACCCGTGTCACTTTTTTTAGCTGGTATTTTTGGTGCGCTCCTTGGGCTTGGGCGTGAAAGCAGCGTTGATAAAGATGCTCAGGTAACAAGCGGCGTCCGGACGTTTACCCTTGTCTCGTTAATGGGTGCATTCGCGGGAGTTTTTTACCTACAAGAAAGCGTAAGCGCGTTTTTGGTCGCTTCGCTCGCGGTAGCAGTACTTATTATTGCCTATTACATCGTTTCTTCCCTGAAGAGTGGTCAAGTGGGTATGACCACTGAGGTTACCTTATTGTATGCTTTTTTTATTGGTTTTCTGACGGTTACCCAATTTTTGCCAACACAGCTCATTGTCGCGTTGGTCGTAGTTGCGCTCCTCGTTTTGTCACTTC
Organism: uncultured Gammaproteobacteria bacterium; assembly: GCA_964634875.1. Classification (GTDB taxonomy): domain Bacteria; phylum Patescibacteriota; class Patescibacteriia; order Magasanikbacterales; family GWA2-37-8; genus CAZECR01. Next base: position 1,403 of record CAZWKA010000014.1, read on the forward strand.
GTGATCAGGCGAAAAAGTTGATCGTTGGTGTTTCGAGCCAAGAAATCGGGTCGTTTATTAGCTATGCGGTAGTTGCCCTGGTAATTCTGCCCTTTTTGCCGGACAGCGGTTTCGGTCTTGCGGACATTCCTGGGATTACGGATATTTTTAAAGCCTTTAATATTGAACTCGGTCAATTCGCTGCCCTTGAAATTTTTAACCCACGTAAACTGTGGTTCATTGTTGTTCTGATTACCGGTATTGATGTTGTGGGTTATGTGCTCGGACGTTTTCTTGGTAGTAAAAAAGGTTATATTCTCACCAGTTTTGTGGGTGGTTTTGTTTCGTCGACCTCCACCACTCAGTCATTGGCCCAAAAAAGTGTTGGATCACGACAAGTTAATAGTTTAGTTGGTGCAGCATTGATCGCTAACCTAGCAAGTTTTTTACAAATCTTTCTTTTAGTGGGACCGCTCAGTCCAAGCCTGATTATCCGCCTGTCGCCGCTTATTGGTAGTATTGTCCTGACTGCCGGCCTTCTGGCGATCTATTTCTTATCGAGGCAAGAAAAAACGGAAGCACCCGCTACCAAAGTTGTCGACGACGAGCCGGAACGTAAAATTTTTTCATTGAGCGCAGCGCTTAAGTTTGCCCTTCTTTTGACGGTCATTAAGTTTGTTACTAAGGTTTGTTTGCTTCTGTTTGGTCAAGCTGGGTTTTTGGGGAGCTCGGTTATTGCGTCCCTTGCAGGTCTTGATGCTATCCTCGTTAACTTGGCTGAAATTGCCGATAAAACCATTACGTTTAAGACTGCGCTTTTGACCTTTGTTTTGGTTAACGCCACGAATTTGACGAGTAAGGCTGTCTATTCGTACCTCCAGGGCAGCAAAACGTTTGCGTTTAGGCTCGCCGGGGCTTTTGCTATTATTATTTTAGCCAGTGTTGCTGTGTATTTGTGGCTATAGCTTTTTAAGCTACTTTTTCTACTTTTTTTACTATGTCACAACTCTCTTTCATTGAGCAAACCCTCGGAAAGGACGCTGAAAATGTATTAGGATTTACAGATCCCAAAATCCCTAAAGAAAAGTTGCATCTGCCGTCGTACTCTTTTATTAAAGAGGTTTTTGGTATTTCCGACCGTTCGGATGCAGTACAGAAAAATTTGAAAAAAATGCGTGACCACGGGCGACTCAAGGGCACGGGGTATGTTTCGATCCTACCGGTTGATCAGGATATCGAACATTCTGCGGGTGCCAGTTTTGCAGCTAATCCCGATTATTTTGACCCCAAAAATATTGTTAAATTAGCTATAGAAGGTGGTTGTAACGCGGTTGCTTCAACGGTTGGAACGCTGGGTATGGTGAGTAAAAAATATGCAGACAAGATTCCGTTTATTGTAAAGTTGAACCATAATGACTTGCTCAGGTTTCCCAACGACTACGACCAAATCATGTTTGGGACGGTCGATCAAGCGCACGCGATGGGGGCTGTGGGGGTGGGCGCAACTGTCTATTTTGGCTCGCCGGAATCAAAACGGCAGATCCAGGAAGTTGCGTATTTGTTTCACTATGCCCACCAGCTTGGCATGTTTACGGTGCTGTGGTGCTATGTGCGTAACCCGGGATTTGTAGTAGAAGGAATTGATTACCAGGATGCCGCTGACCTGACTGGGCAGGCCAACCATCTGGGGGCAACTATTGGTGCTGATATTGTGAAGCAAAAATTACCGCTTAAGAATGGTGGCTATAAGGCGCTCAACCGTGGATCAAGGAAGTTTGGCAAGTCTGATCCGCGGATGTATAGCGAACTTTCGAGCGAACATCCTATCGACTTGTGTCGTTATCAACTGTTGAATAGTTTTGCCGGACGCGTCGGCCTCATTAATTCGGGTGGGGAGAGTGGTAAGAACGATCTTAAAGAGGCTGTGTATGCTGCAGTAGTTAACAAGCGGGCCGGCGGGATGGGGATAATCATGGGGCGTAAAGCCTTTCAACGACCGCTCACTGAAGGGGTGCAGATTTTGAATGCGGTGCAGGATGTGTATTTGTGCAAGGAGGTAACGATTGTTTAGATTATATTTAAGCTTCAAATATGGCTTTTAAAGGACCAGATGAAAGAGCTATGGATAGGGGTTTTAAACAGAATCAAGAAATACGGAAGGTGCGGGAAAAGGACGAGTTACGAGAGCATCAGACCGAAATAATTAAAAAGGGTTATGAGCGGGCAGTAGAAGTTTTTGAAGAAACAGGTCGGATCGACCCGGAAAATTTTACGTATTACGATAAAACCAGTATTGCCCAAGATTTAGAGTATGTTGCAGAAAAAAAGAGAATGTTTGACGCAGGTGATACGGCGGAGGGAAAGGAGCACGCTCGTCTCGCTGAGATCCTTGAGGCCATTATTTATGAGCAAGCAGAGTTAAGTGAATGGCTTGGTAAAAATGTGTCTACAATTCGTGCGTCCGATTTTGATAACATCCGCAATGGATGTGATGCAATAGCAGAGTTTGAGGATGAGCGTAGTGTATCGCATATGGCTTTAGCTATTGATGTTACATATACTCGTTCTGATATGGAAAAAAAGGTTAATCGTATACGAGAAGAAATTACTTCTGGCGACCTTACAAAGATTAAGTATTTTAAATCTCCCGATGGCTCCTATGAGGGCGCATTATTAAAAGTTCCCCGGGTAATCGTGGCCATAGATAAAACCCATGTTTTGGGGCTTGCTGATACATGGCTTAAAAATAAAAAAAAGGAATTGGCTAACCATCCTATCCAGATTTTAATCCTTAAGGAGATTGCTCTCCAGTTGGAGAAGTTTATCCAGCACGCACAAAAGGTTGGCCGGACTGAACTTGTGCCCATTTTTGAGCGGCGACTAAAATTTATTACGGCTGCTCGAGAAAATAAAACGAAACAAGCGTTGGCAGAGGATCCTCGGACTGCCGATTACATATTAGAGGATAGAGTATTTGCTGAGCTTCGATACCAAGTTGAAAAAATTTAGATAATTTTAAAAGCTGTCAGATAAAACTTGACAGCTTTTTTTATTCTGTTATTATCTATAATAAGCCAAAATTATGGATATTGAAATACTTAAAAAATTAGGATTTTCTGACAAGATTTCCGTTGTCTACCTCACGTTATTGCGCCTTGGGCCTTCTTCGGTGCGCAAGCTCGCTGAAACGAGTCAGATGAACCGCGGAAGCGTCTATGAGGGGCTAAAATGGCTCCAAGAGCAGGGTTTGGTTGATTTCTATGAGAAAGATGCCAAGCAGTACTTTGTAGCCGAAGACCCTGACAAATTGGCTGGAATAGTGCAGAATAGGATAGCCGACCTTAAAGAAACGGCGGTACGGGTGTATGATTTCATTCCTGAGCTTAAGTCGCTCCACGACAAAGGGTCGGAGCGTCCTGTGGCTCGATACTATGATCAGTCAGAGATCCACACGATCCTTGAAGATGTTCTCAAAGTTTGTGAAGAACGGGGTGAAGCTCTGTATCGGATCTATTCGACCGCACCGATCCGCGAAGAGCTCTATCGGGGTTTTGAAACGTTTAGTGATGTGCGGGTAGCCAAGGGGATTGGCGTCAAAGCGATCGCCCTGGGGCTGGGAGGAGAATTGCGCGGTCTCGACGAGCGTCGTTGGCTTAAGCGCGAAAGTGCCACGCCGACATATATTATCTTGTACCCGGGCAAGGTCGCTTCGATTTCACTGAATGGTCGCGGTGAGCTGATAGGGGTGGTTATTGAAAATGAAGGTGTGTATGAAACGCAAAAAATTATTTTTGACGAATTGTGGGAGAAATTAGCATAGTATGTTTATAATTGATTTCGACGATACGTTGTTTGATAGTGAGTTGTTCAAGCAGGCGCGAATTGAAGCGCTTGCTCGGCTTGGTGTTGCAAGTGATGTGTACCAAACAACATACCAAGAAGCCTACAAAAGCACTGATGGTTTGTTTGCCTATTCTAATGAACGGCACGCCGATAGTCTTGCTCAGCGAGGATTTGAGCGAGAGGTTGTTCTGCGGGCGCTCGAATCCACACACAAGCGACTTGCTGAATTTCTGGATAGTGAAGCAATTGTTTTTTTAGAAACATTAAAAAAATTTCACCAACCAATGGTCCTTCTTAGTATTGGTGATCCTACGTTTCAAGAGTTAAAAATAAAAGGTTCAGGCATAGAAAATTTCTTTGACCGTTTGTTCATGGTTGATTATCCTAAGGAAAAAGTTATTCACGAATTGGTGGTGGCGGGTGCCCCAGAAAATTTTTGGTTCATTAATGATAAAGTGATTGAGACAGAAACGATTGTCAGACAATTCCCAAAAGCACGAGCGATTTTAAAAATTTCACCAAAAATTTCAATTGAAGAATACCATTCAAGCCTGCTGCCATCGTTTACGTCTTTACTCTCAATCGCTGAATATGTCACTGCCAACACTTAATTCTTGGGGAGTTGTTATTCTAGCCGCCGGTCAAGGCAAACGCCTTGGCTGTACCGATATACCCAAAGTCATGTGCCCCATTGGGGGTAAACCAATTGTGTCTTACACAGTTGCATCTCTTAAAGAGCTTGGGTTTACACAGGAGAATATCCGTCTCGTCGTTGGTTTTGCCCACGAGAAAGTGCGCGAGTATTTTGGTGTGAGTGTTGAATATGTCTTTCAGGCCGAGCAGCTGGGCACGGCACACGCAGCAAACCTTGGTATGACCGCTTTGCCTACACAGTGTCAGAATGTTTTGGTAATGGGGGGTGACGATAGTGCTTTTTATACTACTGAAACGCTTGCCCAATTTATGATGGAACATGAGCAGTCTGGAGCAACGGTTTCGGTGCTTACAGCAACGGTTAGGGATCCGTCGCGACTTGGGAGGATTATTCGTGATACGACTGGAAAATGCACCGCAATCTTAGAAAAAGAACAGGTTAATGAAGATCAAGCTAAAATTAATGAGATTAATACTGGTACGTATTGTTTTGATCGAACCTGGTTCCAGGATATTTTTCCGACCATGCCAAAGATTGAGGGTCTCGGTGAATTTGGATTGAACCGTACTGTTGAAATGGCGTTTGCGGCTGGAAAAAATGTTCAGGCAGTTAAAATGGAAAATTCTGAGGAATGGTTCGGTGTGAATACTCCTGATGAGTTAGCGGAAGCAGATCGAAGAAAGAGCCTGTAAATACTTTTGTATGGTGTCCTCTTTTCAGTAATGATCACTTGATTATTGAAATGGGGTAATCATTGTCGGTACTTGTTTAGCACGAAAGGAGCGCGTCATGGCTTTGCATCCTCCCCGTCCGGATTTATTAGGTCCCTACGAACGAGTCCTTGAACAGGTCGGCGACGAGCCGAGCACTCCGCTCGATGTGTTCGCCGTTCCGGAGGGCAATGACAGACCTTCGACGATTTCTGCCCAGGCTCTGCCGCCGAGCAGGGTCGTCGCTGAGGCGGCTTAGGCCTCCTCGTCCTATGGCAGCGGGGGATCTACCCCCGCTGCCAGCCCATTCCTTTTTAAACTATTTATTTTACTCCTATGTGTGGCATTGTCGGCTACGTTGGAAAAAAAGAAGTCTTACCAATTCTAATCAATGGCTTGCGGCGTCTTGAGTATCGCGGCTATGATAGCGCGGGTGTCGTGGTGTTGTTCGAAGGAAAGCTGACACGCGTTCGGTCGGTCGGCAAGATTGATGCGCTGGCTGAAAAAGTTAAAACTCATCCAATCAAAGGTACGGTCGGTGTTGCACATACCCGCTGGGCGACACATGGCGGTGTGAATGAAGACAATGCCCATCCGCACACGGACTGCACAGGTGATTTGGTTTTGGTGCATAATGGCATTATTGAAAACTATCGTGAGCTTAAAGAACAATTTTTAAAAGACCACACTTTTAAATCTGAGACTGATACAGAAGTAATTGCTCATTTGATAGAATTATTTTACAAAGGTGATTTGCGCCTAGCTGTAGAACGGGCGCTGCAAGAAATCCGTGGCACTTATGGCCTCGTGGTCATGCACAGTAATGAACCGGGCAAACTGATTGCGGCGCGTTTGGGTAGTCCGATTGCGATTGGTGTGGGGGACGGCGAATATTATGTTGCTTCAGACACATCGCCCATGCTAGCGCATACACAACAGGTATTATTTTTAGACGACGGTGAGATCGCGGAAATTACTGAAAAAGGTGTTCAAATGTTTACCCTTGAAGACCAAAAAATTTATAAAAATCCTGAACATATTGAATGGGATGAAGGGCAAGCCCAGAAAAATGGTTACGATCATTTCATGCTCAAAGAAATTTTTGACCAGCCAACGGTGTTTGCCGATGCTTTGCGTGGACGGCTTGACCTGACTGCTGGTACAGCACGCTTGGGCGGCCTTAACATGACCGATGACGAAATCCGATCGATTAACCGTATTGTGCTTATTGCTTGTGGTACGGCATCGTATGCGGGGATGGTTGGCAAGTACGCCTTCGAACGATTAGCCGGGATTTCAGCGGAAGTAGAGGTGGCGAGTGAGTTCCGGTATCGTGATACTATCCTGGATGAACGGACGCTTGTATTTGCGATTTCGCAGTCTGGTGAAACGGCCGATACGATTGCGGCCATTAAAGAAGCGAAGCGAAAAGGCGCTTTTGTGCGCGGTATTGTGAATGTAGTGGGGTCGACGATCGCTCGTGAGACTGATGGTGGCACCTATATCCATGCTGGTCCTGAACTTGCGGTAGCCTCAACCAAGGCATACATGAACATGATTGCGGTACTGATGCTCTATGCGATCCAGTTCGGCCGCTTGCGTCGTTTGACTGTCGCAACGGGCGAACGCTTGGTTAAGTCGCTCCTCGAACTCCCTGAAAAAATGAATCAAGCCTTAGCGCTTCAAGAACAGATGAAGGTGTTGGCCGCCAAATACCAAAACTACCGCGATTTTTTCTTTTTAGGGCGCGGCATTAATTATCCGGTAGCGCTCGAGGGTTCGCTCAAGCTTAAAGAAATTTCGTATATCCATAGTGAAGCTTTTCCAGGTGGAGAAATGAAGCATGGACCGATTGCTCTTCTCAGCCCCGAATTCCCTGTGCTGGCCATTATGACGAAAAATCAGCTCTATGATAAGATGAGGAGTAATATTGAAGAGGCTAAAGCACGCAAAGCACCAATCATTATTCTTGCAACTGAGGGTGATAGTGATGCTGCCCGGCTTGCAGATGATGTTATTTATGTTCCGGCAACTATGGAGCTTTTGGAACCGCTCGTCAATACGATTCCGCTGCAGTTATTTGCCTATTATGCGGCAACAGGTTTGGGGCGTGATGTTGATCGTCCGAGGAATTTAGCTAAAAGTGTTACTGTTGAATAATTTTTATGAAATATCAAGCGGTTATTTTTGATATGGACGGGGTTCTTATTGACAGCGACCTTCATTGGCTCGTGGCTGAAATGGAATACTTAAAAAAGTATAACATTACCGTAACGCCAGATATTACTTCTCAGATGGCGGGGCGAAGTTTGCGTGATTCTGTAGCGCTTGTTAAGGAAATGTATAATTTATCACAATCGGTCGAGGAACTTTTACGCGAAAAGACAGAAGCGAGCAATACTATCTATACACATAAAGCCCAGGCCATGCCGGGCGTTGAAGTATTGCTTCAAAAATTACAGCAGGCTAAAGCTCGCACCGCCATTGCGTCCGGTTCGTTTTTACAGCGTATCGAAATGATCGTGGATCGGTTTGCTTGGCGCGAGTATTTTGAACACCTTGTTTCAAGTGATCATGTTAATTATGTTGGGAAGCCCGATCCGGCGATTTACATCTATACTGCTCAGAAGTTAGGTTTAGACCCGAGCCGATGTGTAGTGATCGAAGATTCAGTGAATGGGCTAAAAGCTGCAAAAGGGGCGGGTATGACCTGTATTGCGGTACCTGATCCAAGGTGGAGCCAGGGTGATTATTCAACGGCGGATTTGATCGCTGAAGGGCTGACGGACGCAAAAATTATTGATTTTCTGGAATTGAATTAATTGTGATGCTATGAAAAAAGTTGTTGTGATTGGAGGGGGAACAGGAACAACGTCAGTGTTATCAGGCCTAAAGCACAATAAAGACATTGATCTCAAAGTGATCGTTAGCATGACTGATGACGGGGGGAGTAATGCGGTTATTCAAGATGAATTTGGTCTTTTGCCGCTGGGTGATCTGCGTAAGTCAATCCTTGCTCTGGCAGATGTGGGACGTGAAAATCAGTTGCTACAAAGAATGTTTGCGTATCGTTTTGACAAGGGCAACGGCCTCTCAGGCCACACGCTGGGGAGTCTTATTATGATTGCGCTCAGCGATATTGCTGGTTCCGAGGTGGGGGCGATCAGTGCTGTGAGTGATATTTTTCATGCTCAGGGGCAGGTGATCCCGGTGACGCTGGGTCATGCGAGTTTGGTCGCGGATTATGATACGGGCAAACAAGTCCAAGGTGAACACCTGATTGACGAGCCGCCACTAACTGAGAATACTGGGCGCATTATCCGCTTATCGATCACGCCGCACGTAGAAGCCTATGCCCCCGTGCTTCACGCTCTCGCCGAAGCCGATTATATCATTGCCGGGCCTGGCGATCTGTATACAACAACGCTTGCTAATATTATTGTTGGTGGGGTGGCTGAAGCCATCCAAAAAAGTAAAGCAAAATTTATTTTTATCAATAATTTGATGAGCAAGCGTGGTCAGACTAATGGCTATAAAGCTTCAGATCTTGTAGGCGAAATTAGCAAGTATGCAGGGCGAAAACCTGACATGGTTATCCAGCATGAAGGCCCTCTTGCTGTGGAAGTGCTTGAGAAGTACCGTGAACGCGGCGAAGAACGTATCGAGGATGATTTGGGTGAGGTGGATGGAGTGATCCGTACCGATATGGCATACGAGCGTGAAGTTGCTGCAGACAAGGGGGATACCCTTGCTCGCAGCCTGATTCGTCATGATGGGGAAAAGCTCGCTCGGGTGCTTATGGGAATAATGAAGTAAACTAATATGGAAATCCAGAAGATGATTGAGACACGCCAGCGGGGGATAAAATTACATATTCAAGAACGTGGACAAGAAATTGGCCGTATATTTCTATATGTTTTGTATAACGACCTACATGCCGAACCCTTTGGGCTCTTGGAGGATTTGTTTGTTGTAGAGTCGGAGCGTGGAAAAGGGTTGGGTGGCGAACTGATTAAACAAGCGATCGTCGAGGCTAAGAGACAGAGTTGTTATAAACTTATTTGCACGAGCAGGTTTGGGCGTGACACCCTCCATGAGTGGTATAAAGATTTTGGTTTTAAAGAACACGGCAAAGAATTTCGTATTGATTTTAAATAACTATGAACCTCTACGAATTTGAAGGGAAAAAATTATTTGCCAAATACGATATCACAACTCCAAAGGGAGTTGTGGCTCGGCGCGGTGACGATGTGCAAAAAATGTATTTAAGCCTCGGAATTAAGGATGCGGTTGTAAAGGCCCAAGTGCTTTCGGGAAAACGTGGCAAAAATAATGGTATTAAATTTTGTTCTTCTGCCGAAGAAGTTGCCAGAGCCTGTGCTGAGCTTTTTACCATGAATATTCGCGGGCAGTATGTAGCTGCGGTTTTAATTGAAGAAAAGTTAGATATTGCCGAGGAACATTATTTGTCGATTACATATGATACAAATAATAAACAGCCAGTGCTTATCTATAGTGAAGCGGGGGGTATGGATATTGAAGATGTGGCCGAAGAAAAGATTAAAAAAACGGATTTAGATATTCGAAATTTGAAATTGGATAGTACATCAGTTCCATTTGCGGAAAAATTGTGGGATTGCTTTTTAGCGGAAGATACCCGGGTGGTTGAAATTAACCCGCTCGTACAGACAGTGGATGGAAAGTTTGTGGCCGCGGATGCTAAAGTCGCGCTTGATGATGATGCTTTTTACCGCCATAAAGAATGGGAAGAGTTGGAACCCCGTACGATGATGGGCAGGCCGCCAACCGAACGTGAAATTGCAGTTAAAAAAATTGATGAAGGCGAAGGGTATTATCGAGGTACGGCCGGTAAATATATTGAAATGGATGGTGATATAGCTATTTTGTTTTCGGGTGGGGGAGCGAGTATTGCCAATATGGATGCACTTATTAAAGCAGGTTGCAAACCGGCGAATTATACCGAGTATTCTGGTAACCCGCCTCGTGAAAAAGTCTATCAGTTGGCTAAAATTGTGCTTTCTAGGCCTGAATTAAAGGGTCTCTGGATTGCCGGAGGTGTGGCAAATTTTACCAATATCAGCGAAACATTTCACGGCATTGTTGATGCGCTCGATGAACTGAAGCCAACATATCCGATCGTTGTTCGCAGAGCCGGGCCGTTTGAAGAAGTGGGAATGCAACTTATGAAGGAGTGTGCCGAGCGCAACAATTTAAATATGCAATTATTTGGCAAGGAAACAAGTATGAGTGAAACTGCTCAAGTTTTGGCTGAGGCAATTCTTAAAATAAAGTAGTATGTTTGAAAAAATAAAAATGTATTTTGCGAACTCTCCCCGACGCATCGGATTAGTCTGGTTTTTGATTCATCTTGGTGTATTGTTGGTCGGGATTTTTTGCATCTCGCAAGCGGATTTTACAGCGATTTTTTCACTTAATACTTTCGTTTTAGCAGCTGCAATGATTGTATTTTTTCCTTTTGCCTTTTTACTTAACTTGCCTGGCCTGAGTCTGCCTGAATTTTTAAGGTTAACACCATTTGCTATTTCGCTGCTGTACTATATATTATTTATTGTTTTACTCCGCAAGGCAAAAAATACCCAGTCTCGTTCTTTTAGAATTATACTGGCGATTTTTACTATCTTATTTATTGTTAATACTATCAGTAGTTTTTACTTTGTTTTTGATCAATTAGTAGAGATACCGGTATATAGCGAGTAGCGTTTTGAAATCATTATAGAAATATGTCAATTTTGCTTAATACAAAAACTAAAGTATTGGTTCAGGGCATTACCGGAAAAGAGGGCCAAAAGGCGGCGAAAGCCATGCTCGAGTATCATACCAGCGTTGTCTGTGGAGTGACGCCCAACAAGGGTGGTCAAGAAGTAGAGGGTAAACCTGTTTTTAATTCCGTAAAGGAAGCCAAAGAAGCGTGTGGTGAGATTTCGGTTTCTGCAATTTACGTTCCACCGTTTGCTGCAAAAGCAGCGATCCTCGAAGCGATCGATAGTGATATCCCCCTAATCAGTGTTATTGTGGAGCGAATTCCAATCAAAGATACCGCCTACTGTCTCGCTGCTGCAAAGGATAAAAATATTCGGATTATTGGTCCGAGTTCTCTTGGCTTTATTGTGCCTGGTGTCGGTCGCGTTGGAGTTGTGGGTGGACCGCTTGTCAACGAAATTTTTCAGCCTGGGAGTATCGGGGTTATTTCACGCTCTGGCGGTATGACAAACGAAGTATCGTGGCAGATTCGTAAAGCGGGACTTGGTCAGAGCGCAGCAGTGCACGTTGGGGGAGACCTGTTGATGGGAGCAACCTACGCTGATCTTTTAGAACTGTTTGAAAAAGACGAGGCGACCAAAGCGGTGGTATTGTTTGGTGAACATGGGGGCAGTTATGAATTTGAAATTGTTGACCTCATTAAACGCAAAGGCTTTACCAAGCCGCTCGCCATTTATATTGGCGGTAAGTTTGCGAGCATTTTGCCGGAAGGTATGAATATTGGCCATGCCGGGGCTATCGTGGGTCGGGGCCAGAGTGCGGCGGAAAAAGAAAAAGCTTTGGCTGATGTTGGGGTTATGATTGCCGAGCGGTATGAAGATTTAGTTGGTTTAGTTAAACCTCACGCTTAATAAAAAAATATGCAATGGAAAACTGCCCTTACCAAAGTAACGCAAAATGGCGAAATAGTGCGCGGTTATAACTTGAGCGATTTAATGCGGCAAAAAAGTTTTGTTGAAACAATTTTTTTATTGATTCGCGGAAAATTGCCTACAGTACAAGAAACTACAATGATGAACGCGCTTTTTACAGCAGCTATTGATCATGGTGTGGGTGTTGCTTCAACCATGGCGGCACGGCTCTCTGCTTCGGCAGGGAACAGTCTGCACACTTCACTCGCGGCCGGTGTGTTGTCGCTTGGCGAACGCCACGGACTTGCGATAGAAGGGGCGGCTCGGTTTTTTCAGGAAAACAGTAACACAGAGGTAGTCGCCGAACTGTTGCTAAAAATGAAAGCGGATAAAAAGCGCGTACCTGGTTTTGGTCATCGTTTACTTACGCACGATGAACGAGCAGAGCTTCTTTTTAAAATAGCAAAGGAAAACGGTTTCTATGGCAAACATTGTGCGTTTGCCGAAAATGTAGGTGAAGAGCTAAATAAATCTTCTTCAAAAAAATTACCCATGAATATTGATGGAGCGATGGGCGCTATTATTTCCGACATGGGTTTTGATTGGCGCGTCGCACAGGGTATATTTATTATTGCTCGAGTGCCAGGACTTGTCGCACATATTTATGAAGAAATGACGAGCGGTGAAGGGCTGCGTCGTTTGGAAGAAAGAGAAGAAGAATATATTGGTGAAACTGAAAAAAATATTACCCAGTAATATATGTCTGATTATTCTATTGCCATCGTACAACCTGCCATTGGCTACGAACTCCTCGACAGCGGCGACGGTGAAAAGATGGAGCGCTACGGTGAATTTGTGGTGGCTCGTCCTGATCCGCAAGCCCTGTGGCCAAAGTTACTTCCCGAAAGTGAATGGGCCAAAGCACATGCTGTGTTTAGTCGGGACAGTAAAAACACTGGTTGGGAGCTTAAGAAAAGTTTGCCAGAAAAATGGCAAATTGATTTTGGCGACCTCAAGTTTTGGATTAAGCCAACATCATTTAAACATACCGGTTTATTTCCGGAGCAACAAAGTAATTGGGCTTGGATTCAAAAACAAATTGAAGGCCGTAAAAATAAAGCACCTAGTGAACCAGTTAGAGTTTTGAATTTATTTGGCTACACGGGCGGAGCGTCCCTCGCTGCGGCTCAGGCTGGGGCCGAGGTTGTGCATGTGGACGGATCAAAGTCCGCAATTGCCTGGGCACGTGAAAATGCTGAAATTTCAGGCCTAAAGGACAAACCAGTTCGTTGGCTGCTCGACGATGCTGCAGCTTTTGTGCGTCGCGAGATCAAGCGTGGTAACAAATACGAAGGCCTTATCATGGATCCGCCGGCGTTTGGCCACGGACCCAAAGGGGAGATGTGGAAAATTGAAGAAAGTTTTTTACCATTCTTAGAAATGTGTCGCCAAATTTTGTCTGATCAGCCGTTATTTTTCCTGCTTAATGGGTATGCTTCGGGGTACTCAGCGATTGCCTATAAAAATAATCTAGAGGAACTAGTAAAAAAGTATGGGGGAAATGTGGAGATGGGGGAATTAACGATTGAAGAAAAAATAAATAAACGCTTATTGCCGTGCGGTATTTTCGCGCGGTGGCAAGCTTAATTTGCATATATGATTGATAACTTTATAGCCGCTCTGCTCGTTGTAGGATTTTTAGCTCTTTGGATTATCACCTGGGTGAGTATTTCCTATTTAGCAGGCCGCGTTAGCGGTTGGCAAAAATTGGCCTTAATGTATCCAGACACTGCCAAAGGACAGGTTGGTGAAAAGAAGCGTTGGCTCTATATCAGGTTTGGAAGCTCGCGATATAATGGCGCGGTAGTTTTTGAAGCGTTGTCTGTGGGCCTCCGCATTAAAACAATCTGGCCCTTTCGTTTTGGTCAGCCGACAATGGTGGTTCCGTGGAGTGAAATAGCTGAACCGGAAAAAATGAATACGAATGCTTGGAATTATATGTATACCCACCAATTTACGATTCAGGGAGCCAAGCACCCGGTTAGTTGCTCAGCCGAACATGCTGAATGGTTGTCGTGTAAGAAAAAAGAATTTAGTTTTTAAGGTATGAATCTTCAAGTCCTCTACGAAGATAATCACCTTATTGCTGTCTATAAACCATCGGGTGTTTTGGTGCAGGCGGATGATACACAGGATAGCACGCTCATGGATGAGGTTAAATATTATCTTAAAACCAAATACCATAAAACTGGTAAGGTATTTTTAGGGTTGCTTCATAGGCTCGATCGTCCGGTATCGGGTGTTATTCTTTTTGCCAAAACGAGCAAGGGTGGGAGCAGATTGTCGGAACAGTTTCGCAACCACGCGGTTAAAAAAGTGTATAACGCTGTAGTTTTGGGTGTGCCAAAAAATAAACGTGGTGTGCTTATTAATTATTTGGTAAAAGACGAAAATAAAAATAGGACGACCGTGTACGATAGAGAAGTGCCCGGGAGTCAGTATGCTGAACTATCCTACACAACATTAAAATCAAATAAAAACTATTCGCTTGTGGAGGTGGAGTTAAAAACCGGTCGTTCGCACCAAATCCGTTCACAGCTTGCGCATATGGGCAATCCGATTGTGGGCGACCTTAAGTATGGTGCGCCAGAGCCATTGCCGGATAAATCTTTGGCACTCTCGGCCGTTTCGTTAACTTTTGAGCAGGCAACTGGAGACGAAACTATTACCGTTGCAACCGATCGGCCTGAAGCGTGGAAGACTTTTATAGAATAATACTGCTCGTATGAATGCGCTCAAATTTCATGAACAACTGAAAGGTAAAATTGAAATCAAATCACGAGTTCCAGTTAATTCTTTGGAAGACTTAAGTCTTGCATATACGCCCGGTGTTGCCGAGGCGTGCAATGCGATTGTGGAAAATCCATCACGAGTGTATGATCTGACGCGTAAAAATAACATGGTAGCCGTAATTACGGATGGTAGCGCAGTTTTGGGTCTTGGTAATATTGGTCCTGAAGCGAGTTTGCCGGTAATGGAAGGGAAGTGTTTGCTCTACAAAGAATTTGCTGATGTTGATGCGTTTCCGATCGCGCTCAAAACCCAAGACGTGGAAGAAATTATTAAAACAGTACAGC
>CAZWKA010000015.1:0-13486 GCA_964634875.1 uncultured Gammaproteobacteria bacterium
AGGGCTCAAAAACCCTTGCCGTGACTAAGGTTCAAAGTTGCCAATCTGGCGGAGAAGGAGGGATTCGAACCCTCGATACTCTTTCGAGTATGCCGGTTTTCGAGACCGGTGCCTTCAACCAACTCAGCCACCTCTCCGTGTTGTTTAGGCCGTTATTTAACAACTTTTTAGCACCACTGTCAATGTAATACTAAAATCATTGACGGCCTAGAGGTAAATTGTTACGCTCGATATAGGCTGAAGTAAGGAGCCATCATGAACCCCAACGATACCAATAATTTGTCCGCACTGCGCCACCGGGTGTACCGCCTGCGCCGGGCCATCGACGACTATCGCGAGGGTCGGACGGGTTCTGGCCACATTGCGAACTTCGTGCTCTGGCGACACATCGACGAAGTGGCGCTCGAGACCGACCGTCTGACTGGCCCTGTACCCCAGGCCATTGGACCCGGTATTGAGCAGGCGGATGCGAGCGAGCTCGAAGCTGAGGCCAGCCGGTTGATCTGCGCGATCGAAACGCACTTCAACAACTGGCAGACCGACCCGCTGGCCAACCAGGAACTCTACGCGCACTTCCCGTCGCCACACCACAAGGCGGCTGCCGCATGAGCTACGCTCTTTCTTACTCCCACCGAGGTGCCTACCACCTCGCGTTTCACTACTATTTCTACGAAGGAATGGTGATGAAAAAATACTCCGGTACTATCTGTGCCGGAGTATTTTTTTAAGCAACTTTTGGGATTTTAATAATCCCGAGCCGCGCCGTCCCTGTGCTGCCATGCTGGTGTGGCTGCCCGGCCGGCACCCAAAGCCAATCGCCCGGATGAAGTTCGATTTCAGTCCCATTCTTAATTTCTGCGGCAAATAATTCTTGCGGGTTATCGCTGCCATCTGCTTGCTTACGGCATTGCGCGTTGAATAATTCACCGCCATAAATTAACCGGGCAATACCCTCAATACAAAACCACAGGTCGCCTTCGGTCAGATGTACTTCTGCGTCATTAAAAATCTGGGTATCTTCCAAAATTTTCATTGGAAACCCGGTTTGTTGGGCAAGCGCGGCCAGCGGTTCGAGCGCGTGGACACCTTTTTCGGGGTTAGCACCGAGTACTCTGGTTATATATTCTCTGTCGACAACAACACAAGTTCCCATACACATTTTTATTAGAAATTTACTTCCACACTCGTAAAGCGTCCTTTGCCAATGATCACATGGTCAACGAGGGGAATCCCGACCATTGTACCCACCGCTACCAACTGCTTGGTTACTTCCATATCTGCCTCACTTGGCTTAACCACACCCGACGGATGGTTGTGCGCCAGAATGATCGCTGCTGCCCCGTGCTCGATCGCGGGTCTAAAGACTTCGCGAGGATGAATCACGTTCGTATTAATCGTACCAATCGAAATCACCTCGTCGTGGATGACCCGGTAATGCGTATTTAAATACATGCCGCGCAAATGTTCTTTGGATAAATTCTCCATTGGTTTTAAGTATACATACACGTCTTTGGCAGTGCGCAAGGTAGGCGCCGTGCTTGTCCCTTTTTGAAAAAAACGACGGCCAAGCTCGCTACAGGCGACCAGCTGCATTGCTTTAACAATCGAAATCGACAATTCTTTGGCTAGTTTTTCGGGATTGGTTTGGCTGCTGAGCGCACGTTCGCCATATTCTTTGATGACGCGCGAAGCCATTTCTAAAACACCTTCTTTGGTCGTACCACTATTAAAAATAATAGCGATCAGTTCGGAACTCGTTAGGTTTGCTGGGCCGAACTGTAATAATTTCTCTCGCGGTTTTTCTTCGCTCGGCAAATCTTTGATCCGCAAAATATATTCTGTGGCTTGTTCTTTTGGGCGCTCATCAAGCATGGTATCACTCCCCCGCAGCGTATACATACCCTGACATCTTAAAAATAAACTATTGTCAGGATACCACGCAGCACACAGGGCAACAACAGCTGACGTCTGTTGATGAATATCAGGCGATAGACTGCAGGCTTAAATTTGTATATACTATGTGATATACTTCTCTTTTCTTCGTTACCATCGTATGGATAATTTGCTGATGCAAGTTTTTATCTCTGCACCGATAATTTTGATCGTAGCGATCTCTGTTTTAGTTGTAGCGAGTCTTGGCATCCGCGCCCGCCGTCAGGCTGAGTTCCAAAACCAACAGCTGAATGCCATTCTCTCTTCCATGGGCGAAGGCATGCTCGTAGTTGATACGGATGGAAAAATAATTATCATCAACCAAGCTGCTGGTGTCTTGCTCCGCCAAGCGCCCCAAGAAATGGTGGGCAAAAGGATCGAAAGCGCCATCGAGCTGCATAGCGCCAACACTCGTGAAAAAATAACAACTGCCAGTGTCATTGCCGGCGTCATTGCTGAACAAGACGTGCTCAGGTTCTCGGGCAAAAACCAAGTGTGCTACCAAAAAAATGACGGCACTTGTTTCCCTATCAACCTTATCGCGTCCCCTTTTTTCTATGACGGAGCACTCCACGGCGTCGTCATCCTTCTTCAGAGCGCCGTCAACCCAAAAAAGTCTAAGCACTAAATCGGTCTCGTATAAAACAAAACACTCTTTACCGGTTGGTAGAGAGTGTTTTTTTAACTACAGTTCCTACTGAGTATTAAGTTTTTCTCGAGTCTTTGGTCCCGTGTATGGCCCGCGCTGATCGCGCTCGTCGGCAGTGTTGTTTGCTCGCTGGAACTTATCCAAAGAAACTTGGGTGATCGGTCCAAAGAAGTTGGTCGTCACCGTACTCTTCGGAAAGAATCCGAGTGAGAGAAGTAAGGTTTGGAGCTGCAACACCTCTAAACCACTCGATCCACGACGGATTGTTTGAGTGAAGAAAAAGCTATCTGAAACCGGCACGACTTTGATTTGATTCGTAACACCGTTGAGCGTCTGGCGGGTGAGCGCATCGAGCACGCCTGTTTCTGGAATCCCACGAGCTTTTTGGTACGTTTTTACAGCAAACTCTGTTATTGCTCCAAATGAAGGAGCAAAATCTACAGCTTGCGGGAAGAAACCTTCTTGCTTAAGGCGTTTTTGGAGTTCAATAACTTCATTTCCTTTACTACCGCGCTTGAGCGTCTGGGTAAAAGCAACGCTCGGACGCACCATGATCGGTACCAACGCTCCGGAATTTACCGTACTTGTAGCAACAGGAGTCGGAACAGCAATACCAGGAATAGTGGTGGTTACTGTGGTCGGTGCGGTCGGGATAGCGGTAAATTCGATTTGTGTCTTTCCATTGACAATACCAGTATAGAGAGCGCGAACGTCCTTGATACCGTCGCCATCCGTATCAAAATCTTGCGGCACATTTATTTTAAGCGTTGCCGTAATTGGATCTGAGCGCAACGTTATGTTCACCGCATCATTAGTGGCGTTGTTAACAGTAACGGTGTGTAGTTCACTACCAACAACTACCTGCGAGCTGTCACCAACAGCCAGTTCGGTTTTAGCTTCAAGCACAATGATCGCAAAGACAGGCGTACCATCGGGCAATATTTCCGTATTTTCTACATTGTCTGTCGCATCTGATCCATCGCTTTGGGTTTCGGTCGGGGTCGGCACCCTCCATATTGACCAGCCCCCACACGGACCACTGACACCAAAGACTGGGGTCGTCCAGTCGGTTTCTACATTGTCGCCATTTCTGCCTTTTACTCTGAATGAGTAACGGGTATCACAAGTAAGGTTGCCATACGTTGCAGCTACTCCGCTGCTCCACGATGATGGCAAGTCCGTTGCTTCAACATAGTATTCCGTTGCGTCACCAGTCCAACTCAACGTAGCACGGTTATCACTGTCGATAGCAAGCGCCGGGGTGCCAGGGACTGAGGCGCGCGTATAAGCGCTTCGCGTGGAGCTGTAATCCGTAATAACTCCATCACCATTTACCGCGGCAATACTAATTGTGTGCAACGTATTAGCCGTAAGTCCGGTAGTGATGGTTGGAGTGCCTGACCCGAGCTGAGCAAAAGTAAGCTGTTGAGCTACATCTCCCCAAGTACCGTTAGTTTGAAGATATCTGGCGTCGCCGGCGCTGTCTTTAAGTATATATAGAGTGTCTTCTGTCTGGGGATTACTGTTAATAGTATCTTCGCTTACGGTGATCGTAAGGGTAGAGGTCGCAGCCGAAGTAACTGCCGCCGGCGCATCAGGAGTAGCAGCCGAGGTAAAGACTGGCGAAGCGGTGGCATAACTTGATGTCGCATTAACACCGTCTGCTGACGCCACCCTAAACCAGTACTGTGTATTGAGTGACAAACCACTAAATGTATAATTGGTGGTTGGAACGACAACCGTTGAAACTTCTGTAAAATCAGTGCCGTTGGTTGATCTTTCCAGCACATAAAGCGTTTCTGTCCCCTCACCAGAAGTCCAATCGAGACGGATTGAATTTTGCCCAATCTCACTCGTCACCGGTGAAAGCGAAGGGTTGTTAACACCTTCAGTTGAGACAGCAGCGCTTAATTCAGAAGCAGCTGACGAGGCGCCGTCAGCGTTTTGGGCATAGACCTTAAACTGATACGCCGTATTAGGGGTAAGCCCGCGCACCGTTGCCGTACCACCCCACGCTGTGCGTGTTTGCCAGGCTGGCACAAAAGCATTTGACGTACCATCAAGCGCAACATAATACCCGCCGGTTTCATTATAAATAGCATACTCGGTCGAAGCTGGATTACCGCTCGCAAACAAGGTTACCCCTATAGTGCTCGTCGTCGCAGCGCTCAAGACCGGCGTATACGGAATTCCTGCCAACGTATAAGCGCTAACTGCGGAACCATAGCCAGTCAAAGCATTGTCCGGATTTGCTGCCGCAAAGCTAATAGTGTGCGGCGTGTTAGCACTTAGGCCCGTAGTTGTGAGACCAGAACCGCCGCCGAGTTCAGCATACGTAAGATAGGCAATTTCTGAACCCCACGTCCCATCGGCCTGGAGATATGTAGGGGTTAAAGGACCATTGTCTTTGACAACAAATGTTGTTGTTTCAGTGCTGTTTCCACCAAAAGTTGCTTCTGACGTATAAATAGACAGGGTTGTGGAGGATACCGAAGAAACAAGTGCTGGTGCGCCGGGGGTATTTGGCAGCGTATATACCCGGCTTGATGTCGTATAAGTTGATGTAGCTGCAATACCATCGCCAGCAGCTACACGGAACCAGTAGGGGGTATTGGTGGCTAGCCCGGTAAAGTTATAGCTTGTCTCAGTAGTCGTGGCTACGAATGTAAAATTTTCTCCATCAGTCGAAACATCAACACCGTAATAAGTTTCATCCCCACCTCCAGAGGTCCAGGCATAGGTTACGGCCGTTGCCGTTACTCCGCTCGTTGATGTTGGGGCGACTGGTGCGTTATTTGCTGCATCAGAAAGTGCCACCGCTACATAATCAAGCGTACTGGCAATAGTGCTGGTAGGTGTCGTGAGGTACGACCGAATATTCATAATGCCGGGCGCTAGCCCAGATAAGCAATCATCGGTTATTTCGCTTGCCCAGTTTGCGTATGTTGATCCGGAATCCGGAACCGCTGTCAACGTACCACCGAGACAATATTTCCAACTACTACCGTTGTCGTTTGATACTTGAAATCGCACTGCTCCAGTCGTACTAGCAGTAAATGAATTTGCCGACGCAAAGGCGTGACCAGACAAAAAGTCGATGGTGTAATCTGTCCCGCTTCCCCCTCCTCCACCTGACAGAGAGCCGGCTTCTTCTGCTCCCGTTGAAACCGAGGGGTCAGTCGCGGCATAGGTACGGACAAAGACCCAATCTGCTTGCATCGTACCAGAGTAGTTATAGATCTGAACGTGTAGACCGGTCGAAGACAGTGGTACCGTGCTGCTCAATAACGCAGTCGTCGCATTGTCATAGGCTCGTACCGAGGTACCGGACCGATAAATTAATTTCGCCCGACGATACGTAGTATTTGACCAGCTACTGAAACTTGTTTCAGAGCTATTTGCCTCAACATAAATACTTGACCCATACATTAAATAATCAAACCCGCTCGCCCCGTTCATTTCCTGAAGCCAGCGCTGCGACGTGTTTGCTGCACCGACATTACCATGCGACGAGGCGCTTTTACTAACATATGCCTCAATAACAACATCGCCAGGCAACGTGTAGCTCGTTGACCAGACACCTCTATTGCTAGCACTCATTGTGAGTAGCCCCGAACTATTTACAGGTGAACCAACGACCGTCCATTTACTAGTATCAAGCGTACCGGAAAAATCATCGGCGAATAAAAACGTGCTCGTAGCGCTCGATATGGTGGCCGCACTACTGTTACCATAATACATATAAATAGTGGCAGCCGAAGAACCGGCAATAGATGGAACCTGAACCCAAAAAGTTGCGCTTGCAGAGTCTGTTTTAGTTTCCAACCAATAGTTAATAAAGGTTGTACCGTCGCTTGACGTGAAACGGATATCATCAAAATCAGCTTGCATGTCGCTATCATAGGTTACAGGAATGCTGACTTCAAAATTTGTTAATGTTGATGCTGTGTTGTTCGTTACGGTTATTGCCTTTCGCTTGGTCCAAACATTGGTAGGAGCGACTGTTGCCGCACCACTTCCAAGTGATACTGATACCGCGTCACTAGCCTGATAAAAATCAGCTACCCCAAACGTTCGGCCATACTTGATACCGGTAGCCGGACTATTTTGAACCGTAAAGTCCTGCTCACTAGTAACAACGTAATTATTGCCATCATTATTCGAAGAAATTCTGATCCTAACCGTCGAACAGGACGAAGCGCCGCACAAAGCAGTTGCTGACGGCACTGTCCAAGAATACGTATGAACCGTAGATGAGGAGGCTGCAGAGGCGACCGATGATGTGGCGGTGGCGACGGTAGAAACAAAGTTATCGATCGAGTATTCAATTTGGACAGTCTCAGCTGTAGTAGTAGAACCGCCAAGCGAACCCCACGCTACCGGTATACTTTTTCCCGACTGAACTGCTCCACCCAAATTAAAACTATACAACTCTATGGTACGTGGGGCATAAAAAGTATTGGTTCCCGCAGACCACGCGCCGGCACCATATGCATTATACATTCTAATACGCCAATAATAAGTGGTGTTGTATTTTAACTGACCACCGGCATAGGTTATGTTTTGACTGCGTGTACTGCTGGTAATGTCAGCAATATTAATTTGCCCCGACTCCCATACTGGGTCAGTAAAATTACTATTGTCTGCCACCTCGATTTCGGCAGTAGTACAGGTGTCGCTATTTGGGGTGTTACAAACAGCGGAAAATACCGGTGTCGTCGTAGTCAGCGCGGTTGGGTTGGTGTTACCGGCCGAAGCGTCTGAATCGCTAGCGTACAAAACAGTTGGAGCTTCAGGCAGTGTCGAAGAAACTGCGACTAGACCATTTGCTCCAAAACCTGTTCCCGATTGTCCTCCCGTTCCACCAAGGACGCTTATGTTTGCACTTGTGACACTTGAACTTTCCCCGTAACCAACCCGCACGCAACCACCACCACCGTTTCCTCCGGGGTAAATCGTACCTGTACCGCCAGCTGCACTAAATAACGTGGGAGTTCCAGCTACCGTAGCTGCAGTAATTTTTATACCTCCACCAGCTCCGTGGCCACTATTTGAAGTGCTTCCACTCGCTGCAACCATGCCTTTTGCAGAAAGAGTGCCGTTAATAGTTACAGTAGACGTAGCGCTCAAAACTATCAGACCTCCACCAGCTCCCGCATCGAACGCGCAGGCCGAACCGTCACCTCCTGCCGAACCTATTGTTCCAATGTTCGACCCAACACAGTAAGCTACCCCACCTGAATTTCCATTTCTCCCCCAGCCTCCAGCACCACCATGCCCACCACCGCCAGCACCTTGACTGACAAAACTGTTTCCAGAACCACCTCCGGGCCCATATCCTCTGCCGTAACATTGCGCTGTATTACGACTATACCCCTTCCCGTCTACATTAATACTTCCACCAGTATTAATTGTAATATTATTAGCAGCAATATTTATCACATGCGCCTGCGTGCTGCCATTTGCCTCATGAGTCAACAGGGCATTATTATTAATCGTAAGATCAGAAAGGACTAACGGGGAAGTTGTCGTGGTAAATCCTGCGAGCGTTGTTGTGGCCCCTGGGTTCATAACGAGACTCATGTTAGAAACTGGAAATGCTGCGCGATTTATATACAGCTGCCCACTACTGCTAACGCTCGTGAGTGGCGCCAAGGTATTGACACCACTAAAACTAAGGTGACCATTTACTCCAATAATTAAAGAGGTAGGATTTACGAGGGTACCACCCCCCATTAAAAGGCCGGTTGACTCGAGATTACTGGCTCCACCTAAATCAAGCGTACCTTGAACAAAAATTGTACCAGGGGTTGCCTGGCTTCCTCCGGCAAACGGGGTCTGACTAGGGTGAGCCAAAGTGATGCGCTGAGTAGAAGTAACCGCAAAACGCGAGCGAGTTAAAGATAACGAATTGAAAGTCATGTTCTGAGCATATACCGTGGTTGTAGATTGCGTGGTTGTAAACGTATTGTTTAGATACAAATCACCATAGGTTGCCGAAGCCTGTTTTACATACAACAAACCACTACCGCCCGGCCTACCACCATTACCTGCAGTTCCATTTCCACCACTAAGCGTAACTTGGGAATCTAAAATACTATTGCTTGTTGTATAAGCAATCTGAACACAACCCCCACCTCCACCTGACGATCCTGACGAAGGCGTCCCACCAGCTACAGTGAAAGAAGTGGGTGTTCCAGTGATCGTATCTGCTACCATCCGCACACCACCGCCAGCTCCTCCAGCAGTGGTTGGGTTTGAGGTTCCACTGAGACCGTTTGCCAAAATACTTCCATTTAACGTTATTGTCCCAGGGGCATACAGCCTTACCAAACCACCGCCCGCGCCACCCGTTGAATTACCACTACCACCCGAAGACCCAATAGTATTAATGTTGGTAATATCACAATACCCCTTTCCTCCCTGGTTACCATTTGCAGTACTATTTCCACCAGTTCCACCATGCCCCGCACCACTACTGTAGTTTCCGCTCGTACCAATACCTGCCCCAGGACCACGTCCGCTTGCCGAAGCAGTGCTCGAATACCCTTTTCCAGCAATATCAATAACACCCCCTGATTGCACATCAATATTCTGAGCAGTAAGATCAATTATGTGTGCCTGAGCGGTTGTGTTAGCACTGTGCGTCAACACACCACCAGATTTTACCGTTATCGTTCCGGTGATTGTCTGAGGGATTGCGTTTTTAAACTCTAAAACCCCTTTGTTTTCAATAGTAATATTTGTACCTGTTCCAATATTTCCAATAATAACGAGTGTGGTTGTGACTCCACCACCACCAATGGTTAGATTGTTAAAGCTGGCTGTCTGCCCACTCCAAAGCGTGATAGTGGAAGCGCTTCCTGGCGCAATAGTAGCGTCGTCAGCACTCGTTGGCGCTACCGAACTACTCCAGTTTGAACCCGTGTGCCAAGTACTACTCGTACTTCCTGTCCACGTCACACTTGCAGCCCGAGAAGAACCGGTTGGATAAAGCTGGTTGAAAACCACAATCAAGCCAACAGCAAAAAGCGTACATATCGCTGTCACAATGGCTGCTATAACAGCGCGACGCTTTTGTTGCCGCACCGCTGTTTGTGGATTTTCAGTAAAAAGTTGCATAATGTTTACCCGACCCGCAGATGTTTGCCTGTGAAAAAACTTTATAAACGAAAAAAATATCTGTTACAATAACGATTGTTGGCAGTTACGTTGCACACGATTTTTTTAAAAGCCCCCTTAGTTTAACATGTTTCTTAATTTGCAACAAACTCTTTATTCGAACAATATCTTTTTTAAAACCTGCCGATCGCTTTTTAAACAAAAACCAGCCTAGTGAAGGCTGTTTTTTAAAAATAAACGCATATTTTTACACGTACGGTCTGGGTGGCAATGGAATAAACTTGCTCACTCGCTGTTTATACTTTGCAAAATCTGGTTTTTCGGCCATCTTTTTTTCTAACATTGGGATTCCGGAAACTTTCAAAATTAAAAACGTAATGGTACTGGGACCAACAACACCAAACCAGCCGCCAGGAACAGCAAGAGCTATTGCCCACACACCCCACCATTGCATTACTTCGCCAAAATAATTCGGATGGCGAGTATACGCCCAGAGCCCGCTTTGCATTATTTTCCCTTTATTCAAGGGATTTTTAATAAATCGCGCCAACTGTGCGTCCCCAACAACTTCAAAACAAAATCCCGCAAGCCACACCGCTACGCCCAAAACATCAAGCCACCCCAACATTGTCGACCTGCTCGTATTAATAAGCAAAACTGGCAAGACTATGAGGAACAAAAGCGCTCCTTGCAAAAGGTACACCTGCACATACGAACGGGGATAAAACCAGACACCCCATTCTGTGCGCCAATTTCGATATCGATAGTCTTCCGCCCTACCTTTGTTACGCCTGTGGATATGCCATGCAAGGCGCAAGCCCCAAATACTCACCAGAACACCAACTAGCAGCCCGCGCGCGCCAAAATCACCCGACAAGAGAAAAGATGCCCACGCCATGAGCACAAAGCCCAATCCCCACGCCACATCCGCCACGTCGTTTCTTTTTTTAATCAAAGAAACCACGAACCAAAGGCTCATGTACGCAAAAAGTACCAAAGCTAGTACTAGATAATACTTCACAATCCGAGCTTGTGAGCGATGAAATAGGTCGTGGTTGAAACTGTTGCCGCAAGCACCGCTCCCCACGCCAAATCAACGATAGTTACTAAAAATGGCCAATCTTTAGCAACTGCCAAATTTGTCAGATCGTAGGTGGCATAACAAACCAAGCCGAACAGTGCACCAATGACAAGTGCGTGCGCCCACGAATCTTTCTCCACGGCTGGAGCAATGACAAACACCACGAGACCGGCAATAAAAATCAAATAAAAAATGATCGCCGCCACCCAATTAACCTCCGGTTTCATGAGCGCCCCAATCTGGGCGCGATAAAAATTCTTCGCCACCAGACCCAGCCAGACCATATCGATAACAAAGAAAACAGGGAGCGCAACGGCATACAATTTTATAAACATAGCACTTTATTTGTTTGTTTAAATATTTTTCGCGCCGTATTCAGCTTACACAGTAGCCTTTTGTAATTGCTAACCAGCATCTTTAACGTGCTTATTTTAGTCTTTTCAAAAGCCCTTTTCTTTTTACTATATTCTTATAGTCCCACTGTATTTTTTCAGCTTTTTTAAGCCACCTTTTGAACTCTCCTTTCTTTATTTCTTTGACAGCCACATATCTTTTCTCCGCCGCTTTAAAATTGCCTTCTTTATCAAGACCTTCTTCTTCAAAACTTTGGCCGCTCCAAAACAAAAGCTGAACAGAATTGTTTTTTCTAACCCAATAACCAACAATCGGATTACCATCAATAAACCAAACCGGCCCACCATGCCAGACCTTATTTTCAGTACTCTTTAAATTTACAGCAATCAATTCTGCGAGCAATTCGCAGATGGATTTAGTATCGCCCTTTTGAGCTACGTTGTATGAAATAATATCTTTGTTTAATGCGCCAATAGTCATAGAATTATCGCTGGGCGTGTTTTAAAATCCATTTGGTGTGTTCATTTTTTGATTTCGACCAGCGCGCTACTACTTTTTGCGCCTCTTTTGGCGCAACCTTTAGCCAGTCCCGCAAGTGGTTGGCAACAGACTTTTTAACAAACCGCACCTCATCCTCTTTGAGGATTTCCAATATACCTAAGACTGGTTTTGGGTTTCTAATCCACGTGTCGAGTTTTGGAGCCCACGGGAGTTTGGGTCGCAAACCTTCTGATGCCAGTCGCCGGAGATGAAAATTTTTATTTTTTGCCCACTTCGTGCATACCGCAAGTATTTTCTCAGGGTACTTTCTCGCATAGGGCCTTAGCGCATACTCACCAGTACTTCTTTTGGTTATTTCCGCAAGGGCTTTAATAGAAATGTTAAAGTTGTCGAGCCCATACTTTTCAATAAACTTGCCGACCGGCATAAGCCAGTAAAAATATGTAAACATTCCGGTTTCCTCTTCATTTTCTGGTCCGAAGATCTGTGTGAGGATAGTTAGCGCCTCACTATATTTTTGGGGCAAATATTCCCGGAGCAGATCGGCAATGATTTCTATTCTCTGGGTGTAGCTTTTTCCAGCCACCTCTCTTTTTACACTATGAACAAATCCTTTTGTATCAAATTTCTCATACACAACACCGATTTTTTCTGACAAAAGAACTGCCAAATTTTCTCCAAAAGCATTGGCAATTGATATTCGGCCGGTTTTTGGATCTATGAAAGTATTTTTTTGTACCCGGGATTTTGCCATATCGCAGGAATAACTAGTAGTATGATAATACTATCATTTTCTTGTGTTCTGATCCAATAGTAAGATACTACGAGCTTCAAACGTTGCTTGGTTAGCGTGGCTAAAAATTCTACCCAAGGCGGATACGCCTTGGGTAAAAAGACCTTGTTTCTCTTAGAGAACACTATTGTTAGCTATCTTTTCTGCGGTAACTGTGTTGTAACACTACAACCTGTTAAACCGCTGCGACCTGCTTAGGGTCAAACTCTACAGTCCACTCAATACCGTATTTGTCCCTAAACATTGCAAAGTAGGTGCCCCAAGGACTTTCTGACATCGGCATTTCAACCGCCCCGCCCACTGAAAGTCCATTAAAAATCCTATTTGCCTCTTCTTTATTCTCTGCAATAACTGCGATCTTGGATCTATTTTCATTCTCGCTTACTCGCCCCATTGCTTCCGGCACGTCATTTGCTACAAGCACGTTATGGCCGATAGGCAGCGCAATACGCATTATTTTATTTGCCTCAGTTTCGGGCACCGGGAACTCGGCGCTTGCCATGTCTTTGAAACGAGTAATACCAGCGAATTCTCCACCAAAAACGGATTTGTAAAACGTAAACGCTTCTTCGGCATTACCGTTGAAGTTAATGTAGGGGTTAATTGTTGCCATATTTATTATCTTTAAAGTGTTAAGCGGTTTTTGGAAGATGCCGGAATTAATTTGCGTACTTGCCCCTCATCATCTTTTAGTCAGAGCCGCCATTTCAAAACGAGCACCCGTTCTCACATGGGAAGCGCTTACTGTTTCTTGCCTTTTTTCCTGGAATACACCTCAAAGACCGAGTGAAGAAAGAGCCAGACACAAAATGCATAAAACCATCCGGTATCGTTCCACTCCGTCCCCTTTGTCCGCCACGCCGTACCAAGTATCGCAAGCGCGCCTAAAACCGCGATGATGATGTGTCCAACACTTTTAGATGTTGGTGTCATAAATAAATTCTCTAATAATCTTATTAATATTTTTTTGAGGACAGAACACACAAGGGGGTTTGAAGTCCTTTGTTTTCCACCGCTCTAATACCCTTTATGTACTTAATAAAATCACTGGCGG
>CAZWKA010000016.1:0-8174 GCA_964634875.1 uncultured Gammaproteobacteria bacterium
AACCGCTCGTCGATCGGTGTTTTATTTAAGAAAAAAGAGGCACAAACCGGACGTCGTCTGCTGGTTTTTCAAGGGAAAAGAGAGGGCAAATAGTGTATTAGCTAAGGTTTTCAATGAAAAAGCCGCACGCCATCTGGGGATGGGTGCGGCTTGGGACGCTGTCATTTCTTCGGATGAATGGATTGCTGCAACTTCGCTGCTTGTTTGTCGAGTTCTACAGCTTGTTCGACGATGCGATAGAGGTCGTCAACCGTCTCGATATCCCGGTCCTCAGGAATCTGGAAGGTAAACAACTGGTCAGGGTTAGGGTGAACACGCACTATTGCTTTGAGTTTGCGCGTCTCGTAGAGCTTGGAATAGGGTATCAGTACGATACCTTCACCCAGTTCGCTCTTGGTGGCGCATACTACATGATCGCGGTCGGCATGTAGGCAAACATGATATCCGTCATGCGAGTCATCAACTTCGCCGGCCCTGTACGTACTGCTGACAAAGACCAGATCACCCGGTTTCATCTTTGCCATATCTTCAAGCGAGTTGCCGATGAACAGACCGTATTGCCGGCAAAATTCGAGCTGCTGCACAGGACGGCGCGGCAGCCAGATGCCCTGCACTCCCCACACATATTTTGTGAGCGAGGAGCAGTCGAATTTGTGTGGTGCCTCATGCATTCGGGATGGCAGCTTCCACATGCTCTGCCCGATCCGGTTCTTGGCTGTTTCGACGGCACCATGCGGACGGATCATGATGATGTTGCGAAAATTGAGGATTCTTTGGACGGTCTGGACTTCCTCCTTGAAGGTGGCAGCCAAATCCGCCAAATCGACCGCTACTCGGCCGAATGTCGTTTTCATATGCCAAAGCATTTCCCACCTCCTTTTTTGTATTGAGTGACAGTGAACGACTGCGCAACAGCCTAACAGTTTGGGGCGTTTTTTCAAGCACGGCTGTGCTATTCGCCGCCGACTGAAACGCGTGGTAGAAATGGCGTATTGGTATGAAGAAAAACCCAAAAGAATCTTTTACACTCGGCCGCATGCTGAGCACAATCGCTCCACGAATCGGCGCGAAGGTCATTATTGAATCCGAGTGGGGATTGGCGGGGCAGATCACATTTAAGAATGGTCACCGGTCGTATTTTAAATACAATGCGCTCGACTTGAATGGTATTGGCGCGTCCGAGATTGCCAAGGATAAGGACTACAGTAATTTTTTTATGAAAAAGATGGGCTATCCGATTGTGCCGGGGAGCAAGACTTTTTTCTCGGATGAGTGGGGTGCGGCCGTTGGTCAACCAGAGCGAAATATTGATGCGGCATACGCATATGCGGAGAAGCTCGGCTTTCCGGTGATTGTGAAGCCAAATAGCGGCAGTCAGGGGTTTGGTGTAACGCTTGTACACAATAAGCGAGAGCTGTACGCAGCGGCCAAGCTCATCATCAAAAAAGATCGCCTGATGCTGGTGCAGCGTCCGGTGAGTGGCAAGGATTATCGCTTGGTGGTACTTGATAAGAAAGTGATTTCGGCATATGAGCGCATTCCGCTTAATGTGATTGGTGATGGTAAGTCGACGATTGGGCAGCTCTTGGCCAAAAAGCAGCGGGAATTTATTGCGTCGAGCCGAGATACGCAGATTAAGGTGAGTGATCCGCGCATTGCCGCCAAGCTCGCGCATCAAAAGCTGAGTATGCGATCGGTGCCGGCTAAGGGCGCACAGATTTTCTTGCTTGATAATGCCAACTTATCTACGGGAGGGGATTCGGTAGATGTGACGGATAAGGTGCATCCTGCGTTCAATAAATTGGCCGTGAAGCTGACGCGCGATATGGGATTGCGATTGTGCGGTGTGGATCTGATGATTGCGGGAGATATCAGTGAGGCGCCGAGGGCGGGCAAGTTTTGGATATTGGAAATTAATTCGGCGCCGGGACTGGATCATTATGCAAAGATGGGCAAGGCGCAGGAGCAGATCGTGGAGGACTTGTATCTAGAGGTGCTCAAACATTTGGAATAAAAAACAAGAGCTCAGGGTGAGCTCTTGCTGTTGTGTGTGGCGACACGATGTGCGCCGCGCCAAGCGTCATGATGCTGTGTGGGATGATCCGGCCACAGTCTGGCGCTTGCAACGTCCGCCATGTGGCAAAGCGCTGCGAGTGGTCCCATGACGCGATTGGTGGGAGAGTAGTCGTTACCCTCGCCCTCAACGTAGGTCAGGCCGTTTCGCTGTTCATCCGTCAGGACGATTCCGTATTCGGCGATGAGCCTCTCGCGGAATTCGCGCTGCGCGGCTTTATCCTGCAGTTCAGGCTTGATAGACAATTGTTGTCCATCAGCCATCTCGTATTTCCACAATTTCTCAATGTCGTGGAGGAATAAGATGAAGAGCATGTCTGAACGTGAAAACGGTAGAACGCGTTTCAGACACATAGTGCGATACAAGTCCAAACCGATGTTCATGGTTTCGCGGATGTGGTCGTAATATCCTCCTGGCCATGCCTGATGCTTGTGTGATGAGCCCGGAACGATGCACATGAGCTGACCGTGATCCTGCATGATCTTGAGACAAATCGTACGATTCGGCTCGTCAATCATGTTGATCATCTCTTCGACGCGACAATACCTCGACTGAGCGCGGTCTCCTAGCATGAAATTTCCTTTGAAAGAGCTGTGCGCATTCTAGGGCAGACTAGCGCAAATGTAAAGAGTGTGGTGCTATTTTTCGGGCGTAGGTGGAGGCGCAGGCTGCTTTTTGTCGCCCCACTGCCAGCGCGGAGTTTCGCCTGTCTTGTATGCGATACGGATAAGGGTGATGGTGAGCAGCGTCACCGGAAGGACATACGTAAACATGATTTCGCGCGGCGAGGAATTACTGTCGAGGGTAAGAGCGAAGCCTACGATGAGAACGACAAATCCGAGCGTGATTGCCCATCCCTGCCATGTGCAGGGAGTCCAGCCCCAGCCATAGCGTTTGCGTTTGAACCAGATGGTGCGGGGATGTGGTGAGGAGGGTTGAGGTAATTCAGGCAGAATACTGAGGAAAAATTCTTTGTCTTTTTCCATGGTGAAATAGTTCACTACTTCTTCGCGTGGAACCCACTTTGCTTCGGGATTGTCGGGATCCTTTGGGGCGAGCAGGGTCTCTGATGTTCTGAAGATGAAATAATGTAGCCGCTTGATCTGATCCGTCGGCTCGCCGGTCTTTGAGAGCCTCATGCGATCGTAAGGAGGAAGCTGCTTGATGAGTTCGAGCTTGGTGAGACCGGTTTCTTCCTCGATTTCGCGCTTGGCGGCAGTGAGCACGTCTTCACCCGCTTCTCTGTGGCCTTTGGGAAAGGACCAGGGAACAGCAGGATTAGGCTGCCTGACGATAGCGATCAGACCTTCGCCGTTGAGGATGATACCGCCGGCGGTTTCTGAGTGGGGGTGGGGAGGCATGGGTATAGTTTACTATTTTTTGCGAATGAGATTACGTCGGACTGAATCAGTGTAGATTTAAAGAGTTTTTACCATTTCCATAACCTCTTCGACATTATCTTTATATACCAAAAAGAAATGCAGTTTTCCCTTACCGAGCTCCTCCCATATTTTTCCAATTTCGATTTTATATTGAGTGTCTTCATTGCTGACTCTATCACCGCCTTTCCATTCGAGAGCAAGAGTATTTCCTTTCTTGGTAACCGCAACAAAATCAGGATAAAACTTACCCTTCTTCCAGCCCTGAATATAAAAGGGATCAGTTTTCTCTCTATTTCGAACCCAGTATTTAATGTTCGGCAAGGCATCGAGATCCAACCTGTTCATAAATACTAGCTCTTCGCTATTGAGCTTGTCGATCTTGTCGTAGTAGTTTTTATTAAATTCTTGGGGGATCGCTTGTTTCAGGACGATAGAAGACAAAAAGGCATTAAACGTTTTAACAACGAGTTTCTTTTTGCTCAACAATTTTTCGAATCTTTCTTTTGCGTACCTTTCGAGAGTATTTTGAATCAAGTTGTTTAATTGATCTGCCAGAACATAACGATTAACAGATAGTTCTGATATCGAGGATTTCTTTAACTGAAGTTCAATTATTTTATCGAGAAAAGCTACCTTATCAGACTTGTTTAGGAGGATAAACTTAAGTTTTTTATCAAGCCATTGGACCAGCTCACTTTTTGTATAATTTTTATCAAAGTAAGTGAGGTTAAGAGTCATTTGAGCACCACGTGTCCACTCGCTGTTTTGATGGATATCGATAATTGCTCGGCCGTCGCTATCATAGTGTACTTTAAAATCAAATCTTACGTTTTGTTTTGCAAGTTTGAAATCCTCACCGACAAGATCTTCGAATGATAACTTACTGTCATCATGAGCTATCATCGGCACTCTTAGGGTATCTGCCACTGTTTTCTTTGACTCGAGCGCGTATACAGCATCTTTTTTACTTGCGCTAATAATGTCAGCTTTACTATAGCCGTTACTTTCGAGGCCGCCAATTATCTGATTAGCTGCCTCATTAAAATTTTGCGCGGATGCAAAAACGTAACTTCGATTGAAATCTTCATTGGCCTTTCTTGTTGCGTAAGGCATTCGGATGATACGGCCAATGATCTGTTCCACCGCGATCTTTGAGCCAAGATTGGCAACTGAAATTAGGATGTAAGCAAAGGAACAGTCCCAACCCTCGGCAAGGGCATTAACAGTAATGATGTATCTGATCTTGCAGGTTCTACTGAATAAATCCACACCCTCCAGCTCGTTCTTTTCTGATGTTTTTATAGCTATTTCTTCCGAGGGAATTTTTCTATCAAGTAAGAATAATTTTAGGTGCTCTACAGTAATTGTTTTACCGTCTTTATTTTGTGGCTGTGCTTGTAGCAAAGCAATCGGACGGATATATTCACTTTTTATTTTTTTTGCATCTTTCTCGAGATCTATTCTTTTGTCAATGCCGCGATCGACTGCATTTTGCCATTGAGCGGAGCTTTCCAGAACAATGGGTATTTTTACCATTTGTTCGCTCTTTAGTTCAGATGCGTGGATTTCTATAAGAATATTGCTCTCGTCACGTGGAGTGGCGGTGTACTCAACAATGATAGAAGGATTAAGGTCTTTAAGAAAATCAATTGATAGTTTTGTTGTTGTTTTGTGTCCCTCATCGATAACAATCAATGGGTTGCTCATTCGGACCACATTCGCTAAAGAGTTTGTGACGGTACCCTCCGCGTCCTTTTCGAGTTTGTTCTCGTTGTTTAGATTTTCAAAATGACTCAAGAGGCCGCCATTTTCCTGGTACACCTTGTATCTTTTCTGCAGAGCTTTTTCTTTTCTGAAAGCCTCGAGACTTGAGATAATGATACAAATATTATCAGTGACATCGTCCTTACGTATACCTAAGGCTTCTTCATTTGAGAAGATTCTTACCTTGTTTTCAAATGCATCATCGAGAATACGTCGGTGCGGATCCTTACGGTCTTTAAACTTTCGGAGTGTTTGTGTTTTGATCGCCTCTGATGGCACAAACCACATTACAATACCTCGACCCATCTTATGTTTGAGGGCAATACTCATGATCTTGTCGGTAGCATGACAACCAACAAGAGTTTTGCCGCCGCCAGTTGGGATTTTGATGCAAACAAATGGAACATCATCAAATGCTTCACTCCTGTATGGTCTATCTGTAACTCCCATAAAGGCATATTTGAGACCAACCTTCTGCAATTCTTTAAGAAATCTCTCAAGTGTCTCAATTGCGCTTTTCTGATATTTTTTGAGTTCCATAAATCAGTAGATTTTTACTTCGTAGGGGATTTGCTTGAAGACAATGTTGTGCTGTGTGAGTGTTTCATCATCCAGAAGACATCGATCTGCGTAGATGATCTTTTTGTTTTCAGTCTTTCTGAGTTTTTTAATAAATGCTTTATCAAGGTTATTTGTCTTTAGTGCTTTGTAGATGAGATAAAATTCGATGTTGGTGTCCTGACCAATGAAGTTTCCTTCTATTTCTTTCTGATCAATATTTCTTTGAGTCTCAGTGAAGTAAATATACGTAGCGAATTGATTAAAATCACAAGTCTTTTCAATGTGACCAGTTTCATCAAATAAAGGTTTACCAAGCTCACAGTATTCAAAACCGTCTTTGTAGTTATATTTCTTAATTACTCGTTTGATGCGCTCAGCGGTAATGTCTTTTGCCACATGATCTTCCATTTCGACCATGATGAATTTACGAGTACCCCCATCTACTTTATTAAGATCTAAAACCGCATGTCCTGTAGTCCCTGAGCCGGCAAAAGAATCTAAAATAATTGCATTTTTATCTTGAAAAGTCGCAGCATTTATTAAATAGGAAAGAAGATTTTTTGGTTTTGAGTAATTGAAAATCTTTTCTTCCTGAAATATCTCTTTTATATCTTCGTATGCGTCATCATTAGTTGCAGAAAACTCTCTACCGTCTATAAATGATGGTAAACCTTTGTGTTCTTCCTCCTTAAATATTTTAATTACTCTAGGTTGAAAATTATTTGTATTAATGGTTATCTGTGCGCCCTCCAACAATGCTTCATCCAATGTTGTTTGTGTCCAAATAAATGGGCCCTCTAGTTTAACCTTATCAAGGATCAAGCCATTTTTTATAGTTACACTTTCTATAAGATTTATCGCACTACTGCCTATGCCGTACAATCCCTTTTTATATTTACCATCTTTGAGTCTTGTTTTGATTATTCCAGCTTCGAAACTAAGAATTTTTCTTGAATTAGTTCTTTTTACCAAGGGTTGTGAGCCGGTTCGATCCGGCTTACTACCAAGTAGCGGAATACTTTTTGAGCTTTTCTTGTACACAAGAATGTATTCAGTCAGACTCACTAATGTCTTTGAAAGAAAACTACCTTTTCTTTTCTTGTACCAAACTAGATTGCCAATAAACCGATTTTCACCGAATATTTCATTCATTACTCCGTGCAAACTATTTAATTCATTATCATCTATTGAAATAAACAAGACTCCATCCTCTGATAATAGGTCTCGCAGAAGCTTAAGACGAGGATATATCATACAAAGCCATTTATCATGACGAGTTAAATCATCCGATTTAACTGTCTGTTTTAACCACTTTTTTATTTTTGGAGAATTAACCTTGTCGTTATAGATCCAACCTTCGTTACCAGTGTTGTAGGGTGGGTCAATGTAGATACATTTTATTTTTCCATGGTAATAAGGCATCAATGCTTTTAATGCTTCAAGATTATCGCCATGAATTATTAAATTTTCAGAATCAATACCAACAGAAGCCGCTTTAATTTTCTTAAGTAGTCGAAAAGGGATCGCTTTATCGTGGTTTGTTACGGCCTCTTTTCCGATCCAATTTAGGGATGGCATACAGTTGATTCTTTAGTTTGCCGCAGTAATTATCTTTATAATATCTCATTTTCAGACTCTTTTTGTGGATTGCTCACAAAGCTCAAGATTCTTGCAAAGTATAGCCAACTCACTATTTTTTAGGTTTATTGTGCGGAGACGATGAGATTCGAACTCATGAGGCCGTTTAACGGGCCTACCTCGTTAGCAGTGAGGCGCTTTCGACCACTCAGCCACGTCTCCAGTACGTAAAACTTAGCATATCTAATGCGCGAAGGCGAGACACCGAATGGTGATTGCTGCACCCGCCGGCATGCCTCTATATATAGTCTCGCGTGCCATGTCGAGCGTGAAGCCGGTTGTGGCTACATCGTCTATGATCCAGATATGAATCGGTCGCGTAGAGAAGACCAATTTTTGCCGCCTCAGCACAAAAGGATTTTTGCGGGCCAAGCGTTTGGTTCGTGAAAGCAGTTTTTGCTCGCGATCAAATAATTTCGGGCGCCGACGCAAGAATTGCCGTGCCGAAGCATCACGGTCGCGCGCCTGCAATTTCGCGCGCACCAATCCCGCCAAAAATTTTCCCTGACAATATCCATATGTGCGCAACCGCCGACGGCGAGCCGGCACCCATGTCACGATAATTTCCGGCGAATTTTCGCGCGCAGTCGAGAAATCCTCCAGTATCGCCGCACACATCATGTTGCTGATCAATTCCAAACACGCGTCGCATTTAAAAAACTTAGCCTGATGAATCATTGCGCCAATATGCTGGTCCTTGTATGCAAAAAGCGGCCGGACGCCGAGGGGGAGGCCGTTCGGTGAACCGGGCGGGC
>CAZWKA010000017.1:0-3935 GCA_964634875.1 uncultured Gammaproteobacteria bacterium
GCATATTGAGCTCGCGATGACTCCATAATAGTATTTGTAAATCTAGCAGTGGTAGCTACTGCAGCAGAATGAGTTTTATAATGTTCGGCATAGGTGTTTTCAAAACGACTACTATTAAATAGTAGACTGTTAACTACAGAGCCGGTATTTAAATAAAATGATGGATTTGTACAGTATGCCCATTCGCAGTTACGGAACTCAACGTGAGTTACATAATCGTCAGTAACCACACCATTTAGTAATAGCCAAAATGATACATTCTCAACAATAGCATTAGCAACGTTACCGCCTGTAGTAAATTTTAAACCAACACCATTAGCTGTTGAGGTTAATCTGGTTCTAATCATTAGGTCGCGTAATGACCAATCTTCAGTACCGTTAGAAACAAACGCATTAAAGTTCGTACCATTTAATTCAATATATGTTGATTCTCTACCAGTACCTTTAATGTGAACCCCGGTTGGTATATTGATAGCAGATGATATTAGATATCGACCTGTTGGGATATAGATTTGTCCCCCACCACCACTTTAACAAGCTGTAATTGCAGCCTGAACGCCACCGTGTCGTCCGTTACGCCGTCTCCGACCGCCCCATATTGTTTGACGTTTACAACGCTTAGCCCCGTCTTCTTTAGTTCCGCCAAAGTGAGTGAGCGTTCGCCCCCACTATAAATATCAATGAGGGCAGTATCGGCTAGACCGCTAGCTAAAATAGGAGTTCTTGATGAAGTGTTATCTGGATAATGGATGGGCATTATGAGGTCCTTTTAACTATAATTACACCAATACGCAAATTAAATCGCGAATTAAGAATTACTATGGCTCTATAGAAATTTGCTGAGCGCTTCCCGTGGGGAACATGCACATCAATCGCGTTTTTCCCCCACTATCATCTAAATATAAGTAAGCCTTATTAGCGGGAGCGTTACCGGGCGTTGCCATTTCGCCCATTTTGATATAACCGTTAGTAGATAGACCGGAGGACACCCTAATTCCAATCACCCCATCGTAATCAATGTAAGGTTTTGTAGCTATTGTGGTATCGCCATCCCCAATTTGTATATAGGCGCCGTTTAAGCGAACCGCCGGATAAACTTTACCGGACGGTTTGATGTCGTAGCCATCCTCAGTATGTTTGACGGTCCAATCAGCGTCCGTTGTAGATGCGGTAGCCATATTCTTATTGCTTTTAAACGTAACCTGTAAGTCGTTCCCGCCCGGTCCACTTATTAGAGTGGGGTTAGTGGATGAGTGGCGGTTTGGCTCCGTCCCAACATCAATAACATTATTACTTTTATATGGAGTGACGCCAGATGTAGAAAAAACAATATTGCCAAAACTATAACCCCCAATAAAATTGTTGCGACCGGTTAAGTTAGCTACAACACTATCGCCCTGAAAGTTAACCTTTGGCGTTCCGGTAGAAACTTCAAAGCGGGTATTCAAAAAGGTGTTGGAGACGCCCGCCAGCTGTATATGATAGAGAGGTCCATTACTATCTCCGTCACCCTCAACCGATAAATTAATGAAGGTGTTCGTGTTTGGTATATTAAAGTCTGTACTGTTCCCGTAGCCATAAGGGGCTAGCTCGACAAAATAAAGGGTGCCGCTTTCGAAGGTGCCCATACGCCCATTCATAAAAAGGTTTTGGTTTACCCAGCCGGCGGCGTTATCCGCTTTTAATTTTAGATTAACATAATTATTAACTAGGCGACCCAAATCAAACTGAGAATAGGTAGTGCCCGCCCCATACGCGCTAACATATAAACCGGTACCAAAATCGGTTATTTGGGGTACG
Source organism: uncultured Gammaproteobacteria bacterium (assembly GCA_964634875.1). Lineage (GTDB taxonomy): Bacteria > Patescibacteriota > Patescibacteriia > Magasanikbacterales > GWA2-37-8 > CAZECR01. The sequence goes on from CAZWKA010000017.1 coordinate 1,801, forward strand.
AACACGCGACAATTGTCAACGTTGCGGCATAGTACGGCTGTACCCTGTCCAGCCCACCCTGTGCCCGGCTTGGTATAATTGTCTATAATAGGTAAATAGATAGTCTTGGCAGATATGTTTGAGGTAGTGTTAGCCGTTTTGTTAGCCTGAATATAAATGGAGACCGGGTTAACTCCACTACAATTAAAGGTGGCTAATCGCCCATCAAAGTGGGATGTAATATAGAGGGGGTTGACTAGTTTGTATGTACCCTGGCAAAAAACGCCATATCCTAATGTGGTAGCTTCATCTATGGCGGCTTGAATTGCAGCCGTACTATCCAGCGTACCGGTAGGGTCCGCCCCATATTTTCTGACATTTAAGATTTCGCGGGATGTGGGGAATTCTTGATATTGGATGGACATTTTTTATTTCCTTTATAGAAGACTACACCTTTCTAATAGCATCATAATAAAGATTTTTGAAAATTTGTCCCCCATTTTTTTTTAGGGGAGATCCCCTATAACCCCCAAGACTCCGAGATCTTAAACTCATTAAAAGCCGCCGTCATATTAAATTAAGCCTTTAATCTAGTTTAAGAGTTGCCCAATATATAATAAGACCTAATATAGGTAGAGTAAACCTTTAAATGGAAGAAGGGTAAAAGGGATTTGTCCCTTCCAATTTTTTCTTAGCCCCCGCCGCTTTCGGGGGGTGCCTGGACCCTCTGGACTACTACGATAAAACACCCGCCACAAACTGTGACACTATAGTGTCACTGACAACTTAGTGGCACTGACAAGATAATGGCATGACGAAACAATGTCATAGTATATGTGGGGGGTTAAGAGCTGCTGCCGATACTTCCCGAATTCATAGCGAATTGACGGAAAACCTGTTGACGTAGCTCGACGGATCGACGATATTAGAGGCATGAACGTCTGTCGTTCGACGCGGGACCGAAACCGCAAACCCGGATATGAAAATTCGCGGGGGGCTATCAAACCACCCGTTGGAGTTACGCTGTCCCCTGTCGAATGCGACAATTGGCGGGGGGCAGTATTGGAGGTTAGAATGAGAAGTCAAGCGAATCGGAACAAGAAAAAACGACTAGAACGGACGCAAACGTCGGAAGCTAGTCGAACTAGTCGGGCGATAACCAAGCACGCCACGCTAGACGCAACAATCCGTAACGTGTTGTGCAACTATCTTGGTACTCGTGAATGCTTGGCTGGTGGCAAGCGTACGAATGGTGGCGGGGGGCTATCAACCGCTAACTTTATCACATCGCAACAACGTTTAAACGGAGGGTTTATTCTTTACGGGACGATTGAAGGTGGACACCTGCTATCGGTCGGCTTCGCTGCTGGCGAGCACGCTGGTTTGCGGGAGTTTGGGTTTGAATGGATTAGAGGTTTAGGTTGGTACGCCGTTAACGCAGACGTTGACGGTTTAGTTTACATGCTTTCTTTCTTAAAGGGTTGAAACGATGAGTACGCAAGCTGAAGTTAACGTTATCGATGCCGAATTGGAATTGCTGGACGCCGCACTGCTGGAGACGACGCGGACCGAACTACGCCAATCGGTCAACAAAGCTCGCCAAGACATGGTCGACATGCTTTTCGACGCGGGCGTCGACACCATCTACTTGGTTTATGACTTCCTTCACTGTCCTGCCCAGTCGTTTACCGGGTACCAGGGTGCTGTCCACGACATGCTTGACGGGTCGGAGCACACTGTTGCCCTAGCGAACATGATGAATGAGGCGGCTCGGGCGATCGGCAAGGAAGAAACGTATACCGCTGAGCACGCTGCCCAGTCGGTCGCGAAAGCCCTTGATGGGTTGTTGTTCGGTTTCGAGGTTGAGATCTTGAAGAACGAGAAAACGGATCAGTATCGCATCGTGGGCAACAACGACACTTGGAAACTTCGCGTTCGCCACTATGTCGAACTGAAAACTGGATACGTGAAGAAAGCCAAGAAAACCACGATTCCGCGAGCGATTAAGCAGTTTGGCTATTCGGCTCTCGTGGAAGCCCGTCAGCGATACTTCAACAAGTAAGTCTAGGCAAGCTAGGCTATCTGCGACAACCTGCCCCGGGCTGCCATTTTGGCAGTCTGGGGCTCTTTTCGTTTTCGCACGGACCCACCCAGCC
>CAZWKA010000017.1:4035-5422 GCA_964634875.1 uncultured Gammaproteobacteria bacterium
TGCGTGTGTCGCGTGCGTGTCGTGTGTGTGCGTAACGTGTGCGTGTCGTACGTGCGTAACGTGCTCGCGTTTTTTACGCGTGTTACCGCGCGTTTTTCGCGTGCATTGTCGCGCGTGTCACGTGTTGTCGCGTGTGTTTCGCGTGTGTTAACGCGTTTTTACGCGTGTTGTCGTGCGTATTTCACGTGTGTTTCGCGTGTTAACGCATGTATTTACACATGTTATCGCGTGTATTTCGTGCGTGTTGTCGCGCGTTTTTCGCGTGTTTTTTGCGTGCATTGTCGCGCATTTAATCGCGCATGTTGTCGCGTGATTATCGCGTGATTATCCCGCGCATTTAATCGCGTGTTTATCGCATGTATTTAATCGCGCGTAATTTTCGCGCATTATCCCGTGCATTTTTACGCGTGAATCCCGTGCATTTTTCGCGGACAAGTCCGGAACTTTTACGCGGGTAAGTCCAGAGTTTTTACGCGGGTAAGTCTGGAACTTTTGAGGGGGATAGCCCCCTTACCCCCAAAGATGGTGGTTCCTGTGCAACAGGAGAACTAAGCTGTTATGCCCCCCGCCACACCACACAGTTCCACGATTTCGCCCGACTGTTTGCTTTAAGTAGACGGACTGATTGCTCATACAATTGAAAAGGTTTTTACAATGGACAATACAGAACAACAATTGATGGCACGCGCAATGGAGTTAGCCGACCGTAATGGTTTAGAGATAGTAGAGGATAGAGGCTTTACTATCTGTAAGGACAGGGGAAGAAACCGGCTAATGTGGTCCGCCGATATCAACGAATTGATGACGGCTTTAGTTGCTATTGATTGGTACAAGAACGACTAGACCTATAACCAAACCCGCCCCTTTATCTTTAATGCACACGCAGTGGGAGAATATGTTATGAGAAAGAATTTGACCGTTGAGCGTGAATTCGAGCGTGAAATCATCGATCATGCGGCATTTTTGAGGGATGAGGAGGAAGCCGCCCGCATAGACTGGGAATGGATACGCGAAGTCAACGCCGATTGGCTGGATGATTTGGAGATGGAATTATCTTGGGAGCTGGAAGACTGTGGACTGACCCACCAAGAAGAGGATTCTGGTAGCACTCCCGCTCACGACTGTCTAGGGCGGCGACTAGACTCCTATATGTAGACTAAGCCCGCGCAGCGTAGTCGGTTCCCTGGTTATCCAATTTAAGGAGAATGAAAATGAAGTTCACAATCAAAAATCGATTTTCGCCGGCTGAATGTCATGCGCGTAATCTTCTTACAATCGCCGCCACCCTCGAACGGAACAATGAGGGTTTACGTTTTTTCGACCGCAGTGGAAGTATTCTTGTGGTCTATAAGACGTTCGTGCGTGAATACGATTGTTGGCACGATGC
>CAZWKA010000018.1:0-5055 GCA_964634875.1 uncultured Gammaproteobacteria bacterium
CTCAAAATATCGTGATCGGCACCAACATCGCACCGCCTTCGCGTACAAATTCCGGTCAGCTCGACATCGGCAACCTTATTTACGGGACAGGACTCTTTGGTATTGGAACGACTGTTTCCGCTGGTAAAATTGGTATTGGTATAACAAATCCCACTACTCGGCTGCATGTTTCATCTGGAGAAAACACAACTACGACGGTAAGTATTGGTGAATTAGGAACAGCCACGAGTAAAGGGTGTGTAAACATGAATCAAGCCGACGGTACGCCTGGTAGTTTCTATATTATGGATGGTGCATTGGTTGTTGAAAACGCATATTGCCGCTAGGAGGTACATTTTTGAGCTGTTTAAGACACAACCTCAATTCTGTTGAGGTTGTTTGCATATATGGTATAGTGTGGAGGATTTAAAATATAAAACAGCTTGTATATGACTAAAAAAGAACCTGGCCGATTACCCCATACACTACCCGCTGATCTTAAAAAGGCTATTGGCGCAGTGCCCGCAGTCCAAACACTCTGGGACGATATTACGCCGATTGCGCGTAACGAGTGGATTTGTTGGGTAACGTCGGGCAAAAAAGCCGAGACGCGCGATATTCGTATTGAGAAAGGTATTTCAAAGATGAAGGGCGGAATGCGCCGGCCGTGTTGCTGGCCGGGGTGCCCGCATCGGTAAGTGATTTTTAAACCACGTTTATTTTTTAAATACACTATGAACAAAACAATTCTCAAAAGTATTGGAGCCGTGCTGGCCGGTTTTATCTCGGTCGCTGTTTTATCCGTCGCAACTGACGCCCTTATCGAGCGCTGGGGCATCTCGCTCGTCGCGAACTCATCGAGCCATGCTATGCAGTGGACACTTGGGTTTGCACTTTTCTACCGGAGTATTTATACCATTATTGGTGGCTACATCACTGCCCGCCTGGCGCCAACGAACCCTATGAAACACGTGGTTGCCCTCATGATCCTCGGCGGCCTCGGTGGGATTGGCGGCGTCGTGAATGGCTGGGGGTATGGTAATCACTGGTATCCGATTGCGCTCGCAGTGACCGGGCCGGTGTTTGTTTGGGTGGGTGGAAAGTTGAGAATAAGACAGGGTTTGTAAGATGCTTTTTAGCGACCATTTTTAATGTTGCAAATTTAGATAAAAAATAAACTTGTCAGTTTTTATGCGACTTCAGACGGAAAGACATCTTCAGGAATTTGACCAAGATATCTTTAGTTATAAGAAATTATCCAAAACAATTTTGGACCAAGTTTTGTTAAAAATGGAGCTACCAAACTCCTTTGGTATTTACGGAAATTGGGGGAGCGGCAAGTCAACAATGATTCATTATATTTTAAAACATATTGAAAATGCACCGATTACATACTCATCTGTAACGGCTGTTTATTTTGAGCCGTGGAAGTATGAGTATTCAAGTCATAAAGATTTGTTATTTGCACTTCTTTCGGCAATAAAGCAGAAGAGCGAGCTAGAAAAATCTGTGTGGAAGACAATTATGACAGACGTGTTGGTGGTTGCCTCTGGGGTAGCAAGAAAAATTTCTGTAGTAGATGCTCAAGATACGGTGGCGGACTTTGAATTGGTTGAGGGAAAAGTATTTAAAGAGCATGAACTTTGGGTTAACAAAGTACAAAAATTCAAAGAAGACTTTCAAATAATAGTCGATCAAACTTTACAAAAAAATAATTCAAAAAAACTTATAGTTTTTATTGATGATCTGGACAGGTGTCTTCCGGAAAATGCCGTCAATTTGCTTGAGGGTATCAAAAATTTTCTTTCCGTTGATAAAGTTCTTTTTATTTTTGCAATTGATAAAAGAATAGTAGGTGAGATGATAGAAAAAAAGTATGGCCTGCATGATGGTTATGGCGACGAATACCTTATGAAGATTATTCAGTATTATTACGATTTACCAAAAAATAATGTAGAACAATTAGTAGTCAAATTATTTCAATCATATGAAATTCATTTTGAAGATAAACAAATAAAGTATATTAGTAATTTTTTAAAAGTTTTTGGTGGTGAGCCGAGAATTGTAAAACATTATATCCATCAACTCTGTATGAGTATTATTTTATCTGAAAGCTCAAGAGAACTTCTAAAAAATGATACTGAACAAGTATGGTTACAATTTTTATTCGTCGCCTCTTATTTATTAGCAAAGTACCCAAAAATTTTTAGTGCTGGTAGTAATCTTATCCGTCTTAGGTTTTTAAGAGAGTGTGCTGCAAACAGACACAATCCTGCTCAGCCGGACAGCTACGAGCAATCTGTTAAAAAGGATGCATCTATAAATAGTCATGATCTTAAAAAATTGGAAGATATTATGGGGCATCCAATAAATACAGGTAAGGAGGGAAATCCACCAGCTTTAATTGATGTTAATAAATTAGATATTGCATTGCGATCCATTAAAGTTGTATAAATTTTGCTGGCAATGATTATAAAATCTGTGTTTAATAACTTATTTATATTTTAATATCTTATAATGAGTTGCCACGCCCCAACCCTTCATATATACTAATATACTAATCCCACATGCAAACCCTGATTACCCTTAAAAACGAATTCATCCAGTCCCTGCGCGTGGGGTGGTTTTTGGCGTTTCGGCAGATTCACCGGGTGGGGAAGGGGACGAGCGCCCTGATTATCTTTATCATGACCCTGACGTTTTTGAATTTGGTGGTGGTGTCGGGGCTCCTCGTTGGCCTCATTAGCGGCTCATTTAAGCAGTTTCGCGAGAGTTATGCTGCAGATATTATTATTACTGCAGCCCCTGGGAGAAGCTATATCGAGAACTCCCCGGCGCTCGTTGATTTTTTAAACAATAATAGCAATGTCGTCGCCGTGTCGCCGCGCTATGGAGCCGGGGCAACCGTGCGCGGCACCCTCAGCCAATCCACGCCCAAGAAGGAACGGGCCAACCAGATAAGTACTCGTGTTACCGGGCTTGATCCGGCGCGCGAAGAAGAACTGACGCGTTTTTCGCGTTTTGTCATAAAAGGCCAGATGATCGATGCCACCGACGAAGGATCAATTTTGATCGGGGCTAATTTGATTAAAAAATATTCGTCGTTTGCCGACGCGAACATTCCGGGGCTCGACCTGTTGCGTGATGTGGATGTCGGCGACCGGGTACGCATGACGATTCCGAACCCGGACGGCGAACCGGCTACCAAAGACTTTTTCGTGAAGGGGATTGTGAAAAGCAAGGTTGATGAAATTTCGACGCGCATGTTTATAAATGACCAGGAATTAAAACGGTTGCTCCCGGCGAACAAAGAACAGCTCCAGGAAATTGCCATCAAGACTAAGCCGGGGCAGGACATGGTCTTGTTGGAAGAAATTAAGAATTTTATGGACGGCTACGCGGCGCAGATCCAGACTGCGGACGAAGCAATTCCGTCGTTTTTGCGTGATATTGAAACGACGATGTCGATTTTGGGTAATGCCTTGTCATCGTTTGCACTCGTGGTTGCGTCAATTACCGTGTTTATCGTTATCTATATTAACGCCGTTACCAAACGCAAGTTTATTGGGATTATGAAAGGTATTGGTATTAGTCCGTGGGCCGTGCAGGCGTCGTATCTGATTCAAGCGCTGTTTTATGGCCTCGCGGGGTCGGGGATTGGGCTCGCGCTGACGTTTGGTATTCTAAAGCCGTATTTTGATGCGAACCCGATTAACTTTCCATTTTCGGATGGTATTTTGGCTGCGACGCCGGAAGGCGCCTTTACTCGTGTGGCGATTTTACTCGTCGTGACGATTATTGCAGGGTATATTCCGGCTACCATTATTGTGCGCAAAAATACGCTTGATTCAATCTTGGGTCGCTAATATATGATTGCCGGAAAAAATATTGTTAAAACCTATGGTCAGGGTGATATCGCGCTCACGGTGCTCAAGAGCGTGAGTATTGATATTCTCGACCAGGAATTTGTGGCGATCATCGGTCCGTCGGGTGCTGGTAAGTCGACGCTGCTGTACCAGTTGTCGCTGCTTGATGAGCCGACCTCAGGGGATGTAATTATTGACAATATTAAAACCAGCGAAATGTCGCAGCGCCAGAAAACCAAACTGCGTCTCGAAAAATTGGGCTATGTGTTTCAGGATTATGCCTTGCTGCCTGAATTGAATGCACTTGAAAATGTCATGCTTCCGATGCTAATGCAGGGCGCGACCAAAGCGGTTGCCGGTCAAAAAGCCCGGGCCGCACTCGATCGGATCGGCCTCGCCGACAAAATGCGCAATGTGCCGAGCCAGTTATCCGGCGGTCAGCAGCAGCGCGTGTCGATTGCGCGCGCGATCGCGCATCATCCGCATATTTTGTTTGCCGATGAACCAACGGCTAATCTTGATTCCGCGAACTCCGCGCTGGTGATGCAGTCGTTTCTCGACCTCAATAGCGAAGGGCAGACAATTATCATGATTACGCACGAAGAAGAATATGCCCGCCGCGCCAAACGCGTGGTTACCCTCAAAGACGGTCAGATTGTGAAAGACGAAAAGTAGGTTTTTGCAAATTGATTGTGGGTAGTATGGAAAATCGAGAAAACTTTCACCCTGGCCCTGAAATAAAGCATGAAAAGCTTGGCGAACTCTGGTCAGTTATTTCCGGACTACAATTTGAGGAGTATGAAAAATTCGAATTCGATGGCAAAAATTTTTTACTCTTATTTTTTAGTCTTGAACAAAAAAATGAAAATGGCGACGTGTGGTTTTCCGCTTCAACGGAAATAGAAGGTGTCGATGTTTACTTGTTAGAAACATTAGCTCGTGAAGAAATGGAGAAGAAATTGTTTCACGAAGTCTTAGAAGCCTGGGCGCAAAGTAATGGTTTTTTAGGTAAAATATCTCATGATTTTGCTGTTGAACAAGAAAAAATATTTTTTTCGCACTAACTTTTCCACATGATTCAGGAAAATAAGATAATTCGTTGTGCCTGGGCCGCTACGGCCAGCCCCCTCATGCAGGCCTATCACGATATGGAGTGGGGCACGCCTGTCCATGACGATACTGTGTTGTTTGAATTCCTGATTCTCGAAGG
>CAZWKA010000019.1:0-3762 GCA_964634875.1 uncultured Gammaproteobacteria bacterium
TGCTCCCGTGAAAAATCTTCAAAACTTTTCATTGCCTGAATGCTTTGTAAATTTGTTGAATGATGTATCCCAAACAGATCGCTAAGATCAACATACCTATCCATGCCATTGCTATTTGTTTTGCGCTTTTATTGAAATGTTTTTTTAATACCCTGTTCTTACTCCATCATATACTACCCACCGATACGCCAGCGTTCGCGGATGCTGCATACACGCCAGTAAAACCGCGTTCGATCCCTCCCCTTGTGCAAAAGCGTAGCTCGCATTGTCGCTCATTCCTGTATCTCCGCCGGAATAATACCGGATCGTCGATCCTGATGCGCTGGTAATTGTAGCAGTGTAGGCGTCAAGCCCGTCGGCATCGTCGCTTACAACGTATACTTTTTTTCCAGCGTACGAGATTGAAGCCGCCGGGATAGTCAGAACCTGGTTTGCGGTAGCCCCCGCCCCGGTGTACATATAGTAGTGAATCTCGGAGTAAGTTGCCAAATCGGTTGTGGCGTCATAGTTGATCGAATCAACAGGGACGTAGTAGATTGTTCCGTATGCGCTGCCGGAAACAGCGCCGGTGGCCAGTTTCGCGGTACTGATAGAAGCGTTTGGAATATCGGAAGATTGAATTGCAGACGAAACAAAGTTCGTCCCATTACCCCGTAAAAACTCACCAGAAGTGGCCAGATTGTTGACCCTGTATCCAGTTTGAGCGTTGATAACGCCCATTGCGTCTGTAAATGTTGTCATGGTCCCAACCGATAGCATTCCGGTTGGCCCCCAGAAGCCTTTTACTGAACCTCCTACTAAAAACTCAAATGCGCTTGCGGGTGCTGTCATGGTTGAACCCTTCATGGCAATCCACCCAAGCGTGTTGTTTGTGTTATCCCCAAAGTAGATCGCTCCGCGTCGCACCGAGTTCGTAAGAATGTTAATTCCCCCATCGTCTGAGTTTTTTTCTATAACTAAGGATGCTTCTGATTTCGGCGTATTAGCTACATTACCTTCATACAGGTGTAGTCTGGCTTCTGGCGTTTCTGGTATGTTGTTTCCTATTTGGACACGGCCAAGTGTGTCGATAGTCATCTTAGCCGTCAAGTTCGTATAGAAACTTAATTTTTTTGTATTTGCGTGACTGGTATTGTAATACCTGATTTTCCCAGAACTCGATGCCACGTTGTCCCCAAAAACTAAATCAATTTTATGGGATGGCCCGGCATTAAAGGCCACCGTCATGTCGCTAACTCCCTGCTCCACAATAAGAGCAGCAGCTAAAGATGATATTGACCCGCTAACCTCAGTCCCCCTCAAAATATGCAAGGTTGCTTCCGGTGTAATCCCTAGCCCTACGTTTCCGCTTCCGTCATCGCGCAAGACAGAGTTCTCTAAATCGTCAGTTCCATCCGCACGGGGGATATAATTATCTGTAAGTCCTGCTAGTGGGTTTCCCCCGGACGCTTTTGGTAAGACGCCAGACACTTCCGTTTGTAGATTGATAGAGGAAGATACTGAAACCGGTGTCCCTACTCCTGTTGACTTCAAAAAACCAGATGATAGGGTCGAAATTAACTTGTTGATTTCTAAGGTATCTTCTTGTTTATAAGAAAAAACATATTCCCTCAAATCTGCATTCCCGGTTCTGCCAGCGTATGTAGCCAGATAAAAACTACCATCTGTTCTTCCTTCTATGTCGCAATACCCGGTTTCCTCAAAATAATAAGTTTGATCTGGGCGGAATGCTGGCGACCAAGTATCTCCTGTATCTACGCTAAACCAAACCGAGGTGTATGTTTCCCAATAATCTAAATCGCGTACCTCTCTTCCTATCAGGAACAATGTGTCGCGAATTAGTTTTAACCTTGGCTTTTGGACAATGCCTAACTCGTAACCCTTCGCAATTTTCTCGCTCCAAGTTCTTCCATAATCGTCACTTCTATATTGATACGTTTCATCACGCGTTGATGTCCTAGCAACAGCAATCATAACTCCTCCTCCAACATGCTCTATACCTGTTTCGTTAGCGTCGATCTCTGTTTCCACATAAGACAGCGTGTCCCATGTAGTCGCATTGTCAAAACTATATATTATGATTGTTTTTTCTAGTGATACAGTAACATCTCTCCCTATCACATAAATTGTATCGGATATAATGGTATGATCTTCCTCAAATACGAATTTGGAATTGTTAAATAACCTACCTTCATCTGTCCATGTTTCGCCGCCATCAGTGCTTCGATATTGGTAAGTCCCCTGATATAATGGGTCATTTCCTGATTCCCATTGATGAAATATAATATCTCCATTTGAACAGGAAAAAATATCACCTCCTGAACTATTTATATTTGTTCCATGCAATGTGAACGGCGCACCAGACAAAGGCGTAGTTCCATCGAGAAGTGTATCTTGCTTACTCCATGTTACGCCTTCATCATCTGAAAATACGATATGATTAATGCCAGTGCCAGAGTTATGCTCTCCTCCTCTACGATAGGCCATAACCCAAATACTATCCAGATTTACGATGCTTGGCCTACCGACCCAGTTTGGTTCACCTGTTGAGCTTAAAGTTTTAATTATTGACTTAATTGAATCCGTTTGAAAAACTTCCTGTTTGTCATTTCTGGTATTTTGTATTCCGGCCAATTCTAAAACTTCCCCGTAATTTAAAGCTCGGTCAAATATAGAGAAATGGGCCATATAACCTTTGAATCGGTTCGTACCAGCGTATAGTTGACCGATATTAACTCGGTCTTGGTTGAATACACTATCTACTGTATTCGGCACTTCTGCCCAAAAGTTTGCATTTTCACCATTAACATAGCAGGTTATTGAGTTGTTTTTTGAAGACCAAGTTACAGCTATATGTGTCCATTCATCGGTCGGTGTTCCTAATCCAGTTACACCACCTGCTGCTCCAACCTGCCAAGCGCGATCAGTAGATTTTCTAAGAAAGAAGGTGCGTGTTTCTGGTGGCTTAGTATCGAACCAAAACACCGTATTTACACTGGCATCTACCGCCGCCGCGCTATCCAGTTTCACCCAAACCGAAACCGTCCCATCATCCGGGACAAAAGAAGATGCAAAGCCGGATGGTAGCGTAACATAATCGTTGCTTCCATCCAAATACAGCGAAGTAAGGCCATCGCCGAATCCAGATTGTGTCAGGTCTGGAGTTCCAGAATAAGTCCCATTATATCCATTTTTTACTTCTCTGGCCGATGTTCCGCTTGCGTCGTCAAGCGGCCAATAAGCTATAAGATTATCCGGGGCAATGTCTTGCACTTTCTGCATGTAGGTATATCTCGTGGGAGTTGGATACTCAGCAGGGCCAAAAACCAGTTCCGCTAATCCATCCTCTACCGCCCTATACGCTACATGCTTCCTTTTTGGTGCTTCGGTGACGGCATAGCCCCGCGCTCCCGTGTAATAAGTTGTTCCGGCTGTGATGTTGGGAATTTCTATTTGTCCGGATGTCTGAATTATAAACGTGCTATCGTTTACAACCTCCTTAATGATCGCATTGGCCAGCGTCGATTCCTGCCCAAAGTCGGCGAAAACGGTTGCTGTTTCGGAATAATGCACTAGGTTTCCGGGGAAAAATACGTGATCGGCTTGGGTTACAGTTATTTCGCTTTCGTTAACAAGTGATTCAGCGTATACCTTAGACGCCAGCACGGACGTATCGGCGGCCACCGTCACGGTGCGCGTAGCCCCGGCGGTTGTCGTTACCCCGTTCCCGGCTGCTATCGTAACCGTCTGCCCCGGATCAAC
>CAZWKA010000020.1:0-3260 GCA_964634875.1 uncultured Gammaproteobacteria bacterium
ACTGGCTGGTTGATCAGTCCCTCACTACTCTTAAGCCGCACGAACTCACGGCCGAGCACATCTGGAATTATCGCCTGTATCTATCTCGTAAAAAGGACAAAAAGACTAATCAGCCAATCAAAAAAACCACTCAGAACTACTATCTTATAGCGCTCCGCAATCTGATGGCATATTTTGCGACGCGAGATATTGTGGCGCTCCCAAGCGATAAAATTCAACTCCCTAAATTAACTGAAAAAGAAAAACGAATTAAATTCCTTAACTACGACCAGGTCAAAAAACTCATGACCATGCCTGACCTCTCGACTATCGAAGGCGTGCGGGACCGGGCTATCCTGGAGGTCCTCTTCTCTACCGGCATGCGTATCTCGGAGTTAACGTCGCTTAATATACGCCTCTTCGATATCCGGAACATTGTTGCTAAAAAAATTAAAGACTTGGAAATCAGTATTGCCGGTAAAGGCGGATCGGTTCGTACCGTCTACTTTTCTACGGAAGCCCTCAATTGGCTTGGCAATTACATCAAAACCAGGGTTCAGGACATGTACCCTCCCCTCTTTATCAACTACGCCAAAGCCCAAAAAGGCAGTGCTGAGCGTCGCCTCACTACCCGCTCTATAGAACGCGCAGTCCGGCGCTACGCCGGCATGGCCGGCCTTCCGGTGGATGCTACACCGCACACCCTGCGCCACAGCTTTGCCACCGACCTACTCGACCAGGGCGCGGATATGCGCTCGGTACAAGAACTTTTGGGGCACAAGAATATTGTCACGACACAAATTTATACCCACGTGACCAATAAAAAATTGCATGATGTGCATGCAAAGTTTCATCGGGGGAATAAATAACGTATATGGAAACTATCGTGTACTTCGTGCGGCACGCTAAGGCGCCATTTAGCCTGGAAAACTACCACAACAGAAGTTTGTCACCCGAGGGTGAACAGGCAGCTAAAAAACTAGTCGAACTTTTTGATGCAGTACCCGTTGATGTATTTGTTTCGAGTTCAAGCCCCAGGGCAGTTGAAACCATTAAACCCATTGCACTAGCGAAAAACAAGCCTATTGAAACCCATGATGAGCTGCGTGAGCTGCTCTTACGTGGACCGGAGACTTTTATCGAGGAAGACAAAATCGAAGCTGAGATAGAAAAGGTTTTTGCTGATGAAAACTATAAATTAGCGGGTGGTGAAAGCGCTGCCGAAGTGCTTGCGCGTGGCCTACCTGTTTTTCAAGAAATACTTAAACAATATGCTGGTAAAACTATTGTCTTGGGAACGCACGGTATCATTATGACCCTGCTACTACGGAGTTTTGACTCAAGTATAGGGTTTGATTTTTGGAGACAGATAACAAAGCCCGATATTTATCGGGCAGTATTTAAATATTCTAAACTAGAATATTTAAATAGAATTTTAAAATAAAAATTATTTATTCCTAATTTTATTTTCTAACTCTAAAAAAATTTTTTGTGATTTAATTTTAAAATCTTTAAGAAATTGGAACAATAATTCATCCCAACTTACAAAACAGTTTTTCTGCTTAGCATAGCTTCCATATCTTGCACCCATGGTGTGTCTAATGATTATCTGATTATCTCCAATTTTTAAGACGAATTGATCTACTAAGCCAGCCGTTCCCTGAGTTCGTTTAACGCTATTTATCTTCAGTGCTTGCATCAAAATAGGTACGCTTTTAAATGCATAGTCTAAATTATGGTCAATTCTATAAAATTCAGCTTTTATTGAAGTTGTTATTTTTTCCTCTGTTTGACTGTATTTGCATAAAAAAATATGAAGCGCCAATATTGACTTAATCAAATTTTCTAAAGCGTGCGAAACTAATAAATCAAATGAATGATTTGAATCGCCCTGTCCTTTATCTGCTTCTTGATATATCTTTAAGGCGTTATCTAAAAAATCATTTCCAATTCGATTTAAATAGCAAATATCAAGCAAAATATTACTATATTTTTCTTGCATACATTTACATCAACTCACTCGGATCCCAACACGTCCGAAAATCCTCATTCAACCCATTAAGCCGCGCCATTTCCTCCCCCGTCAATTCAAAATCAAACACCGCCAAGTTCTCCCCTATCCTCTCCGGATTGGTAGACTTAGGCAAGATAATATTCCCGTGCTGCAGGCTCCAGCGCAGCATGATTTGAGCATTGGATTTACCGTGCGCTTCGGCAATAGCGGTAATTACCTTGTCTTTCTGTCGCTCACCATGCGCGAGCGGGCTGTAGGCCTCAAGAGCAATGCTGTTACTTGCGCAGTACTCGAGCAATTCTTTTTGATACAAAAAAGGATGGAATTCTACCTGGTTCACCATGGGCATGACCTTGGCATACGTTTTCATTTCCTCCAGGTGTTTGATGGTGTAATTGGACACTCCAATCGCCCGGCATTTACCAGCCGCATACAATTCTTCAAGCGCTCGCCAACTGTCTTGGCGCGTACGAGGTTCCGGCCAGTGAATAATGTAGAGATCAAGGTAGTCGAGGCCGAGAGCATCTTTCGACTTCTCAAAGGCTTCAAAGGCCTTTTCATAGCCTTGGTCGCCATTCCAGAGTTTCGTGGTTACAAAAATTTCGCCGCGTGGCACACCGCTTTCGCGAATCGCCTCCCCTACCTCGCGTTCGTTGCCGTAGATCTTGGCCGTGTCGATATGGCGATATCCAGCAGCGAGTGCAGCCAAAACAGCGTTTTTTACTTTACTACCGGTCGCTTTCCAGGTGCCAAGCGCTACGACGGGAATTTCTACATTATTTGCTAGTTTTTTTTGGTGGCTCATACGGTTCACGTTGTTTAATTAACCACATAAGGCGTTCGTACTGCTCCGTTGTCAAATGAGCTGGCGATATGCTCAGCAAGCCCTCTAATTCCCCCATTTCATTTTCTTCTTGTTCGGTTAAATTAGGGTGATACCACTCTTTAGCGCCTTGCGTTTTAGCATTATTAATCGCTTTAATTTCTGTCTGCGCTTTAACCTGTAGCAGGTCGTTCTGAACTTCAGCGAGAGGATCTTCATTTTTAAAAGAATTGCGCTCGCGTGTTAAAAATTTTTCTACAAGGGCGTCGAGTTCTGCTTGCTCATACGGCTGCAATTCTGCCCCCTTTTTCCACAAGGCAACAATACGCTCTTTAAGCGGGTACACGTCATTATCATGTGAAGCAATGTTTTCTTCGGGGTTTTTGAAAAAACGGGATTCAGTTGATGGCATACATAGAGAATTAATTCTGTCGTAAGTAGGTA
>CAZWKA010000021.1:0-3030 GCA_964634875.1 uncultured Gammaproteobacteria bacterium
TTTCCCGTCCGAGCGACTTGTACTTTTTTAGCGGCTACGAGCAACTAGTAACTGAAGAGCGCGAAGCATACGCGATCGTCGGCAAAAAAACCGCGCTGCTGCTTTTCAACCACTTCTCCCCCGCCCCGCAGCATTCTCCCTTTACCTTTATCCCCGACTGCTCAGAAAGAGCGGTAAATCAAGAATTAAAAAACTGGCTGCATCGTCATGACGCAACCCCAACGCCGCGACTGCTGATAGACGAAGAAACGCTTTCTTTTGCTGAATATAAAAGCATTGTCGCGGATGTGCGCTGCGACTTGCAACCTCAGAATAGGAAAATAATCAGCACCATCCGTGAAATAAAAGACGCTGATGAAATTGCACAACTGACGGAAGCAGGTAGGATTGCTGCGCGCGCACTTGCAAGCACCATGCAGCAGCTAAAAATTGGCATGACCGAGCTCGAAGTAAAACAAATCTTTGAGACACTCGTACTGCAAAATGGCGGCTCCGGCATGGCATTTCCTAGCGTCATCGCTTTTGGGCCAAACACAGCATTGCCACACCATCAACCCGGTAACACGGTATTGCGCAATGAGATGGCAGTTTTGCTTGATGTTGGAGCGAAATTCGGCTGGTACCGTTCCGACATGACGCGTTCATTTTGGTTTGGCAAAAAACCACCCGAGCAGTATGTAACCATCGAGAAAACTGCGCTCGAAGCCTATCGACTTGCTGTGGATTTGCTTGATCGAGCAGTGGACATTTCCCATCTCACCGCCAAAGATATCGATGATGTGGTGCGCCAGCATATCCACGCCGCTGGTTTTTCCAACCGCGAATTCCCCCATACAACCGGCCACGGTGTCGGCCTCGATATTCATGAAGCACCGTCGCTTTCTTGGAGAAATGTTGAAACTTTGCGCGAAAATCTCTGCGTTACCATTGAGCCAGGCATTTATTTGGAAGGCGTTTTTGGCTTCCGCTTTGAGGAAACCTTACTGTTGCAAACCAAACATCCTGTTGTGCTCACTGCTGAAACATAATTATGTGGTTGGTGGTAGCAGTTGTTGGTGCAAAAAATTAATTGCCGTTTTCGTGTCAATAAATGTGTGCGCTATACAGCCAGCTTCTATTGCTGCTGTGGTGTTTTTTTGAGAATCATCGATGTACACAATTTCATTGGTTCTGCAATGTAATCGACTTGCGAGTTCTACGTAGGCGCGCGGGTCATTTTTTCTAAATCCGAGCATTTCTGGCGTAAAAATATCGCTAAAAATTGCGTGCATTTTTTCTGTTGCGATCGGCGCATAAACAGTTCTTCCGGCAGTGAAAATGGCTGCTTTTGAAATTGCCGACAGTGCTACATACTGAGAAATTTCCTGCAGCAACTCGTCATTAAAATAAAAAAGCTGCGAAAAAGTGTCGGCGGTTTTTTGCGGGTCGGATTCGTATAAAACGGTCAAACTTGTTCCCGTCTCATGGTGGCTGGGAAACAGGAGCACGTAGGAGAAATCGCAGATGAGGAGCATTTATGATGATTATTTTAGCATGGCTGAAAAGGCATTTTTGGCTATACTGATGCTGAACTATTTGGCACTCTCACAACTAAAATAGTCGATCGCTATGCGTTCCGGTGGAAACGATAATAAATCATACACAGAATATTTGACCAACGATTGCTTTTTCCCACAAAAGAGTTTGTGAGTGCTTCCATTTCCTTGACAATACTTTTGCGATCCAAAACTACCAAGCATTTGGGGACTACCACGAGCATCAAGGTACACAATATGCCGATTACCACTTATGTTTGAGTAGCTGCAATACTCAAAATTCTCAACTCTATCCGATACCAAATGACTAGTAACCAAATAAACGCTGCGACATGGTAAAGCGTCACAGTAGTCAAACACCGCCAACTTTTCCAAAGTTTCATTTTGGTAGTTTAACAGTGAGGGTTTAAAAACATAACTCCTGGGAAGCAAAAGCGTAAGTATTCCCGTCGCGTAAAAAAGTATAAACAACAAAAATCCGAATGCGAGTAATGTTACCGAAGTTACTCTTCCGTATTTTGACCACGAACGGTTTAACATAACCTGTGGACCAACCGGGAATCGAACCCGGACTCCAGCAATGCGAATGCTGTGTACTACCGTTATACTATTGGCCCTCGCGACCAGCGATCTGGTCGAGCGTTCATTATACCGCAAATCTAAATGGAGTTCCCTCCCCAACTCCGCTATAATACCTCCAGACTATGTCAAACAACACTGTGCAAACGCTCAAAGGTTTTCGTGATTTTTTGCCCGCAGAAAAACGCCGGCGTGATTTTGTGCTGGGAAAACTACTGAATGTTTTTCGCCGCTTTGGATTTGAACCGCTCGAGACTCCGACGCTGGAATATGCTTCGCTACTCCTGGGAAAATATGGCGATGAAGCCGATAAATTAGTCTACAAATTTACCGACCGTGGCGAGCGAGAAGTTGCACTGCGCTATGACCAGACCGTTCCGACTGCGCGCGTGTTAGCACAGTACAACCAGGAATTGCCGCGCTTTTTCCGCCGCTACCAGGTGCAAAATGTCTTTCGTGCCGATAAACCGCAACACGGCCGCTACCGCGAATTTACCCAGTGCGATATCGATATTTTTGGCAGTACCGCAGTCATTTCTGACGCCGAGATTCTCGCCTGCACGTATGCCGGGTGTAAAGAAATTGGTTTCGAGCAGGTTGAGCTGCGCATCAACGACCGCCAGGTGTTGCTGGAAACATTGCAGCCATTTGCAACTGAAACAGTGCCGGTGATGTCGATCATCCAAACAATTGATAAACTTGATAAACAAACCCCCGAACAAGTTCGCGAAGAGCTGCTCGCAAAAGGTCTCGAGGCAACCGCCTCGCGCGAGGTGCTAGAAGCAATTCAAATCGCACAGCCGTCTTCTAATCTGACAGAAATTATGCAAGCCGCAGTGGCGCTCGGTGTGCCAGAATCTGCTCTCGCCTTCACGCCCACTCTCGCTCGCGGACTGGACTACTACACTGGCATGAT
>CAZWKA010000022.1:0-3014 GCA_964634875.1 uncultured Gammaproteobacteria bacterium
CTTCAGTTCAAAAAGCTCTATACTACTACCATGCGCGCTCCACAATTCTTCATGCATTTTGCGGCAATCGCAACTGTGATTGCTGGCTTTTTAGCATCTTCCACCCCCATCTCCGCCAAATCTTATTCCATCACCAACGTCGACATCGCCGCACAGCTCAAACCCGACGGCTCGATGGATGTTTCAGAAACGCGCACGTTTGATTTTTCGGGCGGGGAGTTTACGTTTGCGTACCAAGAAATTCGCGGCGCGGCAAATCAGAAAAAGCAGCCGGGCAGAACAACGCCGTATACTTTTAGCAACTGGAAACTGTGCGATGAGACGACGTGCTATCGTCAACTGCGCAAAAACGAGATAACCCAGTCAGAAACAACGCGACCGCAGGATACTTTTTTTGTGAATAGCGAGGGGAACACGCACCTGATTAAATGGTTCTATCGCAGCAGCACAAGCGAAAAATTCACGCTTTCCTACACGGTGGACAATGCAGTGACAAACCAAACCGACGCGGCAGAGCTGTACTGGCAGTGGATTGGCGATGCGTGGGAAGTGCCGCAGTCCAATATTTCGGTGGTGGTCTCGCTGCCGGAAGCCATGACCACTGAAAAAGTCAAAGCATGGGGGCATGGAACTTTGGCGGGTGTGGTCGCGATTCCCGATGCAAAAAGAATAGTATTTACTGCTCCTAGCACCTCAGCCGGTGAATTTTTTGAGGGTAGAATTTTGATGCCTCTCGAGGGATTTTTGGCAAACAAGCTCACCAGCGGCACCAACACGCGCGAGCGGATAGAAACAGAAGAACAATCATTTATTGCCGAGACAGAAAGCAAACTACAGCAACGACAGTACCTAGGCTGGGCACTGCTTGCGGGCCAGCTCGCCTTACTTGCCGCTTCGCTGTGGTTTACTATCCAGCGCACGATTTTGTTTTTCAAGATTGGTCGCGACAAGCCGCTGCCCAAAGTTGCGTTCGGAGGGCGCTTGTGGGAACCGCCAAGCACGATTGACCCGCCACAAGTTGAGCAACTGCTCAACGGCAGCAAAAACCTCACCGCCCGCGCGCTAACGGCGAGCATTCTTTCGCTGGTGCATCTCAAACACTACCGATTGCGGCGCAGCGACAAGCGCCATGGTTTATTTATTAAAGACTATGAGTACTATTTAGAGCCGATTTCTAAAGAAGCGCGGGAAGCAGACATGTCGCAGGAGTCAGCGATTTCTGAGATTACCGAAGCATTTGCGGCAATTGGTCTATCTGCTGAAGCAGACCTTGAAGCTGATGCAGGCACGAAAGGAGCGCTCACCGCAGTACAGTCGCGCGTGCTGTCACTGCTTCGTCGCGCAGGCACGACTTCGGTCTCAATTGAGGGAAAAATTGTCGAGGTTCTGCAAATCAAAGAGTTGGTGAAATGGATGACGGCACATCCAACCTCGGTGCAGAGTTTTTTCAAAGGCTTGCAGACAACGGCGCTGCGACAGAGTCTCAAAGATGGTTTGTTTGATAAACTTGCCCACCAAACAACCCTCAAATATCAATCGGGATTCCCCGTGCTGTGTTTAGTTGCTAATGTTTTGGTGTTTGTGTTTGGCATGAGTGCTCTGGAAACAGCACTCGATGCTCGCGGATTTGTGTTGGTCGTTGCTACTGCCACGCTCTCAATCGCGCTGTCCTTTTTCATGCTGTTGCTTTTGTCGATTTTCAAATCTCGCGGTGAGAAACGCACGGAGGCGGGCGCAAAACAAGCAGCCGAATGGCTGGCATTTCGTCGCTATCTCAAAGACTTTAAGCGCACGGTGCGTGAGCCGATCGACTCGATAATTTTGTGGGAACAGTATTTAGTGTATGGCACGCTGCTGGGTATTTCTGTGAAAGCATTATCTCAGTTGCCGCTCTCGTTGCCGGCGGCGCAACAAGCCGCGCTCGTGTCGCGGTGGGGTGGTGCGAACCTCACTTCACACTCCGGCTTGGCAAGTGTGGATAGTTTAGGGTCAGCACTGGGCTCGATTGGCGATGCGCTCAACTCGGTGCAGCAGGCGGGAAACCGCGTGTACGGCGCCAGTGGCACGAGCTCGTCGGGTGGTTTTTCTGGTGGCGGCGGAGGTGGTGGAGGCGGCGGTGGCGGGGGAGCGGGGTAGAAGTTTTGGATGGTATACTCCAGTAATGATCATCACTTCAGCAGAACCATATTCTTTGGAACAGATAAAACAGCTAAAAGAGCAATTTGATGTCTATATTAAAACAGTTATTGATATTGATAAAAAGATTTGTAGTGCCGGGATGGATCGGCATTTTGAAGGAGAGCAAATTTTACTAGAACAAGGATCGCAACAAAGTAGTGTATGGGGTGGTGGTCTTGATTTAGAGACTAGCGAGATTGACTTTAATTCCTTTATCAACATTCGCCCCAGAGATAATAATACAAAGAATGAAATACAAGATGAACAAATTAAGAAAATCTATAAGGAACTTGTAGAATTTTTCTTTAAAGAGATACTATGAACGAAACTCAAATGTTGATTGGCTCGTTATCTAACGATCTTTTTCGGGTCGCCAGCCTTACACAGAGAGGTTCGATAAAAGGGGCAATGCGATTTTTTGAGGAGGCAAAACGGTGGAGTGTTCAATTGGGCGACAAACAAGTTGAGCCATATATCAGAAATATAGTAAACCAAATTAACCTTGCTAGCACTCATGACTTATCTTTAGAAACGGCAGAGAAGTGTCTTATGTACGGAGTATTATTGCAAAATTACTCGGCTCGAAATTACCGTTGAACTTATTGCAATACTCCGGTAATAATCGATTCTTGATCTGTTTTGGATAGCTTCCTTAGTTATTCAAATTCTACGACTCACTACCCATTGCCTTCTATGTTACAATTACGCAGTATGAAACTACAGTTGGTCAATGGCTGCGCTACTACTACTCCTCAAAAAGGGGTTGTTTGCCGTGACTAACTAACAAGAAAAACACACGCAATACAGCCCCTCAAAAAGAGGGGTTTTTTGTTGTA
>CAZWKA010000023.1:0-2889 GCA_964634875.1 uncultured Gammaproteobacteria bacterium
CCGATTCTTCAGAAGAAAAATAGATGACTTTATTCTTTTTGGTAAACTGCAAACTAAGCTGCAAAGCCAAAGTAGATTTACCAGCACCAGGCTCTCCTCCGAGTAACGTAATACTTCCCAACGGCAGTCCCTGCGGAAATATAGCCAGCGCCAATGGTTCGTCAGCCGTGATCCTCGTCAATTCCTGTCCCTGCAAATCCTCAAAGGTCATCACCTCCCCAGCCGCTGAAACGTCAGTTAATTTTTTCGCCTTCGCCTGCTTCTCTTCGTTTTGACTTTTGACTTTTGAGTTTTGACTTTCTAAAGTGCCCCATCCTCCGCACTCAAAACATCGCCCAGACCACTTGGAGGCTTGAGCGTCGCACTTGGAACAGACATAGATGAGTTTGTCGGAGGACATTTTATTTTTCTTTAAACCACTTCTTGGCGCGGTCTATTATCATTGCAATAACTTCTTTTTTACCGTTACCATACTCTGCGTAATTATCTTGATGCAACAAATACAAATTTCGCTTGGTCGCAATATAAAGATTTCGATCAGCTAAATTCTCTTGTAAATAATCTCGAAATGCTACATATTCCTCAATCTTCGGATTGTCAGCCTGCAATGTATGGACACTCGTCAATCTCTTGCCGTCTGCTGAGTCTTCGGTAAAGTATTCATCATCAGCATTGACATAGCCGCGTCCCCGCGAAGTAAATCCCGATTCAATAAAGGCAGCATAACAATCTTTCACTACGTCCAAATCCTTCACGATAGCTAGTATATCTATCTGTGGTTTGGCAATCATACCCTCTATTGAGGTACTGCCGATATGCTCAAGCCGTATAAGATTATCACCAAAAATTGGCTTAATCTTTGCTGCTGAATTTAAAAAACGTTCCTTCCACTCCGGATTATACTCTTGAAGTTCAAAAGGACGATGTGGTTTCATAAATATAATTTGATGGCGGGACGCTGAGCGTGTCACCCTTCACTAAAGTTTCGGGTGACTACCCTTCTCTGATCGACAAGTCGATCAGTACGGCTGGCCAGAGGCCACCCGTAGCTCGCTCCGCGAGCGAAGGGTGGCGGGCCACGAGGGACGGAATTCGAACCCCTGAAGCCTTAGGACATTCAACCATGTCTTTGGCTTCTCGTCTAGAGAGGGGGTGTGTAAATATATGAATATTCCCCCTGAATCTATAGAAGAACTCAGACAGATTCACCTAGAACAGACCGGTGAGCTGCTTACCGATGACCAAGTTTTAGATCTGGCAAGACAGCTTTTCAGAATCTATAAGATAATCCATCGTCGCTCTTCCTCTGACTTATACAAGCCCTCTTCCCTCGACAAATAGTCACTTTTTTGGTATTGCTATTCTGTCCTTACTTTCCTCCAGCTTTCTGTCTACGCATGGTGCGCGGCCAGGATTTCTGGAGGGAATCATGAAAGCGTTCTTTACAACCTTGTTTGTGGCCGTTGTCGTGACGGCTTTCGTCTCCCCCTCGTTCGCCGATGTTCCTCCGCAGTTCATTCTGCAGTGGGGGTCGCAGGGCTCCAGTTCAGGACAATTCGTTTATCCCTTCGGCATTGCGACTGACGGATTCGGCAACGTATTCGTCATCGACTCGGGCACTAGTCGCGTCCAGAAGTTCACAAATTCCGGATCCTTTGTTTCTCAATGGGGGTCCTTCGGTGGCGGCAACGGGACAATGTCTACTATCGTCGGCGTGGCAACCGACGCTGTCGGAAATGTTTACGTCGCAGATATGGACAATCAACTTGTCCAGAAGTTCACAAATTCCGGATCATTCATCTTGCAGTGGAGTTTGAACACACCGGGGTGGCAATTTGCCGAACCCTTCGCTATCACTGTTGATGGCGCTGGAGATGTTTATGTCACAGATGATTACTACTGTCGGGTCTTAAAGTTCACGAGCGATGGCGTCTACATTACTGAGTGGGGTTCACAGGGAAACGGGCCGGGCCAGTTCCTCTATCCACAGGGATTGACAACGGACACCGACGGTAATGTCTACGTCTCAGAGGGTAACAACCACCGAATCCAGAAGTTCACGAGCGATGGTGCCTATCTTACCGGATGGGGTTCATCTGGAAATGGACCAGGACAGTTCCTTGGCCCAGGAGGATTAGTGGTCGACACAGATGGAAATATCTATGTCGCAGACATTAACCGAATCCAGAAGTTCACGAGCGATGGTGCCTATGTTACTGAGTGGGGAACTCTCGGTAGCGGTATAGGCGAATTTAATGGAGCACAAAGAGTCGCGACTGACTCAATGGGCAACATCTATGTCGCCGATTCTGGAAATTGCCGCGTTCAGAAGTTCGGTTACTTGCCCATCCCCGTTCAACCGACCACCTGGAGTGCCATCAAGGCACGATATAGATAAATGAACAATCAACCCCTCGGGCTTCGGCTCGAGGGGTTTGACTTTAAAAAGACATAATATTAATATATAAACAGCTTCTTAAAAACTACATCCAACAACAACCACCTGAAGCAGTAAGATTAAACTAAGTAGTAGGGATAACGAGCTGGTGTCGACCTCTAGAAGGGTATCTGCAGATATTCTCTATGCCGGATCTTCCTTGTTTGATCTGCCATTTTGCTTGCTTGCGCGCAGCTTGATGCTGACTTGCCCGTTTCAAGACGGAAACAATATCTTGATTGGATGTAGTTTTTAAGAAGTTTTTTGTTATCTATAAAACACCTTGAGATTCGAATCCCTTCTGGTCTGTGTACAACCAACGTTATTATCCACACTACCCGTCGCACGTACGTGAATTACCTCTCTAGACAAAACAAAAAAACAGCTTTCGCTGCTTGTGGCGGAGAGGGGGGGATTCGAACCCCCGATACCTTTGACAGTATACTTGCTTT
>CAZWKA010000024.1:0-2718 GCA_964634875.1 uncultured Gammaproteobacteria bacterium
TCTGAGAAGCACCGGGTGGTAAAAAGGATAATTGCAGCGTAGTGTTCGGATCGGCGGTAGTGGTTACCTGTACGGCGTCCCCGGTTTTAGCGACCAAGCCGAGGGTTGGGGTAGTGGCTGCCTCGACCGATGAAAAAAGAAGTGGGGCGCACAGTACGGCTGTCAGCAGGCTAGTTAAACTTATTTTTAGTTTCATAGAAAAAATTATGGAGTAGATAATTGTATTTTGTCAGTATAGCATATACTACAGTTACTAAAAATGCCTGTACGTCTTGAACATTAATCAGCAATCAGTTTTTGAAATTCTGTTCAGGTTGGGGTTTACAAAATCATGATAGTGGGTTTAAATAAAATTGGAGGTATTTCATGTTAGAAAAACAAGGTGAAGATGGTGGTGGGGGCGATTTGGGCTATGCAGAGGGAAAGGCGAAGGATTTCCCTATGTCGAATTCTACCCAGACTCCTCTCGTGACCATGCGCGACCTAACATGGATCGAGAAACATGGACAAAAAGCCGCTCTCGTTGGCGGCGGTGTCTGTACTGTTCTTTTTCTCTTCAGCTGGCTTTTTTGGCTGCTGCTTACGCGGCGGTAGCGCTGCTTTCGGGTGTTCGGGGTAGAGGCCCCGACACCCGTTTTCTCTATAAAAAAATCACTACGCCACTTCCTGTTCAATAATTTTTTGAATGAGTGCGATTGGTTCGATGCGCAAGATTAAACCGTTTTCTAATTGATGGTCAAAAGTTACATGATGCGGCCGTTCTATTTTTGAAAAAGAGAGACCCTTTTCTGCGAATAAACTAACTAGTTCGGCAACGCTTTTTTGGTTAGAGAAAAATTCTACATGATCAAAGCCGCTTTTTTGAGAACCATCTGGTTTCTGGTCGGATAGTTCTACATAACTGAGCGGGCCAGCTAGGGTGATAAACGGTTTTTTGAGCTTAATAAGTGCAATGCGTCTGCCGGCGATAATTGACTGGTAGATAAATGTTGATTCAAATTCAAACAGAGCACGCATGCGAGCAAATTCGTCACTGTTCAGGCAGCGATACCCAAAATGGTCGGGTTGAATAGTTTGAGCAAGCTGATGCGCGTTTATAAAATTGTTAAAAGCATCTAGTTTTTCTGTGGCAGCATGTCTAAATTCTATAAAGGTAGTAATCATATGCAATAAATATAGTCATAGTTTCTCATACCTTTATCGCTTCGTAAAGAAAATAATCCCGAGGGTATCGGGATTATTTTAGTAACAATGGTAAGGCACAAAGGGGGTGTTTAAACAATGCGACGAGTGGTCTTCCGTGGACCGGCGCTGATTCCGCACCGGGAATGCGCCGATGCGTATACGTTTAGTAATCTAAAATTTTTTAGACATCACCGCTATCACGTGGTTTGTCGGCACGGCCTGTTTCTGGCGGATTACCTTTTTGTGGTGCCGTGGGTAGTTCTTCGTTTTTGTCGTCATCGTCGGCGAGATAGATCATATACAGTGTGTTAAGAATAAAAGTTCAGTTTTTTTGTTACGTCGTGCAATAATCCTCGGCCTTTTTTGAATGGCTGCATGACGCTGCAAAACTACAGGTACCGTAACTCCATGTTGAACTGCTGTCAAATAAAGTTTTGCACACTAAGAGGATAGATTTTTTTTATTTACTCCGGCGTGTGCTATAGTCAATGCTATCGAAATGTATTGGACGGATTTTAATCCGTTCAGGGAGATGTTATGGAAGGTACGATCATCTGGGGGCTACCTGTTCTTAGTTTGCCAGCAGCTTCGTCGGTGACGCCGGGTCGTTTGGCTGTTTACCGTGGACAAAACTTGCCACCCACCGCGCAGCCTGAGATTTGGCCGCTTATGCCAGAAATAAGGCTCTATCCAGAGGAGCTTGTTATCGTCGAAAAAGGCGGGGGCAACCGGTTTTTGGCATGGATTGAAACTCGAGCAGGCACGGGCCATGTCGTATACGCGCTCTCGGCGTATTTTCCGCCTGAAATAATCGAGCGCATCTTTCGCGAGTTGTGGCAGCTAACCGCAGAGTTTCCCGAACTAAGCGACCTCCTTGTGTTCGTTGAGCTCTGGTACTTTGATAACGGCTACGAAGTCCTCTGCCAAGGGAAAATAGCGGTAAGTGAACTCCTGAGTGAGGGCCACCAAGCTTTTGAGCTGGCGACGGTTAGAAAGCTGTCTCGACCGCACTCCTTTATTTCGGTCATCAGGGATACGGGTTTAATGTAGGCTTGCCTAAAAACAAGCTAAAAAACTTTACACCCTGCTGAACATGCCAGACACACTTTAGGGTGTGTCTGGTGCTCCAACTCTTATAATTTTAAATAAAAAAGCCGGAGAAAATAACACCCGGCTTTTTTTATTTTTAGAGTGTCGTTGATTTGGTAAGCATCATTCGTCGTTCATCAACCTTGCTCCAGTCAATTGCTTTAATGAAACTTTGAATATAGTCAGCGCGCTTAGTGCCGTAGTCAATGATAAAGGCATGTTCAAAAACATCCATAATGAGAAGTGGTACACAGCCAGCAAGGTGGCCGGTATCATGTTCGTTGACCCAGCAGTTGAAATAACGATCGGCTAGTTGATCGTAGTAGAGAATTGCCCAGCCGATGCCCCGCATGGCGCCGGTCGCTATAAAATCTTTCTGCCAATTTTCGATAGTACCGAATTGTTGCGCGAGGGCAGTTTGCAAAGGTGATCCTGTTGCAAGTT